>NZ_RFFG01000107.1 GCF_003696215.1 Actinomadura harenae | reverse complement strand
CGGTCCCGCCGCGCGCCGCGCCCCGTCCCTACGTGGACGCGCTGATCGCGACGGCCGAGACCGTCCTGCCCGGCGCGGGCGGGGCGCCCGGCGCGGTGACCGGCGCGGGCGGCACCGGCGCCGAGGAGATGGAGTGCGTGCTGCGCTGGATGGACTCCCCGGGCGTCCGGCTGGTCGAGGTCGAGGGGGAGTGGACGTGCCCGGCGTACGGCGCCGAGTCGTTCCGCGGCTGGATCGAGAACGCCTACGCCGCCGTGGACCCGTCCGACCGTTAGGGTTTGATGGCCTTCGCCTTTGATGGCATTCGCCTGAGAGACCCGAGATAGCCGCCGACGCCGCCTCCTCCCGATCTGGACGCCTCCTGCCATGGCACTGCCCCTCTACGACAGCCAGCCCGCCCGGCGGGTCCCCTGGGTGACCTACCTGCTGGTCGCCGCGAACGTGCTGGTGTTCCTGCTCACGCCGATGGCGCAGTTCGCCACCTGGTACGGGGAGAACGACGTCCGCAAGTGCAAGGTCATGGAGTTCTCGATGGAGTACGGGGCCGTCCCGAAGGAGCTGACGACCGGCGACCAGCAGCCGCTGCCCCCCGAGATCACGCACGAGTGCGGCCCGGCGACGTTCACCAAGACCCCGTGGACGTCCGCGTTCACCTCGATGTTCCTGCACTCGAACTGGCTGCACCTGCTGGGCAACCTGGTGGTGCTGTTCGTCGTCGGCATGGGCCTGGAGGACCGGCTCGGACGGCTGCGGTACCTGTTCGCCTACCTGTTCTTCGGGCTCGTCGCGGCGTACGGCTTCGCCTACACGACGCCCGACTCGGGGATCCCGCTGATCGGGGCGTCCGGCGCGATCGCCGGGGTGCTCGGCGCGTACTTCGTCCTGAACCCGCGCGGCCGCATCGTCAGCTGGGTCGCGCCCGTCTTCATCGCGCGGCTGCCCGTCTGGGTGGTGCTCGGCTCGTGGTTCGTCATGCAGTGGCTGTCGCTCGGCAACACGTCGAGCAACGTCGCGTACGTGGCCCATATCTACGGTTTCGTGAGTGGCATGCTGTTCGCGTTCCTCGCCCGCCGGGCCGGGCACGCGCGCGGCATCGTCGCGCTGTCCCGAAGCTGATTCCCCAGCGCCGTTCCCGGGCTTCACCGGGAAGTCCGTAGCGCTTCTCCCGCGCATCGGTCCGCGTTTCCCTGATTTTGTCGTACCCCCTTGGGATGATTGCGGCATGTCAAACGAGGACGCGGATGACCTCGCGTGGGAGCGGTCCGCAGTGGTGCGGGTGACGCCCTCCGCCAAGGCGCGGAAGCTGGCGAAGGTTCCGTTCGTCGAAATGGCGGGCGGACGTCTCCAGGGTGTGGTGTCGAGTGGTTCCGACATCGCCCGGGTTTATGTTTCTTCCATTGCCGCGGAAACGCACGCGTACAGTTGCAGCACCAACAACAACCGGAGGTGCGGAGGGCTCGGCGGCTCTTCGATGTGCAAACACCTCGACGCGCTTCTCAAGGAGGCGGTGCTCCAGTACGGAGCCGAACGCGTCGCCTCCTATCTGGGCGTCGAGCTCGAGCCGGGCGCCGACCTGGCGCGCGCGCTCGACGGCGCGGAGAGCGGGGAGAACCCGGCCGCGACGGTGTTCAACCGGTTCCTGCGGCACCTGGCCTACCTCGAGATGCCCGCGCGGACCGCGCCGGTGCCCGAGATGCAGTGGTTCCCGGCCGGGGCGGTGGGCTGATGCTGAGCATGCACCTGGCCGCCCTGACCGACGGCCTCGCAGACGGTCTCCCGGACGGCGTCGGTGACGCGCTCGACCTGGTCGGCGGCTTCGACGACGCCCTGACCCACGGCCTCGGCCGCCTCGGCGAGACGGAGGCCGGCGCGCTCGACGCGCTCGCCGCGGCCCTGTCCGCCGCTCCGCTCGGGGCGTCCGCCGCCGAGGCCGCCGCCAAGGCCGGCAGCGGGTCGGCGTCCGAGGAGGGGCTCGGCGTGCTCGCCGCCGGACGCGCCGCGCTGCTCGGCGCCGTCCACGACGCCCTGCTCGACCGCTTCGACACCGCCACGGGACGCGTCCGCGCCATCTGGGACGAGCCCGCGCCGGTTCCGGCGTCCGGCGCGAACCTGCTGGCCGGGGCCCGGTCCTGGCTGCACGAGGTCGCCGTCACCGGCTGGCGAGGTGTGGGCCACGACCTGGTGGCCGCCGTCGACCCGACCGTGGAGGCGCTGCTCGCCGAGCCGTCCCTGCGCCGGGTCGCGATGCTCCTCGACGGCCTGGCCGCCGAGCTGCGCGCGTCCAGCCCGGTCGCGACGATGGCCCGCGTCCCGGCCCGCCGCTGGGGTGACCTGTGGTCCCGCGCGATGCTGCTCACCTGGCAGGACGGCGCGCCCGCCGGGGCCGGCGAACCGGTGTCGGGACGGCTGCTGCCGCTCGGCGTGGACGTCCACGAGCACCCGACCGGCGTCCAGGTCCAGGTCCACGGCGTCCTGGAGAGCGGCGACGGCAGGCGGCTCGTGCGCGCGAGCGTCTCGGCCGGGAAGGTCGACACGATCGTCGGGCCCGCGGTCTGGGGCGTCCTGGACGGCTACCCCGTCCTGCTGGCCGCGCTCGCCGGGCACCGCGCCGTGGAGATCGACGGCATGACGCTGCTGCCCGGCGGCGACCTGCTCTGGTCCGAGGAGCGGGCCGAGGCCGGCGAGCCCGCCGACCCGTTCGCCACCGCGCGCCTCCAGCTCGACGAGGCGACGGCGGCGCCCGTCCCGCCGCTGGAGCGGCACCCGGTGCGCATCGCCGAGCCGGTCCTCCTGGAGGACTACCGGATCGACGGCTCCGACCTGGTCATGGACGACCACCGGCTGCGGGTCGAGCTCGCGAACCTGCCGGGAAGCGGTCCGCTGACGCCCGAGCTCGTGGCCGCGTCCACGGCCTGCGTCGGGCTCGTCCGCTGGGACGCCGGGGGCTGGTCGCTGCGTCCGCTCGCCGTCCAGGCCACGGTGAAGAAGAAGCCGGTGGTGGCGCACGGCGGCGACTGGGCGCTCGGCCCCACCGACCCGAAGGTCGTCAAGGCGCAGGCCAAGTCCGGGGACGCGGTGACGGTGCTGCGCGAGCGCGCGGGGCGGTTGTTGCGCAAATGACCGAGACGAACGCGCACGAGAACGAGACCAACGCCCACGCCCCCGACGGCGAGGCCTCCACGGAGGAGGCCCGCGCCCACGCGAACCGCAGGCGGGCGCTCTACTGGCGGCTGATGGCCCGGATGTTCGACGGCGAGGAGCAGCCCGCTCTGGAGTCGTCCAGCGTCGGTGTCGTGGACGCGATCGGGCTGCCCCCGGCGCTGCTCGACCCGTCGGTGTCGATGGACACCCTGCTCCAGCGCTTCCCCGAGCTGGAGCCCGAGTTCGAGAACCTGTTCGCCAAGGCCGCCGCCGGCGGCGGCGAGGAGGTCGGCGCGGGCGCGGTCCGCAACGCCGCGCTGATCTCGAAGCTGCTGCTCAACGTGTTCCAGACCGGCCAGGGCGACGTGAGCGCGGACCGGCTCGCCGCCTGGCAGCGCGACGCCACCCGGCTCCGCCGCGCCCTGGGCGCGGGCGGAGGCGCCTGTGACGCCGGTGGGGGCACGGGCGACGGCCCGGGCGGCGCGTCCGGCTCCGGCGGGGCCTCGGAATCCGGAAACGGCGCCGACGGCGAATCCGGCGGGACGACCCGGAGCCCCGGCTTCGGCCCCGGCGGGCCCGGCTCCGGCTTCGACGCCGGGGACATCGAGCGGATCCTCCGCGACATCGAGGGCGACCTGGTCAAGCGGATGCGGCTGCGCGAGGTCCTCGCCGATCCGAGGCTCGCCGCGCGGCTCACGCCCAGCATGTCGCTGATCGAGCAGCTGCTGCGCGACAAGTCGAACCTGTCCGGCGTGGCGCTCCAGAACGCCAAGCGGCTCATCCGCCGGTACGTGGACGAGGTCGCCGACGTCCTGAAGACGCAGGTCCAGCAGACCAGCGTCGGCACGCCCGACCGGTCGATCCCGCCGAAGCGGGTGTTCCGCAACCTCGACCTCGACCGGACGATCTGGAAGAACCTCACCAACTGGAGCCCGGACGACGAGCGCCTCTACGTCGACCGCCTGTTCTACCGGCACACCGCCAAGCGCACCCAGCCCGCCCGCATGATCGTCGTGGTGGACCAGTCCGGGTCGATGGTCGACTCCATGGTCAACTGCACGATCCTCGCGTCGATCTTCGCCGGGCTGCCGAAGGTGGACGTCCACCTGATCGCCTTCGACACCCGGGCGATCGACCTCACCCCCTGGGTGAACGACCCGTTCGAGGTGCTGCTGCGCACCAACCTCGGCGGCGGCAACGACGGGCCGGTGGCGCTCGAGATGGCCCGCCCGAAGATCACCGATCCGCGGAACACCGTGCTGGTGTGGATCTCGGACTTCTACGAGTTCGACCGCTCCCAGCCGCTGTTCGACGGGCTGCAGTCCGTCCACCGGGCCGGGGTGAAGGTGATCCCGGTCGGCTCGGTGACCAGCTCCGGGAGCCAGTACGTCAACCCGTGGTTCCGGCAGCGCTTCAAGACCATGGGCACGCCGGTGATCTCCGGCCAGATCGGCAGGCTCGTGTCCGAACTCAAGACCTTCCTCGACTAGGAGACCCCCAATGACCGAGACCGACAAGGCGAAGTCCGGCAAGGCGACGTCCGAGAAGGCGACGTCCGAGAAGGCGCAGTCCGGCACGCAGGACATGCTGCGCGCGCCCGCCGAGGTGAAGTACGCCGAGGAGCTCGACTACCTGGAGTCGGTGGACGACGGGCCCAAGCCGTTCACGTGGCGGCTCTCCCCGAAGATGGTCCGCGCGTTCATCCTCGGCTCCGAGCGCGCCGACGGCCTGGACCGGGAGATCCCGCAGAAGTGGTTCGGCGACCGGACGTTCGTCGAGCGGAGCATCGTCACGCTCGCGTCCGACCGCGGCCTGCTGCTGATCGGCGACCCGGGCACCGGCAAGAGCTGGCTGGCCGAGCTGCTGGCCGCGGCCGTCTGCCGCAACTCCACGCTGGTCGTGCAGGGCACCGCGGGCACCACCGAGGACCACATCAAGTACTCGTGGAACGTCTCGATGGTGATCGCCAAGGGCCAGTCCCGGGAGTCGCTGATCCCGTCCCCGATCATGACCGCGATGGAGGGCGGCGTGGTCGGCCGGTTCGAGGAGCTGACCCGCTCGACCAGCGACGTCCAGGACGCGCTGATCTCGATCCTGTCCGAGAAGTACGTGTCCATCCCCGAGCTGGACGACGACAACATCGTGTTCGCCAAGCCGGGCTTCTCGATCATCGCGACGGCCAACAGCCGGGACCGCGGCGTGAACGACCTGTCGTCCGCGCTGAAGCGGCGGTTCAACTTCGTCCGGATCCCGGTCGTGACGAACAAGAAGAGCGAGGCGGAGATCGTCCGGTTCCGCACGACCGAGCTGCTGCGCCGCCACCGGATCGAGCTGGAGGTGCCGCCGACGCTGCTGGACATCCTGCTGCAGAGCTTCGCCGACCTGCGCACGGCGTCCGCGGCCGCGACCAGCGACGACGAGCGGCTGGAGTCGGCGCTGTCGACGGCCGAGCAGATCGGCGTCCTGGAGGACGCGATCCTGCACAGCCGCTTCTTCGGGGACGACACGCTGCGCGCCACGACCCTGGCGTCCTCGCTGGTCGGGTCGCTGGCCCGCCGCAGCCCGGAGGACCTGGCGATCCTGAACAAGTTCTGGCACGGCGTGGTCGAGGGACGCAGCAAGAAGGAGGGCGGCGAGTGGCAGGGCTTCCTGGAGGGCGGCCGCGAGGCGATCGCGACCCTGTCGTGACCCCCGCCACCGACACGAGCGCCGACATGGGCACCGCCACCCCGGACGCCCAGGACGGCACGTTCGCGGCCCTCCGCGGCCAGCTCCGGGACGCGGCGGAGCGGTTCGCCGAGGCCCCCGGGGCCGCCGCCGACATCCTCGCGGGCATGGTGGACGACGTCGACCGCGCCCTCGCCGAGGAGCTGGAGATCTTCCCGGTCTGCCACCACTCGCCGGCGTCCGCGCTGGCGATGGCGCGGCGGCTGCGGGAGAAGCGGCCCAAGGTCGTCTACCTCGAGCTCTGCGAGGACATGCGGCCCCTGCTGGACGAGCTGCGCAACTGCCGGCTCCCCGTGGCGCTGCAGGCGTTCGCGAGCGACGTCCAGGGCTTCGACCCGGAGTGGGCGCCGCTGTCGGTGGTCGCGCCGATCACCGAGGCGTCCGCCGAGTACCAGGCCATCGCGTACGCGCTGGAGACGCCGGGCGTCGAGCTGGTCGCGGTCGACTGGTCCACCGACCACGTCTTCCAGTGGGAGGAGTCCGACCCGGCGGCCAGGAGGACGGCGGCGGACCCGGACGCAGCCGCCGCGTCCCGGCCCGGCGACGAGGAGGACTCCGAAGAGGACGGGGAGTCCGCGCTCCACGGCGACGCGGTCGGCATCGAGCTGGGCGACCTGCGCCCCGGCTTCGCCGAGCTGGAGGAGTACCTGCTGCACCACGGGCGGGTCCGGCACTGGTCGGAGTGGTGGGACCAGTACGTCGAGCAGCCGCTCAGCGGGGCCGGGTACGACGCCTACCGGCAGGCGATGCTGCTGGTCGGGAGCCTGTTCCGGCGGCTGCGCGACACCGGTGACCTGCGCCGCAGCGAGGAGCGCGAGCGGTTCATGTGGACCCGGATGCGGCAGCACCTCGCCGCGTCCGAACTGGACGCGGGCGACGCGCTGTACGTGTGCGGGGCGCTGCACGCGGCCAGCCGGGTCGAGCAGTTCGGCGCCCGCTCGGACGCGCCGTACGAGATCGCCGAGCGGACCGGGACACGGTGGCTGCACGGCCTGATCCCGTCCAGCCACTCGGCGATCGAGGCGCAGTTCGGGCTGGCCCGCGGCTCGGTGTCGATCGCCGCCGCGACCTGGGAGAAGGCCCTCAAGCGCAGTGGCGTCGCGCCGTTCCGGCTGGCCGGGCAGAAGGGGACGAGCCGCAAGGCCCCGAAAGCCGCGCCGGTCTCCGACGCCCCCGCCGAGGACCGGCTGTCCGGCTTTCTCACGACCCCGCCCGAGCCGGGCGTCCTGGACGAGCAGGAGCTGCTGACCTGGGCGGTCGACATCGTCCGGCTCGCCCGCCGCAACGGCTACATGGCGAGCACGGCCGACGCGATCGCGGTGGTCGAGACGTCCGTGCTGCTGGCGGGCGTGCGGGGCCGGAATCGCCCGACCCCGTACGACTTCCAGGACGCGGCGATCACCTGCATCGAGAAGGACACCGTGCCGGGCCGCCGGGACGTCCGGCGGCTGTGCGAGATCCTGCTCGGCGGCGACCGGGTCGGCCAGGTCGGGTACGCGGCGCTGCCGCCGCTCGCCCAGAACGTCCTGGACCGGCTCGAGCCGCTCGGCGTGGACCTGACCAAGCGGACCGTCCAGCGGGCCCTGCTCGACCTGCGCTCCGAGCCGCGCCTCCAGGCGTGCTCGGACGTGCTGTGGATCCTGCACCGGATGCTGCCGGACGGCATCGTCCGGCCGATCATGGGCTCGCGGAGGCTCGGCGAGCGGTCCGTCCAGGAGAGCTGGGACCTGTCGCTCGGCCGCGACCAGCGCTGGCTGGTCGAGCTCGGCTACGAGGGCGTCACGATCGAGCAGGTCCTCGAGCAGCGGCTCCGCAAGATCGCCTGGGCGCCGGACGCGACGGCCTCGGCGGCGCTGGGCGCCGTGGAGGACGCGCTGGTCCTGCTCGGCAACCGGCGGTTCGTGGACGAACTGGGCGCCCGCGCGGTCGAGCTGCTGTCCGCCGAGCGCACCGTGGACGACGCGCCCGACGTGCTGAAGCGGGTCCGGCGGCTGCTCGCCCACTACCGGGCGAGCGAGCCGGAGCTGCCCGCCTGGTGCAAGGAGTTCGTGACCGAGGGGTACGCGCACTACTGCACCCTGCTGCCGACGGCGTTCACCGAGGACGAGACGGGCGTGCGGCAGGTCGCGGCGATGCTCGGCTTCCTGTTCGGGATGGAGAGCCTGGCGCTGTCGCTCGGCTGCGACCACGCCCAGCTGGAGATCGCGGTCGCGCAGTCGCATCCGGAGGCTCCGGCGAAGGTGGCGCTGCTGTGGGCGGCGCGGGTCCAGCTCGGCGTGCTCAGCCGCTCTGACCTGCGGGAACGCTGTGACGAGATGCTGGGGAACCCGCTGGTCGTGCCCGCCTTCCCGCACTATCTGAGCGGGTTCGTGCACGCGCTGGAGCCGGTCCCGACGTTCGCGCCGTTCGTGGTGGAGGTGATGTCGAAGGCGTTCGGGAGCCTGCCGGACCACCTCCTCCTGCCGTGGCTGCCCCGCCTGGTCATGACGCTCCGTGAGCACGCGGCGGAGCTGGTCCCGGTGCTCACCCGCGAGGCAGGGCGCACCTTCCCGGGCTCCCTCCCGGCCCTGGACGCCTGGACGCCGCCCTGGGAGGCCGTCCGGCCCCGGGAGCCCGACAGCCGGGCCGGGGTGCCCTCCGCCCCGTCCGGGCCGGTGGCGGAGCTCCTGGCCGCGCATCCGGCCGCGTGCGACGCGGCGGCCGCCCTGTTCGGCCTGGACCCGGTCTGGCAGGCCGCCCCCGCGGGCCCGGCGTCCGCGTCCTCCGCCGCGTCCGAGCTGCTCGGACGGCATCCGGACGCCGCCGGGGCCCTCGCCGCGCTGCTCACCCGCTGAACGCTCCGGGCCGGGCGCCGACCGGCCCCGGCCCGGACACTCGATAGGCTCAGGAGGTACAGACGTTTCGGGAGGATCTGTGGTCACCGCGCTCGTGTTCATCAAGACCGACGTGGATCGCGTCCACGAGGCGGCCGAGGAGATCGCCGCCCTGGACGGGGTCAGCGAGGTCTACTCGATCACCGGCGGCTACGACCTGGTGGCCATGGTCCGCGTCCGGCGGCACGACGACCTGAACGACGTGATCCCCGGACGGCTGAACAAGGTCAAGGGCGTCCGCGACACCGAGACGCACATCGCCTTCCGCACCTACTCGCAGCACGACCTCGAGGTCGCCTTCTCCCTGGGCCTCCCCGACGCCGAGTGACCCCACGCCGAGTGACCCCACGCTGACCGGGCCCCCACACCGGCCGAGCCCTGCCACGACATGACACCGGCCCGCCGCCCCTCCTCCGAGGGGCCGCGGGCCGGTTCCGTGATGATCAGCGCGCGGCGCTGGAGACCTCCACCCAGCGCTCCAGGAGCGCGGACGCGGCCCCCGAGTCCACGGCCTCGGCGGCGCGCCCGAACGCGGCCGCGAGCGTCCCGGTGAGCTCCGCGGGCGCCGGAGCGCCCTCGTAGGCGGCGATGAGCGCCGCCGCGTTCAGCAGGACCATGTCCCGCACCGGTCCCGTCTCGCCCGCCAGGACGCGCCGCGCGACCTTCCCGTTGTAGGCGGCGTCCGCGCCCCGCAGGTCCTCCGGACGCGCCGGGGGGATGCCCAGGTCCGCCGGGTCGAACACGGTCTCGGTGACCGCGCCGTCCCGCACCACCCACACCGCCGAGGTGCCCGTGGTGGTCAGCTCGTCCAGCCCGTCGTCGCCCCGGAACACCAGGGACGAGCAGCCGCGCGAGGCGAACACCCCGGCCATGACCGGCGCCATCCGGGGGTGGAAGACCCCGACGGCCTGGCTGGTCGGACGGGCCGGGTTCGTCAGCGGTCCCAGGAAGTTGAACACGGTCGGCGTCCGCAGCTCGCTGCGCGTCCGGGCCGCGTACCGCAGGGCCGGGTGGTACAGGGGCGCGAAGCAGAAGGTGATCCCGACCTCCTCGGCGACCCGCGCGGCCGCCGCCGGGGACAGGTCGATCGCGACCCCGAGCCCCTCGAGCAGGTCGGCCGCGCCGCAGGACGACGAGGCGGCCCGGTTGCCGTGCTTGACGACCTTGACTCCGGCCGCCGCGGCCACCATGGCCGCCATCGTCGAGATGTTCACGGTGTGCGCCCGGTCGCCGCCGGTCCCGACCAGGTCGGCGAACCGTCCCGGCACGTGGATCTTCGTGGCGTGCGCCAGCATGCCCTCGGCGAGCCCGGCGACCTCGTCGACGGTCTCGCCCTTGGCGCGCAGCGCGATGGCGAACCCGGCGATCTGCACGTCGGTGGCCTCGCCGGACATGATCTGGTCCATCGCCCAGGCCGTCTCGGCGCTGGAGAGCGACACGCCGTCCAGGAGCGTGTTCAGGAGCGCGGGCCACGACGTGACCGCCCCGCCGGACGCGCCTCCGATCGGGCCGGACACCCCTCCGGGCGGGCCGGGAGCGGGCATGCCCGGAGCGGGCGCGGCGCCGGAGGCGTCTCGAGCGGGTGCGGGCGTGGGTGCGCCGGCCGCGGAGTCTTCGGCGGAGCCGCCGGACGGGTCGGCGTGGGCGCTGGTACGGGCGTCCATGGGTTCCCCCAGGTTCGGGTCCTGCGGGGTGGCCGGTGGGTTCCCGCCCGTTCCGGCCGGGTCGGGGCCGGGGGACGGAAGATCCCCCGCCTCCCCGGCGAGTCGGTGCTTACAGTGCGGGAAGGCGGTTGTCGGCCCGCCAGCGCATCAGGTCGGCGACGGCCTTGGCCACCGCCATCGGGTCGAGCGGCAGGCTCACGACGGCGTCGGCGCGCGACCAGGTCGCCAGCCAGCCGTCGTCCCGGCGCGCGATGATCGCCAGGATCGGCGGGCAGTCGAAGACCTCGTCCTTGGCCTGCCGGGCCACGCCGAGGCCGCCCGCCGGGCGCGCCTCGCCGTCCACCACCACGACGTCGATGTCGCCCCGGTCGAGCCGTTCCACCACGGCGGGCTGGGTGGCGATCTCGACGAACTCCACCACCGGGAGGTCGGCGGCGGGCCTGCGTCCGATGGCGAGCCGGATCTGCTCGCGCGTGTTCGCGTCGTCGCTGTAGACGAGAACCTTCATCGGACCCTCCGGGGCGTCGCTCATGGCAGGCAAGGCTACCGGTTCGGCGCGGCGGGCACGAGAGGGCGGGCCCCTGGACCGCCTGACCACGCGAAAACCCCTGCTGAATAGGGCTTTGCGGGGATGAGGCGCGCGGAGTGTGACGGGTTCGGGGACACGTTCGGGAACTCCAGAAGGGGGGTCATGCGTCAGTCACTGAACGGGTGACGTAATAATGCTGCCCGTGGCAACAGCATCCGCGATAGAGACAACACCTCACGCTCGGGCGAACCGTCCCAACTTGGTCAGCGTGGGGACGATCGTTTGGCTGTCGTCCGAGCTGATGTTCTTCGCGGCCCTGTTCGCGATGTACTTCACGATCCGCTCCGTGACGATCGGCCAGCACGGTCACGACTCCTGGCCCGGCGCTCAGCTGGACCTGCCGCTGTCGGCGTTCAACACGACCGTCCTGGTGCTGTCCTCGGTGACATGCCAGATGGGCGTGTTCAAGGCCGAGGCCGGCAAGGTCGGACGCACCGGCGGCCTGCTCAACTTCCGCCAGTGGGGCCTGCGCGAGTGGTACGTCCTCTCGCTCCTCATGGGCGCCTACTTCGTGGCGGGTCAGCTCTTCGAGTACACGAACCTGGTCACCAAGGACGGCCTGACGCTGTCGTCCTCGGCCTACGGATCGGTCTTCTACCTGACCACCGGGTTCCACGGTCTGCACGTGACCGGCGGCCTCATCGCGTTCCTCTTCGTACTGGGACGCACCTACGCCGCCAAGCGCTGGACCCATGAGCAGGCGACGAGCGCGATCGTCGTGTCCTACTACTGGCACTTTGTGGACGTGGTCTGGATCGGCCTGTTCGCGACGATCTACCTGCTCGACCTGAAGTGATCCGTCCGACCTCCAACGACGACAAGACCCGAACGGGGATTTCCGTGAAAAGGATCACCGCATGGCGACGGCGCCCGTGGGCGGGCTACGCCGTCGTGCTGGCGGCCCTCGCGGCGATCGCCGGCCTCTACGCCGGCTTCTCGCCGAAGACCGACCGCGCCGAGGCGGCGGGAACCGCCGACGCCCAGGCCGACCTCGCCAACGGCAGGCAGCTCTTCAACCAGAACTGCGCCAGCTGCCACGGCCTCAACGCCGAGGGCACCAAGGACGCCAAGGGCAAGCCGATCGCGCCGAGCCTGCTGGGCGTGGGCGCCGCATCCGTCGACTTCCAGGTCAGCACGGGCCGCATGCCCGCGATGAACCCTGGCGCGCAGATGCCGCGCAAGAAGCCGATCCCGCTCTTCGACACCGAGCTCAAGACGGACTACAAGGAGCCGGAGAAGCGTGAGGCCGCCGAGAAGCAGAAGGCCGCGGCCGAGAAGAACATCCGCGACCTGAGCGGGTACATCGCCCAGCTGGGCGGCGGACCGTCCATCCCGACGTCCGACCAGGTCGACCCGACCAAGGGCGACGTCGCGCTCGGCGGCAAGCTCTTCCGCACCAACTGCGCCCAGTGCCACAACTTCACCGGGCAGGGCGGCGCGCTGACCGGCGGCAAGTACGCCCCGCCGCTGGCTCCGAAGGACGTCACGCCGACCCAGATGTACGAGGCGATGCTGACCGGTCCGCAGGCGATGCCGGTGTTCAACGACACCACGCTGACCCCGCAGGACAAGCAGGCGATCATCGCCTACCTGGTGCAGAGCCGTGACGAGCCCAACCCGGGCGGCAACGGCCTCGGCCGCATCGGACCGGTGTCCGAGGGCCTGGCCGGCTGGCTGATCGGCGTCGGCCTGATGGTGCTGGCGGCCATGTGGATCACCGCGAAGAAGCCGAAGAAGCTGAAGAAGTCATGAGCGACAACAAGCACACCGCGGGCTCTCCGGAGCCGCGCGAGGACGGCGGGACCGGCCGGGTGGTGGGCACGCCGTCGCCGGCGAAGGGCGAGTCCCTGCTGGCCAAGGACGGCGAGGGCGCCAAGCCCCCGGCGGGCCCGGCCACCGAGCTGGACGAGAAGTCCGCGAAGAACGCCGAGCGCGTCGTCGCGGCCTTCTTCGTGCTGGCGTTCGCCGCCAGCGTGGGCTTCATCGCCTACTACATCGGCTGGAGCGGCCGTAACGGCGGCATGCACGGCGTCGTCCGCGCCCGCGAGTCCAACCTGTGGCTCGGCGGAACGCTGGCGCTCGCCATGCTGGCCATGGCGTTCGGCGTCACCATCTGGGTGCGCCGCCTGATGACCAGCAAGCCGATCATCCAGGAGCGCCACGAGATGGCGTCGCCCGCGGACACGCGCGCGGCGTTCGAGGCCGACTTCCTGGAAGGTGCCGAGGACAGCGGCATCACCAAGCGGCCGCTGCTGCGCCGCACGCTGCTGCTCGCCGCGGCGCCCCTCGGCCTCGCGCCGCTGGTGCTGCTGCGCGACCTGGGCCCGCTGCCGGAGAAGCGCCTCCGCTCCACCTTCTGGGGCGAGGCCGTGAAGAAGGCCAAGGCCGAGGGCAAGCAGGGCGTCCGCCTGGTGGTGGACGGCACCAACGCGCCGCTGAAGGTCTCCGACTTCAACTCGCCCGGCGGCATGATCACCGTGCTGCCCGAGGGGATCGAGGAGGCGCCCGAGGCGGCCAACGAGATCGCCAAGGCCGTCACCATCCTGATCAACGTCCCGGCCGAGCAGTTCAAGCCGGTCAAGGGCCGTGAGAACTGGCACGTCAACGGGGTCGTGGCGTACTCCAAGATCTGCACGCATGTGGGCTGCCCGGCGGCGCTGTACGAGCAGACCACGCACCACATCCTGTGCCCGTGCCACCAGTCGACGTTCGACGCCACCGACGGCGCGAAGGTCGTCTTCGGCCCGGCCCACCGTCCGCTGCCGCAGCTTCCGCTGGGCGTGGAGGACGGTTACCTCATCGCCACCGACGACTTCCCCGAGCCGATCGGTCCGAGCTTCTGGGAGCGCGGATGAGCGACGCAAGTGCCCCGAAGGCGGTCTCCGGACCGCTGAACTTCCTCGACGAGCGGCTCGGTTCGACCAACTTCTTCCAGCGGAACGTGAAGAAGGTCTTTCCGGACCACTGGTCGTTCATGCTGGGCGAGATCGCCCTGTACTCGTTCATCATCCTGCTGCTGACCGGCACCTTCCTCACGCTCTGGTTCCACCCGAGCATGGAGGAGGTCGTCTACAACGGCTCGTACACCAAGCTCAAGGGTGTACAGATGTCGGACGCGTACAGCTCGGCCCTGCACATCAGCTTCGACGTGCGCGGCGGTCTGCTCATGCGGCAGATCCACCACTGGGCCGCGGTGCTGTTCATGGCGTCGATCCTGGCGCACATGCTGCGGGTGTTCTTCACCGGCGCGTACCGCAAGCCGCGCGAGCTGAACTGGCTCATCGGCATCAACATGTTCATCCTGGGCATGCTCGAGGGCCTGTTCGGCTACTCGCTGCCGGACGACCTGCTCTCCGGCACGGGCCTGCGCATCACCCAGGGTGTGACGGAGTCGATCCCGCTGGTCGGCACGTACATCTACATGTTCCTGTTCGGCGGTGAGTTCCCGACGGGCGACAACGGTGACCTCATCCCGCGCCTGTACAGCCTGCACATCCTGCTGATCCCGGGCGTGATCCTGGGTCTGGTGACCGCGCACATGATGATCATGTGGCACCAGAAGCACACCGCGATGCCGTCCAAGAACCAGAGCAACGAGCAGGTCTACGGCTACCCGTTCTACCCGGTCTTCATGGCCAAGACGGGCGCCTACTTCCTGTTCACGTTCGGTGTGGTGGCGCTGCTCGGCGCGTTCGCCCAGATCAACCCGATCTGGCTGTTCGGGCCGTACGACCCGGGCGCGATCTCGTCGGGCTCCCAGCCCGACTGGTACATGGGCGTCCTCGAGGGCGCGCTGCGCCTGATGCCCGGCCAGGGCACCGAGTGGGTGATCGCGGGTCACACGATCAGCATGAACGTGCTGATCCCGGCGCTGGTGCCGCTCGGCATCGTGTTCGGCGGGGCGATGGCCTGGCCGTTCATCGAGCAGTGGATCACCGGTGACAAGCGCCGGCACGACATCAACGACCGGCCGCGCAACGCCCCGGTCCGCACCTCGATCGGCATCGCGGCCGTGACCTTCTACGGTCTGCTGTGGCTGGCGGGCGCGAACGACGTGCTGGCCGACAAGTTCCACGTCTCCCTGTTCGGGACGACCTGGTTCTTCCGGTTCGCGATCTTCATCGGCCCGGTCATCGCCTACATCATCACCAAGCGGATCTGCCTGGGTCTCCAGCGCAAGGACGCGGCGATCGCGGGACACGGCGTCGAGGCGGGCATCATCGTGATGGCCCCGGACGGCGGCTTCAGCGAGAAGCACGAGCCGGCCCGTGAAGAGGAGCTCATCAAGATCCTCTCCAAGGAGAACGCCCGTCCGGAGGCTCCGGCCACCGACGCGAACGGCATCCCGGCCCCGAGCCAGAAGGGCCCGATGGGCCACCTGCGCTCGCGGCTGCAGCGCGCCATGACCTTCGACGACATTCCGGTCGAGGAGCACGGCGAGGAGCACGGGCACGACGACGACCACGCGGTCGGCAGCGGCTCGGGCCCCAAGCAGCTCGGTCACTGACACCAGCAGGTTGCCACGGGCGAGGCCCGTCCCCGGATCTCCGGGGGCGGGCCTCGCCGCTTTTTGCCGTGTCCATGCCGCCGTTGTGCGGTGCGCGTCCGGTAGGTTGCCCCTCCTCGCCGCGACCCCGGGGTGCTTTGCCGGGCTTGGGGTGACTCGTCTGCCATGGTCTTCGGGCGCTTGACCGATCCGTGGCGCACCCTCGGGATCCTGATCACCCGCGCGCGAGCAGGAACCGATCATGAAATCGTGGACGACGGCGTCCGCCGCGTTGCTCGTCGTGGCGGCCTCGCTCTTCGTGCCGCCCGTCGCGTCCGGTCCCGCGTCCGCCCAGGCGGCACACGCGGCCAGGGCGCTGGCGGCGGGTGGATCGGACCTGCTGAACGAGACCTTCGAGGGCGCGACCGTCCAGGACCCCGGGTTCCTGGCGCTCAACGACGCCTGCCTGACCGGCGCACCGTCCGGTCCCGACACCACGGGGCCGGGGGCGCACCCGCTCGGCACGTGCTCCGAGCACCAGTACGGGCCCGTGCCGCCGATCGGCCAGGTCCCCGGATACCTGCAGCTCACCGACGCCAGCGGGGCGCGGACGGGCGGCGTCGTCTACAACCGCCCGCTGCCCGCCAACGGCGGTCTCGACGTCACCTTCGAGCAGTACCAGTACGGCGGGATCGAGGGCGGCGGCGACGGGATCGCGTTCTTCCTCACCGACGGCGCGGGCGAGCTGACGCAGACCGGCGCCTTCGGCGGCAGCCTCGGCTACGCCCAGCGCTCGGACACGCCCGGCGTCGACCACGGCTACCTCGGCCTCGGCCTCGACACGTACGGGAACTACGCCGTGGACTTCGAGGGCCGCGGCACCGAGTGCCCGGAGGACCAGCGGTCGCCCGGCGAGTTCCAGGTGTACGACCGTCCGCCGAACAACGTGACGCTGCGCGGCCCGGGCCACGACCTGGACCACTACTGCTACCTCGCGGGGACGGGCACGACCACGCAGATCGGCACCGACCCCGACGGCAACAAGCTCTTCGGCAGCACCCTCCCGGGCAGGCTGCACGAGGACGGCACCGACACCGAGGCCGCCAAGCGGACCGTCCACGTCGTGGTCTCGGCGTCCGTCCGGCCGATCGTCACGGTGGAGATCGACTTCCACGACGGCAACGGGTTCGTCCCGGTGCTGAGCAAGCAGATGCCCGAGGACGCGCCGCGCACGTACAAGTTCGGGTTCACGGCGTCCACCGGCTCGGCCACCGACGTCCACCTGATCCGCCTGGTCAGCGTGAAGTCGGCGGAGCCGCTGGGCGCGCTCAACATCGTCAAGCAGGTGGACCGGAGCACGCCGCAGCCGCCGGTGTACCACGTCGGCGACGTCGTCCCCTACCACTTCGTCGTCACCAACACCGGCGCCGGGCCCCTCAGCAATGTGACCGTGACCGACCCGAAGGTCTCGGGCATCACATGCCCGCGCACCACGCTGGGCGCCATGGGCGAGCCGACGGCCTCGATGACCTGTACCGGGACGCACACCATCACGGCGGCGGACGCCGCGGCCGGGCACTTCGACAACGCGGCGACCGCGAGCGGCACGGACGCCTCGGGCGCCGTCGTGGAGTCCGAGCCGTCCGAGGTGTCCGTGCCGACCGAACCGCCCGCCCCCGTGCCGGATCCCGTGATCGAGAAGACCGCCTCGACCGACCGGGTGAAGCTCGGTGACGAGGTCACGTACACGATCCGGGTGCACAACCAGGGGAACGGACCCCTCGTCGACGGGCACTTCACCGACGACCTGACCGGCGTCCTGGACGATGCGGACCTGGTCGGAACGCCGAACGCCACGATCGGGACGGTGACGCTCAACGGCACGCAACTGGAATGGACGGGGTCGCTCGACCCCGGCCAGGACGCCGTGATCACCTACACGGTGAGGACCCGCACCGGCGGCGACCGCACGATGGTCAACGCCGTCTCGGGCCTCGGCAACTGCATGGACGCGGGCGGCGCGCCGCCCTGCGGGACGACCGTCGACATCGTGGAGGAGCCGCCACCGCCGCCGAACCCCGTGGTCACCAAGACCGCCTCGGTGTCCCAGGTGGATGTGGGCGACGAGGTCACCTACACGGTGCGTGTGATCAACGAGGGCGCCGGGCCGCTGGTCGACGGGCACTTCACCGACGACCTGACCGACGTCCTGGACGACGCGGACCTGGTCGGCACGCCGAACGCCACGATCGGAACGGCCACGGTCAGCGGTTCGAAGCTGGAGTGGACGGGATCGCTGGATCCCGGCCAGGAGGCTGTGATCACCTACACGGTCAGGGCCCACGCGGGCGGCGACGGTCACCTGCGGAACTCGGTGTCCGGCCTGGGCAACTGCCTGAACGGCGGCGGCCAGCCCCCGTGCGGGACGGACGTCACCGTCGTGGAGCAGCCTCCGCCGCCTCCGAATCCTGTGGTCCAGAAGACCGCCTCGGTCTCCCAGGTGAACCCCGGCGACGAGGTCACCTACACCGTGAAGGTCACGAACGAGGGGCAGGGCCCGCTGGTCGACGGCCACTTCACCGATGACCTGACGGACGTCCTGGACGACGCGGTCCTGGTCGGCACGCCGAGCGCGACGGTCGGTTCCGTGACGCTGAGCGGAGCGAACCTGGAGTGGACGGGGTCCCTGGATCCTGGCCAGGAGGCCGTGATCACCTACACGGTCCGCGCGGAACGCGGTGGCAACGGCCACCTGCGGAACTCGGTCTCGGGGCTCGGCAACTGCCTCAACGGCGGCGGCGAGCCTCCGTGCGGGACGGATGTCACGGTCGAGGAGCCGCCTCCGCCGCCTGAGCCGAACCCTGTGATCGAGAAGTCGGCTTCAGCCAGCAGCGTCCAGGTGGGCGATGAGGTGACGTTCACGGTCCGGGTGCGGAACGAGGGTGAGGGCCCGCTGGTCGATGGCCAGTTGACCGACGATCTGTCCGCTGTTCTTGATGACGGTGTGCTGGTCGGCACGCCCAGCGCGACGGTCGGTTCGGTGACGTTGAGTGGTTCGGATCTGGTGTGGACGGGGTCGTTGGATCCCGGCCAGGAAACCGTGATCACCTACACCGTGCGCGCGGAGTCGGGCGGCGACGGCCACATGCGGAACGTGGTCTCCGGCCTGGGGAACTGCCTGAACGCGGGTGGGGAACCGCCCTGCGGGACGGACGTGACGGTCGAAGAGCCGCCTCCGCCGCCTGAGCCGAACCCTGTGATCGAGAAGTCCGCTTCCGCTGCCAGCGTTCAGCTGGGCGATGAGGTGACGTTCACGGTCCGGGTGCGGAACGAGGGTGAGGGCCCGCTGGTCAATGGTCAGCTGACGGACGATCTGTCCGCTGTTCTGGACGATGGTGTGCTGGTCGGTACGCCGAGTGCGACGGTGGGTTCGGTGGCGTTGAGTGGTTCGGATCTCGTCTGGACGGGGTCGCTCGATCCTGGCCAGGAGGCTGTGATCACGTACACGGTGCGTGCGGAGCAGGGCGGCGACGGTCACATGCGGAATGTGGTCTCGGGGCTCGGTAACTGTCTGAACGCGGGTGGGGAGCCTCCGTGTGGGACGGACGTCATCGTCGAGGAGCCGCCGCCTCCGCCTGAGCCGAACCCGGTGATCGAGAAGTCCGCTTCGGCCAACACCGTCCAGGTGGGGGACGAGGTCACGTTCACGGTCCGGGTGCGGAACGAGGGCGAGGGCCCGCTGGTCAATGGTCAGCTGACGGATGACCTGTCCGGCGTCCTGGATGACGGTGTGCTGGTCGGTACGCCGAGCACGACGGTCGGTTCGGTGACGTTGAGTGGTTCGGATCTCGTCTGGACGGGGTCGCTCGATCCTGGCCAGGAGGCTGTGATCACGTACACGGTGCGTGCGGAGTCGGGCGGCGACGGTCACATGCGGAACGTCGTCTCCGGGCTCGGTAACTGCCTGAACGCCGGGGGAGAGCCGCCGTGCGGGACGGACGTCACTGTTGAGGAGCCGCCGCCTCCGCCCGAGCCGAACCCGGTGATCGAGAAGTCCGCCTCGGCCAACACCGTCCAGCTCGGTGACGAGGTCACCTTCACCGTCAAGGTGCGGAACGAAGGACAAGGACCGCTCGTCAACGGCCAGCTGACGGACGATCTGTCCGCCGTTCTGGACGATGGTGTGCTGGTCGGTACGCCGAGTGCGACGGTGGGTTCGGTGGCGTTGAGTGGTTCGGATCTGGTGTGGACGGGGTCGCTCGATCCTGGCCAGGAGGCCGTGATCACCTACACGGTGCGCGCGGAGCCCGGTGGTGACGGCCGCATGCGGAACGTCGTCTCGGGCCTGGGGAACTGCCTGAACGCAGGAGGGGAACCTCCGTGTGGGACGGACGTCACCGTGGAGGAACCACCTCCGCTCACTCCGAACCCGGTGATCGAGAAGTCGGCCTCGGCCAACACCGTCCAGGTGGGCGATGAGGTCACCTTCACCGTCAAGGTGCGGAACGAGGGCGAGGGCCCGCTGGTCGATGGTCAGCTGACGGACGATCTATCCGCCGTCCTCGACGATGGTGTGCTCGTCGGTACGCCGAGCGCGACGGTGGGTTCGGTGGCGTTGAGTGGTTCGGATCTGGTGTGGACGGGGTCGCTCGATCCTGGCCAGGAGGCCGTGATCACGTACACCGTGCGTGCGGAGTCGGGCGGCGACGGTCACATGCGGAACGTGGTCTCGGGGCTCGGTAACTGCCTGAACGCCGGGGGAGAGCCGCCGTGCGGGACGGACGTCACGGTCGAGGAGCCGCCTCCGCCGCCTGAGCCGAACCCGGTGATCGAGAAGTCCGCCTCAGCGAACAGTGTCCAGCTGGGCGATGAGGTCACGTTCACGGTCCGGGTGCGGAACGAGGGTGAAGGCCCGCTGGTCAACGGGCAGCTGACGGACGATCTGTCCGCCGTTCTGGACGATGGTGTGCTGGTCGGCACGCCTAGTGCGACGGTCGGTTCGGTGGCGTTGAGTGGTTCGGATCTCGTGTGGACGGGGTCACTTAACCCCGGCCAGGAGGCCGTGATCACCTACACCGTGCGCGCGGAGCAGGGGGGCGACGGTCACATGCGAAACGTGGTCTCCGGTCTCGGCAACTGCCTGAACGCGGGTGGGGAGCCCCCGTGCGGGACGGACGTCATCGTTGAAGAGCCGCCGCCTCCGCCTGAGCCGAACCCCGTGGTGGAGAAGTCCGCCTCGGTGAACACCGTCCAGGTGGGGAATGAGGTCACCTTCACCGTCAAGGTGCGGAACGAGGGTGAAGGGCCGCTCGTCAACGGGCAGCTGACCGATGACCTGTCCGGCGTCCTGGATGACGGTGTGCTGGTCGGCACGCCGAGCGCCACGGTCGGGTCGGTGACGCTGAGCGGTTCGAACCTGGTGTGGACGGGCTCACTCGACCCCGGCCAGGAGACTGTGATCACGTACACGGTCCGTGCGGAGTCGGGCGGCGATGGCCACATGCGGAACGTGGTCTCGGGGCTCGGCAACTGTCTGGAGTCCGGGGGAGAGCCTCCGTGTGGGACGGACGTGACGGTGGAGGAGCCGCCTCCGCCGCCCGAGCCGAACCCGGTGGTGGAGAAGTCCGCCTCGGTGAACACCGTCCAGCCTGGTCACGACGTCACGTTCACGATCCGGGTGCGGAACGAAGGCGAAGGGCCGCTCGTCAACGGGCACCTCACCGACGATCTGTCCGGCGTCCTGGACGATGGTGTGCTGGTCGGGACGCCGAGCGCCACGATCGGGACGGTCTCCGTCAGCGGGTCGAACCTGGAGTGGACGGGGTCGCTGGATCCCGGCCAGGAGACCGTGATCACCTACACGGTGAAGGCCCAGGCGGGCGGCGACGGTCAGATGCGGAACGTGGTCTCCGGGCTCGGCAACTGCCTGACCCGGGCCGGGGAGCCGCCGTGCTCGACGGACGTCACCGTCGAGGAGGTACCGCCTCCGCCCGAACCGAACCCGGTGATCGAGAAGACGGCCTCGGCCGACAGCGTCCAGGTGGGTGACGAGGTCACCTACACGATCAAGGTGACGAACGAGGGCGAAGGGCCGCTGGTCAATGGCCACCTGACCGACGATCTGTCGGGCGTCCTGGATGACGGTGTGCTGGTCGGCACGCCGAGCGCGACGATCGGATCGGTGACGCTCAGCGGGTCGAACCTGGAGTGGACGGGGTCGCTCGACCCCGGCCAGCAGGCCGTGATCACCTACACGGTGCGGGCGGCCAAGGGCGGCGACGGTCAGATGCGGAACGCCGTCTCCGGGCTCGGCAACTGCCTGAACGGTGGCGGGGAGCCTCCGTGCGGGACGGTCGTGACCGTCGAGGAGCAGCCTCCGCCGCCGCCTCCGAACCCCGTGGTCGAGAAGACGGCCTCGAAGGAGCGGGTGCGTCCGGGTGACGAGGTCACGTTCACGATCCGGGTGCGGAACGCGGGCGCGGGGCCGCTGGTCGACGGGCGTCTGACCGACGATCTGGCGGGCGTCCTGGACGATGGTGTGCTGGTCGGCACGCCGAGCGCGACGATCGGTTCGGTGACGCTCAGCGGTTCGAACCTGGAGTGGACGGGCTCGCTCGACCCCGACCAGGAGGCCGTGATCACCTACACGGTGCGGGCGGCCAAGGGCGGCGACGGCCACATGCGGAACGCCGTCTCGGGGCTCGGCAACTGTGAGAGCGGCGGTGGTGAGCCGCCGTGCGGGACGGTCGTCGAGGTCGAGGAGAAGAAGCCTCCGAAGCCGCCGCCGCCGTCGCGCCACGGCCGCCTCACGATCACCAAGTGGGCGAACCGGAGCTACGTCCGGCCCGGTCAGCGGGTGGTCTACCGGATCAAGGTGGAGAACACCGGCGACGGAACGCTGAGGGACGCGTCGTTCAGGGACGACCTGCGGGCCGTCCTGAGGCGGGCGCGGCTGGTCGAGAGGCCCAGGGCGACGCGCGGGCACGTGAGGTTCGAGCGTCCGGTGCTGCACTGGACGGGCACGCTGCGGCCCGGCCAGTCGGCGATCATCGAGTACACGGTGGTGGCCCGGTGTCCCGGGAGGTTGTGGAACCGGGTCGTGTCGTCGGTGCCGCGGACGAACTGCCCGCCGCGCGGGCGTGACTGGCGCTGCCGGATGGTGGTGACGGTCGTGCCCTTCCCGCAGAAGGACGCCTAGGAAGGGTTCGGGGGATCCGCCCCGGCCGGGCCGTTCAGGGCCTGGCCGGGGCGGATCCGTGTGTGCGGGGAGGGCGTGAAATCCTGGCGGTGATGTCCAGGACCCTTGTCGTGACCAATGACTTTCCGCCCCGTCCGGGCGGCATCCAGGCGTTCGTGCACGGGCTGACGCTGCGGCGTCCGCCGGGTTCGGTCGTCGTCTACGCGCCCGCGTGGCGGGGCGCGGCGGAGTTCGACGCGGCGCAGCCGTTCCCGGTCGTCCGGCATCCGACGTCGCTGATGCTGCCGGACGTGGACGTCGAGCGGCGCGCCGTGGACCTGCTGCGTTCCGAGGGCTGCGATTCGGTGCTGTTCGGCGCGTCCGCCCCGCTGGGCCTGCTCGCTCCGGCGTTGCGCCGGGCGGGGGCCGGGCGGATCGTGGGGATCACGCACGGGCACGAGGCGGGCTGGGCGTCGCTGCCGGGCACACGCGGCCTGCTCCGGCGCATCGGGGACGGCGTGGACGTGCTCACCTACCTGGGCGAGTACACGCGGACGCGGATGGCGCGGGCGCTGTCCCCGGCGGCCGTCCGGCGGATGGCCCGGCTCGCCCCGGGCGTGGACGAGTCGGTGTTCCACGCGGGGAGCGGCGGCGACGAGGTGCGCGCGCGGCTCGGCCTGACGGACCGTCCGGTCGTGGTGTGCGTGTCGCGGCTGGTGCCGCGCAAGGGCCAGGACGCGCTGATCCACGCGTGGCCGCACGTGCTCCGGGCCGTCCCGGACGCGGCGTTGCTGCTGGTCGGAGGCGGTCCCTACCGGGCGGACCTCATCCGCCTCGCCGGCGAACTGGGCGTGTCGGGCTCGGTGGTGTTCACCGGAAGTGTCCCGTGGGAGGAGCTGCCCGCTCACTACGACGCCGGTGACGTGTTCGCGATGCCCTGCCGGACGCGCCGCCGCGGCCTGGACGTCGAGGGGCTCGGGATCGTGTACCTGGAGGCGTCCGCCACAGGGCTCCCCGTCGTGGCGGGGGACTCAGGGGGAGCGCCCGACGCCGTCCTTGACGGAGAGACCGGGACGGTGGTCCCGGGACGTTCCGTGAGGGCGATCGCCGAGGCGCTCATGGACCTGCTGCGTGACCTACCGCGCGCACGCACGATGGGCGACAAGGGCCGGGCCTGGGTCGAGCGCGAATGGCGCTGGGAGGTTCAGGCGGCCCGTCTGGACTTCCTGCTCACCGCGCACTCCTGAGCATTCGCGGCACCGCTGTGTGAGGGTGTGCGGTCAGCGGGTGCCGCGCGTGCGCGCGGTGAGCGGTGCTCGGTGCGCGGGTGCGGGTCAGCGCGAGGAACTGGTCAGTGCCAGGGCCGTGTACCGGAGCGGGGACACCCCGCTCTTGGTCGTCTTGTAGGACGCGCCGCCGTTGTCGGTGTAGCGGATCCGCCAGGAGTGACCGCTGTCCAGGTGGTGCAGGTTGTAGTGCGTGATGCCCTGCCCGGACTGGTAGTAGACCTTGTGCTTCGCGGTCGCGGCGAGCGCCGACCGGAACGGGACGCGGGCGTCGGTGGCCGCCGAGACGAGCGTCCAGTCCGTCCCGCCGCGGCCCTGGAGGGACTGCTTGGCGAGCCACTCCAGCAGCGCGCTGCCGGGCTTCAGGTCACGGCACTGCCGGACCTTCGTGGAGCACTTCCCGGCGATGCCGCGGAACGGGGTGCTCAGCGTCACCACGTCCTTGACCAGCAGGTACGGCGGCCACGATCCGGACCCGTGCGGCTGGGACCGCACGCCCGCGAGCGCCGTCGCGACGACGAGGCCGCCCATCGAGTGCGCCGCGACCCGGACGGGGACGCCGTGCCGGGAGTAGCGCTGGTAGACGTCCCAGGCGAAGCGGCGGCCGAGCTCCTGGACGGGGGTGTTCACCGTGCCGCCGATGTGCCGGGTGCAGTGCGTGTCGTGGGAGTAGTGGCCCCATGTGATGAGCGGGCCGGTGAACCCGGCCGCGCGGAGCTGGGGGATCGCCTCCTTCCAGGTCGAGGAGCAGTCGGTGCCGCCGCGCAGCTCGAGCCCGTGCAGCAGGTAGACGGGCTGGGACGTGGCGGCGCCGTTCAGGTCTCCGGCCTGGGGGGTCCCGGTCCGCGCCGGGGAGGTGGCAGGGGGCGGGCCGGCCGCCGCCCGCGCGGGCGCGGCCTGGACCGCGCCGAGGGCTAGGGCGACGGCGGGCAGAGCCGCCGTGCGCGCGAATCGTCGCAAGGGCGATGAACCTTTCGGGGGACGGCCGCCGACCCGACGGCGGCCATGACGACGCCCGATCCTACGGACTGACGGGCGAATTGACCCTTGAAATGTGATCTTTTACTCGCGATCATCCGGTTCTGGACCGGTATGCGGGGAGGCGCGGTGGGCGGACGGGGTATCGGCTGTCTCGCGGGGGTGCTCGTGCTCGTGCTCGGCGCGGGCGGGTGCGAGGCGTGGGCGCTGACGCGCCGGGACGCGGGAGGGCCCGAGAAGACCGCGGCGTCCTACTTCGCGGCCTGGTCGAACGGAGACCTGTCGCGGATGCGCGGCCTGGTCGCCCACGCGCCCGACGGGTTCGTCGCCTGGCACAAGGACCTGACCAGCGGCCTCTCGGTGATGTCGGTCGCGCTCGCACCCGACCCGGTCGTCCGGACGGGCACGGACAGCGCGCGCGCCGACTTCACGGTCACGCGGAACCTCGCCGGGCACGGCGACTGGACGTTCCGCTCGACGCTCCTCCTGCGGAGACACGGACACCGGTGGCGCGTCCAATGGACACCCGGCACCCTCTACCCGGGACTGAAGGACGAGAGCACCTCCTGGACCCTCCGGAACGTCAAGGCACCCGCCGTCGCGTTCGTCGCGGCCGACGGCTCCTCGCTGCCCGGCGGCTCGCTCGACCCCTACGTGAGCGCCCTGGACGACACCTACGGAGACAGCGGAGACGACGACTCGGACGGCGAGACCTCCTCCTGGGCCGTCGAGGTGCAACAGGGGAGCGCCCCGCCGCAACGCCTGAAGGTGTTCGGCGGGCACCCGACGAGGACGATCCACACCACGTTCGACCTGCGGGTTCAGAAGGCCGCCGAGCGGGCCCTGATCGGAGCCCCGCCGGGGAAGGCCGCCGCGATCGTGGCGGTCCGCCCGTCCACGGGGGAGATCCTCGCCGTCGCGGACCGGCTCGGCGGACGCGGCGCGTTCGTCTCCAGCTACCCGCCCGGTTCCACGTTCAAGGTCGTCACGGCGGCCGCGCTGATGGCCAAGGGCGGCCTGTCGCCGTCGTCCGCCGCCGACTGCCCGTCCGTCGTCGTCACCGCGCAGCGGACGATCCACAACCACGAGGGCACGGCGGCCGGCGGCGCCACCCTCGCGGACGCCTTCGCGCGGTCGTGCAACACGACGTTCGCCAAGCTCGCCGTCGACCGCCTCGCCCCGGGCGGCCTGGCCGACACCGCGGCCGCCTACGGCTTCGGGGCGCCCGTCCTCACCGGCGCGGGCGGCTCCTACAGGGACTTCCCGGACGTCGCGCCCGGCGCCGACCTGGCCGAGTCCGCCATCGGCCAGGGACGCGTCCAGGCCACGCCGCTGCTCATGGCGTCCGTCGCCGCCGCCGTGGAGGACGGGACCTGGCGTCCGCCGCGGCTGCTGCCCGCGTCGATGCTGAAGCCCGCCGGCGGCGACAGCCCGCCGGAGCCGCACGACGTGCCGTCCGCGGACGCCCTCCGCGCGATGATGCGCCGGGTCGTCACCGACGGGACGGCCTCGTCCGCGGGGCTTCCGCCCGGGACGTCCGGCAAGACCGGAACCGCCGAGTACAACGACTCGGGCGCGTCCCATGCCTGGTTCATCGGCTTCAAGGGCGATCTGGCGTTCTCCGTCTTCGTCCAGCAGGGGGACTCGGGGCCCAAGGTCGCCGCCCCGATGGCCGCCGTGTTCCTGCGCTCCCTCTAGCGTCCGGCATGGTTATCCACAGGTGGGCCCGCGGTGGGACGCCGCGGGCCGCGGCTCCGTACGCTGGCGTCATGAACATCGTGATCGCGGGAGGACACGGCCAGATCGCCCTGCGGCTGGCCCGGCTGCTCAGCGCACGGGGAGACGCGGTACTCAGCCTGATCCGCAACCCCGAGCAGGTGGAGGACGTGCGCGACACCGGCGCCGGGCCGGTGATCGCCGACCTGGAGGCCCTGGCGCCCGGCGACCTGGTCGACCAGCTCACCGGCGCGCACGCCGTGGTGTTCGCGGCGGGCGCGGGCCCGGGCAGCGGCGCCGCGCGCAAGGACAGCGTCGACCGCGGCGCCTCGGCCCTGCTCGCCGAGGCCGCCGAGCGCGCCGGGGTC
>NZ_RFFG01000106.1 GCF_003696215.1 Actinomadura harenae | reverse complement strand
CCGGCCGCGCCTGCACCGCCTGCGGGCCCCTACGTGCCGCCCCCAGGCCCGGCGACACCCCCACCCGCGCCGCCTCCCGCACCGCCCGTGGGCTCGGCCCCGCCGATCCCCCCACCGCCCAGGCGCCTGTTCACCTCACCCACGAAGCCGGGAAGCCAGGCGCCGCCGGACGTCCCGCTGCCCCCCGCGGGTCCGGCCCCACTCGGCTCGCCGGAAGACGCGTCGGTGCCGTCCAAGGAGACCGCGCCTTCCGACTGGACGCCGATCACCCCCGCCTCCGATCACGTCCAGGCGCAGGAGTCGCCGCCCCTCCCGGACCCGCGGCCCGTCGGCCAGACACCACCCCCCGCTCCCGCGCCGTCCGACACGGACGATCCGTGGACCACGGTGCGCGCCTCGGCGACGCCCACCCGTGTCGACCCGCTGCCGACCATCACCCCCGAACCGTCGACCGTGCCCGAGGACGAAGCCCCACCCCAGCCACCGCCCGCCCCGGACGCCGAGGACCCCTGGAGAGCCGCGCCCAAGCCCCACTCGGCCGACACCGAAGACGACGAGCTCTGGACGACCGTGCGCCAACCCGAGGCGACCGTCACCCACCGCGACCCCGGCGCGGACGGCCCGGCGGTGGCCGACGACCCGGCACCACCGTCCGAGACGAGTCCGCCGTCGTTCGGCGCGGAGTCCCCGTCCGCTCCCGAGGACACGTGGACGGCCACACCGGCAGGCGGACGCCACCGCTCCCCGGAACCCGCCCTCGACCGCCTGTCCGGACAGCCCGGCGCACACCGAAGCCCCAGGGAAGACGGCCTCGTGGACCAGCCATTCACCCCCGAACCCGAGCCGCTCACCGACACGCCGTCCCCGTCCCCGCCCCCGCCCCCGTCCCCGTCCCCGTCGCGGACGCGACCGGACATCACCGCCCGAGACCGAGTCCCCACAGCCCCTCGCCGCGAACAGCGCCCCTATGCCGCCGAGAACATGTCCCACTTGGACGCGCGAGCCCGCCGAACCCTGGTGGACGAGTTCGTCGGCGATTTCGTAGGAGGCCCAACCTGGCAGGCGTTGCTGGTCGTCCTCGAAGGGGCCTTCCCCGGGATGGGCGTCGCGGCCACGCTCGCCATGAGCGCGGACGAGATCTGGCGCGAGATCGCCGTCCTGGAGGAGCACGGAGCGGTGGCGCGCATAGGCGTTCCGCTGTGGCTCGGCCCTGCGGGACTGGAAGTCGACCTCAGCGCGCACTGGCACTTCACCCCCGCGAACGGGTCCCACCCCCGCCCGCGCGCGTCCCGGCCGTACCCGCAGGCGCTGGTCGTGGACACCGTCGACCCGCTCCGCTACCACCGCCCGGTCAGCGGCCCCAGCTCCCCGCACGACCGCGTCCCGCACTTCGCCCCGGCCCTGGACCAGCCGGACGAGAACGGCCGCGGCCGCGTGTCCGCCGAGGACGAGGACGACACCGGAGTCGTGATCGTCGCCGACCTCACCGCGGCGGGCGTCCGCGTCCTCGACGCGACGGCCGTGTGGCGGCACGCCTCCCGCATCGTCGCGGACACCCTGCGCGACCCGCGCCGTCCCGAGACCTGGACGCGGGCCCGCCGCACCCTGCGCTCCCTGAGGCGCGTCGTCATGCTCGACCCGCGCCTCGGCCTGGGACTGTGCCTGGGCCTGGACGACCGGCGGACCCCGCGCTGCCTCCTGGTCTTCCGCATCGAGCGCACGGAGGTGGCGACGCCCCGCTTCGTCCGGCCCTAGGAAGCCGAACGCGCCGGACGGCCGACCGTCCGGCGCGTCCCGGCCGTCAGTCCTCGGCGCGAAGCCAGCTCAGATCGGCCTGCTGCTCGTCGGGCAGGTCCCGGACGCGGGCGGCGAGCTCCCGGGGGTCACCTTCGTCCTCGGCGAACGAGACCGCCCCGGCGTCGTCCGAGAGCAGCCCGCACACCAGGGCGTCCTGCGCACGGACCGCGATGAACGAACCGAACCGGACGAGCCCGTCGCCGTCCAGGTGGGCCATCTCGGTGAGCAGCGCGGTCAGCCCGGACGGATCGTGCGGGTCGTACAGTCCGCGCACGTACGTGAACATCTCTTCCGCCAGCGCCTCGGAACGCCGTCCGGACAGGTAGTAGAACGTCCCCGCGAGGCCGCCGTCCGCGCGCTGATCACGGATCCGCACCCTCAGCCCGTACTCGGCGGCGGCGCGCTCGAACGCCTCGAGCAGCAGCGCCTCCGCCTCGCCCCCGTCGCTCAGCACCACCCCGGAGACGACGCCCTTCTCGGACGCGAGCCGGTCGAGCATCTCCTGGTGCAGCTCCCGGACGTCCTGCTCGACCACGTCGAGGGACCGCGCGAGCGCACGCTGCGCCTCCCGGTCGAGCTCCAACCCGGCGAACTGCCCGGCCACCACGCCGAGATCCCTCTCCACCCGGTTCACGCGTTCGGTGAGCGCGTCCAGATGCCCGACGAGCTCGGGCGACGGCGCCTCGCTCACGACAGGCGGCGGACCCTCGACGGACCGGTCCATGTCGGCGCGCATCGCGTCCTGCCGCCGCGTCAGCTCGATGACCCGGTCACGCAGCTCGCGCAACTCCGCCTGCGCACGCGGAAGCCGCTTGTCGGACGCCAGATAGAGTTCGCGCCCGGCGATCGCCAGACACAGCAGCACCAGGATCACTGTGGTCGTCATACAGCTCCCTCGGGGGCGGGCTCCGCCCTCAACCTAACCACCCAACCCCGAGCTAACCCCACCCGCGCCGTTTCTCGTCCGATTCCCCTGCCCATTTCCGACTCCGACCCCACCCACGCCCCTAACCGGCCACCCCAAACTCCCCTTCCGGCCACCCCCCACCGCACCCAAGCAGCCCCTCACGAACACAGGCCCCAACCACCCCACGCACCACGCCCGCCCGATGCCCACCACCGCACCAGCCGGCACGCCCCACCCGCCAACCCGAGACGCGCGCAGGCCACCGCGAACAGGCCGCCCCCTGAAACGTGGAGGCCAGCACGAACAGGCCCCCACCTGAGCCGCGCAGGCCGGCACGAACAGGCCGCCCACCGGAGTTCTCGTCTGCACACAGGGGAACCCCCGTTCCCTGCTGCCCGTCCGCGACCTCCCCGCCGGTCACCGCGTCGCGGAGTGATGGGGACGCTCGGACTGGCTGCCCGCTCGGACCTGGGAGACGACGCGGGTGAACGCCATCAGCGCGGCCGTGGGGTGTGACGTCGCGCTGGGGCCGTACTGGCACGAGCCCTCAGGTGCGTCGCTGTCGAGCGGCATGTACCGGCCGCGTGCGCCAGAGTTCTTGGGCTCCCGCTACGCGGAGAGCACGCATGCCGAACATGCGGGCCACCTGCCTTGGTGTTGGTGGCCCACGTGCCGCTAGGCGTCACTCGCTTTCCCGCTGCCGCAAAGCTGACGGCCGCACGTTTCGGGGTTCGGGTGGGACGATGCTGCTCGTCCGTCTGCGGGGTCAGCCGAAGAGGTCGAGGATGTCGAGGAAGGCGTCGGCTCCGTCCACCACGGCGTGCGCCGCCACGTGTACGGCGGCTCCGGCGACGACGCCGCCTGCGATGATCGCGCCCGCCGCGGCCACTTCCGCACCTGGGTGGTGCGGATAGTGATGGTGGTGGTACCCGCCGTGCGAGTACATCGGGGCGCCGTGCATGACCGGTGGGTACGGGGCCATCGGCGGTGGGGGCATTCCGGGGCCCGGCGGCATGGGCGGCGCGGACGCCGGAGGGAACGGCGCGACACCGGGCGGAGGCGGCGGCAGCGGTGCGCCCGGACGCGGCCCCGGCGGGACACCTGGAGGCATGGCCCCGCCTGGAGGAACGGCTCCCCCCGGAGGCATGGCTCCGGGGGGAAATGCTGCGCCCGGAGGCATGGCTCCGCCTGGGGGGACGGAGGGCGGGGGATAGGCGGGCATGCCAGGGCCGGGGACGGGGCGGCCTGGGCCGGGGGCGCCGCCGTGCAGGGGGGCCGCCCCTGGGGGTGCCAGAGGCGGGGCGGGTGGTGCTCCCCGAGGGCCGGGGAACGGCGCTCCCTGGGGGCCAGGGAACGGGGCCCCCTGAGGGCCGGGGCCGGGGCCGGGGCCGGGCATGGGAGCCTGCGGGCCGGGCGGGCGGGGTGCGCCTCCCGGAGGCATCGGGCTCGGCGGGGGTGCTCCCGGGACGCCGTGGATGGCAGGGGGCATCCCCGGTGCGCCGCCTGGGGCGCCCAGGCCTGGTGGCATGGGAGGAGCGCCGAAGGGAGCCGCCGGGCCCGGACCTGGAGGAGGTGCGGACGGTCCGCCCTGCCCGAGTGGGTTGGGCGGCATGCCCGGGGTGACCTGGCCGTAGGCCAGTGCGGGCGCGCCAGGGCCGTACGCGGGGCCGGGGGCGGCCGGGCCAGGGCCGAAGCCGGGGGCGGGAGGCATGCCGTTGGGGCCCGGACCGGCCGGACCGGGCATGCCGTTGGGGCCGGGAACGCCGGGCATCCCTCCCGGGCCCGGGAGGGCGGGGCCGCCGGGGGCCATGCCGGGTGGGACGGGGCCTGGGGGCGGGGACATGCCGGGCCCGGCTGCGGGGGCGAAGCCGGGTGGGAGCCCTGGAGGGCCGCCGGCGAGTCCGGCGGCGGGTCCGGCGGGGTGGGCTCCCGGGGGGAGGGGCGGGCCGGGGGTGTGGTCGAGGTTCGGGGGGAGGACGACGGCGGACTCGAGCCATTCGGTGAGGCGGGACGTCCAGTCGGTCTCGCCGGACTCGGGGTGCTCGACGACGAAGGCGCCGAACGAGGCGTCGCCGCCGGGAGCGATGCGGCCGAGGGCGCGGAGCTTGAAGCCCATCGTGGTCGGGCTGGCGATGAAGGTGAGCCCGATGTCGTCGAGGCGGCCGCGGTACTGCGGCGGCGCGTTCAGCCGGATCTCCTGGTTGAACGGGAGCTGCTGGGACAGGCCCTCGACCTTGGACGTGCGGAAGGCGACCGTGCCGATGGTGAAGCCCATGCGCGCCGCCGCCTGGAGGACCCACTGCTGGGAGCGCAGCGGTTCGACCGAGATGGCGTCCATGTCTCCCGCGTCGGGACCGCCGCGGACGTCGACCTCGGTGCACAGACCGAGGGTGAAGCCGGGCAGCTCGTGGCCGAGGACCGTCGTGAACGGCAGCTCGTACGGCAGCGGGATGGAGAACGGGAGCGAGCGCTCCTCGCCGGGGCCGAGCGTGAAGGAGCGGGTGAGCGCGCCCCGGTAGACCTCGGGGCCGGCGACGTCGCGGCCCTGCGGATCGCGCATGCGGGGCATGAGCGCGATCGTGACGTGCCTGACGTCGCTGGGGGCGGCCCCGCCGCGCAGGTGGACGTTGCCCGCCACGACGCCGCCGGGCGCGCAGCGCGGCTCGGCAAGGACGGTGTCCACCGACGGTCCCGCGTATCCCACTGGACGATCTCCTCTCGTCATCCGACAAGCGGCACACTACGCCCAGCGTGCCCCGGCGGCCGAACGGCCGCCGGGGCTGTGGATAACTACTTCGCGGTGACGCTCACAGTCGCGTAGCCGAGCTTCTCCAAGGGCTCGCGGATCTGCGACGCGTCGCCGACGGCGATGACGGTCAGGCGCTCGGTGTCGACGTGCGTCGTGTACGCGCGCGCGACCGACTCCGGCGTCGCGGCGCGCACGTCGTCCAGGTAGCGGGACGGGTAGTCCGTGCCGAGGCCGCTTGCGGACGCGTCGGCGAGTTCGGCGGCCACCGCGCGGGACGTCTCGTACTCGCCGGGCGCGCGGTCGGCGAGGGCGCTGATCGCCGCGGTCGTCTCGTCCGCCTCGACGCCGCGCTCGCCGATGGAGCGCAGCTGGGTGAGGGCGTCCGCGACGGCGTCGCCGGTGACCTCGGTGTGGACCGAGCCCTGCGTGACGAACACGCCGCAGTACGGCATCCGCAGGATGCCCGTGCGCACGCCGTAGGTGTAGCCCTTCTCCTCGCGCAGGACGGCGTTCAGCCGGGACGTCAGTCCGCCGCCGAGGACGTGGGCCGCAACCGACAGCAGCGGCCAGTCGGAGTCGGTGCGGTCCGGGACGCTGTGGCTGATGTTCAGGTACGTCTGCACGGAGCCGGGACGGTCCACGATGACGATGCGCGGCTCGTTCACGGGCGCGATCGTGTCGGCCACGGGCAGCGCGGGGCCGGACGAGGCCCAGCCGGAGAGCGCCGCGGCCAGGGTGGCGTCCACGTCGGTGCCCGCGATGTCGCCGGCGACGACCGCGGTGGCCTCGGCCGGGACGATCGAACCGAAGTAGGCGCGCACCGCGTCGCCCGTCAGCCCTTCGACGGACGCGCGGGAACCCCCGGTCGGACGCGCCGCGCGCGCCTCCGCGGGGAACAGGACCGCGCGCAGTTCGCGCGCCGCGCGCGAGCCCGGGTCGGCGTCGTCCTGGGCGATCTCCTCGAGGCGCTCGTTCACGAGGCGCCGGACGTCGGAGTCGGCCAGCGCCGGTCCGCGCAGAACCTCACCGAGCAGTTCGAGCGCCTGCGCGAGGCGCGTGACCGGGGCGTCCAGCGCGATGCGCAGGGCGGTCAGGTCGGCGGACGCGTACAGGGACGCGCCGAGACGCTCGAACGCGTTCGTCAGGGCGGTGCCGCCACCGGCCTTGGTGCCTTCCAGGAACGCGCGCGCGGTGAGCGTCGCGACGCCGTCCTGGTCGGAGCCTTCGCGTCCCGCGCCCGCGTCCAGGACGAGCCGGACGGCGGCCAGGCGGCGGCCCGGCAGTTCGCAGCGGAGCGTCCCGGGACCGGACGGCACCAGGCCGGACACGGAGGCGGGGAACTCCCAGGCCGGGAACGGGCCGGGGACGGGGCGTTCGGCGAGCCTCACCGTCTCGGTCACTTGGACGCACCTCCGTAGGTGAGCGCGGTGCGGGCGCCCGGCGCCAGCCAGTGGCCCGCCATCTGCTTGATCTGGTCGCCCGTGACGGCCGCGGCGCGCGCGGGGGCGGTGAACACCCGGGACGGGTCGCCGAACTGGGTGGCGTTCTGCGAGAGCGCGTTGGCGAGGCCGGTGACGGTCTCGGTGCGCTCGAGGAAGCCGCGTTCGGCCTGCGCGGTCGCGCGCGCGGTCTCGTCCGCGGTCGGGCCCTCGGCCGCGAACCGGGTGAGCTCCTCGTCCAGGACGGCGGAGATCTTCTCCACGTCCGGGCCGACGGCCTCGACGAGCGCGAGGGACGGGCCGCCCGTGAGCCGGGTGACGCCCGCCCACACCTCGGTGGCGATCTGGTCGCGGCGGACCATCCGGTCGTACAGCCGCGAACCGGACCCGCCGCCGAGCACCTCGGCGGCCATCTCGGCCGCCTCGATGTCGTCGCCGCCGTCCGTCGGCAGCGTGAACATCGCGAAGTACGCGGGGGACGGGACGTCCTCGTCCACGTGCTCGCCCGTGACGCCGCTGAGCGGCCCGAGGCCGCCCGGACGCGCCTCGGGGGTGGCCGGACCCGCCGGGATGCCCCCGAAGAACTTCTCGACGGCGCTCAGCGTCTCCTCGGGGTCGACGTCGCCGACGATCGACAGCACCGCGTTGTGCGGCGCGTACCAGGTGCCGAAGAAGTCCTTGCAGTCCTCGAGCGTGGTGGCGTCCAGGTCCTCCATGGACCCGATCGGCGTGTGCGCGTAGGGGTGCCCGGACGGGAACGTCAGACGGCACAGGCGCTCGAAGGCCGTGCCATAGGGCTGGTTGTCGTAGCGCTGGCGGCGCTCGTTCTTCACCACGTCCCGCTGGTTGTCGAGGTTCGCCTGGGTGAGCGCCGCGGGGAGCGTCCCCATGCGGTCGGCCTCCAGCCACAGCGCGAGCTCGAGGTGGCTCACCGGGACGGTCTCGTAGTAGTTGGTCCGCTCGAAGGAGGTGCTGGCGTTGAAGGACGCTCCGGCGGCCTCCAGCAGCGCGGCGTGCTCGCCCTCGGCGACGTTCCCCGAGCCCTGGAACATCAGGTGTTCGAAGAGGTGGGCAAGGCCCGTGCGGCCGGCTTGCTCGTGCCGCGAGCCCACGCCGTACCAGATGTTGACGGCTGCCAGCGGTACGACATGGTCCTCACAGACCACCACCCGCAGGCCATTGCCGAGCGTGTGCTCGTGCAGCGGCTGTTCGGCCACGAAGCGCTCCCGTCCGGTCGGTCGATCGGTTCCGGGGAAAAGGTCGCCGCCCGCCCGGCAGCGGGCTTGATCCCCGGTTTCACCGTACCGGCTGGGGCTTCCCCTCACGCGCCTGAAGCGCACCCGGCTCCCGCCGCCCACGCACGCGTCGCACGTGTCCGTGTCTGCTTCGACACATGTGCTCGTGTCCGTGTCTGCCTGCGCGTACTCGCGGCATGTCCGTGGTAGTCGTGCGCACGCGCGCCCGCATCGCGCGCGCAAATGTCAACGCGCGAAAGCGCCATCAGGGCTAGGACGGGGTGTCGGGGGACGAGTCGGCGGACCGGTGCGCGGCCAGCGCGTCCTCGAACGTCCGGTGCAGGACGAAGATCTTGGTGAGCTGCGTGACGTGGAAGACCCGGCGGACCCGCTCGTTGACGCCCATGAACGACATGGAGCCGTCTCGTGCGCGCAGGCGGTGGTAGATGCCGACGAGCACGCCGAGTCCGGTGGAGTCCAGGAAGGTCACCTCTCCGAGGTCGACCACCAGGTGCTGCCCGCCGTTGTCGATGATGTCGAGGAGCATCTCGCGGAGGCGCGGGCTCGTGAACACGTCGATCTCGCCGCTGATCTTGACCACGGTGAGGTCCTGCACGACCCGATGCTCGACCGCGAATTCCACGACCACTCCCTGTCAGCGCTCCGATGGGTGATGGCTATACCCGGGGAACCACCGGTTATCCCGCCGGGCGTCCCCGGCGCCGCGCGGGTCGCGCGGCCGGACGATTCCCAGGTCGGGACGTCCGGGACGGCACGGTCAGGCCCGGTCAGACCGTCCGGAAGAGTGCCCAGACGACCTTGCCGAACGGCAGGGACGACCAGCCCCAGTTCGAGCTGAACGACTCCACCAGGTGGAGTCCGCGGCCCGTTTCGGCGATGTAGTCGGGCTCCTTACGCCGGGGACCGTCGGAACTGGCGTCGAAGATGCCGCACAGTAGCCAGTCCGCGCTGTGCAGGAGCCGGAGCCGGATGGCGGTGGGGGCCGAGCACAGCGGGTCGTCGGCGTCCCCGAACTCGTGGACGTCGCCGCGGTGCCCGTCCGGGCTCGTCCACCAGGAGCTGGTCCCGCCGCTGTGCCGCAGCGCGTTGGTGACCAGTTCCGAGACGACCAGGCCGACGTCGTCGCAGAGCGGGGCCAGGCCCCACTCGGTCAGCCGGGTGAGCGTGAAGTGGCGCGCGGCGGTGACCGACTCGGGGTCGGGCAGGACCGTGAAGGTGACCGTCGTCGCGCAGGAGCGGACCAGGTCGCGCAGGGCGTGGTCCAGATGCGGTGGGAGGTCTGCGGCCTCCGGAACGCTCGTCGCGGACGCGCCCGAGGGCGCGGCAGGCGGCATGGCGGAGGGCGCTGAGGACGCTGCGCGCGCGGCGGACTCGACCCTCCAGCGCGTGTCGTCGTGCGCGTGGCGTGACGTCATTCCCGGGACCCCGCAGAGTGATCTCGTTGTGCAGCCATGGCTCGGAAGTCTCGTGCGTTATCCTGCGCATCGTAGCGTGCGAATGCAAGGGCCAAATGCATCGGCTGATGCACGTGCATCTGGCGCCTGCACGCTCCAGAGCACAACGAAGCAGGTCGGAACAGGAGGTGCCCGGACGACGGATTCCAAGGTCACGACTCGAAAGGGGACCATGGTCCCCGCACCCCCCGGCGGATATCGCCGGGCGGTGGCACACTAGGTTCGCTGTCCGCCAGAACGGCCGGGAGGTTGGGCGTGGCTCCAGAGACGCCGGGTACCGGATCGACGGTCCGCCGCATCCTGCTCGGTTCACAGCTCCGTCGCCTGCGTGAGGCGAAGAGCGTGAGCCGCCAGGACGCGGGTTATGTCATCCGCGCGTCCGAGTCCAAGATCAGCCGACTGGAGCTGGGGCGGGTCAGTTTCAAGGAACGCGACGTTGAAGACCTGCTCACCCTGTACGGCGTCAACGACCAAGGCGAACGGCACTCGCTGCTGCAACTCGCCCGGGACGCCAACACGCCGGGCTGGTGGCACCGCTACACCGACGTCCTGCCGAACTGGTTCCAGACCTATGTCGGGCTGGAGGAGTCGGCGGCGCTCATCCGCACCTACGAGCTGCAGTTCGTCCCGGGGCTGCTGCAGTCGGAGGGCTACGCGCGGGCCATCATCCAGCAGGGCAACGCGGGCGCACCCGAAAGTGAGATCGAACAACGCGTGAGCCTGCGCCTGCAACGCCAGGAACGGCTCACCGCTCCGGACGCGCCCCGGCTGTGGGCCGTCCTGGACGAGAGCGCGCTGAAGCGGCCGATCGGCGGCCCCGAGGTGATGCGCGGCCAGCTCGAGCACCTCATCGAGGTGTCCAAGCTGCCGAACGTCACCATCCAGGTCATGCCGTTCCAGTTCGGCGCGCACGCCGCTGAGGGCGGCGCGTTCACCATCCTCCGGTTCCCCGAACAGGACCTTCCGGACGTGGTGTACGTGGAGAGCCTCACCGGCGCGATGTACCTCGACAAGCGCGACGACGTCGACACGTATCTCCAGGCCATGGAGCGCCTGTCGGTCGACAGTGCGACCCCGGAGCACACCGTCGAGCTTCTCGGTGATTTCCTCAGAGAGACATGATGCTCCCGACCGACGAGCCCCTGCTCCCGACCGGTGACGGTCGGCCCCACGCCGTCCCCTATCCCTACAACGGGATGCCGGCGACCAGCCTGCGCGGTGCGCGCTGGCTCAAATCGCGCCGCAGCAACTCCCAAGGCAACTGCGTCGAGATCGCGGAACTCCCCGGCGACCGTGTCGCCATGCGAAACTCGCGCCACCCGGAGGGCCCCGCCCTCATCTACACCCGTCCTGAGATCGAGGCGCTGATACTCGGCGCCAAGGACGGCGACTTCGATCACCTCATCGCACCGTCCGACAACTGAGACCGCGTCAGCGGCCCCCAGGGCCGTCCAGGGCGGCCGTGGCGACACGACCCGCCCGTTCCGCGCGGAACACGTCCGTGAACGCAGCCAAGCCGTCTCGTACGCGGCCTGGCTGCGCCCCACGCCTTCCCCGCAAGCACACACGCCGCCCGCGCGTCCGTCACGGGTCGGCTGTGCGTTCGCTGTTCGCTGCGCGCGGCCGCGCGTCCATGGCGCACTGACTCCCGCCAGGCGCTGGCAGTGCGTCCGATACGCGCTGACTCCACCAGGCGCTGGTCGTGCGTCCGGCGTGGTGCCGTGCGTTCGGACTGGTGCCGTGCCGTCGGGGTGGTGCCGTGCCGTCGGGGTGGTGCCGTGCCGTTCGGGGTGGTGACGGTCGTTGTCGTTGGTCAGCCGCAGTTGCCCCAGGGGGCGGAGGCTCCGTTGCCGCCGAAACGGACGCAGGTCTTGGGGGCCTTCGTGAAGACGGGGCCCGCGTACCACTGGAACGCGCCCGAGTCGGAGACCTGCGCGCCTCCCTGTGCCTGGATCCATACGGAGACGGCCGTCTTGGCGCCGACGCCGGTCGTCTTCATGGTGACGGCGCAGTTGTAGCCCGAGCTGTTGTAGAGCATGTAGGCCGTCCCACCGGACGCGGAGAGGGAGCGCTGCACGTAGTAGCCGCCGCCATGCCCGCCCGCGTTGCAGACCTGCTGCGGGGTGTACCGGTTGGCCGGTTCCTGCTTGGGGGAGCTGTCGGCGGGTTTCTTGCTGTCGGTGGGCTTGGGCGAGTCGTCCTTGGTGGGCGCGCCGGAGGACGGTGAGGTGCTGGGCGTCTTGGTCGGCGACTTGGACTTCTTGCCGCCGACCTTGCCCGCGGCTTCGCCCGAAGGGTTGTTACCGGTCGCTCCACCGTTCCCCTGAGCGAGGGGCTTGTCGTTCTTCCCGCCGTTGTCGGAACCCGTCAGCGCCCATGCCGACACGCCCCCGATCACGACGAGCACGGCCGCCGCTGCGAGAAGGGGGACGAGCAGCTTCCGCTGCTTGCGGTTGGACGAGCCTGGGCCGTTGCCGCCGTTCCACACGACCGGCGGGGGGCCGGGGTTCGTCCGGCCGTCCGAGCCCGGACCGCCGGGGCCAAGGGGAACACCGGGACCAGGGGGAACGCCGGGACCAGGCGGGACGGCGGGGGCCGCGCCGTTCGGCCAGGGGCCGCCCGGCTGCGTGCCGCCGCCGGTGTCGGACATCCCGTTCGGCGCTCCGGGCCCGGCCTGCCATTGGCCCGGGTTGGGCGGTGGGGTGCCGGGGTTCGAGGGGTCTGCTCCAGGCATTCCGGGTGCTGAGGGGAAAGCGGCAGCTGCCGGGAAGGGCGAAGGGCCGTTGGCGTTGCCGTTGTCCACAGGTTGGCCGGAGGGCGCGCCGGGCTGGCCGGACGCGACAGACCGGTCTCCGGGGACGGTCCATACGGGAGCGGGCGGCGCGGGCACGGGGCTGGTGCCCGCCGCGGCCCCGACCAGGCGTTCCTGCGCCTCGCGGGCGCCGGGACGGCGGGCCGGGTCCTTGTCGAGGCACGCGAGCACGATCGAGCGAAGGGGGTCGGGCAGGTCACCGAGGTCGGGATCGCCGGTCAGGATCCGGTGCATGACACCGGCCATCTCGTCGTTGCCGAACGCGGGACGGCCGGTGGCGGCGAACGCCATCGTCGTGCCCCAGGCGAACATGTCGGCGGCGGGGCCGACCGCGCCGCCGGTGAAGTGCTCCGGCGCCATGTACGCCGGAGTGCCGACGTTCTGCGTCTCGCCCGCCGCGCCGAGGGCGCGCGCGACGCCGAAGTCGATCACGCGCGGGCCGTCCGGGCCCATCATGACGTTGTGCGGCTTGAAGTCGCGGTGCACGATCCCGGCCTGGTGGATCGCCTGCAGCGCGGTCAGCGTGTTGACCGCCAGCCGCTCCAGCGCGCCCGCGGTGCGCGGCCCGTCCTCCTGGACGAGCCGCTGCAGCGACATGCCGGGGACGTACTCGCTGACGATGTAGGGGCGGTCGCCCGCGACCTCCGCGTCGAGCACCTGCGCGGTGCAGAACCGGGCGACGCGCTTGGCGACCTCGAGCTCCCGGACGAACCGGTTGCGCGCCGTCTCGTCCCCGGTGAGTCCGGTGTGGAGCAGTTTGACGGCGACGAACTCGGTGTGGTCGCGCTTGCTCCGGGCCAGGAAGACCGACCCCTGCCCGCCCTCGCCGAGCCGGCCCAGCACATCGTAGGCGCCGAGCTCACCCGGGTCTCCGGGCCTAAGGGGATGGGCGTCAGGCATCGTCCTGTCCGTCACTCGGCTTTCCCCCGTCGCAGACGTTCCAGCGGTCGTTCTGTCGGTGTGGTCAGAAAATCCTAGTTTGTCCCGCACAAGAACGTGGCCCTCGCGCGAAATCTCGCGCGAGGGCCACGGTCGGACCTGCGGTTTCTCAGGCGTTCTCGGGGGCCCTGCGGTGCGCGGGCCGGTGCGCGGCACGTCCCTCGGCGCCTGGCGGCGCCTCGGGGGCGTGGTGGCGTTCCAGCCGCGCCGCGACCGCGAGCGCCCGGAGTGAACGGGTCCGCACGGTTCTGTTCTCGTCGTTGCGAGCCTTGGGGATGCTGCTCTGCATGGTGATCTCCTTCGAGTCGCGGAGGGGTCACCCGCCGTGCGGGATCTTGTACGCGATAGTTGCAACCGCAAGATCCACGGGGCTATTCCTGCCGAGCGGCCGCTTCGTCAAAAAACTTTCGCGGCGCTAAGCAGATCAGGCTGACCATGCCTCGAGCATCCCCTGGTGGCGGCCGTCCGTGGGCGGTTTTGGGCGGTTTGGCCGGATCCGGCAGGATGCGGTGTGCCGACCGGGTCGGGCCGAACGTGATCGTCCGCCCGACCGTCCAACCCGGGACACCGGACGAAGGAGAGCCGTGGAGCCGAACGCGGAACCGTTGCAGCTCGCCGATCCCCGCCTGATCGGCGGCCTCACCCTGACCGGCCGCCTCGGCTCGCACGGCGCGGGCACCGTCTTCCTCGGCGAGGACCACCGGCGGCGGCAGGTCGTCGTCGGCGTCCTGTACCCGACCGCCGCCGCCGACCCCGGCGTGCGCGCCCGCCTGGCCTCCGCCGTCGGCGCGTACTCGGAGGACCACGAGGTCGCGGGGTCCTCCACGAACTTCCCGCCGATCTGGGTGGCCCTCCCGTCCGACGGCGGCGGGATGCGGGACGTCCTCGGGATGATGGACGCCGCCGCGCTGTCCGCCGACGACCCGACCCCCGCGAACGTGCCCGCCTTCGCTCCGCCCTGGTCGGCCGAGCCGCACACCCCCGCCCCGGCCCCCGCCCCGGCCCACGTGCCGCCGCCGAGTGCTCCGCGCGGCATGCCCGTGGCCGTCCCGATCATGGCCTTCGCCGCCCTGATCCTCATCGGGGTCGGCGCGGTGCTCGTCTTCGTGAGCGGCAAGTCCGGCAGGCACACCGCGTCCGGCTCCCACACGCTTCCCGCCCCGATCACGCGGAGCGACACGCCCGGCCCGTCCCCGACGTCCTCGGACACCGCCGAACCGCCGGGCGACGACAAGGCCCATGTGGAGGGCCCGGTGTTCGGCGGCGGCGACAAGCCCTACCTCATGAAGCTGAGCGGCTTCCCGTTCGACTTCAACGTCCCGGACGGATGGGGCTGCATACGCAGCGACAAACCGCCGTTCTCCAACCGCTGGGTCTGCGCCCACGAGGGCAAGGGCTTCCCGCCGACCGGCGGCACCAGCGCGGGCGGCCTCGTCGCCCTCCAGTCCTGCCCGTCCGGCTGCGGCCCCACCCAGCGCGAGGCCGCCCGCAACGCCATGGCCGTCACCGCCAAGGACTGGCGCGCCACCGATCCCACCACGCAGTACGCCGAGGAGACCGGCACCAACAGCGCCCAGCAGAACGTCGTCCGCGTCGCCATGAGCCACGTCTTCGCGTCCCGCCCGGGCGGCCCCGTCGACACCGCCGTCGCCGTCCAGCTCACCGGCCCCCCGGACGAGAAGGGCGACATGCAGAAGGTCGTCAACGACATCCGCCACCGCGCCGCCTGACCCCGGGAGGTCAGAGGTAGAGGCCGGGGGCGGTGGCCGGGGTGGGGAGGGTGGTGGGGAGGTCTTCGGGGCGGAGGACGGCGGGGTCGGGGGTCGTCGTGGTGGTGAGGCGGACGGACTGGGTGGCGACGGCGGCGTCGAGGAGGTTGCGGATGAAGCGGCCGTTGCCGAAGGACGGGCCCCTCGGGACGGTGGTCAGGAGGGCGCGGAGGGTCTCGCGGACGCCGTCCGCGAGGGTGAGGCCGTCGTCGGCGGCGAGGGCCTCGAAGATCTGGACGAGTTCGGAGTCGGTGTAGTCGGGGAAGCGGAGGCGCTTGGGGAAGCGGGACTCCAGGCCGGGGTTGGCGGCGAGGAAGGACGTCATCTCGCGTTCGTAGCCGGCGGTGATGACGAGCAGGTCGCCGCGGTACTCCTCCATGAGCTTGACGAGGGTCGCGACGGCCTCGGCGCCGTAGGCGTCGGAGCCGAGGGCGTAGGCCTCGTCGATGAACAGGACGCCGCCGAGGGCCTGTTCGACGGCGGCCTTGACGCGCGGGGCGGTCTGGCCGAGGTAGCCGCCGACCAGGTCGCCGCGGGAGACCTCGACGAGGTGCCCGGAGGAGAGCAGGCCGAGGTCGGCGTGGACGGCGGCGACGAGGCGGGCGACGGTGGTCTTGGCGGTGCCGGGGCCGCCGCTGAAGACCATGTGGCGGGTGGGCCGGACGGCGGGGTGTCCGGCGGCGCGGCGGAGTTCGGCGCTGCGGGCCTCGGCGGCGAGGCGGTGCACCTCGGTCTTGACGTCGCGGAGGCCGACCAGGGCGTCGAGGGTGCCGAGCGGGTCGGCGACGACCGCGCGGGACGCGCCGGTGAGCGAGTCGGGGATGTCGGCGGGCAGCAGTTCGGCGAGGCGCTCGGCGGACGGGCGCTTCAGCGACGTGACGCGGCGGGCCTGGAGGGCCTGGGCGCGTTCGCACAGGTTGCGCATGAGGCGGGCGTTGCCGAAGGAGCGTCCGCGGGGCGCGCGGCGGAGCAGGTCGGCGACCTTCGCGGACGCCTCGTCCGTCAGGGCCAGCCCGGACAGGGCGGACATGCGGGAGAAGATCTCGACGAGTTCGTCGTCGGTGAAGTCGGGGAACCGGACGGTCACCGGGAACCGGGAGGCCAGGCCCGGGTCGGACGCGACGAACCGCTGCATCTCGCGTTCGTAGCCCGCGGCGATGACGACGAGGTCGTCGCGGTGGTCCTCCATCATCTTGACCAGCTCGGCGACGGCCTCGGGCCCGTAGTCCTCCGACAGGTCGGACTGGGCGAGCGCGTAGGCCTCGTCGATGAACAGGACGCCGCCGACCGCGCGCCGGACGACCTCGCGCGTCTTCACGGCCGTCTCGCCGAGGTACTGGCCGACGAGCTGGGCGCGGGACACCTCGACCAGGTGCCCGGACGAGAGGATGCCGAGGTCCTTGTAGAGGCGGGCGAGGAGCCGCGCGACCTCGGTCTTGCCGGTGCCGGGGTTGCCGGTGAACAGCATGTGGCGGGACGGGGCGCCCGCGGGCAGCCCGGCGTCGCGGCGCAGCCGGGCCGCGTTCGCCCCGGCCACCATGAGCTCGATCTCCTTCTTGACCGGCGCGAGGCCGACCAGCGCGTCCAGTTCGACGTGCGGGTCGGACGCGGTGCCGGCGGCGTCGAAGCGGGCCGGGACGTCGGCGCGCCGGACGACCAGGTCGTCGCCGGGCGCGGTGCGGGCGCGGACGTCGGCGACGACGACGTCCGCGAGGCGCTGGGCGAGCCGGGCGTTGCGCAGGTTCCGGACGGCGGGGGTGCGGGCGAGCAGGTCGCCGGCGGCGGCGAGGGCGCGCTTGTGGGCGCGGGCGCCGCGCGCGGCGAGGGCGCGGGAGAACAGCTCGGAGAAGGCGTCCGGGGAGAACGGGCGGGTGTGGACGACCTCGAAGCGCAGCGACAGCGCCGGGTTGACCTCGCGGATCCGCTCGTCGCCGCCCGGTTCGCACAGCGCGACGACGTGCAGGTCGTCGTGGACGTCGAGGGCGCGGTGCAGTTCCTCGACGATGGCCTCGCCGCTGCGCGGGTCGCGGGACATGTCGTCCAGGCCGTCGATCACCATGAGGCGGGAGCCGGCGGACTCGCGCGCGTCGTTGTACAGGTGCGTGGTGGCGGCCGAGACCTCCTTGCCGGCGAAGAAGTCGTCCGCGAGCCACAGGGGGGACGCGGTGACGCCCCGGTCGAGCAGGAGGCGGGCGACGTGCTGGGCGGCGTCCCGCTTGCCGGTGCCGTCCGGGCCGACGAGCATGAGCCGGACGGGGTCGTCGCCCTCGGCGATCCGGGAGAGCGCGGCGACGACGTCCGGCTGCCCGACCAGGTCGGAGCCGACCTCGGCGGACGGTTTCGGGCGGCGTGAGCGCGGCGTGCCCTTCCCGACGGACGAGGCGAGCGGGTTCACGACCCGGCGGCGCGGCCGGAACAGCCTCCGCAGGTCGTACTGGAACTGGCTGACGGGGATCGACTGCGGGTCGGGGATGTCGCAGTCGGCGGGCAGGCCCTGCACGGATCCGGTGAACCGGACGGCCATGTCGAGCCAGCCGCGGCAGGCGTCGGCCTCGCCCGCGCCGAGCGCCCGCGCGAGCCACGCCCGCACGCCGTCGCTCCACTCGGACGCGTCGAACCCGGCGTCCCGGACGTGGGCGAACCGTTCGAGCAGCTCGCCGTAGGAGCCCTCGCCGAGCACGGCGGACAGTTCGGCGGGGACCTCCCGGAGCCCGCCCTGGAGGAGCAGGTGGACGTAGAGGTCCTGGACGGGCTCCTCGCGCGGCGCTGCGGCGCGCAGGTGCTCGTGCGCGGGGGTGAGCCCGGCGCAGATCCACTCCAGGTAGCCGATCGGCCCGGCGAGCTCGGGCAGCGCGGCGATGACGTCGTCGGACGCGTGGTCCATCCACGCCTGGCGCTGGTCGACGAGGTGGTCGGTGATGTCCAGGTCGGGGGGCGGGTCGGCGAGGAGTTCGGCGAGGGCCCGCCGCCGGGGCTCCAGGGGCTCGATCCCGGCCAGGACGTCCAGGGACTCGCGGGCCAGGGTGAGGGCGAGCTCCTTGTCCCCGCTGTCGCCGAGCCACTCCAGCGGACGGAAGTTCCCGCTGGTCACGATCCACGCGGGGAAGTCGAGGAGCAGTTCGCGGGGCTCGCGGTGGTACTTGCCGAAGAACTGGTACTGGAGCCGCGAGTGTGATCCGGTGCACACGGCCGAGCCGCCGCCGAGGAACTCCAGGGCGAGGACGAGGTCGCCGAGGACGAGCGGGGACGGCGCGGTCAGCAGCTCCAGGTCGTCGGTGGTGAGGTCCTTGCAGCGGGGGTCGTTGACCAGGGTCTCGACCCGGTCGCGGATCTCGGTGAACAGGCCGTCCGGCACGCGCCAGGGGCCGTGGGCCCAGTAGTCGCAGACCGGTTCATCGGTGACCAGCAGCTCCAGATGCTCCGGCAGCGCCACGCAAGACCCCCTCGCCAACAAACCCGGCGTAAAGGTTAGGCCGTCTCCGGGACAACTGTGGCCACGTTCACTCGTCCGTCCGCACGGCGTAACCGCCGAGTGAGGGTTCGAGGAGCGCGAACGCCTCCGACGCGGCGTCGGACAGGGCGGTGGCGATCTCCTCGGGGGACCGGTCGGCGACGGTCCGGCGGAGGGCCTCGTCGAACAGGATGCGGTGGACGCCTCCGAACTGGGCCGCCGCGAGCCGGGCCACGAGCCCGGGCGCGGCCCCTGCGATCTCGTCGGTCGCCTCGGCCAGGGCTTCGGCGAGGGCGTTCTCGCGTTCCTCGTGGAGTTCGCGGACGCGGGCGGCCAGCGTGGGGCTCTCGGTGATCATCCGAGCGAACGGCGCGCCGCTGAACCCGGCGACGGCCTCGCGCCGGTCCACGGCGTCCAGGTAGGCGCGGTGGAGGGCGGCGAGCGCGGACTCGCCGGGGGTGCGGCCGCGGACGGTCGCGGCGGGCCCGGCGACGAACTCCTCGTGGATGTCGAGGGCCAGGTCCTCCTTGCGCGGAAAGTAGTTGGTGACGGTCATCTTCGCGACACCCGCCGCCTCGGCGATCTCGGCGATCGTGACCGCCTCGAAGCCGCGTTCCAGGAACAGGCGGGTGGCGGTGTGCGAGATCGCGAGCCTGGTCTCGCGCTTCTTCCGGGCGCGCAGGCCCTCGGTCCGAGCGGTCATGCGCAGATTCTAGGACGGACCTAAGAATCATTCGGGAACGGCCGCCGCGAACCCGTGGGATCACCATCCCGTCACATCTCCATGTCCGGTTCGCCTTGATGTCGGACTTGCGTTGAGTTGTGGTGCCAGAGTGGACGACGACCGGGTGCGACGCCCGGACGGTTCATGGACTGGAGTGGCGGGATGGAGACCAGGCGGCTCCGGCGGCTTATGGCCGCGGCGGCGCTGGCGACGACGGTGGTCACGGCCGGGACGGCGGCGGCCGCTCCCGCGGAGGGAGGTGTGGGGTCCCTGCCCGCGGGAGCGGGGAGCGGAACGCTCGCGGCTTCGTCGCCGTTCCCTTGGACCGCTCCCATGCCCGACCGGCTCGGGAGCCCCCTGACCCTCCAGGCGGCCGGGCGTCCGGCCCCGGCCGGGCAGGACGGCGTCCCGCAGATCCCGACGGTCGGCGAGCCCACGGCGTCCGCGCTCGACCACGCCAAGCTCCAGGCCACCCTGGACGCCGCCCACGAGGCCGGGATGTACGGCCTGAACTCGGCCGTCCAGGACGGCGGAACGGCATGGCGGGGCGCGTCCGGCGTCGCCGACACCGCGTCCGGGCGGCCCGTCCGGACCGACATGCGGCAGCGCGTCGGCGGCATCACCGAGACGTTCGTCGCGACGGCCGTCCTCCAGCAGGTCGACCAGGGGCGCGTCCACCTGGACGACCCGATCGGCGGCTACCTCCCGGACGTCGTCCCCGGGCCGCGCGGGCGGGAGATCACCGTGCGGATGCTGCTCGGCCACACCAGCGGCATCGGCGACTACCTGTCCGCCGCGTTCCCGTCGCTGTCGGACCCGTCCGCCGAGAGCCTCGACGCGTACCGGAACCGGCGCCTGAGCCCGCGGCGGCTCGTCGAGTGGGGGCTGGGCGCCAAGCCGACCGGCGACCCCGGGCAGAACTGGAGCCACTCCGGCACCGACTACGTGATCCTCGGGCTGCTGCTGGAGAAGATCACCGGGGAGAGGGCCGCCGACTACATCACCGCGTCGGTGATCCGCCGCGCCGGGCTCCGCGACACCTACTTCCCCGGCGACGACGTGGGGATCCACGGTCCGCACCCGAAGATGTACGAGTCGCTGTTCGGCGCCCTGGACCAGCCGCGCGACTACAGCGACTACAACATGAGCTGGTCGTCCACGGAGGGCTCGCTGATCTCCACCCCGGGCGACCTGAACCACTTCTACCGTGACCTGCTCACCGGGCGGCTGACCAGCCGGAACTCGCTGGCCGAGATGCGCAAGACGGTTCCGGTGAAGGACGCGAACGGCCAGACCGTCCTCGACTACGGCCTCGGCATCTACGCCCTGAACCTGCCCTGCGGGCGGTTCTGGGGGCACGACGGCTCGGTCTGGGGCGCGGCGACCCAGTCGCTGACCGGCCAGGACGGCGGGCGGCAGCTCACGGTCGCGATGAACCGCACCGGGTTCCAGCGGCTCGACGGCCAGGGCGTCCCGATCACCGGGCCGATCGACAACGCGCTCGGCGCGCACGTCCTGCAGGCGCTGTGCGGACCGTCCGACGCGTCGTCGGCGACCTCGGCCGCGACGACCCGTTTCCTTCCGCTGACCTTCGTCACGCCGCCGTTCTGACCGGGAGAGGACCATCGAATTGGACGAGTTGACGCGTGGCGTGGGGCGCACGGCGCTCGGCGTGGCCCGGATACGGGCCGCCGAGCACCGGCGGGAGGACCGGATCTTCGCCGACCCCTACGCCGAGGCGTTCGCGGCGGCCGGGCCGCCCGCCGTGCCGGGCACGGGCGGGGCGGGGCGGGACCTGATGGTCCTCCAGGTGATCATCCGCACCCGGTTCTTCGACGACCGCATGCTCGCCGCCGCAGCGTCCGGGATCCGGCAGGTGGTCGTGCTGGCGGCCGGGCTCGACACACGCGCGTTCCGGCTGGACTGGCCGGACGGCGTGCGGTTCTTCGAGGTCGACCTTCCCGGCGTGCTCGCCTTCAAGGAGGCGACGCTCGCGGACGCCGAGCCGCGCTGCGAGCGGACCGTCGTCCCCGCCGACCTGCGGGAGGACTGGTCGGGGCGGCTCCGGGACGCGGGGTTCGACCCGTCCCTGCCGACGGCGTGGCTGATCGAGGGCCTGCTGATCTACCTCTCCGCCGACGACGCCGCGTCCCTGATGGACGGCGTCACCGCCCTGTCCGCGCCGGGCAGCCGCCTCGCGAGCGAGGACGGCGCGGGCACCGCGTGGCTGATCGACCTCGCGCGGACGCATCCGGAGCAGTTCCCGGCCGGTCGCCTGTGGAAGGGCGGGCTGGGTGAGGCGTACGCGTCCTGGATGGAGGAGCACGGCTGGCGCGTCGCGTGCCACGGCCTCAGCGACGCCGCGGCGTCCTACGGCAGGGTGACCCCCAGGGACATGCGCCGCGGTTTCCTCACGGCCGAACGCCCGAGCTGACGAGCGGAAAGGCGGGCGGCCCGGGCGTCCGGGCCGCCCGCCGCTCGCGGGGTCACCTGCGGAGGCCGCGCAGCAGGTCGCGGGTCTCGGCGCGGCGGTCGCGGGCGATCAGGGCGAAGACCACGCCGAGCGCCAGCGGGAACGCGGCCCAGCCGGGGACGAGCCACACGACCTGCGTGATCGCGGCGCCGATCATCAGCCCGACGAGGCCGGTCGCGGCGAGCCCGGCGAGCCGGGGGACGACCAGCCCGATCGCGCCCGCGGCCTCCACGGCGCCGGTGACGTAGCGGAACCACTGCCCGGCGCCGATCTTGGCGAACGTCTCGACCGCGTCCTTCTGCCCGGCGAACTTCGGCATCGCCGACGCGATCAGCAGGAACGCGGCGATGAGGATCTGGAAGCCCCACAGGATCGTCCGGCGGCGGGAGCGGGTGGTGGCGGCGGTGCTGGTGGTGGCGGTGGCGGTGGTCATGGCGGGTGTCCTTCCGGTTCGTTTCGCGTCTCGTCAGTGCGTCGATCGGCCACCGCCCGGATCGACACGCCCCGGAAGTTTTTTCTAGGAGAGTTCCGCGGCCCGCTTCTCCAGGACGGCCCGCTCGGCTTCGTTGCGGGTCAGGGCGGCCGCGCGGGCGAACTCGCGGGCCGCGTCCGGACGCTCGCCGAGCCGCGCGAGCAGGTCGCCACGGACGCTCGGCAGCAGGTGGTAGTTCGTCAGGGACGGCTCGTCCGCCAGCGCGTCGAGGACGTCCAGGCCGCGTCGCGGGCCGAACGCCATGCCGAGGGCGAACGCCCGGTTCACCTGGACGACCGGGGACGGTTCCGCGCGCACGAGGAGTTCGTACAGTCCGGAGATCTGCTCCCAGTCGGTCTCCTCGGCGGACGCGGCCTGCGCGTGGCAGGCGGCGATCGCGGCCTGGAGAACGTACGGGCCGGGCGGGGCGCCGATCTCCTGCGCGCGCAGGAGGGCCTCGAAGCCGCGTGAGATGAGAAGCCGGTCCCAGAGGCCGCGGTCTTGTTCGGGCAGCGGGACGGGCGCGCCGTCCTTGCCGACTCGTGCGCGCGTGCGGGACGCCTGGATCTCCATGAGCGCGACGAGGCCCTGCACTTCCGGTTCGCGTGGGGCGAGCTCGGCGAGGAGGCGTCCGAGGCGGAGCGCTTCTTGGCAGAGGTCCACGCGAAGCCATTCGGACCCGGCGGTCGCGACGTATCCCTCGTTGAAGACCAGGTAGACGACCTCGAGCACCGAGTCGAGCCGTGCCGCGCGCTCCGGGCCCTGCGGCGCCTCGAACGGCACGCCGGACGCGCTCAGCGTCCGTTTCGCCCGGACGATCCGCTGCGCGACGGTCGCCTCGGGGACGAGGAACGCGCGCGCGATCTCGTCCGTGCTCAGCCCGCCGAGCATCCGCAGTGTCAGCGCGACCCGCGCCTGCCGCGACAGCACCGGGTGGCAGGCCGTGAAGACGAGGCGCAGCAGGTCGTCGGCGATCTCGTCCGGCTCGGGCATCTCGGTCGCGGCCTCAAGGGCCTGCCCGACCTCCTCGACCTTCCGCGCGAACGTCCGCTCGCGCCGGATCCGGTCGATCCCGCGCCGCTTGGCGACCGACATCAGCCATGCGCCCGGATTGTCCGGGACGCCCTGGGCGGGCCACTGCTCCAGGGCCGCGACCAGCGCGTCCTGCGCGAGCTCCTCGGCCAGTCCGACATCGTTGACCAGCCGCGCGAGCCCCGCGATGATCCGCGGCGCCTCCAGCCGCCAGACCGCGTCGATCGTCCGGTTCACATCCCTCACGCGCCCGATAACAGCACTTCGGCGCGGGAAACGGCAACACGCCCGCCGCGCGGTCGCGCGAGCGGGCGTGCAGGTCACCGGGCCTCCGGACCAGGTGGGCGGCTGGGAGGCCGGTCATGGCGCGTGGCCCTGAACGGTCACTGGCCGGGCATGTCCTCCGGGCCGAACACGCGCTGGATCGTGCCGCGGCCGTCGCCGATGATGGCCCAGAAGCGGCGGGAGAGCTCGATGGCCTCCTCCTCGGTCCGGGTCTCGATGAGCGCGAAGCCGACCACGAACTCCTTGGACTCGCTGAACGGGCCGTCCACGACCTCGGCCCGGCCGTCCTTGGCGACGACGTGGGTCGCGCGCGGGTCGAGTCCGCCGGTCGCCAGCAGCGCGCCGGACCGGCTCATCTCGGCGATGAAGGCGCCCATCTCCGCCTGGAGCCCGTCGTCCACCGGGCCCTGCCGGGTACCGTCGTCGACCGTCATCATGAGGAACCGCATCGTGCTCTCCTTCGCTCCGGGTGTCGCTTCACCTAGGCGTCGATCGAGGGACGGCCGGTTCGACATGACCCGGGAAGTTTTTTCAGGAAATCATGGAGTACGCCCTGACCTGCGGAAAAGGGCGAGTCCGCCCCAGAGGGCGACGACGGTCAGCCCCACGGTGACGGCGAGACCGGTCAGGACCGTCGTGTCCGCGTACTCGCCGAGGTACAGGTGCCGCATGGCGTCGACGGTGTAGCGGAACGGGACGGCCCGGGACACCCCGTCCAGCCAGCCGGGCGCGAGCGTCATCGGCAGCAGCAGGCCCGCGAGCAGCATCATCGGCAGGACGGTCGTGTTGGCGATCGCGGCGAACTCGGGCGTGGTCTTGACGTTCATCGCCAGGCCGTACGACAGCAGGGCGAGCGCGGCCGACAGCAGGCCGACGAACACGAACCCGAGCAGGACGCCCGCGACCGGCGCCCGGAGCCCGAACGCGAGGCCGAGCAGGACGAGCAGCGCGGACTGGACGACGAGCTGGACGACGTCCCGCAGCGTCCGGCCGAGCAGCGGCGCGGCGGGGTGCAGGGGCGTGACCCGCATCCGGTCGATCACGCCGACGTGCCGTTCGACCAGGATCCCCATCCCGACGAACATGCCGCCGAGCAGTGACAGCTGGACGAGCAGCCCCGGCACGAACGCCTGCCAGGACGAGCCGCCCGTCCGCAGGTCGACCTTGGCCAGCAGCGGTCCCATCAGGGCGAGGAACAGCAGCGGCTGGAGCATCCCGAAGGTCAGCGCGGTCTTGGACCGCAGGGTCTGCCGCATCGAGCGGCCGAAGATCACACCGGTGTCGGCGAGGAGACGGTTCATGGCAGGGGTCCTAGACGGTGGCGGGCGTGTCGGTGGCGCGCCCGGTGATGGCGAGGAAGGCGTCCTGGAGGGTGGCGGCGCCGTGCCGGTCCTTGAGGCCGGCCGGGGTGCCCTCGGCGACGACCTCTCCGGCGTCCACGACGACGAGGCGGTCGGCGAGCGCGTCGGCCTCGTCCAGGTAGTGCGTGGTGAGCAGGACGGTCGTGCCGTGGTCGTGGCGGACGCGCCGGACCAGGTCCCACAGGTCGGCGCGGCTGCCGGGGTCGAGGCCGGTGGTCGGCTCGTCCAGGAACAGCACCTCGGGGTGGTTCACCAGGCCGAGGGCGATCTCCAGGCGGCGGCGCTGCCCGCCGGACAGGGCGGCGGTCGGCCGCTCGAGCAGGTCCTCCAGGTCGAGGTCGGCGGCGAGCTCGGCGGCGCGGACGCGGGACGCGGCGCGGGAGAGCCGGTGCATCCGGCCCTGCGTCACGAGCTCCTCGCCGACGGGGCAGTTCGGGTCGAGGCCGCCGGACTGGGCGACGTAGCCGATCCGGGCGCGGACGGCGCCGGGGTCGGCGAGCAGGTCGTGGCTGGCGACGACGGCCCGTCCGCCGGACGGGGGCAGCAGCGTGGCGAGCATGCGGACGGTCGTGGTCTTACCGGCGCCGTTCGGGCCGAGGACGCCGAGGATCTCGCCGCGCTCGGCCGCCAGGTCGATGCCGCGGACCGCGTGGACGGGACCGGACCGCAGCCGGAACGTGCGGCTCAGCCCGTGGACGTCGAGGACGGGTGGGGTCATGCCCCGCATGAAAGCACAACGGATGCGAAAAATACAATCGATTGAAAGTTTCGCATGCCGTGTAAGGTGGGGCGCGTGACGGAGAGCCTGCGTGAGCGGAAGAAGCGCGCGACCCGGCGGCACCTGGCCGAGGTCGCGACCAAGCTGTTCGTCGAACGAGGCTTCGAGGCGGTCACGATGGCCGAGATCGCCGAGGCCGCGGACCTGTCGGTGAAGACCGTCTACAACTACTTCGTGGCCAAGGAGGACCTCGTCCTCCCGCAAGGGGAGACGGCGTCCGCCGACCGGCTCGCCGCGTTCGTCCGCGACCGCGCGCCGGGGGAGTCGGCGGCCCGGGCCGTCCTGCGGAACCTGCGCGAGGAGCTGCGCCGCCGCGACCGCAGCGTCGGGCTGACCCTCGGCTACGGCCGGTTCATGCGGATGGTGCGGGAGTCGCCGACGCTCCTCGCCCGCTTCGACCGGCTCGGCTCGGACATGCGCGCCGCGCTGACGGCCGAGCTGGCCGCGGCGTCCGGCGCGTCCCCGGACGACCCGGTGCCCCGGCTCGTGGCCGCGCAGATCGCCTGGACGCAGGAGACGATGTTCGTCGAGATCGCCGAGCGCACCGCGCGCGACGAGCCGCCCGGCGAGATCGCCGCCGCCATGCTCGACCTGCTGGACGCCATGGAGCCGCTGCTCGGCGACCGCGTCCTCGCCTACGCCACCCGCCCCCGAGAGGACGAACCGAAGTGAACAGGTTCCGCGTGTCCATCCGCGGCAAGTTCGGCGACCTGGACGACGCGGCGCGCACCGCGCTCGCCGGAGGCGACCCGTTCGGCGTCGCCTTCACCGAGCGCGGCACGTTCACCTGCGACGGCTCGTTCTCCGTCTTCACCTTCCGCGTCGAGATCCCGGCGGGACCGGACGACGACGAGGACGACGCGGGCCTCGCCGCCCTGGCCGCCCTCGACGCCCACGGCCACCCCTACGAGGTCCTGAAGACGGCCGTCACGGACATGCGCGACATCAAGATCCGCCGCAAGCGCTGAGACCCCAGGCCGCACGGTCACGCGCCGCATGCTCACCCGCGGCGGGTGGTCGCCAGGGCCAGGGCGACGGCCGCGGCCGCGGCCGCGCAGAGCACGCCCGGGATCAGCAGCGCGACCGAGGGGTTCGTGGACGCGAAGGCGCCCGCGACGGCCACGCCGAGCGTCGCGCCGCTCTGCCGGACGGCGTTGAGCAGCCCGCCCGCCGCCCCGGCGCCGCCGTCCGGGGCGGCTCCCATGACGGCGGCGGCCAGGGACGGCAGCGCCAGCGCGACGCCGCACCCGGTGAGCAGCAGACCGGCCGTGAGGACGTGGGCCGCGAGCAGCGCGGCGCCGGCCGTCAGCAGGACCGTGCCGCCGAGCAGTGCCGGACGCGGGCCGAAGCGCGCGACGAGCCGTCCGGTGACGGGCGGGCCGAGGACGAACGGGACGGTCATCGGCAGCATCGCCAGCCCGGTCGCGACCGGCCCGCGGTGCAGCGTCAGCGGCAGGACGAACAGGTCGCCGGTGAGCGCGAAGTTGACCGCCGCGCCGACGCCGAGCCCGAGCAGCACGCCCCGGTTCCGCAGCAGCGCCCCGTCCACCACGGGCTCCGCCGATCCGCGCTCCAGCCGGACGAGGACGGCGACGGCGGCCACGGCGGCGGCGCCGGAGAGCGCGGCGTGCGGCCAGGCGCGCGCGCCCGCCGCGATCAGCGCGTCCGTGGCGAGGCCGAGGGAGGCGATGACCGCGAGCTGCGAGCGGACGTTGATCCGCCGGGTCCCGCGCGGGCAGCGGACCGCCGCGCCCGCCGTCAGCGCCAGCACCGCGAGCGCGATCGGGGCGTTCACCACGAAGACCGCGCGCCAGCCCGCCGCGCCGACGAGCAGGCCGCCGAGCACCGGGCCCGCCGCGACCGCGCTGCCGCTGATG
>NZ_RFFG01000105.1 GCF_003696215.1 Actinomadura harenae | reverse complement strand
TATTGTGGGAACGTTCCTCCGGCCGAGTACGAGGAGACGTTCCACCGATCAGCCGCCGGCACCGGCCTGGCGATCGAGAACCAAGCGATCTAGCCTCCAACTTCGCCGGGGCGGCCCACTTCACTGACCAGGACGGCAACCCGTTGGTGTTGCGATCGGCTCAGAAGGCCGAGGCGTGGCAGCTGCCGGGTGGGAACGTCGACCACGGTGACTCCACCCCGTTCGCGGCGGCGGTGAGGGAGTGCCGTGAAGAGACCGGGATCGTGTACACCGGAGCTCCGTCGCTGCTGCTGACGCATTTTCTGGGTCCTGACGCTGGATGGCCGTGCGCCAAGGTGGGGTTCGTCTTTGACGGCGGGGTGCTGACCGCCGGGGACCTTGATCGAATCGTCCTTGATCCTGCCGAGCACTCCGGGTGGCTGGTTCAGCCTCTGCATGAGTGGCGGACGACGATGAGTTCCCGGTTGTACGCCCGTGTCGCCGCACTGGCCGAGGCCCGCAGCACAAGCCGCGCGGCCCTGCTCACCGAGCCTGGTGTCCCCATGTAGCACCCCCGCCGCGTTCAGACCGGCGCTGCCTGAGATCGAGCCATGACCGAACGCGAGCGCGATGCCGACCGGATCCGCCAGGCGCTACGCCATGCCAGGGTCGGCGCATGGCACAGTGAAGGCTGCGGGTTCAACGCCGCGACCGGACATGGCGAGGTGCCTTCCGCGTCGCCGCCACCGCCGACGACGGGATCCGGCCCACAAAGGCCAGAACACGCAGCGGGTGATCTTGAGGAGTGTCAGCAGCAGGTCCACTTGGTGCCGATGCCCTCGTACTGCTCGACAGGCAGGACGTCGTGGTCGCCTGGCATGCGGTCGGTGCGATCGGTGCGGTCACCGGGAAGATGATCGCCATGAATGATGACCTTGTCGGCTTCGTGCGGTCGAAGCTCGAAGCAGACGAACACGACGTTGTGAGGATCACTTCGCTCGCGCCCCCTGGCACGGATGTGATCCTCGACAGCACGATCCCGATGATCGACATGGTGAATGCGGTCATCGACCTGTACGCGCAGGTTGCGCATCTCGATACGCCGGTCCGAGAAGCAGGCCGCGACTTCGAGGCGGGGCGGGCCGCTGGCCTCGGGGCGGCCGTACGGCTCCTCGCCCAGACGTATCACGACTCCCCGGAGTACCGGGAAGGGTGGCGTCCGCAGGCGTAGCGCGCAACGGAGACAAGGACGTCACGACCATGCTCCGCAAGCCCGGGGAGTGGCGCGCCTTCGTCAGGGTGACCGTGCGGGAGATCCGCGACCCGGTCAATCTGGATGAGCGTGCCGTCCAGCACCAGGTACAGCAGCCCGTCACGGGCGGCCTCGCGCAACGCGTCACCGAGGTTGGGAGAACGGGCCGCCAGCAGCTGCACGGTCTCCTTGACAGAGCGCCACGTGGTCGAGGGGTGGACACCCCGAACCCCGCGCCCAGGCCGACGAACGTCTCGCTCTTGCGCAGGTAGACCAACGCCATCAACGCTGGCGCGCCCGGCGTGAGGGCCCGTCCTCGGCCGCCGATGCTCTCGCGGTGCCGGCGGACCACCCCGGTCGCATAATCAGAGTCTGACGCGACAACGGCAGCGAAGAACGATAGAACAGCATGTGAAGCCTCTGGTGGGGACGGACGGTTGTGAGAGATCACCCGTCCCACCAGGGGCTTTCCACGTTCCCGGGACCGCCGCGCCGCCCGCGATCACGCTGTGACCACCCACCCGCCGACGCAGCTGAAAGACGTTCGCTGTATGAGCGGGATGCCCCGGATGGCCTGGCCTTCTCAGAAATCGACTTCTTTGCACGAGACCCGTCTCGGGATCACCCCTGACCACCCTCGCACCGTGGACTCCCGTGGGTGAACGTCCGGTCTGACCTGGGCGTCTGTCGGTTCGTGATCCGCGTAAAGGTATTGCCATAAGGCAGTCGCGCTGACGCTACTCGCTGTAAGTGTGATGCACCGCGTTTTCGTTCGTCCAGCTACGGGACGGGGAGTGATGACGCTTTCGATGGAGTGCCCAATATGCGGCCGGGGTGCGGTCATTGGGGCCACCGTGTGCGGAACGTGCACTACGCCCCTGGTCGCCTCGGCGGCCGCAGGCGCCCGGCCCACGGCCCACGCCGTCGCGCCACCCAGGATCGATGGGCCCACTACGTGGAGCAGCGCACAAAGACAGGCATCCAAGCGGCGATGGGGTGGGGGCAAGGACGTCACCAGATATCTGTGCGCGGCCGCGTACCTGGATCGTCCGTACGCCGAGTTGCTCATCAAGCAGATCGCGGCGGAACCCCACTTGGGAGTGGGGGCGGCCCCGGCCTGCGACGTGCCCGTGGTTCTCCGCCACGCCTATCTGGCCAACGCGCGCCGTCACCAGAGGGACCTCCTGCTCGCTCCGATGCTCGTGTTGACCCTGGTCTTCCTGGCCCTGGCTCCTCCCGTCGCCGTCGCCCTGATGCTCTTCCTCGCCTGGCTGACGGTGCTGGCCTTCGAGGTCTCGACCCGTTACGGCGGTCACCTGCAGAGTCTGCGTCCGGGCGAGTTCGACCCGGCGGCAGCGCCCCTTCCTGGCAACAGTGACATCGAGACACGACTCAGGCAGATCGGCGCGTACGCCGACGGCAATGTCACCGTGTACCGGGGCTATTTCCCCTTCGTTGGATATGGGGCGCCCATCGACACATGGTCCCTGACGTTCGACGTCACCACTCCGGACTCGGACGGCGGAACCCCGCGGGACTTCGACGTGACGGAGCTCTACAGCCACGTCGCCGCGAGTCTCGGCACCTTGTCCCTGCCCTGCTTGGAGATCGAGGAGCGGGTCTTCGTCGAGGGAACGACCGTCCTGAACGACACCCGGTTCCTCACCGACCGGCTCGGACGGCCCGTCCCCCGGATCGACCAGGACGAGATGGACCGGCTGAAGCGCACCCCCGAAGAGGGCGCCCGCCCCTACCTGGCCGTCCACTCCACCGGCTGGGGCGGTGAACTGGTCACCTCGCTCTTCCTGCGCTTCGTTCGGTCCGACTCCAACCTGAGCGTCGAAGCGGTCCAGACCGTGTTGTTCCCGCTGGACGACCGATACCGGATCATCGACACGCTCATGCCGCACCCCTCACTGAAGGAGGGGATCGAGCTGGTGTCGCAGGCGCTGACCAGTACCCCGTTTCGTCCTGCTGGCCTCACCTGTGCGGGCGGTCACCGGGTTCTCCCCCGACTACTGGATCACGCGGCGCATGCGGTACCAGTACAGGCTGATCACCATGCTGGAGCGGTTCGACTACGGCGCTCAGTGGGGTGTGCGCCAGCAGGCCGCCGCGACGCGCCATCAGCGTCACTTCCAGAAGGCCGACAGCGGCCTCGCTCTGAAGACGATCGAGAAGCGAGCCCTGGACGCGCTCATCGAGTTCGCCGAGGAACGCGGCATCAACGTGAGTGAGCTGATCGAGCGCCAGCAGCTGATCATCAACAACGGCATCATCGCGACCGACGGCTCGAAGGTGGCGTCCAACTCCATCGCCTCCGGAACCCAGGCGCGGATCGCCGTGCGCCTGCTCAACAAGATCCCGCTCGTGAACACGGATTGATGTCCAGGCCCGACCGCCGGGTTCGGCGGAGAAGTAGCGGAGGACGAAGATGAACAGCAACAACGGGATCATCGCGACGGGCGGCTCCCAGGCGGCCGGGAACGCCATCGCGAGCGCCGAGGGCGCCACGGCCGAGGTGCGGGACAACAGATTGGCCCAGTCCGGGCAGGATCCGCAACGCACCTCTCAGGAGATCGGTGACCTGCTCGGCCAACTGATCGACGAACTCGGCAGGTCCGATCACCTCCGCCGCGCCGACCTCATCGAGGCCGCGGAGGACGCGAAAGACGAACTCGACTCCGAGACACCGCGCGTGGGCAAGCTGAAGCTGATGTCGCAAGCGCTCACCGCCGCGATTCCAGCGGCGACGGCCATGGGCGCGTTGGCTGCGACGATCGAGAAGGCCATCCACGCTCTGTAGCCGGGCCGGCCTGCGAGCAGAACACCGGTCGCAGCAGCAAAGGTACGACCGGGGAGGCTCTGGCTACTCGCTGGAGAACCTCCCGCATAGGAGGAGGCCGCTGCCGGAGTTCCGCCATCGGCGGTCCCATCCGCAGCTGTCGTCGGGTTGGTCGCCGCTGTACACACCGGTGACCTGGCCGAAGTACTGCGCCCTGCCGGGGGCGACAGGCGTGCATGATGTGACGGCTTCATCGAACACCTGGCTGATTACCTGATCCTGCGGATCGGGGATGGGGGACCCGCCCGCAGGCATGCTCCGGGCCTTGACGACGGTCGTCGGCCACGCGGTCTTGTTGAGCACCACATGGACCGTGCCCTGGCCCAGCTGCCGCCCCCGCGTGAGCGTGCTGAGGTCGACGACCGGCGAGGGCTCGGGAGTCAGGGTGATCCGGTCGCCGCGCGGGGCCAGACGGCCAGCAGAGTGCGGTCGTCGTCGAAGGTCGCTCGCGAGAAGTCCAGCAGATGGGCGAGCCACGGCGTGGGCGGCGGAACGGCGAGGTGACCGGCGAACAGGGCGCCCACCTTCCCATTGCCGTCGCCCAGCGGATCCCCTCTGGTGAACGCGGCAAGGAGCGACCGGCTGACGCTGGAGAGCTATCTGACCGAATGTCCGCTTCAGGGCACCGTGCTCATTGAGCCCCCGCCCGCCCTGGGGAAGGGCGTGCGGAGTCGCACCATCTACGAGAGCCGCTGGGCCGACCATCCCATCGTCGCCGAGAACATTGTCGGTGCCGTCGAACTCGGTGAGGAAGCGCGTTGCCTCTCCGCTGGTGCGTGGTTGCCTTGCTGATCCTGGCCCTGGCTGCACTCCTCACTGCCACCCTGCAGACATTGTCGGCCGCGCATTGATCACCAGCTGAGGAGATCCTCATGACCGGCGAAGACTTGGAGGACTGGAGCGACGGCGAGGTTGTCCGCATCCGCCGTGCGATGGTGTGGGCCCTTCGACTGACCCTACTCGCTGTTTCTATGATCGTGGTCGCAGTCGTGCTTACCTGGACAGGCCCGACCGACAAACTGGACAGCTCGCTCCTCATCGTTTACACCGATAACTCACGCTACTGTGGAACAATCACCGGTGCCGTCGATGGAAGAATACTCCTTCGCGTGGGCAAGAGCACGCGGATCGTTCCTTTGGCCTCGATCAAGACGATGCAGACCACGCTCAAATGCCCGGCTTAGGCGCTCGGGGGCTGCAGGTCGGTCAGCACCGCCCCGCAATGCGCGGACTTCTTTCCTGACCCAGAGACAGCCCCTCGGAGCGTCGCTAGCACGAACGGTCAGATAATTCCATCAGTGGTCCTCAGCTGTGTAGTGAAGGGCGGTCTGGACTGCAGAGGAAACTCGCTCGTGCAGGGACCTGGATGTGATCAGGGTGGCAGCTTCGGCGAAGGCGGGTAAGGCAGCCCGAAGGAGCTGCCGCTGTTCGGCCAGGTAATCCATCAGAAAGACGTGCACGGGCGATGGGGCGTCGTCGAGGGCGGCGGCGCTGTAAATCGTGGCGAGGGAGAAGGCCCAGCAGGCATGGAGGAATCCAAAGGCGGGCCGTCTTACCGCACGCCATGGTGAGTAGAAGGTGAGGTCGTCTGGAAGCGCGATCGCCCCGATGGCGAGGGCTTCGTTAAGCCAGTGGTGGCCGGCCTCATGAATGAGGTCACGGGCGAGAACTTCGGCGGCGTTGGTGTAGTCGGTGAAGACGGTGCCGGGGAGGCGCGTGATGCTCCAGCTGAAGAGGGTCGCGTGCAGGTCCCGTTGCTCGAGCACGCAGGCGATCGGTGCGTGCTGGTCTATCAGGCTGCTGAAGCCGTGCTTGTGGGCCGAGTCCAGTGCCGCCGTGAGTAGGTCGTGCAACGTGGCGGGGGCGGGCTCGGTCTCCGGTGCGATGAGGTAGTAAGCCGTGTCCGAAATCGGGGACTGCAGGAGCTGACTGGGTGGCGGGTGGAGCAGGAGACGTATCCGGCCGTCGGAGTTCGTGAATGTCAGGTGGGCAAGATCGCGTAGTTCCGTTCGCCGATACCAGGAGAGCAGCTCGCCAGCGCGGCCAGCGGCGGCACGTCGGGCTCCCTCGAGAAGGTGATGGGCAGCGGCGTCGGCGACGGCTGTACCGGTTGGGGCGGGTCCGCTGAGGTTGCTGCCCAGGAGTTCTGCAATGCGCTGGGTTCGATGTGCTCTCCGCTCTTGGAGGCCGGGCAAATGGAAGAACTGCTCGGTCATGGGTTGGGGCGAGAGTTCGGCCACGGGCACCTCCTCTGGTGGCGATGCGTCCGGCAGAGGCCGCCTGGCCGGTGCCGGACGCACCTTGATCTGTGATGGCTACGGCTCGACGTCGTGGCCGGGCGCCTCAGCGGCCTGCCCCGAGCGGGAGCTGTTCCAGCCGTGCGCCGACGCGTTGGAGGTGTGGGCCGTGACCCGCACCGGATCGTCGTCGCGCAGGGCGTCCACGGCTTCGACGAACTCGCTGAACTGGTCCTTCTCCTTCACGGGTCCTCCTGACGGATGTGGATTGATTTGATCGCCTCGGCCATGGCGGCTGTGGCAGATCGGGGTTCGTTTCGAGGAAGGGGGCGGGATCGGTTCGGAGGGCTGCGGTTCCGGCGCATGAGTGCCTCACAGAGGCTCGGGGGACGGCGCTTCGGCAGTCAGCAGGGTGAGGAATTTGCGCACTCGGCCGGCCCTGACGGGGTCGGTGCCGTGGATGAGCTGGCTTCCGAAAACGAGCAGAGTGCCGACCGCAGGTTGCACGGTCCAACGGGTGCGTTTCATCGTGCTGAACCAGGCTGAGGAGCCGTCGGTGCCATCAGACACGAAACGCATTCCGGGCGCGTAGGCGGTATGGGGGTGTGGGGACGGTGGTGTCCAGGGGGCCTCGCTTCCACTGGTTTCGATGTAGAAGCGGCCACTGTCGTCGGGTGTGAGCTCGATGCTGACGCTCGCCGCAGCGATCTGTCTGGGCCAGGTGTCTGGGCGGGGCGCGATGCCGTCGGCGTGGGCGCTGACGTGCTGGCCGTTCTGGTATTCCAGAAAGACCCAGGGACGGTGTCCTTCCACCGACGGCAGGTTCCGCCTGATCAAGGCGTGGTTGCGATCCAGCGCCCTGTTCAGGACAGCTTCGGCGGCGGCCGGGATGTCGCACAGCTCCACACGTCCGCTGGGTTCGTACAGAGCACGGGCTTGATCGGAAGTAAGGCCGGGGACCTCGTGGATCGTGGAGGTGCGGCTGCTGTCGAAGAAGTCGCGTCCATGCTGGGCCAGGACACGGTCCATGAGCTCGTTGAGGTGCCGCACTTCATCGGAGTTGAGGAAGTCTTCGACAGTGTGGACGGACAGTGTCTCGGCGATGTGGATCACTGGCGGACCTCCGTGGAGTCGAAGGAGCGTGGTTCGGATGCTGGGGGAGGGCACGCGCATCGGCAGCGGGCGTCACCGGAGGGGCGCTCCTCGGCGTGGTTGATGAGCTCGGCGAGGAGGCGAGCGCTGGTGGGAAGTGCGGCGGAATAGTCATTCGGACTGCTGTCGGCAACGGGCACCAGCCGCAGGTCGAGGACTGGATACCGGTTCCCAGTGGTGGCGCAGATCAGCAGGTTGCGACCGAGCTCGACCCGGAAGGTAGGGGGCAAGGCGTCATCGGCTCGTGTGGCGAGTTGGCACAAGCCAGCGGCGATCACGGCGGCCTCGGTCCGGTCGCGCGGCAGGATGCCGACGGACGGGCTGCGTTGTGGTGCGTCTGGTGTGGCGGGGTGCCCTTGGCAGCTGTCGTAGGTGATGTAGCCCCAGCGCTTGGTGATGGCCTGGACGAGGGGGAAGATCCCCGGCTCGATGCCGTCGCGCCATTGCGGGTGCCGGGGGTCGAGGTCGTCCGCCTCGTGAACCCCCGGAAGGCCGACGGTGTTGATGTTGCCGACGTCGCTGGTGCATAGCCGGGCTCGCTGTCGAAAGGCGAACGGGTCGTCCCAACGACGCAGGAACGCGGCGACGTCATGCATCTGATTCGGGTGATGCGGGCGCCAGCGAAGCCTGGTGCACCAGACCGCTTCGGGGTGTTCGGGTTGTGTGAGCAGGGCAGCGACGCCGTCCACAAGTCGCATGCGGTGGTCGCAATAGACGTCGCCGAGGTCGGCGTGTGAGTACCGGCGGCGAACGGCCATGCAGCCGCCTCCGCAGGTGTCCTGGTAGTCACAGGAGGTACACGGCGCGATGAGGGCGTGGGCGTCAGCGAGCAAGCGTGAGCGGTCCTGCGCGCGCCGAACGTCCTGCTGCGAGTGCAGGAGGGGTAGGCGGGCAAGTTGGGCCTGGGGCCATGGGAGTTCGTCGCAGCTGCCGAGGCGGCCGTCCGGATACAGCGTGAAGATGTGGTCGCACTTGAGGTCGTCGAAGTGGCAGGAACCGGTGCGCAGGCCCCGTAGGCGGCGGATCACCGAGACGACCGGGTCCAGTTTGATCTTGCGGAACCATCCGGCGCGGACCCAGTGGACAGCCGCGGAAAGGACGAAGTCGGCGTACTGAGGCGGGGTGATGGCCCAAGCAGGGCCGGATGGTCCGATCGCTGACGCCTGCAGAACCCTGCTTGTGCCGATTCGCGTGGACGCTGATCGAGTCGGTGCGACCACTGAGCTGTCGAAGCAGGGGACGAAACTGATCGCTGTCACGGCTGGGAAGGACGCCAGGTGATCGACGATCTCGGCGGCACGGCCGAGGATCTGCGGAGTGACGGCGCAGATGACCGAGGTGGTCCGGTTTCGGCGTTCCAGCAGCCGCAGGCTTTCGACGACTCTGGGGTAGACGGGCCCTCCGTCGTAGCCGACTCGCCAACTGTTCCCCTGGGTGTCCCCGTCGAGGGAGATTCCGATCTCCAACGACGGCAGGTGCTCGTCGAACAGGTCGAGCCAGGCATCGTCGAGGCGCAGTCCGTTGGTCTGAAGACTGACCCGGACCACGTTTGGGCTGGCTGCCAGCGCGCGCAGGACGTCGGCGACCGCGGCCTTGCCCGCGGTGAGCGGCTCGCCGCCGTGCAGTTCGACCGCGAGTGGCCGTCCCGCGAACAGCGCAGCGAGTCGGTGGACCTGCGCGGCGTCGACGCGGCGTCCACCGGGAGTCTCCTTGCGCTTCTCGAAGCAGTACAGGCAGTCGACATCGCAGGTCTCTCCGCGCAGCTTGAGGATCACCGACACAGCCCTGGCGTGGTCGCCAGGGTCGAGCCGCGCGTACAGGGCGTCGAGTTCGTTCGAGGGCGGCGCGGTGGACAAGGCTCACCTCCATGCGGGTTGCTCAGGGGTCAGGCGGCCGTGGACTCCAGGTGCTTGGCCCAAGCGAGAAGGGCCGAGTCGGTGAGCGGAACGCGGTCGTCGGCACGCTGCAGGAACCAGCCGTCGCTGTAGCGCTGCGGGAGCCATCCGAGGCCATCGGCATGTGCGAGGTACGGCGTGCCGTGGTCGTCGCTGTCGGTGACCGGATGGCAGGACAGCAAGGCGCGAGTCAGGCGTTGCTGGACTGGTCGGAACCACTCCCAGGCGGTGTCGTGCCGGGGCGCAGCCGGTCGTTCGGTAGCCCACGCTCGAGTCGCGATGAGGGGGAGCCATTTCTCTCCGAGCAGGGGGAGTCCGGCGGCGGCGCATTCGGCCGAGGTGAGCGTCAGCATCAGGCGGTCCAGGACCAGATCGGCCGAGGCGTGCAAGCCGTCCTCGATCAGACCGATGAGATCCTCGGTCAGGCTCGCCGCCATCTCGGCACGGTCGGCCACGGCCCAGGCGCGGTAGATCGTCGCCTCGCTGGAATCGGCGATCGGGATCCATTGGCCAGCTTGGAGGCGCTTGGCGGTCCGCAGACCGGTGAGCTTGGGGAGGTCTTTGCGGATCCTCCGGAAGTGCGCGAGATCGTCCGTTCGTACCTTGAAACAGCGCAGAAGCCCGCGCAACTCGTTGATCTGCTGCGTGGTGGAGACCTGGAGATCGATCCGGACTCCGCTGGTGAGCCAGGAGCCGGGCTTGGGCAGCAGCTGTTCGTCGCCTACCAGCCGAATGTCGATATCGCTGGTGGCGTGGGCGAGGCCGCACGCCAGAGCGCCCTCCAAACCGACCGTCACTCCCGGATGGGCGGACTGGAGTTCCATGACGGTCCGCTCCGCGATGCGAAGGCGTCGTCGCACTGACTCGCTGGTCATTGGCCCGCTCCGCGAACTTCGTCTCCTGGATGAGGCGCCGAGCCGGCGGTGATCGAGGTGAGGACTCGCAGGAGCCAGGCGTCCAGCTCGTGCCGGACGTCGGTGCGCTGAGCACCGACGTGTGGGGTGACCAGTAGGTTCCGCGGTCCCGTCAGCGCGTTCACCTGGCCTGTGTGCTCGGGATCGATCGAGTCCAGAGCCAGACCGGTGATCCGCTCGGCATCGAGCGCGCGCAGGAACGCGCCGACGTTGAGCGTCTCGATCCGGCCCGCACAGAGCACCAGAGGTCGGCGGTCGGCCACCCCGGTCAGGAATTCCTGCCCGAAGCGTCCTCGAGTCTCAGGCCGCAGTGGCACGGCCAAGACGTGCAGGTCGGCGCGCTGGACGAGGAGTCGCACCGACAGTTGTCGCAGCTCAGGCGGGTTGGAGGGCCAGGAGGCGAAGGAAACACTGCGAGTGAAGGGGGCGAGTAGTTCGGCGGTCGCTCGTCCGACCGGACCCGCACCCCAAATCGCGACGTTGAGGTCCGACAAAGGAACACCCAGGCAGGTGGTTTTGAGGTGTTGGCCTTGGACGAGACCGTTGTGCCCCAGAGGGATGCGGCGGGCCAGGCTGAGTGCAGCGACCAGGCACCATTCGGCCACGGCGGCGGTACTGGCGTGGGGGTTGCGATGCAGGGTGATGCCGCGCTGGGCGAGCTGGTGGACGTCGATGTTGTCGGTGCCTGATCCGGCTCGGACGACATGCTGGAGCATCGGCAGCCGGTCGAGCTGCCGACGGCCCAGCGATGTGCCGGAGCGCAGCGCCGCGACGGTTGCCCGAACGGCTCTGGGCGGGGACTCGAAGTCGGCTACCTCGATCAACTCGACACCAGGGCAGGCGTGGTGGAGTCGGTCCAGGTCAGCGGTTCCCTTGGTGATGAGGACGGTGTGGGTCATCGGCCGAGCTCTCGGGAAGTAGGAGCCAGGTAACGTCCGAAGGCGAGGTCGCCGTCGCCGATGACGGCCTCGACCGGCGATGGCAGCCCGAAGAAGTCGTCTGCCGCCCGTTTGACGCCGGGCAGGCCGTCCCACGCCTTGGGGTTGGCGGCGGTGTCGGCGTAGTCGTCCAAGAGGAGCACGCCAGCGGGGGCGAGCCGGGGCACGCAGGCTCGCAGCCCTATGAGGGTGGAGTCGTAGAAGTCGCCGTCCAGGTAGGCCAACGCGATCGCGGGTGGGAGCTCGCTGGGGAGGGTCTGCTCGAACCAGCCCGCGTGGATCGTCGGCGGGGGGCGGCCCCAGCGGGAGTGCGTGTCCAGGACATCCTGCGGAGCAGAGCACAGCTCCCCTTGGGCAAGGTGATCGGAGTCGTGATCGCCAGGGGCGGGCATGCCGGCGAAGGAGTCGTACACGTGGACCTCACGCCGCCTGTCGCCGAGTCGATCCAGGACGCAGCGGATCCACAGAGCCATCGCGCCGCGGTAACAGCCGAGTTCCACGATCGCCCCGTCGACGCGATGACCGATCAAGCGGCGGAGCTCGTCGTCCATGACGTTGAGCCGGTCGGCGCAGACCGTGCCCGCCTGCTCGGTAAGAAGCCAATCACGCACGTTGTCGTCCATGACGTTCACCACCTGTCGATGAACGGATCGCTGAGTCGACCCTGGAGAGCGGCCGCCAGGGGCTCATTGATCCTGGGCAGCAGATAGACCTCGGTGAGCTTGGTGACGGGCATCCACTCGAATCCGACTTGGATCGGGTCAAGCGGGCTGGCGAACCGTGGAGTGGTGCCGTTCTGCGGCCTTGCGAGGAAGGTGAACTGGGCCTTCTGGACGGTTCCGAACTCTCTGTCCCAGAGAGCAGGCACATACTCGGTCACCAGAAGGAGCCGGTCGACGGCCACGTTCAGCCCCGTCTCCTGCAGGACCTTGCGGCGGACCGCGTCACGCAGGCCCTCGCCCTCCCGTGCCTTGCCGCCGGGCAGGTTGTAGTGGAACCCGGCGTGATCGTCATACGACAGGAGGAGGATCTGGTCGTTGTGGAGAACCGCGGACTTCACTGACACGCTGATGCGAGGAAGGGGCATCACCAGGCTCCTTCGGACGTGGGTCAGATGGGCGTGGGTCAGATACAGGACAGCGCGCCCGGCTCGCCGATCCGCAGCAGATCACCGACTGCCGCGAGTGGCGCCTCGGCGCTGGGACGGAACGTGCCTTCGCGGGTGAACTGGCGAGCTGCGGCGCGCATGCCGGCCAGGGCGGCCCGGCTGAACTGATTGGCATAGATGCACAGCCGATATCCGGCTTCGCCCAACTCTGTTGCGGTGAGCTGAGGGAAGGCGGTGGGAACGGTGACCAGCGGGATCGCATGCCTCCACTGGGCTGCCACCTCCAACGGCTGGCGGCCCGTCTGGTCCTTGGAGTGGATCAGGACGGCTTCCGCCCCTGCCTCAACAAAGCGCGCCGATCGCTCGACAGCCGATTTCAGGCTCGCGCCGGCGATCAGGGCTTCGGTTCGGGAGACGACGACCAGGCCGCCCCCGACGATCTGGCGGACACGTCGAATCTGCCGCACGACGAGTTCTTCGGCGGCCAGCCCCTGAGAGGAGTGCTCGGCGAAGCTGTTGCACTTCGGGTAGGCGCTGTCCTCCAGGCAGATGGCTGCTGCTCCGGCCCGGAACAGGTCGGCGGCGATCCGGGCGACGCCTTCCACGGTTCCTCCACCGTTGTCGACGTCCACGATCACCGGGTGCCCGGTCACTCGCCCGAGTGCGGTGACCACATCGGCCAGGTCACGAACGCCGAGCACGTTGGCGTCGGGGAGACCGAGAGAGGCGGACACCTCGAGGCCACTCACCCAGAGCGCGTCGAATCCCTCCTCCACCGCCAGACGGGCTGCCATGGCGTTGACAGCGCCAGCCGCGAGCAGCGGCTGTGCCGACGCTGTTGAGGCAAGTGACTCGCGAAGTCGAACCACTGCGCGGGGTGCCGACATCAGCTTTCCCCTTCGAGATCGGCGGATGAACCAGGGATCAGCCCGAGCCCTTCAAGCGATGTCCAGGCGGAGTGGAGAACCTCCGCCGGGGTGCCGGTGGCATCCAGGCGCACCACAGTTCCGAGCAGGGGGAACGATCCCGAGGAGCTGATGACCTCCGCGTGCGCGTCGCGGATCCCGGACTGCACATCGTGAACATCCCAGCCCTCCCGAACGGCGTCCCCGGTACGGCTCCTGGCCCTACGCATGGAGTCGTTGGGAGAGAGCTCCAAAAGCAGGGTGGCGTCCGGGCCATCCACCAGCCCCTCCGCCAAGGTCCCGTAAACGTCCTGGGGGCGAGCGTCGTGCTTGACAGCGAAGAACGCGAGATCGCTCAACAGCCACCGGTCTGCGATGACCGGCCGCGCACGGCGCTGCGGACGGACCAGTCGCTGCAACGTCTCGTTCTTGTCCGCGATGATGGCCGACAGATATGCGGCGCGGTTGTCCGCAGACGGCTGATACTTCCCCTCGACGATCTGCCCGGCGTGTTCGGCCGACAGGAAGTTCGTGGTCAGCAGACACAGCGGGGCGACGTCGAACAGTCCCTGCCACAACCGGAACAGCCCCTTGCGAAGGGTGGTCTTCCCGGTGCCGTCCAGGCCTTCGATGGCGATGAAGGGGTGACGATTCATCATCACTCGACCTGCCCTGCCCCGGTGCCGCCCGCGTACTTGGTGAACTGGCCGCGCCACACGGCGGCCGTGGTCACCAGGTCCACCAGGCGCAGCTCGTCCAGATCACTCAGCAGGGCGGGGATCCCTCTTTCCACCTCGAGGGACGCCGTGATGGCCTCGCAGTAGGAGTGCCGGGCCGGCTCGTCGTCCCGTGCTTGCAGAGCGGCGGCCAGCAGTCGGGTGGCCAGGCCGTAAGACACGGCCCTGACCGCGCCTTCCAGGACCGGGGCCTGGATCGGATAGGGATTCGGCTCCAAGGTCAGCGGCCGCACGCCGCGGTGCCTGATGAGGGCGAAGAACCCCACCCACCACGCGCTCGCCTCTACCGCCACGACCGCCGCTTCAGCCCACGGTGCCGCCGTGCCGTCGGGGATCAGCCGCATCCGAACCTGCGCGACCGCCCGCGCGAGACAGGTGGCACTCGTGTCGCCGTCCACGCCGTGTTGCTGCGGGAGCGACCACCAGAACGTGAGGCCGGCTCTCTCCAGCAGGGCCCGTGCTTCGGGGGAGGGGAGGACAGCGGGCGGCCGGGCAAGTCCCGCCACCGAGACGCCGCCGATGTCCGGCAGCTCTTCCACCTCTCGGACGACCCCATGCCACTCCTCCAGGTGCAGGTGAAGCCGCTGGATCAGCAGCCCGTCCGCAAGGAGCTGCCAGGCTGATCTCATCGACGGAGCCGCACGATCCCCGTCCGAGTCTGTTGCTCTCATCCCCGGTAGATCCCTCCTGCCGCGTGGCCGCACTGACGAGGTTCGCCGCCGTCCGGCTGGTGTGCCTTCTCCTCTCATGGTCACCAAGAGCGCCGGTCGCGCCGATGGGCGTTTATGCGAGTCCCGCAATTCGTCGACCTGACAGAACTCCGCTGGGAACGATGTCCGTGTGGACAGCAGCCAACAGCGGCGGTGCACGTCCTGCGGCAGCACGCTGAGCCGCTACAGCGCTGGTACCAGATGTGGGCCCTGCCAGCGCGGACTACACATCGCTCCTGAGTTCTGGGATGAAGCTCCGGTCCAGCAGGCAGTGGCCGCATGGGATCTCGGAGCCCTCTGCCGCCTCATCCGAAGCCACACCGGGCTCTCACAGGCGGCCTTCGCCCGCATCGTCAGTAGCGACCAGTCCGAGATCAGCCGTCTGGAACGCGGACAAAGGATCATCAAGGACCGTCGCAGGGTGCTTCAGTGGGCCCAGGTGCTCAACTTCCCCGAGCACCTGGCCGGTCAGCTTCCCAGCCGCCCCGAGAGGACCCCGTCGGGCATCGAGCCGACGTTCTCGGCGCCGCGCGTCGCTGCAGATGCCGAGCCGCGGCAACTGCATCTCCCCGCCGGCAAGAGCCTCACAGGCGGGGCCTTGCCGACGCTCACTCTCAGCGCCGACTCCTTCCACGGCAATGAGCTCCACATCAGGCGCGGCGCCGAGCTGGACGGCTGGATGAGGACACCGTCGCGCGCGCTGCTCGTCGTCACCCGAACGATCGACGGGGCGAGCCGGCAGTTCGCTGCCGACACCCGATACGTGACTCGGGCGAACGCAGCGCCGGGTGACCGTGACCACGTACTCCGCGTTCCCGCCGCGTACGAGCTCGACGACCTCACCTTCGGAATCGTGTGGGCGGTTGCCGGATTCGACGCCGCCCTGCTCGGCGATGATGCCGGTCTCCATGCCGTCCTGCCGCTCACCGGCGGCGTCGATCTCGACCCGCTGTTCAGCGCCGTCCGGGACGAAGACCTGACACCAGGGTCCCTGATGTTCGTCGGCTCGCAGACCAGCGCCCGCTACATCCTCGACCAATACGGCCCGCTTGGGGACGCGCCCGTCTTCTGGACCCGAGAGCAGACCGGTGAGGAAGCGGCCACCTGGCTCCTGTTCACTCACAAACTTGATTACCTTCGGCGAACGGCCCCGCCGGTCCCCGAGCCGAAGGCCACGATCGGCCGGGCCTTCTGCATTCCAGCGGAGGTGGTCGCCCGATCCCCCGGCTACGAGCGCGTCCTCCTCTTCCTGGCGATCGCCCTGATGGAGTCCCTGGGGATCACCACCTGGATCACCGAGATCCCCGACCTCGCGGATACCGACGGCTTCGTTCTGATACCTCGGCGGGGCGCCATCATCGCCAGCTGGGTACGGGCCGAAGGGGTGTCGAAACTCGGGCGCACCATGCGACCGGCCGAACTGCATGCCTTCGCCGACGCCATCGGACACACTGCGGCGCATTCGGTCACGGCAGCAGATCTCGCTCGCGACCGCCTCATCGCCACCGCTGACTACCTTCAGCTGGACTGGGGCTGGGCCACCCGGCGTTGTCGTCAGCTCGCCTCGGTGGGAACGGCTGCCCTGGCCCGTCCTCGTAGCCACCTGATGGGTCTGGAAGGTCTGGACACGGCATGCCGATTCGTCGCCTCCCAGCATCCCCTGAACCGATAGCTTGCCCGGAGTTCCGTCCGCATGCCGCGGTGCAGGGGCAGTACGGAGAGGAGAGCGGGGTTGGAGACAAGGACGATTGCGATCTTCTCCCTGGGCGGGACCATCGCGATGACCACCGATCCGGCTACCGGGGGAGTGGTGCCTGCTCTGTCGGCCCAGGAGCTCCTCGACGCCGTCCCCGCTCTGCGGGAACTGAACGTGAACCTTAAGGTCCATGACTTCAGGCGCCTTCCCGGCGCCTCGCTCGGCTTCGACGACCTCAGAGCACTCGCCGCCGCCATCGCCGATGCCTTCCGAGAGGGCTGCGACGGAGCCGTGGTCACCCAGGGCACCGACACCATCGAGGAGTCCGCCTACCTCCTCGACCTTCTCCATGCGGGTGATCAGCCGATCGTCGTCACCGGGGCCATGCGCAACCCCACGCAGCCCGGCGCGGACGGCCCGGCGAACATCCACGCCGCTGTCATCACCGCCGCCGCTCCAGAGCTGAACGGTGCCGGTGCCGTGGTCGTCCTCGGAGACGAGATCCACGCCGCCCGAGCCGTCCGCAAGTCCCACACCACCAGCCCGGCAGCGTTCACCTCACCGACCTCCGGTCCCCTCGGACTCGTCTACGAGGGACGGGTCCACCTCCACGGCCCACTCGCTGCACGCGTTGTTGTCTCCCGGCAGCTCACCCAGCCGATACCCCGCGTCGGCCTGTACACCGGAACGCTCGGCGACGACGGCACCCTGCTCGCCAGGATGGCCGAGGAATGCGACGGGATCGTCATGGCCGCGTTTGGAGTGGGCCACGTACCGCAGAGCTTCGTGGAGATTCTCGAGAGGACCGCGTCCCGCATCCCAGTCGTGCTCGCCAGCCGCATTGGCAACGGCCCCGTGTTGCAGGCGACCTACAGCTTCCCCGGCTCCGAGAAGGACCTACTCGGCCGTGGGCTGATCCGAGGCGGCCACCTCGACGCCTACAAATCCCGCCTTCTGCTGTACGTCCTGCTTGCCCAAGGACGCAAGACCGCCGAGATCGCCGACATCTTCCTAGCCGCGGGCCAGTGAACCCGACCCCATCAGCCCAGTGAGGACCACTCATGCGCGCCAGCGAACTGAACCTCGGCCGCACCTTCGGCGTTACATTCGAGCATGGCGAGGATTTTTTCGATGCCCTTGCCACGTTCTGTCAGGAGAACAACGTCAGCCAGGGCTATATCCCCATGTTCATCGGCGCGTTCTCCGAAGCCGAAGTCGTCGGCACCTGCAACGGCTTGAAGCATCCCGAACAGCCGCTCTGGGACCGCACCCGCGTTGAGTTCGTCGAAGCCCTCGGCGGAGGGACACTCGCTCACAACCCGACCACCGGCCAGGTCCTCCCGCACATCCACCTCGCCGCCGGCCTCAAGGGTGACAACGCCGAAGGACGCACCAGCCACCTACTCGGCGCCCGTGTACAGTTCCTCAGCGAACTGCTGATCGTGGAGGTCACCGGGCCCACCATGACCCGGCCTCCCAACCCCGAGCTCTACGACGTGCCGCTCCTCACCTTCGGCCCAACGTGCTGAGCCTCGTCAACCAGGCGTGGCCAGGCATCGTCATCTCCAGAGCATCGACGAGCCAGCCTCGCTGGTCGGCATCGAGTAGAAGTAGTGTCCGCTCGAAGTCGAGCTCATCCTTCGCGCGCACATCCTTCGCCTTGTAGAAGAGCTGCACCTCGGGGCTCAGGTAGGGGATGCCCGTCGAAGTCGCTCGGCCGAGTTGCGCAAGGGGACGCCGCACACGAGCGTCCCGGCGTGAGACCCACTCGCCGCCGTCGGCTTCGTCGAACATGAGCTGGACCGACCACGGCTGGTCCGGTGACGGGCGGCACCAAACGTCGTGCACACGATTGGGGAGATCCTCGCCCACAGGCCACACACGAAGGCTCCCCGCACCGGGTGGATCGGCGCTGAAGAGATCCCAGGCTTCGAAGTGGCGACGGACCAGGGCCTGGTCACGGCGAAGGACAAGCACATCGAGATCGCTGTGTTCGCGATATGGCACATCGACAGCCAACTCGATGGCATAACCGCCAGCGATCCACCAAGGGAACTCTGCCTCAGCGAGTAGAGCGGCTGCCTTTTCCGGCGAGAGCGGATCCCATGGCCCCCGCACTGAAACAGTCCCGTTCGTGCTGGTCACAGCCCACATCATGGCACGCCCTTCGGAGGCTTGCGCCAGTTTGACCATCTATACGGGAATTAGCGGACTGAAAATGGTTTAACTGTCGGGACATGCGAAGTTTGCGGTTGGCAGGACGCAGGCCGTCGGCTCGGTGGCCCGCGTCATGGATCCGGCATGGGTGTAGCTCCAAGCACACGAACCTGTACTTGGGCCAGGGGGACCGGGGACTGGGACGCCAGTCTGATCGCTGGTGTGATCACTGGCGGAGCCAGCCGAGGGCCGCTGGCGCGGAATTGAGGACGGAGATGTGTCCGTCGCCCGCAGACAGCCACAGTCGTGCTGTGCGGCAGTGGCGTGCGAGCCACTGCCCGTGGGAGCTGGGGACGATCCTGTCCTGTCCGCCGTGCAGGACGAGTAGAGGTGCGGTGATGTCGGCGGGGTCGCATCCCCATGGGGCGACATAGGCGAGCTCATCGTCGATGAGCCCGTCGAGACCGTTTTCGACTGCGGGGCCGACGACGTCGTCGAACCACGACCATTCACCCGCGAGCGCGGCGTGATCGGCCTGAGTGAACATGTCCGGGACGAACCGGGCGCTTGCCTCGTGGCTCTCCTTCGCCGCGCGACCTGCGGCGGCGGCATGCAGGGACTCCGCACCGCCAGCCGTCATGCCGGTGAACCAGTCCAGCCGCTCGGCGTCGCGTGGGGCGAGCGCGGCGATGCTGATCATGCCGAGGACGCGGTCGCCCAGCAGCGCACCGCAGGCCAGGGCGTGGCAGCCGCCGCCGGAGTGCCCCACGACCGCGAACCGGTCGATGCCCAGTGAGTCGGCGATGGCCGAGACATGGGTGGCTGCTGATCCCACGTCCCGGCCCGGGGTTGGGCTGGAGCTGCCGTAGCCGGGCCGGTCGTGGGACACCCAGCGGATGGCCCGCTTGGCTCCAACAGGGAACAGGGGCCGGGGAGGAGTTCCGATGTTCGGCGTGCCGTGGTGCCAGAAGACCGTCAGGTGACCGGCGTCAGCGACCGTCCCGGTGTCATAGACGTGGAGGGTGTGATCGCCGTCCACCTTCAGATCGAACTCGGTGACCTCCATTGGCGCACCGTACCGACTCCGACCGACATGCCGACCTGCGCCCAGGGCCTCCGGTGGTGTGGCTCCAGCGGCCCTCGAGGGGTGACCACCGGGCGGGGTTCGCTTTCGTGAACAGGCTGCGACCCGAGAGGCCAACTCCGGCCCGGCGACGAGTACGCGCTCATGACTCGATCTCCTGCTCACTGAGGGCGAGCTGCACCCGACCCCCATTTGGCGGCCGGCCGAGGGCGGGGAGATCGATGGTGCAGGTCGTGACCTGATGAGGCCCCCGCACAAAAGCAGCGGGGGCCTCGCCTGTAGGGGTTCCTAGTCTCGCTTAATGCGGCTGACGAGTTTCCCGAGTTCGGCTCGCGACACCTCAAGGTGGCCCTGAGCCAGGTTCTTGCTGTCTCGTACGCCGACGACGGTGTTCAAGGCGGCCAGCTCCACACACTGGCCGCCCTCCTGGGCGCTGTAGCTGCTGGTGCGCCACTTCGGTTCGTTCACGATGCCTCAAACCCCTCCGCAACATCTCGGATCAGCTTCTCCGACGCTGCCGGGGAGAGCGTCACCTGGCTGAGCATGTCCCACAGCCGCCTGATCTCGGCCACACGTGAGCTTAGTTCGATGACTTCGCCGCCGCCTCCCGCGCCCTCGGTGTAGGCAACGTCCTGAGCCCCTTCGGATGAGATCAGGGTAAAGCCGCTCGCAGGGTACACAGGCGCTCCAGCAGGCACCACAAGAACACTGATGTGAGGCTCCGCTGCCCAGTCCAACAACTTCAACAACTGTGCCCGAGTGATCTCAGGGCTTCCCACGACGCGTCGCACTGCGTCTTCGTCCAAAAGGACGACCAGCCAGGCGGGATCCTCTCCTGAGATGACGGCCTGGCGGTCGAGCCGCCCGTCGACCTTGCGCTCAAGGTCAGACTTGCGCTGCCCAGCGCGCAGAACCTCGGTGGCGTACTCCGGAGTCTGCAAGAGCCCCGGAATGTGTCGCTGCTCGTAGATCCGCAACGCCGAGGCGTCGGCTTCGCGGCTGATGTAGCTCCGAAAGAACTCCGGGACGGCCGCCTGTGCCTGTTCGCGGCCGGCGTGGGGCTGGAGCTCTGTGAACGCCTCGGTTCCGTACCGATGGTTCAGTGCCTCCGCCAACTTCATGACGGGGGCCAACTCGCCGGTCTCGATCTTGCTGATCAGCTCCGGGACGTATCCCAGCACCGCAGCGAGCTGCGCTTGGGTCAAGCCCTCCGCATCGCGGTACTTTCGGAGCTTTGCGCCCAAAAGGGAGCGGATGTTCTTGTCCGGATCGAGCTTCTTCCTGTTCACCAAGTTGAGCCCCGAAGCCTTCAAGTTGGAAAAGTTGCTCTCCCTTTCGAGGGTAGCGACGCCCCCCGAGACTGTGTGTCAAACGACGTAGACAGCTGTTCCGATGCAGGTGATCGAATGACGTTCCGTTCCAATCCCACAGAACCCCGCAAGCAAGGCACCTCCGCGGAAGGGCTTCACGGGTCGCCGAATCCGCGCCTGGTCGTCCTGCACAGCGCGGCCGTGGCTCATCGGCTGCCGGTTGAGATCTCGACCGCGGACAACGGCCGGAACTACTACCTCCGACTCGACCGGGGAAGGCACGCTCCTGCCCGCGTCTTCCACGGGCATCGGATCAGCGATGCCGGACGGGACTGGTTCTACGGCGACGGCGGCGAATGGATCGCCGAATCCGATGACCTCACGTCAGTGCTGGTGTGGCTCAAAGGCAAGCACGCCGGGGCTGGTGCCACGACCAGTGGCTTCCACGGCGAGACGTGATGGCGCGGCGACGCCTTCGGAGGACGAGCCCGGCACGGCACCGTGCCATGCCCGTCGTGTCGACGGCTCGACACCCCTGGACCAGTCGCCCAGGACGTGGTCATCGTGATCCGTGATCTGCCGTGACAACGTCGGTGGCATCGGCCATCGCGGGATGCATCGGCCTCGTTGTGTCGCTGGTGTGGGTGTGGACCGATCCACGCGTCCATGCCGGACGCCATCGGCGCAGACGGCGACAGTCTTCCTGGCCGTCAACCCCAAGACCGGGGCATCGGGCAGCACCCCGGCAGGTGACCTCCCGGCGGTTCCCCCGACCGAGCCCGGTTGCAGGAGCCCACGCCAGGGGTTAGCAGGACTCAGCGTGGCGGCGAGGTCCTGCCCCGATGCCCCGCCATACGCCTCCGGGCGGGACGACTGCCGCGACACGTCCCGCCCGGAGGAATCCAATCCGACTCAGATGAGGAGAGCCCGGCATGGCCGACTCTGACCCCACCCAGCCCGTCCAGGTTCATCCGGCCCGCACCGTGACCACCCCAGACGGCGAGACGGTCGAGGTGGACGAGTTGATGGCGCCGCTCGTCCAGGCGCTGTGGGCTGCGGGCTACGCCACGATCATGTGTTGCCAGGACGCGGGCCAGGCCGTCCGCGCCGGAGGCACCAACACCCCGGTGGAGCACCGGCCCTTGTACGGCGACTACTACGAGGGCCTCGCGTGGGTGAAGCTGCCGATCAACGACATGATCCGGCTGCGCGCCCTTACCCGGGCACTGGCGGAGAACCGGCGGTGGATGGCCTCGGTGCCGATCCTCCCGGACGGAATGGCGCCCTGGGCGAGCCTGCATTTTCCAGCCGATCAGATCGGCGACGTCACCGGGATGTTGCGGAGTGCGCACCGTGACGCACCGTGAACTGGCGAGTTCATCCGAGATGGCCCAACCGCGGCCACGGACGGCGAAGACTGGAGGAAAGAGGTCATGGAAAAGCTCAAGTGGAGGTACAGCAACGCAGTCGAATGGCTGCACGGCCCTGGCGAGATGCGGTGGCGGCGTACCTTCTCCGGCAAGGCGTCGCAGGTTTCGGACGCGCGTCACTTCGCCCGTGCGATGTTCGCCGGAGAGATCTGCGAGGACGTGGTGGAGTTCGTCGTGTCGGAGCTGGCCGCCAACACTCTGCGGCACACCTGCTCGGCCGACGATGGTGGCTGGTTCGGCGTCGAACTCGCCTACGGTGACCCGGTCTATGTCGGGATCACCGACAACGGGGGCCGGGGCATCCCCACCGTCCAGCAGCCCGACGACAACCTGGAGAGTGGGCGCGGCCTGTACGCGGTGTCGCAGCTCGCGATCGCGCTGGGCATCCACGGCAGTCCCGTCCTCGGCCACACCGTCTGGGTCGACCTCGATCGCCACCAGTCCATGGAGACCCCCGCAGTGCTCGGCATCTCCTTGGCGTCCTAGAGAGGGACCAGCCTGGGGTTATCAGGCTGGTCCCCCGGGATCAAGGTAGAGGAACGCCGGAGGCCAACCCCGCCTATTCCGCCGATTCGGGCGTAATGGGCGGGGTTTCTCTGTTGGTGCCATCGCCGCCATTTCCGACTGTCTGTTCAGACTTGACTCTTGCTCAGGGAAGGCAGGCGAGGCTGGAGGCCAGCGGCCCTCAGCAAGACTTCGGAGTTCCGCCGGGCGAAGGGACACGCACTCGTACGTCCTTCCGCGCCCTCCGGTGTTCCAGGCGCGGCTGGAACACCGGAGGGACGTTCCGTGCCGGACGCAGGGGATCACGTCCGTGGGATGACATCACGGGGGAGGCGGCATCTGGAACTCGCTTCGTCGGGGCATTTTGAAGGCGAGGACCAGGGCGATGGGCCAGCCCAGGACGGTTGCGCAGCAGAAAATGTTGATCAGAAGGACGAAAGAGATCGCTTCGGCGCCTCTGATCACCGCGATCCAGGTGGGGAGGAGCGGGAGCATCACGACGCCGACGATGATGAGGAAGGCGAGTGAGAGGCCCGCGTTTCCGGTGGGGAACTGCATGGTTGGGTCTCCGTCCTGATCAGAGGTTGCGTCGGCGGTTGCGGTCCGGGATCGGGCCCGGCTTTCGGCGGGACGGGGCATGCTCGGTCGGTCGGGTCGTGGACACGGCGAGGGCTTCGTCGATGGTGAAGGGGAAGCCTGTGTCCGCGAGCTCGCCCTCAGGGGTGGCGATGCCGCTGCCGGTTCGGCGGGATGGCTGGAGCGGGACGGCCTTGGTGATGGCGTCCTCAGGAAGGTTGGTCGCGACCTCGAGCATGGTGCGCAGTTCGATGGGATCCGGGTCATGCCCCTTCTCCCGGGCTTGGGCACGGAGGCCGACCGCGATCTGTTGGGCGCGTGCGTCCTGTTGAGCGGTGTTCAGATCGGCACGGGTGGGGCCGTGAGGATTGGCGGCCCAGGTGGCTCCTGTCCCTTGGGCGAGGGCCGGGCGTGTGGGCACGGGCTTGACAGTGCGGGTGTCGACCAGCCGTCGCATTCGGTGTCGGGGAAGTCGAAGTCGTACTGGCCTGGCGGGCAGGCCTCGAAGTCGGGGCCGGGATCGTCCAGTTCGATCCGCCGCCAGGGGACGGGGGCTCGCGGGGGCCGGTAACGAACGAGGCCGGGGTGGGGCCGCTGCCGCGCGCGAACTTCACTCGGCGCCCGCCCGGCCGATGTCGATGCCGGGCTTGGCGACGACGGTGAACTCGTGACGCGTCGCGACCTTGACCATGGTGCGAGCCTGGGCATCACTGGTCCCGCAGGCGATGATGTTCGGGACGGTCGGCGTCACCGCCCTGTTGGTCAACCTGGCAAGGGGCAGGCGCCAGGCCCCGCCGTCGGTGGGCTGCCCGTCGCTGTGCAGGAACACCACCGGACGGTGAACCTTGTACCCCTCGCCGCGCAGCCATCGGACGCCGGCCGGGATCCGGGCGAGCAGATCGTCGAACACCGCCCTGTAGCCGGTCAGGCCCCGGATCGTGAGCTGCGGCAGGCTGGTCTCCCTGTGCATGTCGGAGACCGCCAGACGCACCTGCACATCGTCGGAGAACTCCAGCACGGCCAGGCGCAGCTTGGCCGCGACCATCGGCTCGGCCCTCAGGCTCTCGCACAACGACACCAGGACGTTCGACAACTTCTGCCGGGCATGGGCCATTCGATCCTGATTCGTCCGCCAGTACATAGGCCGGCGGCGGTATGCCCTTGGTCTCCGTCATGGAGTTCCCCTTCCGGTATCGCGTTCGGTGTGAGTGTCGGAAATATTGAATTCGTGATGACGCGGGGAAAATGTCCTACCGCTCGAAGTGTTTCGACTATTCATATATAGGCTAGCGACGCGGGTGGAGTTTGGTATGGAATCTCTTTCGAGGGAAGTGAATTCGATGAGCCGGAGATCAAGAGCAAGGTGAAGTGATTGCGGCGGTCATCATGCCTGCCGGAACGCCGCCCACAGAAAGGGACCTGGGCAGCGCGGCCAGTGCGGTGCCCGACCCGGTCAGGACAGCGGCGCTGGAGAGCAGGGCGGCGGTGACCGTCCGTCGGTCAGGAGGCCTGCCGGCCGATCGGGGTGTCGGCGTGTGGGCGGGTGTCCTGGGGGAGGGGAGACCGTGACCGGCCGGGACGGCCCCGGCGGCATGCTGCCGGGCAGGGTGGTCATCTGCTCGGCGGGATTGCACAGGAAGTGAGGCCGTCGAATGTGCCCAGGACCACGTCGGTGGTTGACGTCCTGTCCGCCGAAGGCGGCGGTCTCGGAGTGTTGGAGGGCATCCGGGACGCATGTGCAGAGATCCCGGGCGTCGCGGGTGGCCTTGAGGGGCGCTCTGGCTGAGCGGCATCCGCAGGCGGCGTTGACTCAGATGATGCCGGTGGTGGCGAGTGCGTGGCGCTGGGCGGCGTTGAGGCGCGTCGGAAAGTAGACGTAGCAGATGCCGCCGCTGCCGTTGACGACCTTGCCTTCGGCGTTCCTGCGTTTGGTTCGCAGCCAGATGTTCTCGAACTGGCGCCGCTTGTAGATCCGCCGGACGGCCGCGTCCGATCGTGAGGCGGGGTCGTTGGCGATCACGTCGCCGTCGGCGGTGAACCCGATGACGGTCATCAGATGGCCCGCCGTTCCGTACCCGGCGCCATCCAGCTCGGTCTTGAGGAAGGACTGTGAGGTGATGATCGGGATGCCCGCGCGGATCAGGCGTTCGGCGTCGGTCAGCGAGCCCAGGCGGGTGACCACGCTCTGCAGGTCACGGTAGGTGGCCGCGTAGGCGGCGTTGAAGGGCCAGTTGCCACAGCCCTTGTACTGGTGGTCGTAGGTGGAGCGTGCCGCTTGGCAGATCTGCGGATCGCTGTAGGACGGGTCGACCCGCGCGAGGTCGGCAGGGGGTGGTCTGTGCCCCCAGTACTCGATGACCATCTCGGAGGAGGTGGGACTGCACCATGCCTCTCCGCCGTTGTCGTACTCGGGGTACTGGCCTTTGTGGATCTCCTGGGAGTAACGCGGCACACCGAGCTCGCGGTTCCGGGCGGGGCCAGGGGGTGAGGCGGGGACCTCGAACCGGTCCGGGACGTCCGATCCCATGACGCCCAACCGCCACACCGTCGGCGTGACGTCCTCGCCCGGTTTGCGGTAGAGGGTCAGCCTGAGCTGGTAGGCGACGAGCCGAAGGCCGCCGGCCGGTTCGTCGATGGCGAGAGTGTCGGTCGAGATGGAGCTGCGGCCGTCGGTCTGGCCGCCCACCGACGCCCGCTTGATGTCCTGGTCGCCCGCGGCCCAGCGCCCCATGACGTAGAAGGGCGTGACACCGCCGTCGTTGTAGGTGCCACGCAGTTCCACGGTGATCCACGTTCCGGTAGGCGTGTGCGCGTTCCAGGAGGCGACCGCCTCCGTGGACGGCACGGTCGACTCGCGTACGGGCGAGGTCCAGGTGGCGTACTCCCAGCTTGTGGTTTTGCCGGTGTACGGGTTGTGGTAGTCGACAATCCCGGCCGGGGCACCGATGATCACGCCGGGCCGGGCGCCGTCCACGACGCGCGCGCCGCGGAAGTCACCGGATGCCCAGTCGGCGCGGCCGACCCACGCGCGAAAGTCGACCAGAGCAGGCGTGTACCCGTGGGGGGACGTGCTCTCTGGCATGGCGGTGCCCTCCTGTTCAGAAGACGCGGTCGGAACGGGTGCTGCCCGTGCCCATTGTGCCCGGCGGCCGCATGTTCCCTTCGGCTCTCCAAGGCGCCTCCACACCTTGCGCCGTTCAAGGCCTCACCCGGTATCTGAGCTCGAGCGCGGCGGCGAAGATCGCGAGCTGCGCGGAGGCCTGCGGCGGACGGTCCGAGAAGACCGGAGACGTGGTGGCGATGGCCAGGAGGTTTCGTGGTCGCCCCGGCTCGGGAAATCTCCGTGTCAGCAGTCCTTCACGGAGATCCGATAGAGCCTCCACCTATCCCGGAGCGCTTCAGTGCCGGTGTCGTTCTTCCCGGCGTTGTGGCTGCGGGTCGGCGCCGGAATCGCGGTCACCGGACTCGGCCTCGCGTTGTACACCCTCTGGCGCGGACGACACCATGCCTGAACAACACCTCGGCTGCGACCATCGCCTGCCATGGGATCGCGTGCGCAGCGACCGCGTGACGGCGGTGTCTATCGCGGCGCTACCCGGGCCCGGACGGGGCGTGTCGACGGCGCGATGTGGCGGCCTACCCGAGCGAGGCAGCGTGCCGCATCCGGACCGGTCAGTTGATCCGGTGCCGCACGTGCCGGTGAAACGCCCACGGCCATGCCATCGGGCCGGCCGGCCAGTGGACTCCTACAGACAGAGCGATTGGACGGCGGGGCCGAAGGCGGCAGCGAAGCCGGTCCCTCAGTGCCAGCGCGCACCTGTCCAGCCCTGCCCGCCCGCTGGTCATGGGGCAAGTCCTACAAGACATGAGCGGGGAGTGCTGGTTCTCGGTCACCGCTGGCGTGGTCCTTCACCACATCTTGATTCCTTCGCCAGGAGGAAGCCCGCGGGTCTTTCCCTTCCACAGAGTGAAGAACCGCATCCCGGCATGGTTCGCCTCCTCGCCGGGCCGGACCTCGTAGAGGCAGCACACCTTGGCGACATGGTAGGGAGGTGCTCCGATCTGGGGGACCGGCCCGCCTGTCCACGACATCACCAACTCCCCGTCCCGCCCCTTGGACCGCAACAGCGCGGCAAGCGGGCTGGAGAACTGGGTGTAGGTCTGGTCCAGCCACGCCTGAAGCTCAGCACGGGCCTCACGAGCCGTGTCGTGGACCAGCCAGTCGTCGTGGGCCGCCCCGGCGAAGTTGGAGGCTAGATCGCTTGGTTCTCGATCGCCAGGCCGGTGCCGGCGGCTGATCGGTGGAACGTCTCCTCGTACTCGGCCGGAGGAACGTTCCCACAATA
>NZ_RFFG01000104.1 GCF_003696215.1 Actinomadura harenae | reverse complement strand
CGGGGGCGGCGCGGCCCGTCCGGAGGACGCGGCCACCGGGCCTGGCGGTCACGCGGAGGCCGGGCGGGTGCCGGGAGGGGAACCGTCGCGGGGGCGTCGGCCGGCGCGGACGGTTCGGCCCGGTGCGGCGCGGGCCTCGGTCGGGATGGCCGCCCGCCGCGGAACCCTTCCGCGGCGAAGGCACACTGTCGTGATGCGACCACAGTGCGCAGGGTCCAGAGCGCTAGACCCAGGAAACGCCGCGCATGGTGGATTCCCCCTCCAGATGTGCGGGGGGCCGCGGAGCCCCGCGGCCCCTTGTGGACGGCCACGGCGGCCGTCCGCCTGTTGAGGTATCGAAGGTACCGGTTTCCGACGCACTCCGCACACGTTGCAACTATCGTGTTACACAACGTGATGCATAGGGGGGAAGGATGACGGCAGTGCAGTCGTCCGCCGAGGACCGAGGTGGCGACCTTACCCACACGTCCCGGCGCCCAGGGGGATCCGGGCGGCCGTCCCTGCTGGCCGTCTACGTCCCGGCGGTGGTGCTGCTGCACCTGGCGCTGACCGCCGCGGGGCTCTGGCGCACCTCGTTCCGGCTGGAAGATCTACTCACATTTACCGCTCTCTTGGCCTGTGGGGCGGTCTGCATCGAGGCGTCCCGGCGTCTCGGGATGCCCGCGGGCGTCGCACGCGACCTGCTGTCGGCGTGGTGGCTGCCGGTGGCGCTGCTCCTGCCGCCGGTGTACGCGCTGCTGATCCCGATCCCGCTGCAGACGCTGCTCCAGTTCCGCGTCCGCCGGACGCTGCTGTACCGGCGGATCATGGTCACCTCGGCGCTCGGACTGGCGGGCGCCTGCGCGAGCGTCGTCTTCCACTCCGTGATCCCCGAACCACTGGCGGACGGTCCGGGCTGGGTCGTCGACGGCTATCCGGGCATCCCGGTCGCGGTCGCCTGCGCGGCCCTGTTCACCGTCCTCAACACGGGGATCGTCGCCGTCGCCGCCCACGCGGCCGCCCCCGGGAACCGGTGGCGCGAGGTCCTCTGGAACCGCGAGAGCCTCCTGCTGGACGTCGTGGAACTCTGCGTCGGCGTGATCGTCACGATCACCAGCGCGGTCTCCCCGGCGCTCCTGCTGCTCGCGCTGCCCCCGGTCGTCCTGCTCCAGCGCAGCCTGATGCACCAGCAGCTCCAGGCCGCCGCCCGCACCGACGCCAAGACCGGCCTCCTGAACGCCGCCGCCTGGCAGCGCGAGGCCGACACCGAGCTGTCCCGGGCCCAGCGCACGGACGAGGCGCTGGCCCTCCTCCTGATCGACATCGACCACTTCAAGAAGGTCAACGACAACCACGGCCACCTGATCGGCGACCAGGTCCTGATCGGCGTCGCGAGCACCCTCTGCGGCCAGGTCCGCGACTACGACGTGGTCGGGCGCTTCGGCGGCGAGGAGTTCGTCGTCCTCCTCCCGGGCGCCGACACCGTCGAGGCGTGCCGCATCGCCGAGCGCCTCCGCGGCCGCGTCCGCCGCCTCGCCGTCCCCGCCGACCATGGCACCGTCGCCGTCACGATCTCCGTGGGCGTCGCCCTCCTCCACACCCACGGCTCCGACCTCATCGAACTCCTCGCCGCCGCCGACCTCGCCCTCTACCGGGCCAAGGAGTCGGGCCGCGACCGGGTCTGCCTCCCCGCCGTGGAAGGCCCCCACCCCACCGACGACTGACCCGCCCCCACCCCAGCGAAGCCGTCCCCCGCTCGCCTCATCCCCTGCCCTCTGCCTCCGGAGCGTCCTTCTGGACGATCACCCTGGGGCAGGGGGCGTTTCGTTGGCCGGGGTGGGGTGGTTCGGCGGATATGTGTGCCGGGTCACGTTTACTCGGGACTGGGTGGACGGTGGGGTCTTGGAAGGGTGCGACGAACGGTGCCCGGGACCCAATAGGCTTGAGGATTATGGCCGAGTACATCTACACGATGCAGCGTGTGCGCAAGGCACATGGCGACAAGGTCGTCCTCGACGACGTCACCTTGCACTTCCTGCCAGGCGCCAAGATCGGCGTGCTGGGACCGAACGGCACCGGCAAGTCGACGCTGCTGCGGATGATGGCCGGTCTGGAGCAGCCGTCCAACGGCGACGCCAAGCTCATGCCGGGGTTCACGGTGGGCATCCTCCAGCAGGAGCCGCCGCTGAACGAGGAGAAGACCGTCCTCGGGAACGTCGAGGAGGGCGTCGCCGAGACCAAGGCGATGCTCGACCGGTTCAACGAGATCGCCGAGCAGATGGCGACCGACTACTCCGACGAGCTCATGTCGGAGATGGGCAAGCTGCAGGACGAGCTCGACCACCGCAACGCCTGGGACCTGGACTCCCAGCTCGAGCAGGCGATGGACGCGCTGCGCTGCCCCCCGCGGGACGCCGACGTGACCATGCTCTCCGGTGGTGAGCGCCGCCGCGTGGCGCTCTGCAAGCTCCTGCTGCAGGCCCCCGACCTGCTGCTGCTGGACGAGCCGACCAACCACCTGGACGCCGAGTCCGTCCAGTGGCTGGAGCAGTTCCTCGCCAAGTACGAGGGCACCGTCCTCGCCGTCACCCACGACCGGTACTTCCTGGACAACGTCGCGACGTGGATCCTGGAGCTGGACCGGGGCCGCTGCCACCCCTACGAGGGCAACTACTCCACCTACCTGGAGAAGAAGGCCGAGCGGCTCAAGGTCGAGGGCAACAAGGACGCCAAGCGCAAGAAGCGCCTCGAGGACGAGCTCGAGTGGGTCCGGTCGAACCCGAAGGCCCGCCAGACCAAGTCCAAGGCCCGTCTCCAGCGGTACGAGGAGATGGCCTCCGAGGCCGCCAAGACCCGGAAGCTGGACTTCGAGGAGATCCAGATCCCGCCGGGCCCGCGCCTGGGCAACACCGTGATCGTCGCCGACAAGCTCACCAAGGGCTTCGGCGACCGGGTCCTGATGGACAACCTGTCCCTCAACCTGCCGCCGAACGGCATCGTCGGCGTCATCGGCCCGAACGGCGTCGGCAAGACCACCCTGTTCCGCATGATCGTCGGCGAGGAGAAGCCGGACAGCGGCGTGCTCCGCGTCGGTGAGACGGTCCAGGTCTCCTACGTGGACCAGGGCCGCGGCGGCATCGACCCGGACAAGACGGTGTGGCAGGTCGTCTCGGACGGCCTGGACCACATCAACGTCGGCCAGGTCGAGATGCCGTCCCGCGCCTACGTCGCCGCGTTCGGCTTCAAGGGCCCGGACCAGCAGAAGCCCGCGGGCGTCCTGTCCGGCGGCGAGCGCAACCGGCTGAACCTCGCGCTCACCCTGAAGCAGGGCGGCAACGTCCTCCTGCTGGACGAGCCGACCAACGACCTCGACACCGAGACCCTGTCGAGCCTGGAGAACGCCCTCCTGGAGTTCCCCGGCTGCGCCGTGATCACCTCGCACGACCGGTGGTTCCTGGACCGCATCGCCACGCACATCCTCGCGTGGGAGGACGGTTCGAACTGGTTCTGGTTCGAGGGCAACTTCGCCGACTACGAGAAGAACAAGATCGAGCGCCTGGGCGCCGACGCGGCCCGTCCGCACCGCGTGACGCACCGTCGCCTCACCCGCGACTGACCGGACACGGCCCGCCGGCCGAGTCCGGCGGGCCGTGTCCGGCCTCTTCGGAGCGCCGCGTCCCAGGAGGGGCGCGGCGCTCCGCCCTTTTCGCCCTGGTCCGTTCGGGTGGGGTGAGGAGGACAGGAGCATGATCCATTGCCGGCGGGCGGTGAACGGGCGGGCCGGGACGCCGGGTAGCATCGGCCCGCGATCCATCTTCGACGACCCCGGGCGAGGACATGCAGAGCGGTGACGAGCGGCCCATGGCGGACTTCCGACACGTGTACGAGTTCCACCTGAGGTTCGGCGACATCGACTCGCAGGGACACGTGAACAACGTGAAGTTCCTCGGCTACCTGGAGGACGCGCGGCTGGAGATGTTCCACGCCGATCCCGTCCGCAAGGGTGAGGAGCCGATCCGGGGGATGGTCGTCGCGCGGCACGAGATCGACTACGTGACCCCGCTGCTGCCGACCGTCGAGCCCGTCCGGGTGGAGACGTGGATCACCCGGGCGCGGGGCGCGTCGTTCACGCTGGCCTACGAGGTGCGGGACGACGAGAACGTGTACGCCCGCGCGACCTCGGTGCTCGTCGCGTTCGATGTGGAGAACAACCGGCTGCGCCGGTTCACGCCGTACGAGCGCGACTTCATCGGCCGGTACCTGACCCCCGCCGAGTAGGCGGAGGCCAGGCCCGTCCACGAGGCCCGGCGAGCCGGGCCTGTCCGTGCGGCAAGGCCGGGCCTGCCCGCGTGGCCGGGGCTGTCCGCGTGGCCGGGGCTGTCCGCGTGGCCGGACCTGGCCGTGTGGCCGGGGTCGCCCGGCCACACGGATATCGGGCGTGTTCAGCCCGCCGGGACCGCGACCGCGGCCGCGTGGGCGTCGATGATCTCGGTCAGGGCCCGGACGAACAGCGCGGTGTTCTCGAACGGGAGTCCGTGCCCCGAGGGGACCTCGACCAGGCGGGCGTTCGGGATGGCCGCGGCCAGGTGCCGCTGGTGGTGGGGCGGGACGACGCGGTCGTCCGTGCTGGAGACCACCACGGTCGGGGCGCTGATCTTCGGGAGCAGGCCGGTGATGTCGACGGTGACGTCGGTCTCGATCTGGCGCAGGTAGCCCTCCCCGGCGGCCTGGACGGCCTGGGTGAAACCGGCCGTGGCGGCGGCGAAGTCGTACGCGGTCCGGGCGCGGAGGGTGTCGGCGCCCATCGCGGTGGCCTGGAGCAGGCGGGCCTGGAGCTCGGGGTCCAGGCGGGTGAGGCGCGCCCAGAGGTCGAACTGGAAGGCCATCCAGGCGTCGGTCCTGGCCCATCCGGCGTGCGCGGTGAGGGACAGGACGCGGTCCGGGACGGTCCCGGCGGCGGCCGTGGCGACGGTCGCGCCGAGGGAGTGCCCGGCGAGGTGGAAGCGGTCCAGCCCGGCGTGGTCGGCCGCGCCCACGACCTGCCTGACCAGGTCGTCCACGAAGATGGGGCCGCCGGAGTCGCGGGTCGCGCCCGCGCCGGACAGGTCTGGGGCGAGGAGGGTGAAGCGGTCGGCGAGGGCGTCGATGAGCGGGCCCCAGTTGCCGGGGCCGTCCGCGCCGGTGCCGTGGACGAGGACGAGGCCGGGCCCGGTCCCGGTGAGCAGGTAGTTGACGGTGCTGGGGCCGGTGCTGAGCTGGACGTCGACAGTGGGCATGAAGGATTCCTCTCAGAGGGCGGGTTCGACCGCCGCGCGTCGCTCGACGGCGGCGGTGGCGGTGGCGGTGGTGGTGGTGACGGTGGAGACGGACGAGTCAGCGGTCGGACGAAGGAGCCGCGCGACGATCAGCGCTCCGACCAGGGACAACGCGGAGAGTGCCCACAGCGCGTCGTGGAGCGCGCCCGCGTACGCGTGCGTGGCGGCCTCGGCGTAGCCGGTCGCCGCGACGCCGGGCGGGGGAGTCATGTCGCCCTGGAGCAGCCGGGACGTGGCGGCGGACGCGGCGCCGTCGCCGTAGCGTCCGGCCAGGCCGGAGCGGGTGAGGGTGGTGAGCAGCGCGCCGAGGACGGTGACGGCGACGACCTCGCCGCTGATCCGGAAGGTGTTGAACAGGCCCGCCGCCATCCCGGCGCGTTCGGGCTCGACGGCGGAGATCGCCGCGCCGTCCATGATGGCCAGGGAGATCCCGAAGCCGGTGCCGACCAGCAGCAGCGGCGCGGCGAGGGAGCCCGCGCCCGCGCCGCCCGGGACGAGCGCCAGCAGCGCCGTCCCGGCCGCGACCAGCAGCAACGTCAGGACGAGCAGGACGCGCTGGGACAGCCACCGGCCGAGGACGCCGGTGAGCGGCGGCAGGACGAGCGCGGGCCCGGTGAGCAGCATCAGCGTCAGGCCCGCCGTGCCCGCCGACGCGTGCAGCGTCGCCATGAGGTACGGCGGCAGGACGATCGTGAGCGCGACGAACCCGAACGCGAGCAGGAACGGCATCGCGGAGATCGCCACGAAGCGCGGGCGGGTGAGCAGCGCGAGGTCCACGAGCGGGCTGGGATGACGGCGCTCGACGAGCGCGAACGCGGCCAGCAGGAGGACGCAGACGGTGAACCCGCCGAGGACGGCGCCGTGCGTCCAGCCGAGCGAGGGGCCCTCGACCAGCGCGAACGTGAACGCGGAGAGGCCGAGCGTGAAGGTCGCGGCGCCCGTCCAGTCGATCGGGCCGGGAGCGTCCCGCCGTGACTCGGTGAGCAGCGGGACGGCGAGCAGGCTCGGCAGCAGCGCGACGGCGGCGACGCCGAAGAACGCCCGCCAGCCGAGGCCGGTGACGAGCAGCCCGGCGATGACCGGGCCGAACGCCAGGCCGAGGCCGAGGACGGTCCCGAACAGGCCGAACGCGCGGGTGCGGGACGGGCCGCCTGTGAAGGCGGCGGCGATCAGAGCGCTGCCTCCGGTGGTCGCCGCGGCGGCTCCCGCCCCGGCGAGCAGGCGCGCGGCGACGAGCGTCCCGATGCCCGGCGCGAGCGTCGCGAGCAGCATGGACGCGGTGAAGACGGCGATCCCGCCCGCGAACATGCGGCGCCGTCCGATCCGGTCGGCGAGCGAGCCGGTGCTCGCCATGAGGCTCGCGAAGGTCAGGAAGAACGCGTTGACGACCCACTGCGAGGCGGCGAGGCCGGTGTGCAGCGACCGTCCGACGTCGGCGGTCGCCTCGGCGGCGCCGGTGGCGGTGACCGGGATGAGCAGCAGCGCGCCGCAGACCACGGTGAGCGTCGCCGCGGGGGAGGTGCGCCGGGCGGAGCCGGGCATGTCGTGTCCCTTCGAGGTCGAATAACCATCAGAACCCTGATGCAGGTACGAGCTTTGATGCGAATACGGATCTTGTCAAGTCATCGAGTCCTGGTAGGGTGCTCCCCGGAGGGGAGGTCCGATGGAGGACGACGAACGGATCGAGCAGGCCACGGCCTGGCGTCCGGGCGGGCTGATCAAGCGGGCCGAGCAGGCGCTGATCGCGGAGAAGAGCCGGGTGCTGCGGCCGTTCGGGCTGACCGTCCCGCAGTACGCGGCGATGTACGCGCTCTCGCTGGCCCCGGGCGTCTCGGGCGCGCGGCTCGCCCGGTTCTGCGCGGTGACGCCGCAGAGCATGACGACCGTGCTGAAGACGCTGGAGGGGCGCGGCCTCGTCGAACGCCACCCGTCCGAGGACCACGCGCAGGTGCTCGTCACCCGGCTCACCCCTGAGGGCGAGGGGCTCCTGGCCGAGGCGGACGCCGCGGCCGTCGCCGTCGAGCGCCGCATCGTGGACGCGTTCGACCCCGGTGAGCTGGAGGCGCTGCGCGTCCTGCTCCAGCGGGCCGTGGACGTCCTGATCTGACTTGCCGGAACTTTCCGGAAATAGTGGCCCTGAACTGGGGTAATGATCTCGACATATGGGGATCAATCGGGCAGAAACAGCCGCCCCCGTTCGAGGTCTCGATGTCCCCCTATGTCTTCGCCTGGATCCTGTGGGTCGCGATGTTCTTCGCGATCGAGGTGCCCGCGCTCTTCAACCGCCAGCCGGGCGACACCCTGTCCGAGGTGATCTGGAAGGTCTTCGCCGTCCGCGGCAAGCCCGTCGGCTGGCAGCTCCGCCGCCTCGCCCTGCTCCTCGGCCTCGCCTGGCTCGTCATCCACCTCCTCAGCGGCGGCCTGATCTGACCGCCCGCCCCGCCCGCCCCCGCTCGCCGGAGGGCCGGTTCTGACCGCTCGCCTTGACGGACGGCGTGTCCGCCGCGGGTCGCGCGGCCCCCGCGCGGGGGCGTCCACCTCAGGCCACGGACGGACCGTCCGGGGCCGCCGCGGGCGTGGTCGCGGGCCCGTCCGTGGCGTCCGCTTCAGGGTGTTGACCTGGGGTTTCGGCGTGTCCCTCCCCTCCGCGCGAAGGCGACATGGTCTGATAGCGGGAGATCGCCACACGGTCACGGGTGTGTAACAAGCGTCCCAGCGGTATGTTTTCGTCACACTTCTTACCTCTACGGTCGCAACGCGAATTGTGGCGAACCCACGTGAAGGTGAGAAGATGCGGCGCGTTTCCCAGAGGGCGATGACCCTGCTGCTGGCGGGTGGCCTGACCGCCTCCGGACTCGGCATCACCGCCGCGGCCCAGGCCGCGGCACCGGCCAAGAGCGGCGACATCCTGACCCGGCTCAAGGCGATCCCGGGCATGACCGTCCAGGAGAAGACCTCCACGCTTCCCGGCTACCGCTGGTTCTGGCTGACCTACAAGCAGCCGGTCGACCACCGCAAGCCGAAGGGCAAGTGGTTCGAGCAGCGGATCATGCTGGAGCACCGGGACGCGAGCGCGCCGATGGTGGAGTACACCAGCGGCTACAACACGCCCGAGACGATGTTCCAGTCGGAGCCGACGGCACTGCTGAACGCCAACCAGATCTCGGTCGAGTACCGGTACTTCAGCCCGTCCCGGCCGACCGCCGCGAGCTGGAAGAACGACAACATCTGGCAGGCGGCCACCGACGAGCACCGCATCGTCCAGGCGCTCAAGCCGATCTACAACGCCAAGTGGATCAACACGGGCGCCAGCAAGGGCGGCATGACCGCCACCTACCACAAGCGGTTCTACCCGAACGACGTCGCCGGGTCCGTCGTGTACGTCGCGCCCAACGACTACAACAACAACAAGGACAAGGCGTACGACAAGTTCTTCCAGACGGTCGGCACCGACCCGAAGTGCCGCGTGCACGTGAAGGACCTCGCCCGCGAGATCCTCAAGCGCCGCACGGCCATGGAGACGCGGATGAACGCGGACGCCAAGGCCAACGGGTGGACGTTCTCCATCCTGAAGACCACCGACCGCGCCTTCGAGAACTCCGTCATGGACTTCGAGTGGGGCTTCTGGCAGTACCACCTGCAGTCCGAGTGCGCCACGCTGCCCGCGACGACCGCGTCCGACGACGACATCTACAAGGTGTTCAACGACGTCTCGGACGTGTCGTCCTACGCCGACCAGAGCCTGCAGGCGTTCATCCCGTACTACTACCAGGCGGGCACGCAGCTCGGCTGGCCGTCGCCGAAGTTCCCGAACCTGCACGACCTGCTGCGTTACGAGAGCAGCTACGTGCCCCGGACGTACGTGCCGCGCGACATCCCGATGAAGTTCGACAACGGCAAGGCGATGCGCGACATCGACTCGTGGGTGCGCGGCAACGCCAATCACATGCTGTTCGTCTACGGCGCGAACGACCCGTGGGGCAGCAAGCCGTTCCGGCTCGGCAAGGGCAGCCGCGACTCGGCCGTCTACGTCGCCCCGGGCATGAACCACAGCGGCCGGCTGATCGCCAAGCTTCCGGACGCGCAGCGCGCCAAGGCCATCGCGGACCTGCAGCGCTGGGCCGGCGTCACGCCGACCATGAAGGCGAGCTTCACGGTCCCGACCCCGATGGGCGAGGACCCGACCCTGGCGCAGCGCCCCCCGCTGTAGCCGACGAGCCGTGAGCCCCTCGCGGGCTCCGGTTCCCACCCCCGAGGCGTGGGACGCGGACCATCCCCCAGGTCCGTGTCCCACGCCTCGTCATTTCCGCGGCTCGTCATTTCCGCCGCCGGGCGGCATCGCGGCACCGCGACGATCTACCTGGAGGTGAAGAAGTCTTCACCCGGCCCAGAGGCGACCCCGGCCCTCCGGCGAGCGCCCCCGAACGCGCCCGGCCCCGGACGCGACACGTCTCGGGGCCGGGATCCCGGGTCTTCGGAGGGTCAGGAAGGGGAGTTGATCATGCTTTGGGCGGCCATGGTGAAGTACTTCCAGAGCATCTGCTCGGCCTCCGGCGGAAGGCCGCGCTCGGCGACCGTCTCGTCCAGGGCCTTGCGCATGTGGCGGAGCCAGGACTCCTTGGCGGTCTCGTCCACCACGAAGGGGGCGTGCCGCATGCGCAGGCGCGGATGGCCGCGTTCCTGGCTGTAGGTGTTCGGGCCGCCCCAATACTGGATGAGGAACAGCCGCAGGCGGTCCTCGGCGGGGCCGAGATCCTCCTCCGGATACATCGCGCGCAGCGCCGGGTCGTCCGCGACGCCCTGGTAGAAGCGGTGCACCAGGGCGCGGAACGTCTCCTCGCCCCCGACCGCCTCGTAGAAGGTCACCTGTTCGGGTTCAGCCATAACGCCCCAAGCCTATGCGGTACCGGCCCGCTTACGCCTCTTGATCGTCCGGACGGGCGGCGTGATCCTCCGGACACGGGACGGCCGTCCGCGCCACGGGGGCGGGGACGGCCGGGGAGGGCGGGACGGATCAGGTGGCGGAGGACGTGGCGACCGAGACCCCGGCCTGGTCGAACGCGACCTTCACGCGCTCGCGCAGCTCGCGGGCGCAGGCGCCCTGCTGGCCCGGCGCGGTCTTCAGCACCACGCGGATGACCAGCGCGTCCGCGGCGAGGGCCTGGACGCCCCAGACCGACGGCCGCTCGAGGACGAGATCGCTCCACTGCGGGTCCTCGGCCATCGTGTCGGCCGTGGCCTGGAGGATCTCCTTGACCTTCTCGACGTCCTCGCCGATGTCGACGGGGATGTCCAGCACCGCGCGGCCCCAGTTCTGGGACTCGTTGCCGACCTTCTTGATCTCCCCGTTCGGGACGTACCAGACGACGCCGTTGACGTCCCGCATGCGGGTGACGCGCAGGGTGACCGCCTCGACCGTGCCCTTGGCGCTGCCCACGTCGATCACGTCGCCGACGCCGTACTGGTCCTCCAGCAGCATGAAGATGCCGGCCAGGCAGTCCTTGACGATGTTCTGCGCGCCGAAACCGACGGCGACGCCGATGACGCTGGCGCTGGCGACGATCGGGGTGAGGTTCAGCCCGAGGTAGCCGAGGATGCTGAACAGCGCCGTCCCCATGATCACCACGGACGCGACCGAGCGCAGCACCGAGCCGAGCGTCTTGGCCCGCTGCGCGCGCCGCTGGGACAGCAGGGCCTGGCTGCCCTCGAAGATCGTCTTGCTCTTCTCCCGGGCCTTCTCCGAGACCGTGCCCTCGGCCATCCGCTGCGTGACCTTGGTGATCATCCGGTGCGCGATGTTCCGGACGACCAGGGCGATCACGAACGTGACGACGATCGCGACGAGCTTCCCGGACCAGACGTCCAGGCGGTAGTCGTAGACGAACTTGGTGGCGCCGGGGCTGTGGGTGATGTTCCAGAACAGCCGGCAGGCCGCCGCCGGGTCGGCGCTGCAGTACTGCTCCGCCTTGCCGTCCATCTTGACCAGGGGCTCGCTCAACGCGACCGCGTGAACGGACGCGCTGGACGCCACTGTGCCGTACATGGGGGCAGACCCTCCCGACCGATGGTGGATGCCGCGTCACATCGTCGTGGACCTGCGGCGGTACGAGCCCGATCGTAGGGGACGGTGACGATGGGTTCGTCCACCGCCGGACGAGCGACGCGCATCGGACGGTGAGGGTCTGCCCCCTGACCGCGGGCCCGGATGAACGGGCATGGGAAGCGGACCCGCGGCCGCTCGGAGGGGGTGGGTGAGGAGGGGTACGGAGGCGCTGGTCACATCGCCGCCCGCCCGGCCCGAGATCACGCCGGCCGGCGGGCGGGGTGCCCGGCCGGTGAGGACACGGTGTCCGGCGGGTGCCGTCTCGCTGGCCCGGCCGGTTCGACACGCCGGAGGGTCCGGCGTGTCGGGCGGTTCGGGCCGGTCCGGTCCGGGCGGGTCAGGTCAGGTCCGGGTCGGTCCGGACGGTCAGGTCCCGCGGGGGCCGTGGCTGCCGCGCCGTGTCGGCCACGGCCCCCGGGGACGCTTCCGGCCTCCGTCAGGGACGGCCCGAGGGCCGGCCTCCCACGGTGGCCGGATCGCGGATCTCGAAGCCCTGCGCCTCGAGACCGCGCGTCTGTTGTCGCAGCGGCTGCAGGACGTGCGCCAGTTTCGACGCGGCCCCGCGCGGGTCGTCCACCCGGTGCATGCGCTCCCCCCACGACCACCAGTAGTAGTGGTCGCGCGTCTCCGGCACCGGTGCGCAGGTGACGTCTTCGGCCAGGCTCGCCGCCTCCGGGTTCACCACCCGCAGGAACGCCGGGCCGGACCGGGTCCGGACCACCCGCGCGACCAGGCCGCGCGTGTCGAGTTCGTGCTCCAGCTCCTCCAGGTAGCCGACGCGCTCGTCGTGTGCCACCTGCGCACCCCCTCCGTGCATCCGTGCTCTCCGAGGACTGCTCGTGCCGTTCCCGTGTGGCCGAATGGTCCCTCTCGCCGCAGGGTGATGATCTTCATCCCGGCCGGGGCCGGACCCCACGTGATCGAACTCAGTGCTTCCGTACCATTACTCGCGGCGAGAATCGCAACCCCAACGGTGCTGGGTCAAGGGCCCGGCCGTCCGCCGAAGTACGGGATTCCCCCATCTCAGGCAGAGGTCCACCGACCTTGGAGGAGAAATCTCTACCCGAGGGAGAGGAGAAGCCTTCGGCGCCCCCGTGTTTCTTGGGAATGGCTTGGCCTGCCCCGGTGCGGGCGTTACGCTGCGTGCGCAAGAGATTATTTCTCGTATCGCCAGCTCACCACCGGTGTGCGGGAAATCCCCGTCCGATGAGGTTGACCTAGCTACCGGTCGCCGTGGCTCCGAGGTCAGGCCCTCGCTCCCGAGGACCCCCCCGGCCCAGCGGTGAGGAGGCCGGCACGATGTCAGACCCCCCGAAGAAGGAGACGGAAATCGCGCGCCGGATCAGGGCGCGTGGTCTCGCCAGGGGACGCACCCCCGCCCAGATCGCGGTCGACATCCACGATCAGTGCGGGCCGCTGTTCGGCATCACGCCGGTCAAGGCGCACCGCCTCGCCCACGGCGTGGCGCTGTCCGACATCGTCGCCCAGGTCCGGGCGCTGTTCGAGATCGACGGCAAGCCCGAGCCCAAGCTCGGTGACACTCTGCTGTCGGCCTACGAGAGTGGTTACAAGCGTCCCGGCCCCGAATACCTCCACTACCTGTGCGCCGTCTACCGGGTCGAACCCGACGACCTCGGGTACCGCAGTCCCTGCATCTGCGGACGCGGCCACGCGAGCCGTCCCGCCGAGGCGGGCGGCCCGGTGCCCGCGGCCGTCCCGTCCCAGCGGGACGCGGGGCCTCGCCCGCCGGCCGACACCGACGCCCTGATCGGGGCGGTGGTGGTCCCGGCACCGGACGACCGGCACTGGATCTCCGTCAGAAACCCCAGGGGTCCGGACCGCGCTGAAGGCCCCGCCTCCATTGATGTGGGAGAGGAGGACATCGTGCTTCGTAGGACCCTGCTGAGCCTGCTGGCCGGATCGGGCGTGGTGACGCTCGACGGCCAGATCCTTGGCGCCGTGGACAGCCTTCGGCGCAAGATGGACGACACCCTGGTCAGCGCGACCGTGTCACCGACCATGCTCGACCAGTGGGAGGAGACGACGCTCGGGTACGGGCAGCAGTACCAGGCGACACCGTCGCTGCGGATGCTCTGCGACGTGCTGCTCGACTTCTCCGAGGTCCGGCGGATGGCCGACAAGCGCCAGCCCGTCGAGCTTCAGGAGCGACTGCTGCGCATCGCCGCCCAGCTGTCCGGGCTGTCCGGGCTGATCATGATCAACCTGGGCGACCACCGGCTGGCGCGCTCGTTCTTCCGGACCGCGCGAACGGCCGCCGACGAGACCGGCGACCGCAAACTGCGCGCCTGGGTGACCGTGCGCGAGGCGCTCGTCCCCATGTACTACGGCGACCCCCGCGAGGCGTTGCACCTGGCCCGCAAGGCGCAGGACCTCGCCGGACGCGACCCCAGCGTCGCCGCCGCGATGGCCCCGGCCGTCGAGGCGCGCGCCCTCGGCCAGCTCGCCCTGCGCGGCCGCGGCGACGCCGCCCCGAGCGCCCGCCGGGCGCTGCTGCGCGGCCGGTCGGTCTTCGACCAGCTGAGCAAGGAGCACACCGGCGACCTGGTGTTCGGCTTCACCGAACGGCAGATGACGTTCTACGAGGGCGACACCTACACCAACCTGGGCGACCACAAGGGCGGCGAGGAGTCGCTCAGCCGGGCGCTCACCCTGTACGCGCCGACGGACCGGGTCGACCTCACACTGGTCCGGCTCGACCGGGCGTCCTGCAAGCTGCACGCGGGCCAGCCGGACGCGGCGCTCGTCGCCGCCCGCGAGGCGATCTTCGACCTGCCGACCGAGCACCGCTCCGACATCCTCGTCCACCGGGCGCGGCAGGTCGGCGCGGCGGTCAGCGCGAAGCACCCGGGCCTGGCGGCGCTGAACGACTTCTATGAGTCGCTGTCCGGCCCGAATGTGCAGGGCCCGTCCAGCACTCCGTCCCCGTCGGCCCAGCCGTCGGTTCCTCCCGCCGAGCAGGTCTGATGCGCATGCCACAGTCAGAGGGCCGTCCGCCCGCGTCCCCGGCCGCTCCGGCGCGTCCGCCGGCCGAGCCCGAGACCGACCGGTTCGACCCGGGCGCGAACGCGGCGCCCCCCGACGGCGCGGCCGCCGACGGGGCGCCCGCCCCGGAGGACGTCACGGCCGACCACGGCACCGTCTCGCGGCGGAGTCCCGGCGACCGTCCCGCCGACCGCCTTGCCGATCGCCGGGCCGACCGCCCTGCCGATCGGCCCGGTCTCGTCCGCGTGGTCCAGGACCCGCCGGCGTGGGAGTACGGCGGGCTGGTCCTGCGCCGGTACGCCGAGGCCGACCACGCCGCCGTGCTCATGCTGCACCGGCAGGGCCTGGCCCAGGTCGGGCTGCGGCCCGGCGACGGGATCTACTACGACCACGACTTCTTCCGGATGGACGAGATCTACCTCCGGGGCGACGGCGAGTTCCTCGTCGGCGAGGTGGACGGCCGGATCGTCGCCATGGGCGGCCTCCGCCGCGGCGACCTCGTCCCGGGCGGCGCCGAGCGCGCCCAGGGCGCCGCGACGCCGGTCGCCCGCGTCCGGAACGATCCCGTGGTCGAGATGGTGCGCCTCCGGGTGCGGCCGGAACTCCAGCGCCGCGGCTACGGCGAGGCCGTCGTCCACGCCCTGGAGGAACGCGCCGCGGAACTCGGCTACCACCTGCTGCGGGCCGACACCACGTCCCGCCAGGGCCCCGCCCTCGCCCTTTACCGGAAGTTCGGCTGGCGCGAGACCCACCGTGAGGTCATCAACGGAATCGTCAACATCTACATCGAGAAACGGATTCGCTGAGAAACCCACCGAAAGACCCCGCTTGGAAAACAGCGGACACCCGGGAGACGGCCTCCGGCGGAGGCGCGGTCCGCCACAAAGGCCGTCTCCCGGGCCTTTTCATGTCCGGCCGTCGACTTCATGTCCGGTCGTTGATGGCCGTCATTTCGATTCCGCCGCCAGGAACTGCATGAGGGGATAGCGGCGGTGGTGCAGGACGGTGAGACCGCGGTCGGTCAGCGCGTCGGGCAGGTCGTCGTCGAACATGGTGATGCCCGTGGCGCGGCCGAGAAGGTCGCCGGTGACGCGGCTGACCGGGAGCGACGGACGGCGGGTCGTGAGGATGACCAGGCGGCCGCCGGGGCGCAGGACGCGGACCATGCCGTCCAGGGCCGTCCACGGGTCGTCGAAGAGGTAGAGCGCTCCGAGGCAGGAGACCGCGTCGAACACGCCGGTGCGGAACGGCGGGTCGATCGCGTTGCCGCGCACGTAGGCGATCCCCTGGCTGTCGGCGGCGGCGCGGGCGAGCATCGACGCCGACGCGTCCAGCCCGACGACCAGGCCGTTCTCGCCGACGCCGGTCGCGAGGGCGCGCGTGGTGTTGCCCGGCCCGCAGGCCACGTCGAGGACGGTCGCGGCGGGCTTGGCGATGTCGCCGGGCTGGGCGAGGCCGAGCTGGTCGCGGGCCAGCGCGTGCTCCTCGGCGGTGCCCGGCCCGGACGGCCAGCCCTTGGCGACGTTGAACACGACGGGCCGCCACACCCGTTCGTAGATCTGCGGGAGCAGCGTCGACTGCATGGCCCGCTGGGCGAGCGTCGGCGTCGGTCCGGCCTCGAGCAGGTCCAGGTAGCCGTCCGGCGCGGCGGGCTCGTCCGGCGGGTCGGTGAGCAGGGCGCAGACCCGGTCGAGCAGGCCGTCGTCCCGCGGTGTCGAAGAGCGCACGAAATAATTCGATCACGCGTCAATACGGCCCGTCCCGGTGGGGTCGGCGGTACGGCCGGCCCCACCGGGAACCTCGCGGGCGGGTTCAGGACAGGGGCAGGCCCGTCTCGTTCGCGAGGAAGGACAGCGTGTCGGTCATGAGCGCGGCGGAGCGGCTGACGGAGCGGGCGGCGTGGCCGACGTCCGACTCGCGGCGCAGCAGGACGGGCTCGTCCGACGACGTGGCGTGCTGGAGCGCCGCGCACATCTTGCGCGCGTGCAGCGGGTCGACCCGGCCGTCGCTGTCGAAGATCGTGAACAGGACGGCGGGGTAGGCGACGTCCTCGCGGACGTGGTGGTACGGCGAGTACGCGAGCAGCCACTCGAGCTCGTCCGGCTTGTCGGCGCTGCCGAACTCGTCGTTCCAGATCTGGCCGATGCCGAACTTCTCGTAACGGACCATGTCGAGCAGCGGCGCCGAGCAGACGACGGCGCGGTACAGGCCGGGCCGCTGCGTCAGGGCCGCGCCGACGAGCAGGCCGCCGTTGGAACCGCCGGAGATCGCCAGCTGGGACGGAGTGGTCAGGCCGTCCGTGACGAGGCGCTCGGCGGCGGCGTGGAAGTCGTCGAAGACGTTCTGCTTGCGGTCGCGCATCCCGGCGCGGTGCCACTCCTCGCCCTCCTCGGAACCACCCCGCAGGTTCGCGATCGCGTAGACCCCGCCCGCCTCGACCCAGGCGAGGATGGACGCCGAGTACGCCGGGGTGAGCGACACGTTGAAACCGCCGTACCCGTACAGGATGGTCGGGCGCGGGCCGTCGCCGCCCGGCCGCGACAGCACCAGCATCCGCACGGGCGTGCCGTCGTGGGACGTGTACGTGACCTGCCGCGTCTCGATCTCCGGGACGGTGACCGACCCCGGCGCGGACGCCCACACGTGCGTCTCGCCCGTCCGCGCGTCGAAGTGCAGCACCGACGACGGCGTGACGTTGTCGGTGTACCCGAACCACGCCTCGTGTCCGCCCTCCGGGCGCTCGACGATCCCGCCGAGCGATCCGAGACCCGGCAGCGGGACGGCGCCGATCCGCTCCCCGGACGCCAGGTCGTGCACGGTGATCTCGCCGAGCGCGTGCCGCTCCCAGCCCGCGAGCAGGACGGGACGGTCCAGATCGTCCAGGATCGCGTAGTCGGTGAGCACCGCCTCCGGGTCCTCGGGGATCAGATCCCGCCAGGTCTCGTAGGACGGATCGGACGGATCGGTCACACAGATGCGCGAGCGCGGCGCGTCACGGTCGGTGAACACGTACGCGAGCCCGTCGCGTCCGACATGGAGGCTGGTCGACGCGTCCACGCCGACCTGGACGGGACGCAGATCCGGGCGCTCCAGCGGCGCGGCGGCCAGGTCGGCGATCCACAGGTCGTTGCGCGGCGCCGTCCCGGCGGACGCGGTGACCGTCAGCCGGCGTCCGTCGCGGCTGACGCCGATGCCGTAGTAATTCGTCTTGTCCAGGCCGTCACCGAAGACCAGGACATCGTCCGTGTCCGGGTCCGTGCCGACATGGTGCAGGTAGACGCGGCGGTGGAACTGCTCCTCGCCGTCCGGGACGTCGCCGGGCGCGAGCCGTCGCACGTAGTAGTACGCCTCGCCGCCGGGCAGCCACGCGACGACCGAGTTGCGGGTGCGGTCGACCGGGCCCTCGACCCGCTCACCGGACGCCACGTCCAGCACGTACAGCAGGGACTCCTCGTCCCCGCCGTGCGAGACCTTGTACGCCAGCCGCCGCCCCTCCTTGTCGGGCTGCCAGCCGTCCAGCGTCGTCGTCCCGGACGGGTCGAGCGCGGTCGGGTCGACCAGGACGCGCTCGGAGCCGTCCGGATCGACGGTGTAGAGGACGGGATGCTCCTGCTCGGCGGTCCGGCGCGTGAAGAACCGCCGTCCGCCGCGCCACACCGGCGCGCCGACGCTGCCCGCGCCGAGCAGCTCGCCCAGCCGGGCGCGCAGCCGGTCGCGTCCGGGCAGCCCGTCCACGGTGTGGTGGAACAGGTCGTCCTGGGCCGAGAGCCACTTGGCGGTGTCCTCGGAGTCGGCGTCCTCCAGCCAGCGGTACGGATCGGGCACGCGGTGACCGTGCAGGTCGTCGGCGACGTCCTGCCGGGGCGCGGAGGGGTACTGCGGTCGGCTCATGCGAAGCACTGTATTCATCTCCCGCCCAGCGTGATCCCAGATCAATTCGCGTCACGAGGTGTACACGCACGGTGACATCGGTAGATAGGCAAATGATCACAGGGTTCATCAACAACGGGGGAGTCCATGAAGAACACCAAGGCCGTTCGAGGCACGGTCCTGGGCGGGGCGCTCGTCAGCGCCGCGCTGATCGCCGCCCTGCCCGCCCAGGCCACGCCCATACCCGTCCCCGGGCATTCCGGGGCGACACCGGGGTTCACACCAAATCCGACAGCGTCGCCGAACACACCCGGGGCCCCGTCCCCGCAGGCACCCGCCGCCATCACACCGGCGAACACCACACCGCGCACGTCACCGAACGTCGCCGAACGCACCACACCGTCCGACCCGACCCCGGGCACGACACAGCCCAACATCACACCCGGAAACCCCGCGCCGCGCCCGGCGACCAGGAACCTCGCCCCACGCCCGGCACCCGCGAACGCCGCGCCGCGCACCACGCCCGCGAACCTCGCGCCGAGGATCGCACCCAGAAACCCCGCACCGCGTCCCGTGAATGCCGCACCGCGTCCCGTGAATGCCGCACCGCGTCCCGTGAATGCCGCACCGCGCCCCGTGAATGCCGCGCCGCGCCCCGCGAACCCTGCCCCGCGTCCCGGGGCCGCGAACCTCGCGCCGCGTCCCGCGCCCAGGAACCTTGCGTCGCGTCCCGCTCCCGCAAGCGGTGCGCCGCGAACCACGCCCGGTAACGTCGCGCCGCGCACGACGCCCGCGAACCTCGCCCCGCGTCCCGTGCCCGCGAACCTCGCGCCGCGCACCACGCCCAGGAACCTTGCGTCGCGTCCCGCTCCCGCAAGCGGTGCGCCGCGCACCACGCCCGGTAACGTCGCGCCTCGCACGACGCCCGCGAACCTCGCGCCGCGTCCCGTGCCCGCGAACGTCGCGCCGCGCCCTGCGCCCGCGAACCTCGCTCCGCGCACCACGCCCAGGAACCTTGCGTCGCGTCCCGCTCCCGCAAGCGGTGCGCCGCGCACGATGCCCGCGAACCCCGCGCCGCGTCCCGCGCCCGGAAACCTTGCCCCGCGTCCCGGGGCTGCGAACGTCGCACCGCGTACCGCGCCCAGGAACTTCGCGCCGCGTCCCGGGGCCGCGAACCTCGCGCCGCGTCCCGCGCCCGGGAATGTCGCGCCGCGTCCTGCGGCTGGGAACCTTGCGCCGCGTCCCGCGCCGCGGAGTGTCGCGCCGCGTACCGCGCCCGCGAACCTTGCGCCGCGCGTTACGCCTGCGAACGTCGCGCCGAGGGTCGCGCCCAGGAACTTCGCGCCGCAGGGTGCGCCGTCCAACGTGACGCCGCGCACCGCGCCTGCGAACTCCGGGCTGCGCATCGCGTCGGAGAACCCGGTGCCGGGTGCCGCGGCCGCGAACCCCGCTCCGGGGACGGCGTCCGGAGGACTCGCGCCGCGCACCTCGCCGCTGAGCGTCACGCCGCATGTCGTGACGTCGAACCCCGCGCCGCGCCCCGCGCCCGGCAACCCCGCGCCGCGCCCCGCGCCGGGGAACGTCGCGCCGCGCCCCGCGCCGGGGAACGTCGCGCCGCGGACTGCGCCTGGGAACCTTGCGCCCCGGTCCGTGCCCGGCAATGTCGTGCCGCGTACCGCGCCCAGGAATCTTGCGCCGCGGTCCGTGCCTGGGAACGTCGTGCCGCGTACCGCGCCCAGGAATCTGGCGCCGCGGTCGGTGACTGGCAATGTCGCGCCGAGTGTTACGCCCGCGAACCTCGCGGTGCGGCCCGGGAGTGTCGTGCCGCGGGCCGTGGGGGCGGGTCTGGGGGGTCGGAACGTCGCGGTCGCCAGTGGGGAGCGGAAGGCCGTGAGGTCGGAGGATCCGGCGTCCGGGCAGGTCGAGGTCACCTACAGCGCGCCGTGGACCGCGCAGGCCGGGGACTCGGTGAACTGGGGCTGGACGGTCCGCAACACCGGTGACAAGGCCGTGGACGGCGTCGTGCTCGTCCACAGGCTGACACCGCAGCTCAAGATCGGCAAGGTGTCGAAGGAGTGCGAGGCGCTCGCGGCGGAGATCCGCTGCTCCTACGGCTCGCTGCAGCCGGGGGCGACCTCGTCCGGCGAGCTCACGGCCACCGTCCCGCTGGACGCGACCGGGACGGTCCAGGTCGACGGCACGGTGACCTGGCAGCCGGCCGGCGCGGTCCAGCCGGGGGCCGACGCCCTGGCCGGGGCGGCCGCTCCGAAGGTTCCGGCCGCGCTGGACGCGGTGGCCCTGTCGAAGAGCCCGGCCGTCCCGAACGGGGCGGCGGAGGACACGCGGCACTGAGTCGTCCGGGTTTCGGCGGGTGATCCGGTCCGGCCTTCGGGCGCGGGCCGGGCCGCCGGACCCGCGGAGGGCCCCCGGCGCCGGAAATTTCCCCGGCGCCGGGGGCCCCGGCCGTTCGAAGCGTCGTGATCGTGGGGATGAAAGGGGGTAGCGGGCGGTCGGCTCAGGGGCCACACTGATTGCGGGCCGGCCGTTTCGGTCGGCCGCCACCGCCCGCCCCCCGCGGGCCGGGCAGTGGACGGCAGGGTCGGAAAAGGACGGACCGGAAACGCCCCTGGGGAGGTCCTCGTGGCGGGTGCGCAAGTGCCGGAGTCGATACTCGGGCCTCGGGACGGGGCGTGCGCCGGTCGTGCGCCCGCCGAGGCGAAGAAACGAACATCCAGACCTCGGTCGACGGCCGCGCTCACCCCGGCGGAGGCCGTCTGATGCGCCAGGTCCTGCTCCTCAACGCGACGTACGAACCCCTCACCACCCTCCCGCTCCGCCGCGCGGTCGTGCTCGTCCTCCGCGACAAGGCCGAGATCGTCCACCACGACACGTCCGGCGCGGTGCTGCACTCCGCCGCGATGACGGTGGAGGTCCCCTCCGTGATCCGGCTCCGCCGGTACGTGCGGATCCCGTTCCGCACCCGTGTCCCGCTGACCCGCACGGCGCTGATGCGCCGGGACAACTTCCGCTGCGTCTACTGCGGACGCCGCGCCGAGACCATCGACCACGTCCAGCCGCGCAGCCGGGGCGGCAAGCACGTCTGGGAGAACTGCGTCGCGTCCTGCCAGACCTGCAACCACAGCAAGGCGGACCGGCTGCTCGAGGAACTCGGCTGGACGCTTCCGATGACGCCCGGCGTGCCGCGCGGCGCGCACTGGCGGCTGATCGGCATCGTCCACGACGGTGATCCGCAGTGGGCGCCGTACGTCACCGAGCCCGCGGCCTGACCGGGGGCGGGCGTCCGCACGTATCCTGGTGGCGTGCCTCGGTATGACTATCGCTGCCGCGCGTGCGGATCGACCTTCGAGATCTCACGCCCGATGATCCAGGCGTCCGACCCGGCCCCGTGCCCGGCGGGCCACGACGACACCGTCAAACTGCTGTCCACCGTCGCGGTGACGGGGCAGGCGTCCGCGCCGGCCCCGCGCGCGGGCGGTGGTGGGGGAGGGTGCTGCGGCGGAGGCTGCTGCTCCTGACCCCCGCCGCCCCTCCGGCGGATCACGCCGCGGCCGCGAGCGCGGCGTCGGCGGCGTCGCGCTGCCGGCGCAGCTCGGCCGCGGTCCTGGAGATGTCGTAGTCGCCTTCGACGCCCTCGACGACGAACAGGTCGCTCGGGATGTGGTCGGAGCGCTTCCGCATGATCTCGGCGTACGGCTCGGAGTCGTACCAGGCGTGGGCGCCGTCGGCCTCCGGGAACCGGAGGATCACCAGGACTCCGGGGAATTCGCCCTCCTTGACGTCCGGGACGCCTCCGTGGACGAGGAATCTCCCGCCGAACGGGTCCATGGTCTCCTGGATGCGCTCCATGTACTCGAGGACGTCGTCGTGGAGGCGGGCGACGGGGTACATGCGGGCGATGGCGTAGGACGCGGGCATTTCGTGCTCCTCTGTACCTTCCGGGCGCCCAGCGCGTCCGGTCGATGGCTTGAGTCTGCCCGCGGCCCCCGGGGGCGGGCCATGACGTCGGACGTCATGCCGCGGCCTACCCCCGGGGGAATCCCCGCTCAGCGCAGCCGGTAGGCGGAGGCGATCTCCTGCCGGACGGATCCGCCGCCCGAGTCCCGCGCGGTCACGCGCAGCGACAGCGCGCCGCCCGTGGCCGGCTTCGGCAGGGCGGCGGAGAAGCGTCCGCCGCCGAGCGCGCGCGCCTGCGTCGCGGTCCAGGTCTTGCCGCCGTCCACGGACGTCTCGACCGTCAGGCCGGTCACGGTCGCGGGCGCCGAGCCCGCCATCCGCGCCACGGTGAACGTCGCGGGCGAGGTGGCGCCCGTCGCGGGAGGCTGGTTCCGCAGGTCGAGGCCGAGGTCGTAGTCGACGAGCAGCAGCGGCAGCCGCTCCGAGGACGACCCGGACGGGGCGTCCGACCTGAACGTCCAGGTGGTGGACGTCGTCGGCGACACCGCGAGCACCGAGGACGCGTCGGTGTCGTAGCGCAGCGTGAAGGTCGCGGGCCGTGCCGGGACGGAGAAGTCTGCGGACGCGGACGACACCTGGCCGATCCGGCGCGTCCCCTCACTGAGCGTCATGGTGTGCTTCAGTGTGGTGAGGTCGCCGCAGTCGAAGCCGTCCGGGCGGACCTGGAGGTCGACGAGGTGGACGTGCACGTTCCCGCCCGTCCGGACAGACGGCGACGGGGTGCAGAAGCTCGGGGAGGGCAGGGTCCCCGAGTACGGCCCGGGACGGAACGGCTGGCGCCCCCACGTTCGGGTGCTCCGCGTTCCCGGCTTCGGCTCGGTGAAGGGAGCCTCGTCGACCCACTCCCCGTCCGCGACGGTCCCCGGGGCGGCGTCCTGCATCCAGAGGATGCCACCGCCCGCCGACACGTAGTCGGTCCGGGTCGTGCCCGCCGGGACGGTGGAGTTCGCCTGGAACCCGGTCGAGAGGCCACCGGCCGGCGTCATCCCGTACCGAGTCTCACCGATCGGCTTGGAGGTGTCGCCGTCCACGGCCGCGAACCGCTCGTCGAACCGGGCCATCGTGGCGATCTCGGCGGGCGTGACCAGGTGCGACGCGTCGGCGGGCACCCCGCCGGGACGCGTGTGGAACAGGTCGTACACCGTTCCCGGCGCGGTCAGCCGAAAGGTGGTGGTCGTGCTGAGCGATCCCGTGGAGACGCCGCCCGGCATCGGCTGGGCCAGCACCTCGTCGGACGATCCGGACGCGTACGCGGTCTCCCCGATGAGGCCCTGCCGGAACGACTGGACGAGTGCGAGCGACCTCATCGCGGTCTCCGTCCTCACGCCCTGGACGCTCGCGCCGAACGGCTTGGCCGCCGCGCCGTCGAGTGTCACGGTGAGGTCCCTGTCGAGGGTGATCTCCGGGCTGCCGGCCAGGGCGACCCGCGCGCCGCCGTCCGGCTTGAGGTCCCACACCTTGCCGAGGACGCTGTACCGGCCGTCCGGCACGCGGATCTTGCCGCTGTCGTCGGACGGGACGTCCACGCCCCCCGTGAACTGGGCGACGTCGTCCAGGTTCACGACCGAGGCCGACCCCACGTAGCCGTCGGCGGCCGTGCCGGGGATGGGCTTGCCGACGAGGGTCAGCGTGTGGCTGGGTGGCTCGACGGAGAACGTGACGGGCGTGCGCGCGGTGTGTCCGCCGCCGGTCGCGACGACCTCGGCCGAGTACAGGCCCGGACGGGCCACGTGGACGCTCAACTCCGCGGTCGCGGTGCCCCCGGCGGGGACGTCGACCCGCGCCGCCGACAGCGTTGCGGCGTCCGCGACGGCGTGTCCCTCACGGTCGGTGACCTTGACGGACAGGTCGGCCGACACCGCCTCGGACGGCGCGCCCCACACCAGCTTGCTCCGGAGCGCCGGGTGGTCGGGGAAGGAGGAGGTGCCGAGGTAGGGGACGGCCTGCCGCGACAGCAGCGGCGAGGTCACCGCGGCGGCGGCGTCGAGGCGGCCCGCTCCGAGCTCGTAGGCGTCCCCGCCCGTCGCGGTCGCGGCGGAGCCGACGAGGGCCGCCTTGATCTGGTCCGGCGACCAGTCCGGGTGCCGTTGCGCGACCAGCGCGGCCGCGCCCGCGACGTGCGGGGCGGCCATGGACGTGCCGGACAGCGTCGTGTACCGGGCGGAGATGACCTGGCCGCGGGACGTCCCGGCGGCACGGGCGGCGACGATGTCCACGCCCGGCGCGACGATCTCGGGTTTGGCCGCGGTCCGGCCGAGGCGGGGGCCGCGGCTGGAGAAGGCGGCGATCCGGTCCGCGTCGTCGACCGCGCCGACGGTGAGGGCGCTGTCGGCGGTGCCCGGCGACTCGACCGACCCGATCCCGCCGTCGTTGCCGGCGGCGATCACGAACAGAGTGCCGTGGGCCCTGGTGAGCTTGTCGACCGCCTCCGAGAGGGGGTCGGTTCCGTCGGAGAAGTCACCGCCGACGCTCATGTTCACGACCTTCGCGCGGCCCGCGGCCCACTCCATGCCCGCGATGATCTGTGACTCCGAGGCACGGCCCGCGTCGTCGAGGACCTTGCCGACCAGCAGCGACGCGTCCGGGGCGACGCCCTTGCGCGCCCCGTCGGCCGCCGCGCCGTCGCCCCCGAGGATCGACGCGACGTGCGTCCCGTGCCCGTTCCGGTCGACGGCGTCGACGGACGAGGAGAAGTTCGCGGTCTCGGCGATCCGGCCCTGGAGATCGGGGTGCGTCGCGTCCACTCCGGTGTCCAGGACGGCGACCTTCACGCCGCGTCCGGTCGCCCCCGCCCGCCACGCGGCGGGCGCGCCGATCTGGGCGAGGTTCCGGTCGAGAGCCTCCGCGTCCGGGGTCGCGGACCGCGTGGTCGTCGGCCTCGGCGTGGCCGCCCGCGAGGGCTTCGGGGACGCCGCCCCCAGGGGCGCCGGGTTCGCGGAGGGCGCCCAGGTCGCCCGGATCGTCCGGTCCAGCCAGATGCGGGACGCGCCGGACGGCGCCGCCGCGAGGGCCGTGCCGAGTCGCGCGGAGCCGGACTTCGGCTGCCGGACGGCCACGGCGTCCAGGCTGGTCAGCCGCCGTCCCTGGGGCAGCGCCGCCGCCACCGAGCGGCCGGAGCCCCGGACGATCAGCGGCAGGTCGCGGCTGTGGGCGTCGTCGTAGCCGTTCTGGATCAGGGTCGTGACGTCGAACAGGGCGGGGTCGACGACGCGTCCGCGCAGCCGGGCCATGTCGGCGGGCAGCACGACGACGTGCCCGTCCGGCCGGACGGACGTGGTGAAGATCTTGTTGCGGCGGTCCGGGCCCGGCTGGACGCCCACGGTCGGGACGGCGCCCTTCCGCGTCCGGACGGTCACCACGTCGCCGGTGAACAGGGTGACCTTCCACGACTTCCCGGTGGGCAGCGGCTGCTTCGGCGCGGAGCCCGCCGCCGCGTCCGCGCCGCCGGGCAGCGCGAGCGAGGTGGCGAGGACGGCCACGCCCGTGAGGGCCGCCACCCCGGATCTGATGGGTCGCAAGGAGAGTCCTTTCGATGTGATCTCTCCTGTATTGACCCGAAGGCCCCTTGTCTTTCACGCGTCCCGCCCGAACGCGGAAGGCGGGCCAAAGAGGGCGGAACGTGGAGGGCGGGAAGTGGAGGGCGGAACGCGGAACGCCCGCCCGGAGGGTGTCCGGGCGGGCGTTCGGTGGTCGTGCGGGACGGGTCAGCGCGCGAGGAGGCTCACGTCGCGGGCCGCGCCGGTGGACGCGGACGTCGCCATGGCCGCGTACGCCTGGAGCGCCGCGCTGACCTTGCGGTCGCGGTCGCGGGGGCGGTAGCCGCCGAGGTCCTCGAGCAGCTCGGCACGGCGGGCCTCCAGCTCCTCCTCCGGGACGTCCAGTTCGAGCACCCGCTTGGGGATGTCGATGACGATCCGGTCGCCGTCCCGGACGAGGGCGATCACGCCGCCGCCCGCCGCCTCCGGCGAGGCGTGCCCGATCGACAGCCCGGACGTGCCGCCGGAGAAGCGGCCGTCGGTGATCAGCGCGCACGCCTTGCCGAGGCCCCGGCCCTTGAGGAAGGACGTCGGGTAGAGCATCTCCTGCATGCCCGGCCCGCCGCGCGGCCCCTCGTACCGGATGACGACGACGTCGCCCTCCTTGACCTTGCCGCCGAGGATGCCCTCGACCGCGTCGTCCTGGGACTCGAAGACGACGGCCGGGCCGGTGAAGGTCCACAGCTCCTCTTCGACGCCCGCGGTCTTGACGATCGCGCCGTCCTCGGCGATGTTGCCGCGCAGGACGGCCAGGCCGCCGTCGGTGGTGTAGGCGTGCTCGACGTCGCGGATGCAGCCCTCGGCGCGGTCGAGGTCGAGCTCGTCCCAGCGCGCGGACTGGCTGAACGCCGAGGTCGTGCGGACGCCGCCGGGCGCCGCGTGGAACATCTCGACCGCCTCGGGCAGGACGTCCGGGGAGCGGACGTCCCACTTGGCGAGGTGCTCGGTCAGCGACGGCGAGTGGACGGAGGTGACCGACCGGTGCAGCAGCCCGGCCCGGTCGAGCTCGCCCAGCAGCGCCGGGACGCCGCCCGCGCGGTGGCAGTCCTCGACGTGGTAGCGGGCCGTCGCGGGCGCCAGCTTGCAGATGCACGGAACGCGCCGGGACAGCTCGTCGATCTCCTTGAGCCCGAAGCCGACGTGCCCCTCGACCGCGGCGGCGAGCAGGTGCAGGATCGTGTTCGTCGAGCCGCCCATCGCGATGTCGAGGACCATGGCGTTCTCGAACGCGTCCTTGGTCGCGATGTTCAGCGGCAGGACGGACGCGTCGTCCTCGTCGTAGAAGCGCTTGGCGATCTCCACGACCGTGCGGCCCGCGTCCTCGTAGAGGCGGCGGCGGGCGGTGTGCGTGGCGAGGACGGTGCCGTTGCCGGGCAGCGCCAGCCCGATCGCCTCGGTGAGGCAGTTCATGGAGTTGGCGGTGAACATGCCCGAGCAGGACCCGCAGGTCGGGCAGGCGTTCTCCTCCATCTCGGCGAGCGTGGCGTCGCTGACCGCCTCGTTCGCCGCGGCGATCATGGGGTCGATCAGGTCGAGCTTGTGTCCGTTCTGGACGCCCTGGACGGGCTTGCCCGCCTCCATCGGCCCGCCGGAGACGAACACGGTCGGGATGTTCAGCCGCAGCGCGGCCAGCAGCATGCCCGGGGTGATCTTGTCGCAGTTGGAGACGCAGATCAGCGCGTCCGCGCGGTGCGCCTCGACCATGTACTCGACCGCGTCGGCGATCACCTCGCGGGACGGCAGGGAGTAGAGCATCCCGTCGTGGCCCATGGCGATGCCGTCGTCCACGGCGATCGTGTTGAACTCGCGGGGGACGCCGCCCGCCTCGCGGACCGCGGCGGCGACGACGTCGCCGACCTCGCGCAGGTGGACGTGCCCGGGGACGAACTGGGTGAAGCTGTTGGCCACCGCGACGATGGGTTTGCCGAAGTCCTCGCGCTCCATGCCGCTGGCCCGCATGAGGGCGCGGGCGCCCGCCATGTTCCTGCCGTGGGTGACCGTACGTGACCTGAGCGGTGGCATGGAGACCTCTTCCAACCGTGGACGAGCGTGGACGGCGAGCGGGGACCTCGTCCGCGGCGGGTGGGGCGGGCGCGGGCCGGGCTCGGGCCGCGGCAGCGGGCGGGTCGCGCGGCGCTGCC
>NZ_RFFG01000103.1 GCF_003696215.1 Actinomadura harenae | reverse complement strand
GGCGGCGGCGAGCGCCGGGAGGAGCAGGCGGCTCCGCCTCGGGGGCTGCGGGGCGAGGCCCATGGCGACGGCCTCGGCGCGGTCGCGCGGCAGGCGCTCCCCCGTGCCGACGGCCGTGCGGTAGGCGGGGTCCGAGCCGAGCGGGACGGCGTCCGCGGTCAGTTCGATCAGGCGGGGCAGCGGGACGCGCCGGGCCGGGTCCTTCTCGGCGCACATCCTGATGAGGGACGCGAGGCGGGGATCGACGCCCGCGACGTCGATGTCACCGGTGAGGGTGCGGTGGAGCAGGGCCTCGACCGGGCCGCGGCCGAACGGGGGACGGCCGGTGGCGGCGTAGGCGATCGTCCCGGCGAGGGAGAAGACGTCGGCGGCGAGGGTCTGGACCTGCTCGCGGATCACCTCGGGGGCGACGTAGCCGGGGGTTCCGGCCCAGGCGCCGGTGCGGGTGATCTGCGTCTGGTCGGAGCCGCGGGCGATGCCGAAGTCGATGAGGCGCGGGCCGTCCGGGGCGAGGATGACGTTGCCCGGTTTGAGGTCGCGGTGCTGGACGCCCTGCCCGTGGATCTCGGCGAGGCCGCGGGCGAGCGCCGCGCAAAGGCCCAGGCAGAGGCGTGGAGGCAGGGGGCCGTTGCGGTCGACGGCCTGCTTTAGGGTTAGGCTGGGGACGTGCTCGGTGGCCAGCCAGTACGGCGGCTCGGTGAGCCCGGCGGCGACCATCGCGGCGGCGTGGCGGCTGCGGACGCGTTCGGCGGTGGCGACCTCGCGGCGGAAGCGGGCGAGGGCCTGCGGGTCGTCCAGGCCGTCCCGGACCATCTTGAGCGCGACGTGCCGTCCGGATCCGGTGACGCCCAGGTAGACCTGGCCCATGCCGCCGGTGCCCAGGCGGGCCAGGACGGGGTAGCCGGCGATTTCGGGCGGGTCGCCTGGTTGCAGGGGTTCCATCCGCGTACCTCCGGGGGCGAATCCTCCCAGGGCGGTGACGCCGTGGCCAGAGGGCGGGTGGTGAAGGTCACCTGGGTTTGTGGACGGTTCGAGCATTCGGGCGCGTTAACGTTTTGTACTGACCGGTCAGTTCAAAAGTGGCGAGGGATCCGAGATGACGGAGGACGAGCGCTCCAGGACTCCGGCGGCGGACGGTGCGTCCGGGGGGAACAGCACCGCCGCCGCCGGTTCGGCCGCACCGGCGGCCCTGGCCGGGCCCGCGCCGGTGCGCGCCTCCGAGGGGGGCAGGCGCGCACGGCGCGGGCGGACGGCGGGCACGCCGGTGCGTGTCACGGCGGACGCCCTGGCGCTGCGCGGCAAGCGCGGCATGGTCTACGCGGACGTGTCGTTCGACGTTCCCGCGGGCGGGCTGCTCGCGGTGAGCGGCGCGGGCGGGACGGGCCGGACGGCCCTGCTGCTCACGCTCGGCGGGCGCATGAAGCCGTCCGGGGGACGCGCGAAGGTCGGGCCGTTCGAGGTGCCCGGCGACCTGCGGACCGTCCAGCGGATCACGGCGCTCGGCGTCATGCCCGGCGTGAACGAGCTGGACCCGGCGCTGACCGTCCGCGAGCACCTCGGTGAGGCGCTCGACCTGCGGGAGGGCGTGTTCGGCCGGTGGCGCGGACGGGCCCAGCGGGTCCGCCACGCGCTGGAGCGCGTCGGCCTCGGCGACCTCGACGTGCGGCTGTCCGCCGACGACCTCTCCCCCGAGGAGGCCCAGCTGCTCGGCGCCGCGTGCGCGCTGGTCGGCCGTCCCGGCCTCCTCCTGCTGGACGACGTGGACGAGGGCCTGCCCCTCGACCGGCAGCGCGCCCTCTGGGAGCGGCTGCGCGCCGTCGCCGACTCCGGCGTCACCGTCATCGCGTCCTGCCACGACCCCGCCCCGGCGCGGGGCCTCGCGCTCGACCTGTCCCTGGAGAACCCCCGATGAGACTTCCCACGCTGACGGCGGGCGAGCTGGAGCTGCGCCGCTTCCGAAGGCATCCGCTGACCCTGATCGCGCTGGTCGGGATGGTGCTGCTGCCGCTGCTGTACGCCGGGCTGTACCTGTGGTCGTTCTGGGACCCGTACGGCCGGATGCACAACCTGCCGGTCGCGCTGGTCGTGGACGACCGTCCCGCGAAGGCCGGGGACAAGAGCGTCGACGCCGGGCACGACCTGGCCGACCAGCTGAAGAAGCGGCAGGTCTTCGACTGGAGGACCGTCGACGGCACGACCGCCGAGAAGGGCGTCCGCGACGGGAAGTACTACATGTCGCTGACGATCCCGGCGGACTTCAGCGAGCGGATCGCCGGGGCGTCCGGGAAGGCGCTGCCGTCGCCCGCCGACCTCAAGGTCCGCATCAACGACTCGAACAACTACGTCGTCGGGACGCTCGCGCAGGCCGCGTTCAAGGAGATCGGCGCGGCGGCGGGCGACACGGCGGCGAAGGGGTACTTCGACCAGGTCTTCGTGTCGTTCGGGACGCTGCACGGGCAGCTGGAGCAGGCCGCGAAGGGCGCGGGCGAGCTCGCCGACGGGAACAAGAAGCTCGCCGAGGCGGGCGGCAAGGTCCAGGACGGCGCGGGCAAGCTCAAGCAGGGCATCGACAAGGCGCAGGGCGCGTCCCGGCAGATCACCGACGGGCTCGGGACGCTCCAGCAGGGCGCCGACCAGGTCGCGGCCGGGAACAAGAAGCTCGCGGCGGGCGTCCAGCAGCTCGACACGGCCGTGGGGACCGCGGCCGACACGATCGTCCCGCTGCTGCGGCAGCACGCGCCCGAGATCCGGGACGGGGCGCTGCTCGTGGCCCGGGGCGCGGACGCGCTGGCCGCGGGCGCCGGGGACCTCCCGGCGCAGAGCGCGGACGCGCTGCGGCGCGCCGAGGCCGCGCAGGCCCAGCTGAAGCAGTACCTGGCGGCGCACCCGGAGATCCCGGCGGACGTCCGGCAGCAGCTCACCGACTCGGCGGCGCAGGTCACCGGCGTCGCACGGCAGGTGAACACGTTCATCCGGTCCCACACCGGCGACCTCAAGCAGCTCGCGGCGAACGCGCAGCAGGTCAGGACCGCCGCCCAGAAGATCGCCAAGGACGCGCCGACGCTCGCGGGCAAGGTCGACGCCGCACGCAAGAACGTGGACAGGCTGAACGCGGGCGCGCAGCAGCTCGCCTCCGGTTCGGCGCAGCTGTCGACCGGGTCCGGCAAGCTCCTGGACGGCTCGACGCAGCTGACGTCCGGCATCGGGCAGCTCTCGGGCGGCGCGGTGTCGATGGAGACGGCGCTCGGGCAGATCAGCGACGGCAACGCCAAGGCCGCGCAGGGCGGCGGCGAGTTGTCCGGGAAGCTCGGCGAGGGCGCCGGGCAGGTCCCCGACTACGGCTCGGACGAGCGGAACTCCCGCGCGGACATGATGAGCAGCCCGGTCAAGCTCGCCAGCACGACCGACAACGCCGTCCCGAACTACGGCACCGGGTTCGCGCCGTTCTTCGTGCCGCTGTCGCTGTGGGTCGGCGGGATGATCGTCTACATGCTGCTGCGCCCGGTGAACCCGCGCGCCGCGGCCGGGACGGCGCCCGCCTGGCGGGTCGCCCTCGCGGGCTGGCTGCCCGCCGCCGCGATCGGCGTCGCGCAGGTCCTCGTGGTGCTCGCGGTGCTGCGCTGGGCGCCCGCGCTCGGCCTGCACGCCGAGCGGTGGCCGGGGCTGATCGCGTTCCTGGCGCTGGCGTCCGCGGCGTTCCTCTCGGTCATCCAGTGGGTGAACGTGAAGTTCGGGCCGGTCGGGCGGGTGATCGCGCTGGCGCTGCTGATGCTCCAGCTGACCTCGGCCGCCGGGACCTACCCGATCGAGACCAGCCCCGGGTTCTTCCAGGCCATCCGCCCGTTCATGCCGATGTCCTGGGTCGTGGACGGCGTGCGGCGGCTGATCAGCGGCGGGGAGATGACCCCGGTGTGGCAGGGTACGGGGGTGCTGGCGGCCTTCCTGGTCGGCGGGCTCGCGCTCACCGCCCTCGCCGTCCGCGGCAACCGGGTGTGGACGATGAAGCGTCTGCACCCCGTCCTCAAGCTCTGAGCGGAGACGAGACGTGAGCCGGACGGAGACGCGGGAGCGGCTGTTCACCGCGGCGATCGAGCTGATCGCCGAGCGGGGGTTCGCGGCCGCCTCGGTCGACGAGATCGCCGGGCGGGCGGGCTGCGCCAAGGGCACCGTCTACTACAACTTCGGCAGCAAGAACGCGCTGTTCACGGCGCTGCTGGAGTACGGGGTCGAGCGGTTCGGGGCCGCGCTGCGCGGCGCGGCCGAGGGGCTCGCGCCGCTGGACGCGCTGTCCGCGGTCGTCCGCGCGGAGCTGGTGTTCATCGGCGAGCACGAGTCGTTCGCGCGGCTGCTGATCGCCGAGACGTGGCGGGCGGGCGGCGACTGGCCGCAGGCGGCCCGGCTGATCCGGGAGCGCACGATCGACGTGGTCGGCGACGTCCTCCGGAGCGCCGTGGCCGCGGGTGACCTGCGCGCCGACCTGGACGTCGGCACCGCCGCGTCCGCGGTGTTCGGGATGGTGCTCCTGGTCGCGCTCGACTGGCGGACGCTCCAGCCGGACCGTCCCATGGACGAGGTCCACGCCACCCTGATGGACCTGCTCCGCGGCCGCATCACCACCTGACCGCCCGCCGGGGGCGTCAGTCCATGTCGCGGACCTCGGCGATGACGGACGGCATGGCGCGGTTGTTGGCCTCGATCCAGGCGAGCAGGACGCGCAGTGCGTCGTCGTCCACCCCGGCCATGCGCTCGCCGAACGCGCGCGCGACGGGTTCGAAGTACGCGCCGAACGCGGCGACGCGCTCGGGGACGGGCTCGACGATCACGCGGCGCCGGTCCTCCGGGTCGCGGCTGCGCCGGACGTAGCCCGCGCGCTCCAGCCGGTCGATCACGGCGGTGATCGCGCCGCCGGTGGTGATGCCCATCACCTGGGCGAGGCGGCCCGGCGTCTGCGGGCCGTCCAGGACGAGCGCGTTGATGCACTGGGCGTCGGTGACGTTGAGTCCCGCCTTGGCCGCCGTGGCGTGGTGCAGGAGCACCGTGTACATCGTGCTCCGCTGCATCGCCTCGCGGAGCTCCTCGACCGTCCGGGCCCGTTCGGGGGTCACCGATCACCTCCGGGAACATCTCTCGATATGCGAGACCTTACAGCGTCCCCAGGTCACGGCGGGGTTCACCGGCCTATCGGGCGGGGGTCCGGGTCACGGGCGGGCGCCGGGAGCGGCGCCCGCCCTCATCCGTCAGGGGTCGGACGGAGGGTCGGTGACGGCCGGTCAGTTACAGGACTTGCCCCACGCCTTCACGAGCGCGGTCGGCACCTTGCCGCACAGGGCGCCTCCGGTGTCGCCGACGTAGGCCCAGCTCTGCTGGCTGTCGTCCTTCTTCCAGACGTGCGGGCCGTCCTGCTGGGACATCGGGTCGTTCTTGAAGCCGATGTCGCCGGCGGCGTAGAACTCGACGCCGCCGTTCTTGCCGGTCACCTTGCCGAACAGGACGTGCTGCGGCGTCATGACGTTCGCACGCGTCCCCTTCGGATAGTTCTTCTTGGCCGCCGCGAAGTACGTGTCCTGCAGGGCGCCGGCCAGGTCCTCCGGCACCGGGAGCTTCGACGCCTTCAGCGAGCCCTCGGGCTTCGGGGACGAGCTCCCCCCGGGGGACGCGGAGGCGTCGGTGCCGCCGCCGGTGCCGTCCGTCCCGCCCGAGCCACCGCCCCCCTCGCCGGACGACGCGGTGGCCGCGACGTCGGTCTTCTTGTCATCGGACTTGGAACCGCCGCAGGCCGTGAGGGCCGGGGACGCGAGGCACATCGCCAGGGCGATGGCCGCTCCCCTCAGGATCGCTTTGTTCATGCGTCATGAGATACCGAGGGCGTCCGGAAGGTTGGCGGCCGAAGGTGATCTTTTTGCCCGTGCCCGATCCACCCGAAACGTGAAAAGCATCACCAGCGACGATCTATACTCGGCATTGGTCTGGACCACTGACCAGCGATCCGTGCCGTACCAGGGCTAACAGGCCCGCGAGCGGCGCGCGCGTCGAACACGATTCCGCGCGGGGGCGAGAGCTTGAGCACCAACATCATCTCCACCGAGACCGTCGGCCTCTCCTCCGGCGAGGAGGCGGCCGTATGCCTGCGGCTGTCCGGACTGGCCCCGGGCGAGCGCGGCACCCGGACCGTCACCGTCCGCTACTGCGGCGACCGTGACGCGGTCGTCGCGATGCGCGTCCGCCGCGAGGACGCCCGCTGCCCGCAGGCCGGGGACATCCGCGTCGGCATCTACGAGGAGTCCCTGCGGCGGCTCCCCTACCCGGTCTTCAGCGGCTCCCTCGCCGACTGCACCAGCCCCGACCGCCCCGAGCGCGGCTTCGGCAACTGGACGGCCCAGGGCGACGGCGCCCCGCACGAGGTCACCTACCAGGTCTGCTGGCACCTCCCCGAGGACGCCCCGGCCGACGACGCCGACCTCACCCTCACCTTCGCCGCCCGCGGCATCGCCTGACCAGGCCGTCCGCCCCACCCGACCAGGCCGTCCCGACCGCTTGATCAGGTGGTTCCGCCCGCCTCGGCGACCTCCCGCGCCCACCGGTAGTCGGCCTTGCCCGCCGGGGAGCGCCTCATCTCCGTCACGAACGCGTACGCGCGCGGCACCTTGTAGCCCGACAGGTGCCGGCGGCAGTGCGCGTCCAGATCGCCCGGATCCGGGGACGCGCCGGACGCCGGCTGCACGACGGCGGCGACCCGGGCGCCCCAGCGCTCGTCCGGGATCCCGGTGACGACCGCGTCGTACACGTCCGGATGGCCCTTGAGGACGGCCTCGACCTCCTCCGGGAAGACCTTCTCACCGCCGGTGTTGATCGCCTGCGAGCCGCGTCCGAACACCGAGATCGTGCCGTCCGCCTCGACCGTCGCGATGTCGCCCGTGAGCAGCCAGCGGCGGCCGTCCACCTCGGGGAACGTGCGCGCCGTCTTCTCCGGGTCGTTGTAGTAACCGCGTGCGATGTGCCCGGTGCGGGCGAGCTGCCCGATCACCCCCGACCCCGCCCGGACGGGCCGGAGCGCGTCGTCCAGGACGGCGATGTCCGGCACGTCGGGCGTGAACCGCAGGCCCTTCTCGGGCGAGGTGCCCGCGACGGCCTCGGCGGTCGAGCCCGACTCGGTCGAGCCGAACCGGTCCAGGATCATCGTGTCCGGCAGCAGCGCGGCGAGGCGGTCGCGGACCGTCCCGGTGAGGATCGCGCCGGTCGAGACGAACGCCAGCAGCGAGGACGTGTCGTAGCCGCCGCGCGCCAGCTCGTCCGCCATCGGGATCGCCATCGCGTCGCCGGTGATCGTCAGGGAGTTGACCCGCTCGCGCTCGATCGTCCGCCACACCTCGGCGGCCTCGAAGCGGCGCGCGTAGACGACGGTCGCGCCCATGCACCAGGAGATGAACGTGGCCTGCTGGGCCGCGCCGTGCATGAGCGGCGCGATCGGCATCATCACCATCGGCCCGGACGAGCGGGCCAGGTCGACGACGTCGGCGGGCTTGTCCGGGGGCGGGAAGGACGGGTTCCAGAACGCGCGGAGCATGCTCTCCACGCCCCACATGACGCCCTTGGGCATGCCCGTCGTGCCGCCCGTGTAGATGATGTAGGTGTCGTCGGCCGAGCGTTCCGGGAAGTCGCGGGCGGCGGGCTGCGCCGCGACGGCCTCGTCGTAGCGGACGGCCCCCTCGATCGACGACTCCCCGACGGAGATGAGATGCCGCAGGTCGGGGGCGTCGGGGAGGGCCGCGGCGACACGGTCGCCGAACTCGGCGTCGTAGATCAGCGCGACGCTGCCCGAGTCGCGGAAGAGGTAGCGCAGCTCGTCCTCGACGTACCGGTAGTTCACGTTGACCGGGACGGCGCGGATCTTCAGCGCGGCGAGGATCGCGGCGGCGTACTCGATCCCGTTGTAGAGCTGGATCGCGACGTGCCGGTGCGGTTCCACCCCGGCGGCGCGCAGGTGGTGGGCGAGCCGGTTGGCGTGCGCGTCCAGCTCGGCGTACGTCATGCGGCGGTCGCCGCAGACGACGGCGGTGCGGTCCCCGACCGCGTCGGAGACCCCCTCGAACAGATCGGCGTGGTTGAACTCCATCGGGGCCTCCGGGGGGTGGACGGGCCGGGCGCCCCGGACCCGTCCGGGCCGTGTGTTTCCTAGGGTTTGTCGCTGCCGACGATCCACATCGCGAAGAACTGCGCGCCGCCGCCGTAGGCGTGCCCGAGGGCGCGGCGCGCGCCGTCCACCTGGTGCTCCCCCGCCATGCCGCGCACCTGGAGCGCGGCCTCGGCGAACCGGATCATCCCGGACGCGCCGATCGGGTTGGACGACAGGACGCCGCCCGACGCGTTCCACGGGATGTCGCCGTCGAGCGCGGTCGCGCCGGCCTCGGTGAGCTTCCAGCCCTCGCCCTCGCCGCAGAAGCCGAGGTTCTCCAGCCACATCGGCTCGTACCAGGAGAAGGGGACGTACACCTCGGCGACGTCGATCTCGCGGCGCGGGTCGGTGATCCCGGCCTGCCGGTACACGTCGGCGGCGCAGTCGATGCCGCCCCGCGGGTTCACGGTGTCACGCCCGGCGAAGAAGATCGGCTCGGACCGCATCGCGGTGCCGTGCACCCAGGCGGGCTTGTGGGGGGCCTGTCTCGCGGCGTCCTCGGACGCCAGGACCATCGCGCACGCGCCGTCCGAGGACGGGCAGGTCTCCAGGTAGCGGATCGGCTCCCACAGCATGGGCGTCGCCTCGACCATCTCGCGCGAGATGCCGGGGATCTTGAGGTGCGCGTACTCGTTTCGCAGCGCGTTCCGCCGGTCCTTCACGGCGACGAGCGTGCCGATGTGGTCGGGGGCGCCGCTGCGCCGCATGTAGGCGCGGATGTGCGGGGCGAAGTAGCCGCCCGCGCCCACGACCAGGGACGTCGTGTACGGCCCGGACACGGTCAGCGCCCACGTCGCGTTCGACTCGGACTGCTTCTCCCACGCGACCGTGAGGACGCGGTCGTGCACGCCCGACTGGACGAGGCCCGCCGCGACGATCGCGGTCGAGCCGCCCACCGACCCGGCGGTGTGCACCCGCATGATCGGCTTCCCGGACGCGCCGAGCGCGTCGGCGAGGTACCCCTCCGGCGTCATCACGCCCTCGAACAGGTCGGGGGCCTTGCCGATGACGACGGCGTCGATGTCGGTCCAGGTCAGGCCCGCGTCGTCGAGCGCGCGGCGGGCGGCCTCGCGCAGCAGCCCGGCCATCGACACGTCGGGCCGCCTGGTCCGGTAGGCCGTCTGGCCCACGCCGATCACGGCGCACGGGTCACCCATCGCTTCGCTCTCCCGACATGACGCAGACGAGGTTCTGCTGGAGGCAGGGACCGGACGTGGCGTGCGCGAGGACGCGTCCCGCCGTCCCGTCGAGGATCCGCGCGGCGGCCTCGCCGACGCGGATCAGGCCGGTCGCCATCACCGGGTTCGCCGCGAGCGGACCGCCGGACGGGTTGACCGCGACACCGTCGCCGAGGTCCAGGGCGTCCCGCAGGATCAGTTCCTCGTGGCTGAACTGGGTGTGCAGTTCGGCGACCTCCACGCCGCCGGTGCCGCCCGCCTTCGCGGCGGCCAGGCGCGTGGACGGCGAGGACGTCAGGTCGCGGAACCCCGGCTGGTGCGGCTCGCTCCGATGGTCGATCCCCGTGATCCAGGCCGGGCGTCCGGCCAGCTCACGGGCCTTGTCCCCGGCCGCGAGGACGATCGCGGCGGCGCCGTCGGTGACGGGAGCGACGTCGTGCGGGCGCAGCGGCGCGACCTCGTACGGCTCGGCGTCGCCGGGGTCGTCCAGGTGGAGCGCGGACGGGTTGGCGCGTCCGTCCGTGCGGGCACGCGAGGCGACGGCGCGGAGCCGCCGCTCATCGGTGCCGGTGCGTTCGAGGTAGGCGCGGGCCTGGAGCGCGGCGAGCGAGACCTGGTCGACGCCGAGCGGCGCGAGGTAGTAGGGGTCGAGCCCTTGGGTGAAGACCTCCGGGTAGGAGCTCTGCGACGTCTTCCCGAACCCGTACACGAGCGCCGTGTCGATCTCGCCGTGCTGGAGCTTCACCCACGCCTCGTACAGCGCCCACGCGGCGTCCATCTCGACGTGGCTCTCGGAGATCGGCGGCCACGCGCCGACCGCGTCCAGCGCGGACACGAACGAGAAGGGCGCGCCTACCAGGTAGTCGTTCGATCCGGAGCAGGTGAAGCCGAAGCGCGTGACACCGGTCCGCCGCTTGATCTCGGTGATGACGGGGGCGAGCAGCTCGGTCTCGGAGAGCCCCGCGTCCTCGCCCTTGTGCCGGGTCTGCGCGAACGCCACGACCGCCACGGGGCGCATCAGGAGTGCTCCTCGACCACGCGGTCCTTCGCTGTGCGGCGCATCAGAGGTGGTCCTTGATCTCGTCGAAGGGGACGTCGGGCTCGCCGGTCGGCTCGAACCACCTGATGTTCGCCATCGACCGGGTCCACTCCTCGCGCGGACGCCACGCCGCGCGGACCCGCATGCCCATCCGCACCTGGTCCGCCGGGACGCCCGCGACCAGCGCCAGCATCGTGAGCCCGGCGCCGTCCAGGAGGATGTAGGCGGACACGAACGGGACCTCGGGCGCGCGCGGGTCGGGCAGGTTGTTCACCGCGAACGTGGTGACGGTGCCGGTGCCGGGGAGCTCGACCTCCTCGGACGTCGGGACGCCGTCCTTCGGGCAGAGCCCCTTCATCGGGACGATCACCTGCCCGCACACGTCGCACCGGTGACCGATGATCTTCCCCTGGGAGACGCCCTCCAGGAACCGGTCGAGGGCGCGGCCGCCCTGGAGCCGGTACTCGAGGCGGCTCGGCGCCGTGATCATCGTGACCTCGGGCTGGAAGCACTCGATGTCGCCGATCCCGCCGACGCGTTCGGCGCGCCATCGCGGACGCACACGCATCCCGGTCCTCAGCCGGCGCGGCGGCTTCGCTCCGAGGTCGAAGACGCCCATGTCGAGCGCGTGGAGGAGGGCGGTGTCCGCGCCGTCCGGGCGGATGAGGGCCCACGCGAACGGGCGGTCGAGCGGATGCGTCTTGCGCGGGTTCGGCACCCACGACCAGCTCGTCACCGTCCCGACCGGGCCGACGTCGACGAACTCGTCCGTGACGTCGTCGCCGGCGTCCGGGTCGTACTCGACGGGCGGGAACAGGACGCGGCCGTTCCTGGTCCGCACGCCCTTCAGGCGGCCGTCGCGGAGTTCGGACAGGAACCGTCCGATGACCGGGCCGACCGACCGCGTGTAGCCGCCGGGGAACTCGAGGATGTGGTTCGGCTCGCCGGAGCGCTCGCTAGATGGCACGCTCGCGGTCCTTCCAGTACGGGTCCCGGAGCTTGCGCTTGAGGAGCTTGCCGTTCGGCTCGCGCGGCATCGTCTCGATGAAGTCGATCGTCCGCGGCCACTTCATCTTCGCGAGGCGGCCCTCCAGGGACGCCAGGATCTCGGCGGCGAGGTCCGGGCCCGGGTCGACGCCCGCGGCGGGCTCGATCACGGCCTTGATCTGCTCGCCCCACTCCTCGTCCGGGATGCCGAACACGGCGACGTCCGCGACCTTCGGGTGCAGGACGATCTCGTTCTCGATCTCGGCGGGGTAGATGTTCGCGCCACCCGAGATGATCATGTCGGACTTGCGGTCGGACAGGAACAGGAAGCCGTCCTCGGTGAGGTGCCCGACGTCCCCGACCGTGAAGAAGCCGTTCAGCCGCGACTCCTCGGTCTTGGCCTTGTCGCCCTTGTACTCGAAGTCGCCGCTGACCATCTTCATGTAGATCGTGCCGGGCGTGTTCGCCGGGACGGGCTCGCCGTCGTCGTCCACGAGCAGCAGTTCGCTGATCGGCCACGCCTTGCCGACCGTCCCGGGATGCGCGCGCCACTCCTGCGGGGACGCGATCGTCCCGCCGCCCTCGGTCGCCGCGTAGTACTCCCAGATGCAGTCGCCCCACCAGTCGAGCATCTGCGCCTTCAGCGGCACCGGGCACGGCGCGGCCGCGTGGATCGCCCACCGCATGGACGACACGTCGTACCGCTTGCGGACGTCCTCCGGCAGCGACAGCAGCCGCTTGAAGTGCGTCGGCACCATGTGGGTGTTCGTGATCGCGTACTTGTCGATGAGGCGGAGGGTGTCCTCGGCGTCCCAGTGGTCGACGTAGACGAGCGTGTGGCCCATGTGCAGGGCCGTCCCGCCGAACTGCGTGACCGCCGTGTGGTAGTTCGGCGACGTCACCAGGTGCGCCTGCGGGTCCTGGCCTGCGGGACGTCCCGGCTGGATGCCGAACAGGCCGAGCAGGAACGTCAGCAGCTCGGCCGAGTCGTCCGGGTCGATGCCGTGCAGCCGCCGCCTGACGCCCTTGGGACGTCCGGTCGTCCCGGACGTGTAGTGCATCGTCGCGCCGGCCGTCCGGTCGTCCGGATGGGTTTCGGGCTGCCCGTCCTCCAGCTCGGACTCAGGCCGGAACCCGGGGACCTCCCCGAACGCGAACCGCCGGCCCACGTCGAGCCCCGCGGCCTCGGCCGCCTCCGCGCCCGCGTCCGCGAACCGCTCGTGGACGAAGAACGCCTTCGCCTCGCTGTCGGCGACGATGTAACCGATCTCCGGCCCGGTCAGATGCCAGTTGACCGGCGTGTAGTACCAGCCCGCCTGCAACGCGGCCAGGTAGAGCACCAGCCCCTCGACGCCGTTCGGGACCAGCCCGCAGAACCCGTCGCCCGGCTCCAGCCCGAGCCCGCGCAGCCCGTGGACGACGCGGTCGGCGCGGGCGAGCAGGTCCCCCGCGCGATGCTCGGTTCCGTCCGGATCGACGGCCGCGATCCACTCCGGATCGGCCTGCGCCAGCCGCCAGAAGCCCAACGATCCCATCGGCTCTCCCTCGGTGATCGCGTGCGTCGCCGGAGTCTCGACACCTCCGACGGCAAAAGTAGATCACGTTCTCGTTTTGTCCGGCAAGACCTGTTCCCAGGCGCTGATCGTTACTAGAATCTGTTCCTGTTTTCCAGGATCTCGCCGGAGGTGGCCATGGCCCGGACCCTGCCGATCAGCACCGAGCACTGCACCGTCGAACAGGACGGCCACATCGTCGTCGTCACGATGAACCGCCCCGAGGCCCGCAACGCGCTGTCGTCCGCGATGCTCGTCGGCCTCGCCGACGCCTGGGCCTACATGTCCGAGACGCCCGAGGTCCGCGTCGGCATCCTGACCGGTGCCGGGGGCCAGTTCTGCGCGGGCGCCGACCTGAAGGCGATGGGCAGACCGCCGTCCGACCCGCGCGTGCAGGAGCGGATGTCACAGATCGCGAACTTCCACTGGAAGGGCCTCCTCCGCGAGGGCCAGCCCACGGTTCCCCTGATCTGCGCCGTCGAGGGCTACGCCGTGGCCGGCGGCACCGAACTCCTCGTCGGCACCGACCTCCGCGTGGTCGCCGAAGACGCGACCCTGGGTCTTTACGAGGCGAAACGCGGCCTGTTCCCTATGGGCGGCTGCGCGATCCGGCTTCCTCGCCAGATCGGCTATGCGAACGCCATGGACATCCTCCTGACGGCCCGTTCGGTGACCCCGTCCGAGGCCCTGTCCATGGGGCTGATCAACCAGGTCGTCCCGTCCGGCACGGCCCTCGACGCGGCCCGCGTCCTCGCCGGCCAGATCGCCGCCTGCGGCCCCCTCGCCGTCCAGGCCATCCTCCGCACCTACCGCGAGACCGCGCACCTCCCCGAACCCGAGGCCCTCAAGATCTCCGACGAGATCGGCTGGCCCGTCATCGCCTCCCAGGACGCCAAGGAGGGCTCCCTCGCCTTCAAGGAGAAGCGCCCCCCGGTGTTCACGGGCGAGTGACCGCCTGTCCGGATCGGTCCGCTTGCCGACCTGGACGAACCTTCAACCCGGCACCCCCCGCCGGGCAGGCTCGGGGCATGAGCACAGCACTGATCGTCATCGACGTCCAGGAGTCCTTCCGGCGGCTGCCCGACTGGGAGCACGTCTCCGAGCCGAATATCGTGGCGCAGGTGAATCGCCTGGTGGACGCGGCGCGGGAACGGGAGCAGCAGGTGGTGTGGGTGCTCGGCTCGCGTCCCGGCGCCGGGACGGTGTTCGACCCCGCGCTCGGGCACGTCCGGCTGATGGACGGCCTGCGTCCGCGCGAGGACGAGCCGCTGCTGACCAAGACCGCGCACAACGCCTTCACCACCACCAACCTCCACCAGCTGCTCACCACGCGCGGCGTCCGCAGGCTCACCGTCTGCGGCATCCGGACCGAGCAGTGCTGCGAGACCACCACGCGGCTCGCGTCCGACCTGGGCTTCGAGGTCGACTTCGCCATCGACGCGACCGTCACCGCCCCGATCCCCCACCCCGACGCCCCGGACGACGTCCCCTTCGCCGAGCTCCTGGACGACCCGCGCACCCTGGGCACCGACGAGATCCTCACCCGCACCCGCTACGCCCTGGCCGGACGATTCGCCACGATCAGGACCGTCGACGAACTCACCGCGGCCTAGGAACCGCATGCCGCGCGTCGTCTTCGTCCTCGTCCCACGGGTGCACCTGCTCGACCTGGCCGGGCCCGCGCAGGTCTTCTCGACGGCGGACGACCTCGGATACGGCCACACGCTGCACCACGTGTCCGAGGAGGAACGGGTGGACACCGTGCAGGGGCTGCCCGTCCTCGCGCAGGTCACCTGGCCGGAGCTGAACCCGGACGATCTGATCGTCGTCCCCGGCTGGCGCGGTCCCACCCGCCCGCCGGGCGAGGAGACCCTGCGGCGGCTGCGCGAGCACCACGCGTCCGGCGGGACGGTGGCCGGAGTGTGCGCGGGCGCCGACCTGCTCGGACGCGCCGGACTCCTCGACGGCCGGCGCTGCACCACCCTGAACACCGTCCAGGACGAGCTGGCACGCCTGTACCCCCGGGCACGCGTCGAACGGGACGTCCTCTACGTCGACGACGACCGCGTCATCACGTCGGCGGGAGTGGCCAGCGGCCTCGACGTGGCGCTGCACCTGGTCAACAAGCGCCACGGCCCCCACGCGGCGGGCCGGGTCGCGCGCGCCCTGGTCGTCCACTCCGCGCGCACCGGCACGACCGGCCAGGTCAGCATGCTGCTGCGCCGCCGATCCCACGGCGACGAGACCGTCCACCGCCTCCAGGACCTGATCGAGTCGCGCTTCACCGTACCGCTCCCGCTCCGGACCCTCGCCGCGGCGGCGGGATGCAGCGAACGGACCGCGACCCGCCTGTTCCGCCAGGCGACCGGCCTGACACCCCTGGGCTACCAGACGGCACTCCGCCTCGAAACGGCCGAGACCCTCCTCGACCAGGGCGCGACCATGGACGTCGCCGCCCGCGAGGTCGGCTTCCAGGACGCGCGCGCCCTCCGCCGCCTCCGCGCCCGAGCCCGCGCCGCCCCACCCCCTCAGGCCCGGTGAAACCGGTCGGCGAGCTTCGCGAACGCGTCGCGGAGCCCGGCCGGCTCGACGTCGTGGAGGTCGGCGTCGAAGGTGGCGAACAGACCCGCGACGCCCACCCAGGACCAGCCGACGATCGTGAGACGGCAGCGCCCCTCGTCGACGTGCTCGACCACGGACCCGCCGGGCGCCCAGCGGGCGACGAGCCCCGCGGGCAGGTCGACGGTCGCGCTGCCCCGGCACTCCCACGGCCCGGCGGTGTCACCGCGATCGGGGTTCTGGACCACGAGGCGCGTGAGGTCGTCGTCCGTCAGGGGCACGGGCGTGAACGGCATGCCGGACGGGCCGCGCGGGACGATCCGGTCGACGCGGTAGGTGCCCCAGTCCCGCGTCCGGCGGTCGCGCGCGACGAGGTACCAGCGGCCCGCCCAGACGACGAGATGGTGGGGCTCGACCTCACGTGGCGGCGCGAAACCCGGCTCGCCGGGGGCCGGGACCGTCCCGCCGGGCGTGCGGTGGTCGAAGCGGAGCGTCCGGCGGGTGCGGATCGCCGACCCCACGGCCTGGAGCGTCGCCACGCCGACGGGCGAGTCGGCGAACTCCCAGTAGTTGCGCAGCGCCGTCAGCTCGAACGCCTCGGACGCCGCGCGCAGCCTCGCGGGCATCACCTGCCGCAGCGTCGTCAGCGCCCTGGTCACGGCGTCGTCGATGCCCGCGACCGTCGCGGGCGCGGTCTGGAGGGCGAGCGCGATGGCGACCGCCTGGTCATCGTCGAGGACCAGCGGCGGCAGCTTCCCGCCCACGCCCAGCCGGTAGCCGCCCCCCGGCCCGAGGACCGCTTCGACGGGATAGCCGAGGTCGCGCAGCGTGTCGACGTCCCGGCGCAGGGTGCGGGGGCTCACGCCCAGGCGCGCGGCGAGTTCGGCGCCGGGCCACTCGGCGCGCGCCTCGAGCAGGGACAGCAGTCGCAGGATCCGCGCGGACGTGTCGGCCATAACGGCAGAGTGCCACCGATGGCGGACACTCCATGACCGCCATCGATGTCACCTTGCCGTCCATGAGCACCGAAACCCCCACCGTGGCGCCGCCTTCCGCCGTGACGGGCGGCCGCGCCACCGTGGCGCTCCTCGTCGTCCTGTTCGCCTCGTTCATGGACCTGCTGGACGTCACGATCGTCACCGTCGCCGCACCGTCCATCCGCGACGACCTGCACGCCTCCGAGGCCCAGCTTCAGTGGATGCTCGCCGGATACACCCTGGCCCTGGGATCGGGACTGATCACCGGCGGCCGGATCGGCGACGCCCACGGCCGCCGCAGGGTCTTCCTCCTCGGCCTGGCCGGGTTCGCCCTCACCTCCATGGCCTGCGCGCTCGCGCCGTCCGCGGGCGCGCTCATCGCGACGCGCGTCCTGCAGGGGCTCGCGGGCGGACTCATGGTCCCGCAGGTGTTCGGGATCATCCGCTCCTCGTTCGCCCCCGCCGCGATGGCGCGGGCCTTCGGCGCGTACGGCGCCGTCCAGGGCCTCGCCGCCGTCGCGGGCCCCCTGCTGGGCGGCGCGCTGGTCGACGCCGACCTGTGGGGCACCGCCTGGCGGACGATCTTCTGGGTCAACGTGCCGGTCGCGGCCGTCGCGCTCGCCCTCGGAGCCCGCGTGCTGCCGGAGTCCACCGCCTCCCGCCGCGAGCGCCTCGACACGGCCGGGGCCGTCCTGTCCGCCCTGGCCATCGCGCTGATCCTCCTGCCGCTGGTGCAGGGCCGCGACTGGGGCTGGCCCTGGTGGGGCTGGGCCCTGCTCGCCACCGGCCTCGGCCTGCTGGCCCTGTTCGCCGCCTACGAACGCGGCCTCGCGTCCCGAGGCGGCCTCCCCGTCCTGGACCCCGGACTCCTCCGCGTCCGCACCTTCACCGCGGGCCTGGCCGCCTCCGTCCTCTTCTTCGGCGCCCTCGGCTCGTTCTTCCTCGTCCTGTCCCTGTACCTCCAGGCGGGCACCCACCGATCCGCGTGGGACACCGGACTGGTGATCCTCCCCTACGCGATCGGCTCGATGCTCACCTCGGGCGCGGGCGTCCAACTGGCCGCGAAGGCCGGACGCGCCCTGCTCATCACCGGCTCCCTCGTCCTGGCCGCCTCCCAGGCACTGCTCTGGGCCCTCGTCCGCGACGGCGGCCACCCCGGCTACTGGCCCTTGGCCGCCGCCCTGTTCCTGGGCGGCCTCGGCCTGGGACTGGGCGCCCCGATCCTGGTGAACGTCATCCTGGCGGGCGTCCCCGGCCACCAAGCGGGCGCCGCCGGCGGCGTCCTCTCCACGGTCAACCAGATCGGCGGCGCCGTCGGAGTCGCCGTCCTCGGCACCGTCTTCTTCGACGCCCTCCCCTCCACCCCGTCCCCCGCCGCCTACGCCGACGCCCTCACCACCGTCCTCCCCTGGCAGGTGGCCGCCTACCTCGCCGCCGCCCTCCTCACCCTCCCCCTCCCCAAAACCACCACCCCCACCCCCTGACCACCACCCCGGCCCGTCCCGGATCACACCGGGGCGGGCCGTTTTCAGTTCTCGCGGCTGGCGAGCATGAAAGCGAAGAAGGCGCGTGGGCGAACGCCGTCCGGTCTGCGCCAGGAGCCGGTCAGGTGGCCGGTCGTTCCTGCGGGAGGACGGGTCGCGTCGTGCGGGGCGGTGTAGAGGACGCGTTGTAGGCGGAGGACGGTTCCCTGCGACGCGCGCAGCTCCGTGCTCTCGTCGTCGTCGACGGGGAGGCCCGCGAAGTCCTCGGGGTCCAGGGGGCCGCCGGTGTAGTCACGGGTGACGTCCTGGTGGGGAGTGTCGCTGACATGCTGGTCCTGCGCCTGGACCCTGCCCTCGATCAAGGCCAGCAGTTGGCCGACCATCACCGGGTCGTGGCAGCCGTCGTAGGCCCAGCGCCGTCCGAGCACCCCGTGCTCCATCGTGCCGACGAGGGCGTCCTCGGCCCCGTCCAGCGGTGCGCCACGATAAGTGAGCGGGACGAGGTAGGTCGTCGGACGCGTCCCCGAAGAGTCGATGATCACCTTGAACTCGATCCCGACCTCGCCTTCCGGATCGTCCAGCCGGAACCCGCCCACGTCGGCCAGCTCCGGCTCGTCCCCACCGCGGTACCAGGACTGGGCGGGAAGCCAGAGGGCCAGCAGTTCGAGCTTGGACGGCTTGAGCTCGGTCTCATGCATGACAGCCATGCCGACGATTCTCCAGCGAAACGGACCGTCCCGGGTCCCTCCAGGACGGGCCAGTAGGCCCGTCACCTACCTCAGGCGCCCGAGCACGCATCCCCTCGCGCTTGCGATACGTGCGCCGGCCCCGATCCCACGGCAGGTGTCCGGATCGCGCGAACGACGCGTCCGAAATCCCGGTCGCTGTTTGGCCTCCGAGCAGTGCGGTAGGTCGGACGCATAGCGAAACTGAGGAGTGAAAGGTCATGGCTCTACACCTGGGACGTAGAGAGACCACCGAAACCCCGTCCCGCCGTCACCCCTGGTCGCCCCGCCCCGACCGCACCCGTTCCTGGACGCGTCGTACGGCGCGAATCAAACGCCGTCCGGGACGCTGGCGGCGCATGCGGCACAACCCGATCAGCCTCGCCATTCTGGCCGCCGGAATCGCGGCCGCCGCGATCCTCGTCCTCGGAATCCTGCTGACCCTGGGCGGCGCGAACCCGTCCAACACGCTCGTGCACGCCACACTGCGCTCGGGGAACTGGCTCGCCACGCCGTTCCACGACCTCTTCGTACGCCCCGACCCCAAACACCAGCTCTACCTGAACTGGGGCATCGCGGCAGGCGTCTACTACGTCCTGGCCCGGGCCCTCTCCTGGCTCACCAGGTTCTGATCAGACGAAGTCGACGGTTTCCAGCTGGAAGCCGAACAACTCAGGCAGGAGCAACGGCTTCCCGAAAGGCACCTGGGAGATCTCCAAGTAGTCCTGCTTCTGCTCGTCCGGGTCGCTGAAGAGCGTCACCGACTTCTCCTGGCGGTCCACCAGCATGTAGTGCGGAAGCGCAGCCTTCGCATAGCAGTACCGCTTAACCGTTCGGTCGTGGTCCGCTCTTCCGGACGTGACCTCCACGACCATGGCGACACCGTCCGGGGATATCCAGTTCTCTTCCGGATCAAAGAGGTCGAGATCTATGGGTGCGAACACCCCGTCCGGGATGGCGTAGTTCTTCGTGCACCGGCCACCGCTCTGCAGCACCAGTCCGGCGTTGCCCGAGTAGTCCATGGGGGTCACGGACATCCGAGCGACCTGGCGACTGAGCCGGGACAGACACTTCTCGTGACGTGGAGCGGGGGCGGGCGACACGACGACCTCTCCTTCGATGAGCTCCGCACGGAACCCTTCGGGAGGGTCGAAGTCGAGGAACCACGCAAGTAGCCTTCGCTCCTCGTCCGAACAGTCCCTCGCCGCCTCAGCCGCCATGCCACGCCCCCTTTGCGCTCGCCTCTTCAGCTTAGAAGCCGAGACTGCGGCAGAACCATGGGCCACACGACGAGCGACGGGGGACATGTGCGACACCTCTCCGTAATGGGTCCGGCACACCGGGCTTCGACCATAGTGATCCGTTACCCACCGTGTCGGCCTTTTCGCGGATAATGACGCGGCGTGGCGCGAGCGGCCTCAGCGTTCCGGTTGGCGCGCCAGAGGAGGCAGGCCCGGCGGTTCTTAGCGGCCGGGTAGATCCTTGCGCGGCGGCAGACGTGTACTGCGTCCTGGCCGGGATCCTCTCCTGGCGCACACAGTTCTGACTACTCGAACTCGGAGGTGTCCAGCGCGAATCCGAACGGGTCCGGCAGGTCGAGGGGTTTGCCGAACAGCACCCGCAGGTCTTCCATGTAGTCCTCGGCCTGTTCGTTCGGCGCGCTGAACAGCGTCACGGTCCGCTTCTGCTGGTCGATCAGCAGGTAGAGCGGAACGCCCGCCTTCGCGTAGCAGTGCCGCTTCGCCTTGCGGTCGATATCCGCTCTCGAAGAGGTGACCTCGACGACCATCGTCACCTCGTCCGGGGGCATCCATTCACCGGCGCCCCTGAACAGCCTCAGTTCGCGGGGTGCGAGAACGCCGTCCGGGATGACGTGGTTCTTCGGGCATTTGCCGCCCCGCCGCAGGACGAGGCCCTTCGTGCCCGACCAGGACATCCGGACGGAGGAATGCTGCCCGATCTGCCAGTTCAGGGAGTCGAGGATGTCCTCATGATCTCCCATGGGGGGCGGCGTCACGACGATCTCTCCTTCGATGAGTTCCGCACGGAACCCTTCGGGAGTGTCGAGCTCGAGGAACCCGTCGAGCAGCACCTGCCCGTCGTCCGCCGGGTCGTGCGCCGTCTCGGACGTCATGTCATGCCCCTCTCGCGGCCGCCTCTCCAGCATAGAAGCCGAAGCCTCGGCCGACTGATGGGCCACACGACTCGAGACGGCGGACATGAGCGACACCTCTCCGTAATGGGTCCGGCACACCGGGCTTCGACCATAGTGATCCGTTACCCACCGTGTCGGCCTTTTCGCGGATACTGACGCGGCGTAGCGCGAGCGGCCCCGGTTACCTGCTGAGGCGGGCGGCCTCTTCGGCGGCTTCCCGGTCGCCTCGTTCGGCCGCCTGGCGGTAGAGGTCGAGCGCCTCGTCCAGGCGACCGTCCTCCTCCAGGAAGATGCCGTAGTTGTGCTGGGCGGTGAGGCCGGTCCCCTCCTCGGCCGCTCGCAGCGTCCAGGCCATGGCCGCGTCCCGGTCGTCGTCCTCGAGCAGGATCGCCAGGTTGATCATCGCGATCGTGTGGCCGCGTTCGGCGGCGGCCTGGTACCAGCGCCTCGCGGGTTCCTTCTGGCCTGCGTCGGCAAGGAGGCATCCCAGTCTGGACATGCTGGGGACGTCGCCTGCTCGGGCGGCGGCGTGGAGGGCTTCGGGGTCCGTCTCGTCCATATCGGGTGTTCACGTTCCCATGGGCGCGCGGATCGGCGACATCGGATTTTTTGCGTGGTGGTGCTTGTCGTTTCTTCCTTTGAGGGGCGGGTTGTTCGGGCTCCTGTTGAGGGGGACGGGCCGGTGCCGCTCGTCGAGCAGGGGCACGTCGCGAACCTGACGGGGGCGGAGGCGCTCGCCGAGGTCGTCCACGAAAGTGCACTTGGTGGTTGAGTTATTGCACTCGTGAGTGTAGTTTCTGGGTCTCGGGCCTTCAGAGGAGGTTGTGATGTCTTATCCGCAGGATCGGTATCACGGGGAGAACGGCGAGGTCAGTGCCTCGTTCCGGGCGGCGGCGGAGGAGCCGGAGCTGGTGAACGCGGCCGGGTGGGAGACCTACTACCTGGCGACCGGGAAGCCCACCGGGCGGGAGAACGACATCGCCACGGACGGTGAGTTCGGGCTCTACCACGTCCGGAACATGGCCCCGGGCGGAGGCACCGGCACGCATTTCCACCGGACGATGTCCGAGTCGTTCTTCGTCACGGACGGGTCGCTGAGCGTCTTCGACGGGAAGCGCTGGCGTGAGGCGGTCAAGGGCGACTTCCTCTACGTCCCGGCGGGCGGGCTGCATTCGTTCAGCAACGACACGGACGCGCCGGTCTCGTTCCTGATGCTGTTCGCGCCCGGTGCTCCGCGCGAGGGGTACTTCGAGGGGGTCGGGCACCTCGCGGCGCTCTCGGCCGAGGAGCGGCGGGAGTTCTTCCTCGCGCACGACAATCACTTCGTCGACCTGGAGGAGGGGCCGAGGCTCGGGCGGTGACGCCAATACACTGCACCGGTCAGAGCGGGTTCGGCGAGGGAGGTCCGGCGTGTCGCCTGCGGGAACGGCGTCCGGTGGACGGCCGGAGAAGCGGCGCGCGATCATCGCGGGCGCGCGCCGGGTGTTCGGGCGGGACGGGTACGACCGGGCCGCCATGGACGCGATCGCGGACGAGGCGAAGGTCTCCAAGCGCACGATCTACAACCATTTCGCCGACAAGGAGCAGCTGTTCCAGGCCGTCGCGCTCGAGGGAGCGCAGGAGGTCACCGACGCGATCCACCGGCTGATGGACGTCCACCTCCTGAAGATCCTCGACCTGGAGGAGGACCTGCTCGCCTTCAGCCGCGACCGGACGGCCGTGGTGACGGAGTTCCCCGACCATTTCGCGTTCGTCCGGGCGCTGGAGGCCGAGGTCACGCGGATCCCGCGGCCGGTGCTCGACCGCTGGTTCGCGGCGGGTCCGCAGACCGCGCACGAGCGGCTCGCGCCCTATCTGGCGGGGATCGCCGGGCGCGGACTCCTCGCACTGGACGACCCGGAGACGGCGGCACTGCACCTCACCGCGCTCACCACCCACACGGTGACCCAGCGGACCCTCTACGGCGCGTTGCCCTTGTCCGCCGAGGAGACCGAGCGGATCCTGCGGGACGGGGTGGCGGCGTTCGTGCGTGCCTACCGTCCGGCATAAGTGTTATTTTCGTGCCAATGGGCGGCACGAAAAAACGGGGTATGTCGTGATTGACGGCTGCGGATTTTGCGGACGACCTCTGACACAGCACGCCGGACGCGGACGTCGGCGGAGATTCTGTGACGCGACCTGCCGAAGCGCCGCACGTCGGGCACGGCAGGCGACGCCCGTGCCGGACGTAAAGGAACGCTTGACATCGATTCCGCTCGGTGACAGCTTGGGCCAGGTGCCCGACACGCCTGGAGCGCCGGGCGACGCGCTGGCCGGGGTGGCCGCCGCCGCCGAGGCCGTCCGACGGGCGGACGACCGGTTGCGCGGGACGGTCGAGGCGGCGCGTGCGTCCGGCCGCACCTGGCAGGAGATCGGCGACGTCCTCGGCATCACCCGGCAGGCGGCGTTCCAGCGGTTCGGGCGTTCCGACTGATCCGAGAACGGGGACCCCGATGTCGACCAAAGCGGAAGCCCGCCTGCCCATCTCGCCCGGGGAGGCAGGACGGTGAGGACCGGAACGCGCATCACGGCCCTGGCCGCCGTCCTGCTGAGCGGGGCGGCGGCGTGCGGCGGGACGTCCGGCGGCCGGGACGCCGCGGACAAGACGCCCGAACCGGGCCGTCAGCTCGCGTGGCTCGCGTCGGTGTCCCGGCACCTGCCGATCAGTGACGCGGACGCGAAGGCGCACATCGCGTCGTCCACGCTCACCGGGTTCGGCGGGGCGGCGGGGCTGTCGAAGGCGCTGGCGCGGATCGGGCCGCTCACCGCGCAGTCCCCGGCCAAGACCGGCCGGACGGTCGCCGCCGGATGGTTCACCGGGGCGAAGGGCTCGGCGATGTTCGGGATGAGCGCGATGGACGCCTCGGGGCGGATCGCCGAGCTCACCTTCGACAAGCAGCCCGCCTCCTGGAACGAGCTGGACGGGCGGCTGCGCAGGCTCGCGCCGGAGGTCTCGTTCGCGACCGCCGAGATCGGACGCGGCGGACGCTGCCGGATCGTCCACGGCGTGAACGAGACGACCCCGCGTCCGCTCGGGTCGGCGTTCAAGCTGTACGTCCTGGGCGCGCTGTCCGACGCGGTCGCCGCGCGCCAGGTCACCTGGGACACGCCGCTCGCCATCAACGACGCGTGGAAGAGCCTGCCGTCCGGGACGTTCCAGAACCGGGCCGCGGGCACGAAGCTGACGCTCGCGCAGTACGCGGACGCCATGATCTCGGGCAGCGACAACACGGCCGCCGACCATCTGATCCACCGGCTCGGGCGCGACGCGGTGGAGCGCGCGGTGACGCGGCTCGGGAACGAGCACCGGAAGGCCGACAGCCCGTTCCTGACGACCCGCGAGGTGTTCACGCTGAAGGGGGCGGGGTATCCGGCGGCCGCGCACCGCTACCTCTCGTCGTCCGCGGGGAAGCGGGCGGCCATGCTGCCCGCGCTGGACGTCGTGCCGCTGAGCGCCGTCACGGCCTGGCGGAAGCCGCGCGACATCGACACGATCGAGTGGTTCGCCTCCCCGGCCGACATCTGCTCGGCGTTCCAGGGGCTGAGCGACCGGGCCGCCGCCCCCGGCCAGGCCGACCTGGGGCACGCGCTGTCCCTCAACGACGGCGGGATCGGGCTCGACCGCAAGGCGTACCCGACGGTGTGGTTCAAGAGCGGCAGCGAGCCGGGGGTGCTGACCGCGAACTACCTGGTCAGGACGTCCGGCGGACGGACGTTCGTCACGAGCCTGATGCTCGCGAACCCCAAGTCCGGCTTCCCGTACAGCGCGGAGCTGGCCCTGCTGACGCTGTCGCGCGCCGGGATCCAGCTGGCCGGAGCCTGAGACCGGTGGCCGGATCCTGACGAGCGGACGGCGTCCCCCACGGTGCGCGCCGTGGGGGACGCCGTTCGTCTTTGCCGCCGGTCCGCCTCTCTCGCCCGGCAGGGGTTCCCGTCAGTCGGCGTGGGTGAGGGTGGTCAGGCGGTCGACGGCCTCGACGTACTCCTCGATGAGGTCGTAGACGACCTGCGCGGCGGGCCTGACCCGGTTCATGCTGCCGACGATCTGCCCGACCGGGAAGGTGACCAGCTCGCCGTCGCCGGACCGGGCGATGCGCGGCAGCGCGTCCGCGACCAGCATGAACTGCATCGGCATCGGGAGGGTTCCGGGGGACGCCGCGCTCTCCCAGGCGTCCGTCCACGCCGTCCTGAGGAAGCGGGCGGGCTTGCCGGTCCAGGCGCGTGACCGGACGGTGTCGCGGGACGTCGCGTCCAGCAGTTTCGGGACGGCGCGCTCCGGGGTGTCGGCCTCGTCGACGGTCAGCCAGATGGACCCGGTCCAGACGCCCTCCGCGCCGAGCGCGAGCCCGGCGGCGACCTGCCGTCCGCGGCCGATGCCGCCCGCCGCGAGGACGATCGTGCCGTCGCCGACGGCGTCCACGACCTCGGGGATCAGGACCATCGTGGAGACGTCTCCGGTGTGGCCGCCCGCCTCGGTGCCCTGCGCGACGATGATGTCCACGCCCGCCTCGACCTGCTTGCGCGCGTGCCGGGCGCTGGACGCCAGGCCCGCGACCTTCACGCCGTGCTCGTGCGCGAGGTCGGCCACGTCCGCGGGGGGCGGGCCGAGCGCGCTGGCCAGCAGCGCGATGTCGTGCCGGAGCGCGACCTCGACCTGCGGGCGGGCGGTCTGGTCCGTCCAGCCGAGCAGCGCGCGGCCGGCCTTCTCGGACGGCGGTTCGACGCCGTGCTCGGCGAGGAGCCCTTCGAGGAAGTCGCGGTGCTGCTGCGGGATCATCGACTGGAGGCGTCCGAGGAGTTCCTCGGCGTCGCCCGCGTCGGCGCCCTCGTACTTGGCGGGCATGACGACGTCCACGCCGTACGGCTTGCCGCCGACGTGCTCGTCGATCCACTTCAGCTCGAGTTCGAGCTCCTCGGGGGTGAAGTAGAGGGCGCCGAGGACGCCCATGCCGCCGGCGCGGCTGACCGCGGCGACCACGTCGCGGCAGTGGCTGAACGCGAAGATCGGGTACTCGATGCCGAAGAGATCGGTGACTCGTGTCCGCACGGGACGAACATAACCCTCACCCGTCCAAAACTGCAACAGGTTCTACTTCTCAGGATCGCCTGGTTCGTGCGGCCGACGTCAGATCGACTTAGAACGTGTACTACGGCTCAGCATCCCGCCACCCGGCCCAGGTCGCGCGGACGGCACAGCACCCGCAGCCCGGACGGGCGGTAGGCGCCCCACGTCGTCGGCGTCAGCGCGTGGCGGCGGATGAGGTGCCGCCGGGCCATGAACGCGGTGACGAGGACGAGCTCGGCCGAGGCCAGCGACGCCCCGGGGCAGATCCGCGGACCGGCGCCGAACGGCAGGTAGGCGCCGCCCCCCTGACCGCCTCCCTGCCCGCCCGCCTGACCGCCCGCCTGACCGCTCCGCCGCCCGTCGCCCGGGTCGAGCCAGCGCCCGGGGTCGAAGGACGCGGCGTCGGGGAAGTAGCGGAGGTCGCGGTGCAGCAGGTACGGCGAGACGAGCACGCGCTCGCCGGGGAGCAGGTCGTAGCCGCCGATCTCGACGGGCAGGGCGACGGTGCGGGGCAGCAGCCAGTTCGGCGGGTACAGGCGCAGCGTCTCGCGGACGAACGCGTCCGCGAGGACGAGCCGGGACAGCGTGCCCGCGTCGACGTCGTCCGGATCGGGGAGGACCGACACGGCCTCGGCGGCGATCCGCTCGGCCCACTGCGGGTGCTCGGCGAGCGCGGCGAGCACCCACCCGGCGGCGGGCCCGACCATCTCCCGCGCCGCGACCATCGCCGTGACCAGCCGGAACGGCAGGTACACGGCGGGGTTCACGCCACTGGCGGAGCAGGCGCGGATCAGCTCGTCCAGGACGTCGCCACCGGGCGTCCCGAACGGCGCCGCGCCCGCCCGCCGGGCGTCGTCACCCGCCCTCCGGACGTCGTCACCCGCTCTCCGGGCGACGTCACCCGCCCTCCGGGCGACGACGCTCCGGATCCGCGCGGCGAGGCGATGCTGGCTCCGCCGGACCCGCAGCCGCGCCGGGGACGGCACCCATCCGGGTAGGTGGACGTACCGGTGGCCCAGCCCGGTCCGCAGTTCGACCAGTTCCTCCTCCGCGAACATCACCTCGTCGGCGTCGGGCCCGAAGTGGTAGCCCGTGGCCATCCGCGCGGACGCGGCGGAGAGCAGGGGCAGCGCGTCGGCCTCGGCGCCCGTGGGCCAGGAGTCCGCGAGCCCGGCGGCCCCGCGCGCGAGCGTCGCGGCGTTCCGCCCGACCCGGCTGTGGCGCAGCGTCCGGATCCGCATCGCCTCGACGGCCGCGTCCTCGACACGAGCCTGGCGGGGCAGCGCGAACGTCCCGCGCGGCACCTCGAACTCCTGCCCGGTGCGGCGCAGGACCTGCCGGGTGGCGTCCAGCCCGGCCAGGAAGTGGATCTTCGGGACCACCTGCCACACGTCGCCGAAGCGGGCCGTGCCCGCCGCGAGGTAGCCCGGCCGGTCCGCCTCGTACGCTCCCACCTCGGGAAGCACTCCGTCACGCGGACCCGGTGGACGTCTCATGGCACACTCCTCCGCTTCGGGGGACTGGTTCGCGGAACGGGCTCAGGGAGGGGTCCGGACGGAACGCCGTCCATGACCTCCGGCGTTCCGTCCGATCAGGGATCCCGCCGCCGGCGAGCGGGGATCAGGCGGGCTCTACCACCAGGGATAGTGCGAGTACGCGCCCAGGCGCGCGGCCCGCCGGTCCGTGAGGTAACGCTTGATGGCAGCCATTCCAGACACCTCCTTCGAGTCGATCGGTTCTCCGGATCGGTGGATCTCTGTTGACCGCACCGACTGCTGGCTAAGAGTAGTTAACCGATCACCGCTCGTGACATGGCGGGAGAGTGAGGGACCCGTCCCCCGGCGACGACGGGCGCGCGTCAGGGCGACGGCGCGACGCCCAGGCTTCTCACCTGGGCGAACGTGCGTCCGCACGCGTATGCGAACGAGCCGAGCGAGACGGTCAGGCGCGGCCGGACGCGCGTGTGGACGCGGATACGGGCGCCCGGAAGGAGGCGGTCAGGCGCGGCCGATGCGGCGCGGAGGACGCGGCGGACGGGGCCGGCGGCGGGCCCGTCCGGACCCGGCGGCCGGGTGGACGCGGCGGCGCG
>NZ_RFFG01000102.1 GCF_003696215.1 Actinomadura harenae | reverse complement strand
AGCTCCAGCCCGCCGCCAAGAACCTGCTCGCCGAACGCGGCTACGACCCCGTCCTGGGCGCCCGGCCCCTGCGCCGCACCATCCAACGCGAGATCGAGGACAACCTCTCCGAAAAGATCCTCTACGGAGAGTTGGCGAACGGGCAGGTCGTCATCGTCGGCGCGGAGGGCACCGGCGACGAGGCCCGGCTGACGTTCCGGGGTGTCGGCGCGCGACCTTGACACCATATGCCGTGCATGGAACATTACACAGAGTGAGCGCCTTCCGTTGTGCTCGCACCATCCGGCCGGACGCGCCGCCCTTCCATCTCGACGCCAAGGAGCAGGAGCACATGACCGACGACGGCACCATCGAGCGCGACGGCGACCGGGCCCTCTTCCGCTACGAACGGCGGTACGACCACCCGGTCGGCGACACCTGGCGCGTCATCACGACCCCCTCCGAGATCTCCCAGTGGATGGGGGTCGACGTCGAGGCGTTCGACCTGCGTCCCGACGGGAAGATCATCATGGTCCACTCCAGTCCCAAGGGCGCCCAGATGCGGGTCGAGGACCGGGTCATCGAGGTGGAGCCGCCGCGTCGGCTGGAGCACACCTACTTCAACGAGATGAACCCGAGCGCCGTGGTGATCTGGAAGGTGGACGAGGCGGGCGGCGGCTCGACGATCACCCTCACGCACACCATGGACCTCGGCGAGGTCCGGGCCGCGGCGCAGGGGCAGGACATCGACCCGGTGATGGTCCTGGCGCGCAACGGCGCCGGCTGGCACCACCTGCTCGACATGATCGCCGTGCGGCTGCGCGGCGAGGAGGTCCCCGAGTGGACCGAGGAGGACCGCAAGGCCCTCCAGAAGCACTACGTGGAGCTGGTCCCCTGACCGTCCGCTCCCCCGGTGGCCGGGCCGTCCGGAACGGCCCGGCCACCGGGGTCCGGCGCGCCGGAGATCCGCCGGATCCCTGTCACGACAAGTGATTGACCGCTCATGGAGCGTGATCTAGGGTCGCGGGCATGGGCATCCCTACCGAACCTATCGGCAGCATCCCCCGTCCCTCCGAGCTCCTGGCCGCGCTGGCCGCCGGGGGCGACACGACGGCCGCGCAGGACGGCGCCGTCACCGACACGATCCGCCGGCTCGAGGAGATCGGCTCGCCGGTCGTCACCGACGGCGAGCAGTCCAAGCCGAGCTTCGCGACCTACCCGGTCGCCGGGCTCGCCGCTCTGGCGCCCGACGGCGCCGTCATCCCGTTCGCGGACGGCCACACCCGGCAGCTGCCGCGGCTGACCGGCGGCCCGTTCCAGTACCAGCGGAAGGCGTCGGAGTACCTGCGGGCCGCGCAGCGCACCGCGACGGTCCCGGTCAAGCAGGCCGTCATCGCCCCGTCCGCCCTCAGCCTGCTGTACCCGGCCGACGGCATCGCCGGGTATCCGCGCGAGCAGTTCCTGAACGACCTGGTCGACGAGGCCGAGGCCGACATCCGCGGCTGCCTCGACGCGGGCGCGCACGTCGTCCAGCTCGACTTCACCGAGGGACGGCTGTCCCTCAAGCTCGACCCCAGCGGCGGCCTGCTGGACGACTTCGTCGCACTCAACAACCGCGTCCTGGAGCGGTTCTCCGCCGAGGAGCGCGCCCGGATCGGCGTGCACACCTGCCCCGGCGGAGACCAGGACTCCACGCACAGCCTGGACGTCGACTATGCCGGGCTGCTGCCCAGGTTGTTCCAGCTCAAGGCCGGGAACTTCTACGTCCAGCTCGCCAGCGAGCCCGACCAGGACCGGACGCTGAGCGTCATCGCGTCCGAGCTGCCCCCGGACGCGCGCGTCTTCATCGGGGTGACCGACCCGATCGACCCCGTCGTGGAGACGCCCGACCAGGTCCGCGACCGGGTGCTGGCGGCGGCCCGCCACCTGCCCGCCGACCGGCTCGGGACGTGCGACGACTGCGGGTTCTCCCCGTTCGCCGACGACACGTCCACCTCCCGCGACACCGCGTTCGCCAAGATCAGGGCCCGGGTCGAGGGCACCGCCATGGCGGCCGCCGAACTCGGGCTCTGACGCTCGGCCGAACCGGTGCTCAGCTCTGCAGATCCGGCTCCGGGAAGATGTGCATGTAGCCGAGGTTGACGATCGCGTCGGCCATCGCGGTGTAGGCGGCCGGATCGGTGGGCGTGAGAGCGGCCAGGCCGTCCACGTAGCGGTTGAACATGCAGAACGCCGCGGCGATCAGCACGGTGTCATGGATCTCGAGGTCCGTGGCACCGTGGTCGCGCGCCGCGTCGATCTGCTCGGGGCGGACGTGGCGTCCGCCCTCCCAGACCGATCCGGCGATCGCGAGCAGCGTCTTGAGCTTGTCGGACACGGGCGCGGTGGCGGGGTCTCGGCGGGTCCGGTCGACGAGGTCGGCCCCGCCGTCCAGCTGCGCGGCGGCGAAGGCCGAGTGCGATCCCGCGCAGAACGCGCACTCGTTGAGCCCCGACACGTAGGCGGCGATCAGCTCGCGTTCACCGCGTTCGAGCGTTCCGGGCCCGCGCAGCAGCACCTCCGCCAGTTCGCTCATCGGCCGGGCGGTCTCGGGGCGGTAGAGGAACAGTCCGACGATCCCGGGCAGGTCGTTGTCCAGATGGATATGCGGCATGCCTCAGATACTGATCCACTCGGACGCCGTGGTGAAGGCCCGAAGCCGATCCTGGTCGGGTTCGATGCCGATACCCGGTCCGGACGGTACGGTCAGGTGCCCGTCGTCCAGGACGAACGGCTCGGTGACGTCCTCGGCGAAGTAGCGGCGGGACGCGGAGGTGTCGCCCGGGAGCGTGAAGCCGGGCAGGGCGGCGAGGGCGATGTTGGCGGCGCGGCCGATTCCGGTCTCCAGCATCCCGCCGCACCAGACCGCGACGCCGTGCGCGCGGCACAGGTCGTGGATGCGCTTGGCCTCCAGGTAGCCGCCGACGCGTCCGGGCTTGATGTTGACGATGGACGCGGCGCCGAGGGTGAGCGCGGCGGCGGCGTGCGCGGCGGACTCGATCGACTCGTCCAGGCAGACCGGGGTGCGCAGGCGGCGGGCGAGCTCGGCGTGCTGGACCATGTCGTCGTCGGCGAGGGGCTGCTCGATCAGCAGCAGGTCGAACGCGTCGAGCCTCGCCAGCCGAGGAGCGTCGACGAGGGTGTAGGCGGCGTTGGCGTCCACCTGGAGCAGCAGGTCGTCGCCGAACCGCTCGCGGACGGCCCGCACCGGCGCGACGTCCCAGCCGGGCTCGATCTTCAGCTTGATCCGGACGTAGCCCTCGGCGAGGTAGCCGCCGACGGCGTCGAGCAGTTCGGGGATCGAGTCCATGATCCCGACCGACACGCCGCAGGGCACCCGGTCGCGGGACGCGCCGAGGTAGGCGGCGAGGGACCGTCCGGCCACGCGGAGCTCGGCGTCCAGCACGGCGGTCTGGAGCGCGGCCTTCGCCATGCGGTGCCCCTTGAACGGCTCCAGGGCGCGCTCGACGGCGTAGGCGTCCACGTCGCCCTTGGGGAGGGCGGGGATGAGGAAGCGGCGCAGCACGTCGGCGGCACCGTCGGCGTACTCGGAGCTGTAGAGCGGGGCGTCCATGGCGACGCACTCGCCCCAGCCCTCGGCGTCGGGCGTGACGACGCGGACGAGCAGCACGTCACGGGCGGTCTCGGTTCCGAAGGACGTGCGGAACGGCGCGACCAGCGGCATCGCGATCCGGCGCAGCTCGATCCCGTCGATCTTCATGGGCGGCTCCTCACGGACGGGTCCGCCTCCCGGCGGACGACGGTTCGGCGGCGGACGATGGTGGGGTGGCGGCGCGGGGCGCCGGGGCGCGGTCGACGACGTAGGCGGCGCGGTCGTGGAAGCCGGTGACGCGGGCGCCGTCCGCGAGCAGGCCGCCGAGGACCTCGCGGAGGGCCAGCCGCCAGGCGCGCGCGGCGGCCGGGTCGGTGCGGCGCAGCGTCTCGACGTCGGCGGGCACTTCGACCAGGACCGTCTCGGCGCCGGTGTCCACGATCTCGGGGCGGCCGTCGCGGTCGCGGAGGGCGTAGGCGCCGGGACGGCCGGACGCCACGGGCCCAGGGACGGGCCCGGGGCCGGGGGTCGGGTCGGCGATGTCCCAGGCGGCGAGGACGCGGTCGCTGTCGTCGCCGCCGTTGATCGCGTCGTCCATCGCGCCGTAGAAGGACGGCAGGTACTCCACCGGCCGGGCGCCGAGCTTGACCAGGTTGAAGTAGGCGTTGCGGCGGATCAGCGGGTCGTAGGTCCAGGTGACGCGGGTCAGGCCGCGGGCGAGGGCCCAGTCGCGCTGGTGCAGCTTGAGGGCCAGCCCGACGCCGCGTCCGATGCCGGAGACGCCGGTCAGGTGCGAGTGCAGGGACGTGCCGACGGGGGCGGCGAAGAACGCGACGGACGCCCCGACGAGCCGTCCGTCCTGGTAGGCGCCGGCGACGTAGTTGCCCGCGTGGGACAGGGCGCGCATCATCTCCGCCGAGACCGGGTCGCCGTCCGCGTTGACGCCCCAGATCTCGTCGACCAGCCGCACCACGGCGTCGAACTCCTCCAGCTCGTGCAGTTCGCGCACGACCGGTCCGTTCGGGTGCTCCTCGTGATCAGCCGGCACGTCCGTCCTCCCAGAAAGCGATCACCTCGACGCTATGCCGCCGTCGCGGGTGCTCACGCCTGCCGCAGGACAAAACATCGGCCAAGTTCGCGCGCCCTCGGCGCCCTCAGCGCCCCCGGCCGAGGTCGTAGCGGACCGGGAGGCGCTTGAGTCCGCCGACGAACGTGGTCGCGACGCCGGCGGGCTCCCCGGCCAGGTCGATCCTCCTGAGCCGGGGCAGCAGTTCCTCGAAGAACGCCCGGATCTCCAGGCGCGCGAGGGCCGCGCCCAGGCAGTAGTGGACGCCGGAGCCGAACCCGAGGTGGCGGTTGGGGGCGCGTCCGACGTCGAACCGGAACGGATCGGTGAAGACGTCCTCGTCGCGGTCGGCGCTCGGGTAGGAGAGGAGGACGGCCTCGCCCGCGCGGACGGTGCGGCCGCGGAGCTCGGTGTCCTCGGCCGCGGTGCGCAGGAAGCCCCGGACGGGCGACACCCAGCGGACCATCTCCTCCACCGCGGACGGCATGAGCCCGGGATCGTCCCGGAGCCGCCGGAGCTGGTCGGGATGCCGAAGGAGCGCGTGGACGCCGCCGGCGATGGTCGCGGACGTCGTGTCGTGCCCGGCCGTCGCGATGATCACGTAGTAGGACGCGGTCTCCCGGTCGTCCAGGGGCGCGCCGTTCACGCGGGCGTTCGCGATGGCCGAGGCGAGATCGCCGGTCGGACGCTCGCGGCGGTCCCGCGTGAGGTCGGCGAAGAAGGCGAACAGGTCCTGCCGGACGGCCCGCCGCCGCTCCGCGCTCGTGCCCCGGCCGCGCTCGGCGTCGTCGGCGCCGAAGAGCTCGCGGGTGAGCGTGAGCATCCGGTCGAACTCGGACTCGGGCAGCCCGAGCAGGGAGAGGATCACGTGGAGGGGGAACCGGACGGCGACCTGCTCGACCAGGTCGCACTCGCCGCCGAGGCCGGCCATCCGGTCCACGTGGCGGCGCGCGAGGTCGCGGACCCGCGTCTCGAGCGCGCGCATGGCCCTGGGGGTGAACCAGGAGGCGCCGATCGCGCGGGCGGCGCGGTGCTCCGGCGCGTCCATGTGCGCGATCGTGCGGTTCCCGCCGCCCCCGGCGCGCATCGCGTCGTACTCGGCCGGGCCGAGCACGAGGCGCGGCGCGTTGCGGAAGACGTCGTCGCGCCGTTCGACCTCGAGGACGTCGGCGTGCCTGGTGACCGCCCAGAACGGCGCGTATCCGTCGGCCTCCACCCAGTGCACCGGGTCGTCCCGGCGCAGGAGCGCGGCGGCCGCGTGGAAGCGGGATCCGGGGTCGTTGAAGCGCGACTCGTCGGCGTGGGCGGCCGGGTCGGCGAAGGTCCGGCCCGCTTCGCCGGTGGTCATGGACGTCATTCGGAGAGGAGGCGCCAGGTGGTGAGGGCGAGGGTCGCGCGGGTCAGGCCCGTGGGGTGGGTGAGTTCGATGTCCAGCGTCCTCGCGATCTGCTCCAGGCGGCGGGCGACGCTGCTGTGGTGGAGGTGCAGGGACTCGGCGGCGCGGCGGACCGAGCCCGTGGCGCAGTAGGCGTCGAGGGTGTCCAGGTCGTCGGGGTTCCCGGCGAGGCGGGCCATCGCGGTGACATCGGGGTTGCCGCGCGCGGCGTCCGGGGAGATCTGGGCGAGCAGCGCCAGCGCGCCGAGCTCGTCGTGGTGGACGACCGGCCTTCTCGCGGTGGTGAAGCGCAGGGCGGCGCGGGCCTGCCTCCAGGACGTGTCGGGGCCGTCCGCGGCGCCGATCCCCGCGCGGACGTCCCCGGGGAGGCGGGCGGTGTCCACGGTGGTGGCGAGCAGGACGCCCACGTCCGCGAGCGAGGCCGCCTTCACCGGACGGTTCGGGCAGACGAGCGCGCCGACCCGGTCGAGCGGCACCGGCGTCCGGACGGCGACGACGCGCACGGGCAGGCCGGCGGCGAAGCCGAGCAGGCGCAGCGCCCGCGCGCGGGCCGCCTCGTCGGCGTCCGCGCTGATGACCAGTTCGACCAGGGCCGGGTCGGCCATCGTGGTGTGGGCGGGGCCGTACCGTTCGACGACCGCCGCGACGGCGAGGGCGAGCCGTTCGAGGACCAGTTCGTCGAACGGGCCGGGCGGCCCGGCGCGTTCCAGCCAGACGGCGCCGATCTCCTCGTCGTCCAGGGTGACCGCGACGCGGCCGGACGCGGGCGGCACGCTACCGGACGCCTGGGTGCCGGGCGGCGCGGTGCCGGACGCCGGGGTGCCGGCGGGCGACATGCGGATCGTCCGGCCGGTGCCGTGCAGCCGGATCCCGGTGACGCACTCGGCCAGGCCCGCCGAGGCGCGGGCGAGGGCGGGGAGGTCGACGCGCCGGCGCATCAGCGTGTCGTAGAACATCACGACGCGGATCGCGCCCTCGGCATGGTGCCCCAGGTGCGACAGGCGCTCCGCCAAAGCCTCCATGGTCCGAGCGTACGCGCCGGGCGGCGCGTCCGGCCCGGGGAAGACGCGACGGGCGGCGGGTGAACGGGCGGGCCGCGACGGCGAGGATGGCCGGTATGGATGCCGAACTGGAACCGTTCCTCCCGTTCTTCCCGCGCGGCGAGCTGACCGACCCGGTCGGCGAGCGCGAGAGCCTCGCCCTGCTGGCCCGGAGCGTCCCGGCGCCGGACGTCCCGGCCCTCGAGGTCGAGGACCACACGGTGCCCGCCGGCCCGGGCGTGCCGGTGCGGGTCTACCGGCCGGTGCCGGCGAGCGGCGCGATCGTCTGGCTGCACGGCGGCGCGTTCGTCATGGGCGACGTCGAGACCGAGCATCCGTGGGCGACGTTTCTCGCGGACGCGTCCGGCGCGGTCGTGATCTCGGTGGGCTACCGGCTGGCTCCGGAGGACCCGTATCCGGCCGCACTGGACGACGCGTCCGCGGTGCTCGGCTGGGCGGTGGAGAACGCGTCCGTCCTGGGCTTCGCCCCGGCGCGGATCGCGGTCGGCGGGCACAGCGCGGGCGGCGGGATCGCCGCCGCGCTGGCGCTGCGGGCCCGCGACCGGCAGGGGCCCGCGATCCGCTTCCAGCTGCTCAACCAGCCCGCCCTGGACGACCGGCAGGAGACCTGGTCTCAGCGCGCCTTCACCGACACGCCGTGGATGACGCGGGCGAAGGTCGGCGCGTCCTGGCGGTACTACCTGGGGTCGCGGGAGGCCACCGAGTACGCCGCCCCGGCGCGTGCCGGGGACCTGTCGGGGCTGCCGCCCGCCTACGTCGCGACGGCGGAGCTGTGCCCGAACCGCGACGAGGACGTCGACTACGCGCTGCGGCTGCTGCGGTCCGGCGTGTCGGTCGAGCTGCACCAGTGGCCGGGGACGTTCCACGGGTCGCAGGCGATCCTGTCGGCCGAGGTGTCGCAGCGGCAGCTCGCCGAGCTCGGCGCGGCGCCGGGTGAATCCTTGGGAGCCCCTTGCGCACGGTCGGTCACGGACGGAGAGTGAGGACGGGCCGCCGCGCGCCGCCGGCGGTCCGCCGCCCGCCCGTCCGGCCGACCTCTGGAGCGTCCCATGCCCACTCCCGAAGACCACGGTCCGCTCGTCCTGGATCTCAGCGGCACCGACGTGCTGGGCGAGGCCGCCCGGATCCGCGCCCGCGGGCCCGCGACGCGGGTCGTCCTGCCGGACGGCGTCCCGGCGTGGGGCGTGAGCGACCCCGAGCTGCTGCGGCGGCTGCTGACCGACGACCGCGTGTCCAAGGACTCCTACCGGCACTGGCCCCTCATGTCCGAGATCGGTCCGGCGTGGCCGCTGTTCGCCTGGGTCGCGGTGCGGAACATGTTCACCGCCTACGGCCCGGACCACCGCCGGCTGCGGCGGCTGGTCTCCAGCGCGTTCACCGCCCGGCGGACGGCGGCGCTGCGCCCGCGCGTCGAGGCGCTCGTCGCCGGGCTGCTGGACGAGATCGAGGAGGCCGGGGCGGGCGGGCCCGTCGACCTGCGCGAACGGTTCGCCTACCCGCTGCCGATCCGGGTGATCTGCGAGCTGTTCGGCGTCGGGGACGAGGAGATGCGCGAGGAGATCCGCCGGTGCGTGGACGTGTTCTTCCGCACCACGGTCACGCCCGAGGAGGCCGCCGCCGCGCTTCCGCGCCTCCAGGAGATCCTGGGCGGGCTCGTCGCGGAGAAGCGGGTGCGTCCGGCGGACGACCTGTCGTCCGACCTCATCGCCGCGCGCGACGGCGGGTCGGAGCTGTCGGAGGAGGAGCTCGTCGACACGCTCGGGCTGTTCCTGAGCGCGGGCCACGAGACGACCGTCAACCTGCTCGACAACGCGATCCACGCGATGCTGACCCGTCCGGAGCAGCTCGCGCTCGTCCGGGAGGGCCGGGCGAGCTGGGACGATGTGATCGAGGAGACCCTGCGCGCCGAGCCGCCGATCGCCAACCTGCCGCTGCGGTTCGCCGTCGAGGACATCGAGCTGGACGGCGGCGACGTGCTCCGCAAGGGCGAGGCGATCGTCAGCTGCTACGCGGCGGCCGGACGCGACCGGGGCCTGCACGGCGCCGACGCGGCCGAGTTCGACGTCACCCGCGCCGACAAGGAGCACATGGCGTTCGGCTACGGCGTCCACCACTGCCTGGGCGCGCCGCTGGCGCGGCTCGAGGCGGCGATCGCGCTGCCCGCGCTGTTCGCCCGCTTCCCCGGCCTGAGCCTGGCCGTCGACCCGGGTGAGCTCCGGCCGCTCGCCTCGTTCATCTCCCACGGCCACCAGGCGCTGCCCGTCGTGCTCGGACCCGCCGGGTGACGCCGGTCTCGCCGTGGCCACCCCCGTCAGGCGCGGGCGGTTCGGAGGGCCGGTTCGGAGGGCCGGTTCGGCTACTGCGGCTGGAGGACGTCCTCCTTGTCGAGCGGCGGCCGGTCCTCTACGTCGGAATGGGAGTACATTCCGGGCTCGTACTTGTAGAAGCCACCGTGCTCACGGGAGTCGGTGTGGGATTCGTCCACCTTGCGGACGGTGCGGCGGCGGCCCGCGGCGAGCGTGCCGATCAGGCCGCGGCCGGTGATGACGAGCATGGCCACGACGGCGAGGGCGCCCACGATGGGGCCCAGCCAGATGCCGATGTCCCCACCGAGGTGGGAACCGATGGCGAGCATGTGCGACTCCATGACTAAAGCCTCTCTAGTCCGGAATTCGGCGTGACCTCAGCGTATGCCGTCGATGTCGGAGCGAAGCGACCGAAAGGGAAATCAAGGGGGTGATATCGCCTTTCGTCCGTAGTCTTTCCCTGGGGATGACCGGAGCGTGGCACGGCCTCTGTTCCGGCGTGAACACCCCGGGGAACAGGTGAGGTGAGACGGGCCCGACCTTCCGCCGCCCGTTGTCCGCCGCCGTCGTCGTCGCGCAGGGGAATGATGAACAAGCGATCGCTCACCGCTCTGGCCCGCGAACTCCTCGGCCGGGCGCGCGAGGCGTCCAGCGGACGGTCCGCCGAGACCGTCCACGGCGGCCACGAGCGCCCGCTGCGGCAGACGCTCATCGCCCTGCGCGCGGGAGCCCGCCTCGACGACCACGAGAACCCCGGCGACGCGACCCTGCACGTGCTGACCGGGCGGGTCCGCCTCGTCGCGGGCAGGGACGCGTGGGACGGCACCCCCGGCGACCTGCTGATCATCCCGGACGCGGTGCACTCCGTCGAGGCCGAGGAGGACTCGGCCTTCCTGCTCACGGTCGTGAAGAACCTCCACATCTGACCCCCGCACGCCCGCGATCGCCCCGGAAGCGCGGCACGCGCCCCTTCCCGCGTGTTAACGGCGGATTAGGTCTGGACGCCAGACCTGGACCGGATCGGGCGACCCCGGAGAGGCTCCCTGCACCGGCGCGAAACCCCCGGCGCCGCGAGAAGCAGGAGGTCACGGTGTCCACTCCCACCCCGGCGCGCACCCCCTGGCGGGCCGTCCTCGGCGGCTCGGCCGGCAATCTCGTCGAGTGGTACGACTGGTTCGTCTACGCGAGCTTCGCCACCTATTTCGCGTCCGCGTTCTTCCCCAAGGGCAACGCCACCGCGCAGTTGATGAACACCGCGGGCATCTTCGCCGTCGGGTTCCTCATGCGCCCGGTCGGCGGCTGGGTCCTCGGCCGGTACGCCGACCGGCGCGGGCGCAAGGCGGCGCTCACCCTGACCGTCACGCTGATGTCGGGCAGCGCGCTGCTGATCGCGGTGGCCCCGACGTACGCGTCGGTCGGCTACCTCGGCGCGGTCGTGCTGCTGGTCGCCCGGCTGATGCAGGGCCTGTCGGTCGGCGGCGAGTACGCGGCCAGCGCGACCTACCTCACCGAGGCCACCCCGCCCGGCCGGCGCGGGTTCGCGTCCAGTTTCCAGTACGTGTCGATGACGGCGGGGCAGCTGCTGGGGCTCGGGTTGCAGATCGTCCTGCAGCGCACGATGACCGAGGAGGCGCTGAAGTCCTACGGCTGGCGCATCCCGTTCATCGTCGGGGCGCTGTGCGCCGCCGTCATCCTCTACCTGCGGCGCGGCCTGCTCGAGACCGACGTGTACGCGGCGGAGGCGAAGGGCAGCCCGGCCGTCCGGCACGAGCGCGGGACCGTCCGCGAGCTGATGCGGCACCGCCGCGAGGCGGCCCTGGTCATCGCGCTGACCGCGGGCGGGACCCTCGCCTACTACACCTTCACCACGTACCTGACCAAATACCTGTCGAACACGGCCGGGCTGCCGAAGACGACCGCGTCGCTGGTGAGCTTCTGCGCGCTGCTGGTGTTCGCGCTACTCCAGCCGCTCGCCGGGGCCCTGTCGGACCGGATCGGACGGCGTCCACTGCTCATCGGGTTCGGCGTCGGCGGGACGGTCGGGACGGTGCCGCTGCTGATCGCGCTCGGGCACGTGTCCGGGTTCTGGCCCGCGTTCGGGCTGATGCTCGCCGGCCTGGTCATCGTGACCGGCTACACCTCCATCAACGCGGTCGTGAAGGCCGAGCTGTTCCCGACGCACGTGCGGGCGCTCGGGGTCGCGCTGCCGTACGCGATCTCCAACGCGCTGTTCGGCGGGACGGCCGAGTACGTGGCGCTCTGGTTCAAGAAGAGCGGCGCCGAGTCCGGGTTCTTCTGGTACGTCGCCGCGTGCGCGGCGGTGTCGCTGGTCGTCTACGTCCGCATGCGCGAGACGCGGGACGCGGCGATGTCCCGCCGGGAACTGGCCACCGAGGCCGCTCCCGCACGCACGTCCGGCCCGCGCATGCCCGGATCGCTCCGCCGTGTCCGTACCGGACCGTGACCTGCGGGGGCGGTGCACCGGCCGCCCGCGGGCCTCTAGCCTGACCGCCATGCGGGTTCTGCTGGTGGAGGACGACCTTCGCCTCGCCGCCGCCCTCGCGACCCACCTGCGGCGCGGCGGCTACGAGGTGACGCACACCCGGACCGCCGCCGACGGCGTCCGGCTGGCGGCCGACGCCGACTTCGTCCTGCTCGACCTGGGCCTGCCCGACGCCGACGGGCTGAAGGCGCTGGAGCGGGTGCGGCGGAGTTCCGACGTGCCGCTGATCGTGGTGACGGCGCGCGCGGGCGACGTGCTGCGCGGCCTGCACCGCGGCGCGGACGACTACCTGGTCAAGCCCGTCCGCCCGGACGAGCTGCTGGCGCGGATGCAGGCGGTGGTGCGGCGGACGGCGCGTCCCGCGAAGGTGCGGCGGGTCACGGCCGGGGACGTGGTGATCGACGTCCCGGCGCGGCGCGTCACGGTCGCGGGCCGGGACGTCGCGCTGACCCGCCGCGAGTTCGACGTGCTGGCGGTGCTGGCGAGCCGTCCGGGCGAGGTGTGCGCGCGGGACGAGATCCTCCTGGCGCTGTGGGGCGACACGTCGCTGTCGGCCTCGCGGGCGCTGAACGTGCACATCCGGAACATCCGGGGCAAGACGGACCGGAGCGGGCTCATCGTGACGCTGGTCGGCACCGGCTACCGGCTCGGGGACGGCCCGCCGTGAGGAACCGGCTCGTCGCCGTCCTCACCACCCTGGTCGTCCTGGTCATCGTGGGCCTGGCGGTGCCGCTGGGCGGCGCGTACGCGACGCACCGGACGGGCCGCCTGCTGCTGGACCGGCGCGCCGACGCGACCCGGTTCGCCGAGCTCGCCGACCTGGCCGCGCGCACCGGCGACCGCGGGTCGCTCCAGCCGGAGATCGGCCGGTACGCCGCGCTGTACGACGCGTCCGTGTGGATCCAGGACCGGGAGGGGGCCCTGGTCGCCCAGGCGGGCACGGCCGCGCCGCCGGACGCCGAGGCGACCGTCCGGGCGCTGTCGGGCCGGACGACCGACTCCCTGCCGTCGCTCACCCCGTTCGGACCGGGGCGGGTGCTGGTCGCCGAGCCGTCCGGCCGGGACGCGCAGATCTCCGGCGCGGTGCTGCTGCTCGCGCCGACCGCGAACGCCCGCGGCGACATCACCCGGGTGTGGGGCGCGCTGCTGGGCGCGGGACTGGCCGTCCTGGCGTTCTCGGTGCTGGTCGCGCGGGGCCTGGCGCGCTGGATCCTGCGTCCGGTGACCGAGCTGGACGAGGCGACCCGGCGCATCACGGAGGGCGAGCTCGGGACGCGCACCACCGCGAACGTCGGGCCGCCCGAGCTGCGGCGGCTGGAGGAGCGGTTCAACGCGATGGCCGAGGCGGTCGGCGCGGCGATGCGGCGGCAGCGCGAGTTCGCCTCCAACGCCTCGCACGAGCTGCGCAACCCGCTCGCCGCGCTGATGTTCCGGCTGGAGAACCTGCGCCCGTACCTGGCCCCGGAGGGCGAGCCGGAGTTCGAGGAGACCGGCGCCGAGCTGAACCGGCTCGCCAAGACCGTCACCGACCTGCTGGAGCTCGCGCAGACCGAGGCGGCCGCGCAGGCGGAGGCGGCGGGCGCGCCGATCGCCCGGGAGCTGGACGTCGTCGCGGAGCTCGGCCCGAAGCTGGAGGCGTGGCGGGAGGTGTTCGACGCACTGGAGATCACGTTCTCGGTGCGGCTGCCGGACCGGCTGCCGGTCCGGGCCGTCCCGGACGCCGTGCCGCGCATCGCCGACATCGCGCTGGACAACGCGCACAAGTTCGTCCCGGCGGGCGGGACGGTCACGGTGACGCTCGACGCGGACTCCCTGCTGCTGCGCATCGCCGACGACGGTCCCGGGCTGACCGGGCAGGAGCGCGTGAAGGCCCTGGACCGGCACTGGCGGGCCCCCGCGCACGCGGGCCTGCCCGGCAGCGGCCTCGGCCTGCCGATCGCCGCCGCGCTCGCCGAGGCGTGCGGCGCACGGCTCGACCTGCGCGCGAACCGTCCGCGGGGCCTGTCCGTCGAGGTGCGCCTGAGCGACGGTCAGCCGAACACCGACCTGTAGTAGCGGGCCGCGCCCGGGTGTAGGGGCACCGCGCCCGTGCCGATCGCGAAACGGCGGTCGAGGCGTCCGCCGGGGGCCTCGGGGGCCCGCAGGCGGTCGCGGCTGCTGAAGAGGCGCTTGGTGACCTTGAAGGCCACGTCGTCCGGGAGGCCGACCCGGCACATCAGGTAGCTGGCGGCGCTGACCGTCGGGACCGGCTCGGGCTCGCCGTAGGCGTTCGCGGGGACGGACGCCGAGTCGTACACCGGGCCGTAGGCGCGGCGGAGCCGCATGACGAGCCGGTCGTCCAGCGGGACGAGCCGGATCGGGACCTGGCGGGACAGGGTGGTCAGCGCGGGCGTCAGCACCCCGCCGGACCAGAACGCGGCGACGACCTCGTCCGCCTTCAGCGCCTCGATCGAGCGTTCCAGCCCGTACCGGAGGATGCGCGCCGGACGGGCCAGATCCGCGACCGACATGACGCGTTCGGCGGTGACGGCCGTGCCGGAGCCGTCCGCGCCGAGCGAGACGGACCGTCCGGCGAGGTCGGAGATCGTCCGGACCGGGGCGTCCCGGTGCACGATCAGGTGGACGAAGTTCATGTACATGCGGGCGAGCGCGGCGGCGGGCCGGTGCTCCGCCTGGACGGTCTGGTCGGCGCTGTCGGCGAGCGCGAAGGCCAGGTCGGCGGTCCCGTCCGCGAGCATCGACAGGTTCTGGACGCTGGCGTTGGTCGTCACCGCCCGCACCTTGAAGCCGCCGCGCCGCAGCTCGGCCGCGAACCGGTCCCCCAGTGCCTGGTACGGGCCGCCCTTCTCGCCGGTCGCGAGCCGCAGGACGGTCGGCGCGTGCGCCCCGCCGCAGGCCGCCCCGAGGAGGTCGGTGCCCCCGGCCGCGAGCGCGGCCGCGGCGACCAGGACGGATCGGCGCTCCATGGCGGCACGCTACCTCCGTCACCGCGCCCCCGGACGCCACTCCCCCGTTACGTCATCCGACATGTGACCGTGGCGGAGGCGACGGCTCACGCACGAGTCCGGTTCGAGGGGGCCGGTGAGTTCGGCGCGCGGACGGGGAATGGTCCCCGGGGCGGGGTCGCTCGCCGCGGCATCACCCGTGCACGCAGAGCCACGAACGGCGGCCCGCGGCGCGTGGGGATCCGGTTCGGCGTCCATGGCGCACCCGCTCGGCGACCCGCACCCGACCAACCGGAGGAGAAGCAGCATGGGCAAGCCCGTTCTCGAACCGCAGGCACAGGCGTTCGCCGAGGCGACCGCGAACCCGCCGTACCTGTTCGACCTCGGCCCCGCCGAGGGACGCAAGACCGTCGACGACGTCCAGAGCCCGGAGGTCGAGGTGCCGGGCACCGAACGCGAGGTGCTCGAGATCGCGGGCCTCCCGGCCGTGACGGTCTTCCGGCCCTCGGACGCGGCGGGCCCGCTGCCGGTCGTCGTCTACCTGCACGGCGCGGGCTGGGTGTTCGGGAACGACCACACCCACGACCGCCTGGCCAGGGAGATCGCGCTCGGCACCGGCGCGGCCGTCGTGTTCCCCAACTACGACCTGTCGCCCGAGGCCCGGTACCCGACCGCCATCGACCAGAACCTCGCCGTCGCCGAGTGGGTCGCCGGGCGCGGCGCCGAGCACGGGCTGGACGGCTCGCGCATGGCCGTCGCCGGGGACTCGGTCGGCGGCAACATGAGCATCGCGCTCACCCTCATGGCCAAGGGCGGGTCCCGCGTCCGGCTCGCCGGGCAGGTGCTGTTCTACCCGGTCACCGACGCCTCGTTCGACACCGCGTCCTACCACGAGTTCGCGACCGGCTACTTCCTGCGCCGGGACGCCATGCAGTGGTTCTGGGACCAGTACACGACCGACCCGGCGCAGCGCGCGGAGATCACCGCGTCCCCGCTGCGGGCCACCTCCGGCGACCTCGCCGGGCTGCCGCCCGCGCTGGTCATCACCGGCAAGGCGGACGTCCTGCGCGACGAGGGCGAGGCGTACGCGGCGAAGCTGCGGGAGGCGGGGGTGCCCGTCACGGCCGTCCGGTACCAGGGGATCATCCACGACTTCGTGATGCTCAACGCGCTGCGGCCCACGCGCGCCGCCGAGGCCGCCATCACCCAGGCGATCGGCTTCCTGCGCGGCGTCCTCGGCCAGGACTGACGCCTCCCCGAGGACGGCGCCGGGTTCGGTGGCGGGTTCGGCGACGGGTTCGGCGACAGGGACCGTGCCGGGGACGGTGACGGTGACGGGTTCGGGGCGGACGGGAACGTTGCCTGGATCAGGGGGACCGGTGGAGCATGGGTCGTGGTTCGCCCGCCCGCCCGAGCCTCCCCGCACGATCCGCCCGATCCACCCGCCCGATCCCCCCGCCGGGTCCGCCCCGCGTGATCCGCGCCGCGCCGAGGAGCCGCCATGACCATGCCGTCCGCCGGGTCGCCCGCCCTGCCGCCCTCGCCGCCTCCCGCGTACGCGAGCGCCGTCCTGCCCGCGTCCGCCGACCGGGTGTGGGCCTACCTGCGCGACTTCGGCAACCTCGCCGAGTGGATGCCGGGGGTCGACACCGGCGTCATCGAGGACGGCGGGCCGTCCGACCGGGTCGGCTGCGTCCGGCGCATCATCGGGCCCGGCGACACGGTGTTCCGCGAGCGGCTGACGTCCCTGGACGACGCGGCCCGCACCTACCGGTACGAGATCCTCGAATGCCCGCTGCCGGTGCGGCGCTGCCGCGCCACCCTCCGGGTCGTCCCCGTGACCATGACCGGCGAGTCGTTCGTCGAGTGGTCCGCGGACTTCTCGGCGAACGCCGACGACGAGGAGGCCATGGCCAAGACCCTCACCCTCGGCATCTACGCCACCGGCCTGACCGCACTGGTCAGGCGCTTCTCCTGACGTGTCCCCGGCCCCGCTGCGGCGGGGCCGGGGACACGCGCGGCCGATCGCGGCCCGCGCGGCTCAGGCGAACTTCGGGGGGCGCTTCTCGCGCAGCGCGGCCACGCCCTCGCGGACGTCGGGGCCGGTGAACCCCAGGAACTCCATGGCCAGGGACGCGTCGAAGGTCGGCTGGGCCATCCGCAGCCAGCCGTTCAGCGCGTGCTTGGTGGACGCGATGGCCTCGGCCGGCCCCTCGGCCAGCCGGGTCGCGACCGCCAGCGCGCGGGCGTGCACCTCGTGGTCGTCCACGCACAGGCCGACCAGGCCGATGCGCTCGGCCTCCTCACCCGTGAGGACGTCGTTGAGCAGCAGGTAGTACTTGGCCTTCGCCATGCCGCACAGCAGCGGCCAGATGATCGCGGCGTGGTCGCCGGCCGCGACGCCGATCCGGGTGTGCCCGTCGATGATCTTGGCGGTGCGGCCGGCGACGGAGACGTCGGCGAGCAGCGCGACCGCCAGGCCCGCGCCCACGGCCGGTCCCTGGACGGCGCTGACCACCGGCTTCCCGCAGTTCACGACGTTCATGACGATGTCGCGGGCCTCGCGCATGATCCGGACGCGCGCGGCGTGGTCGTCCATCATCTCCTCGATCATGGACAGGTCGCCGCCCGCCGAGAACGCGGCGCCCTCGCCGCGCACCAGGACGGCGCGGACCTCCGGATCGGCGTCGGCGTCCCGCCAGATCTCCGCCAGCTCGCGGTGCCCGGTGTTGTCGACGGCGTTGAGCCGCCCGGGCGCGCTGAGCGTCACACGGAGCACGCGCGGAGCGGCCCAGTCGAGCTTCAGCCGTTCGTACCGGTCGTAGCGCGCGTCCCCGGTCGCGTTGGTCGTCATGCCGCGCTTGGTCGTCATGCCGCGCTGTCCTCCCCGCGTTGGCCCGTTCGGTCGTCCGCGTCCGCCTGCGCGCTCGTGCCCGGTCGTGCGTCGGGAGGCGCCGTTCCGAACGCCGCGCGCAATCGTCGCACAGCGAACGCCCGGGCCTCCACCCCGGCCTCGAACATGTCCGGGAGCAGGAAGAACGAGTGGATCGTCCCCGGGTAGCGGCGTCCCGCGACCGGGACGCCCGCCGCCGCGAGCCGCCGCGCGTACGCCTCGCCCTCGTCCCGCAGGATGTCGTGGTCGGCGGTGATGACCGTCGCCGGGGCCAGGCCGGACAGGTCCGGCGCGCGCAGCGGCGCCAGGCGCGGGTCGGCGGGGTCGGCGTCCGCCCGGTACAGCGCGGCGAACCGGCGCAGCGTCGAGGCGTCCAGGCCGTAGCCCTCGCCGTAGGCCGCCCAGCTCGCGGTGTCCCCCGACGTGTCGGTCACCGGGTACACCAGCAGCTGGTGCACGAGCCGGACGCCCCGGTCGCGGGCGAGCAGCGCGACGACGGCGGCGAGGTTGCCGCCCGCGCTGTCCCCGGCGACGGCGATCGCGTGCGGTCGCGCGCCGAACCGTCCCGGGCGGCGCGCGAGGTCCTCGACGACGGCCCACGCGTCCTCGACCGCGGCCGGGAACGGATGCTCGGGCGCGAGCCGGTACCCGACGTTCAGCACCGCGCAGCCCGTCTCGGCCGCCAGGTCGCGGCACGCCGCGTCGACGCTCTCGATCCCGCCGAGCACCCAGCCGCCGCCGTGCAGGTACACCAGCGCGGGCAACGGCCCGGCGGCGCGCGGGACGGGCCGGTACAGCCGGACCGGGACGGCCCCGCCGGGTCCCGGGACGTCCAGGTCGCCGACGTGCGGCAGCGCCCGGCGCTCGACCGGGGACCGCAGCTCGGTCAGCCGCCGCAGCTCCCCGATCGTCCACACCCGGCCGTCGGGCTCCCGGAACCTCGCGAGGAAGCGCTCCACGGACGGATCGAGCGGCATCCGGCCCCCTCCCGGAACGGCGACACGTCCTCAGACGCCTTCCCCGGACGGCCGTCCCCAACCGTCCCGGACGTCCCGGATCGCCCGCACCGTCCCCCCGGGCCCGTACGGGCGGGGCCCGGGGTCAGGAGGCCGACGCCTCGGCGACCAGGGCCTCGAACAGCCGCCGGTCCTCGCCCTCCTCCGGATGCCACTGGACGGCGAGCCCGAACCGGTGGCCCTGGAGCTCGACGGCCTCCACCACCTGGTCGTCCGCCCAGGCGACGGCGGCCAGGCCCTTGCCGAGCCGGTCGGCGGCCTGGTGGTGGTAGCTCGGGACCTCCACGGCGTCGCCGAGGATCCTCCCGGTCAGGCTCGCCGGGCTGATCCGGACCCGGTGCCACCCGATCACCCCGACGTCCGGGGCGTGCTCGCGGTGGCCGACGACGTCCGGGAGATGCTGGACGAGACCGCCGCCGCGCGCCACGTTGAGCATCTGGAGTCCCCGGCAGATCCCGAGGAAGGGCAGGTCGGCGTCTATCGCGGCGCGGACGAGCGCCAGCTCGAACCGGTCCCGCGCCGGCTGCGGCGCGCCGGTCTCGGGGTGCGGCTCCGCCCCGTACAGCTCGGGGTCGACGTCGGAGCCGCCCGCGAGGACGAGCCCGTCCAGGCCGGCCACCAGCGACCGGACACCGCGCAGGGACCCGGTCGGCGGGAGCAGGACGGGCACGCCGCCCGCCCGTTCGACCGCCCGGATGTAGGGCAGGGGCAGTACCGCGGCCTCGCGCACCCACACTCCCCAGCGGGCAGGTTCCAGGTAGGTCGTGATCCCGATCAGCGGGGGCCCGCTCCCCCGCTCTCCCGGATCGTCCCCGGCAGCCTGTCCTGTCGTGTCCGCCATGCGCGGCTTCCCTCCCTGCCCCCGGGGGACGTACCTCACCCGGAGTGCGGCGATTTTCCGCTTTCGGGGGGTCATGATGCTGCATGCCGCTCATCGGCCGCCCACCCCTGGCCGTCCCCGCTGCGGGCAAGCTTGCCGCAAGGTCCGGATATCCGCAGGCCAACGGGCACACCCCGCCCCGGCTCCCGGCCCCGGAGGCCGCGCGCCGGGAACGTCCGGTGCGACGGGAGGGCGCCGTGACGCTCCGCCAGAAAGGAACCTCATACCGGGGTAGAGAATCGCGCACCACTCGGCTCCTCCGCGCCTCCGCCATCCATTCACAGCACCGGGAACCATGCGGAACGACGCACCCCACAGGCCGCCAATACCGATCAGTATCCATCTCCGAAATGACGAATTCACGCTCGACGCCAATGTGACGGCGATTACTCTTCGAGTTACTCCACAGCAGTTGACACGTAAGGGTTGAGTCCCCGCGACCTCCGGTGCGAGAATCTCGGGAAGTCGGACAACGCCGAGGGCGCCGGACGCGCCGGGGAGCGTCGGCGCCGGCACACAATTACCTGGGGGCGAGCCCGGTAAATGTCCTTGGAACCCCGAATCGTCAAAGAGAGTTTCGGTCACATCGAACCGCACGGCACGCGGGCCGTCACCTATTTCTATGGACGACTGTTCGCGGAGAATCCACGGCTGCGCGCCCTTTTCCCGCCCGCCATGGACGTCCAGAACGACCGTCTCCTCCACGCGCTCACCACCCTCGTGCGGAGCCTGGACGATCCCGCGTCCCTGACCGCCTACCTGAGCCGGCTCGGCCGCGGCCACCGCAGGTTCGGCGTCCGGCCCGAGCACTACCCGGCCGTGCGCTCCGCGCTGCTCGCGACGCTGCGGCGGTTCTCCGGCGGCGCGTGGAGCGCCGAGGCCGAGGCGGCCTGGGCCGCCGCGTTCGACGCCGCCGCCGAGATCATGATCGCGGCGGCCGAGCAGGACGCCGCGCAGGCCCCGCCCTGGTGGGTCGCCGAGGTCGTCGACCACGAACGCCGCGCCCCCGACATCGCCGTCCTGACCGTGCGTCCGGGCGAGCCGCTGCGCTTCACCGCGGGCCAGCACGTCACCGTCCAGGTCGCGCGCTGGCCGCGGGTCTGGCGGACCTACTCGGTCGCGAACGCGCCCCGCCCGGACGGCCTGCTCCGGCTGCACGTCCGCGCCGTCCCGGGCGGCTGGGTCAGCAACGCGCTCGTCCGGCACACCGGCACGGGCGACACCGTGCTGCTCGGGCCCGCGGCCGGCGCCATGACCCCGCCCGCCGACGCCGGCCGCGACCTGCTGCTGGTCGCGGGCGGCACCGGGCTCGCACCGCTCCGCGCGATCGTCGAACAGGCGGCGTCCACCGGCCTCCACCGCGACGTCCACCTGCTGCTCGCGGCCCGCACCGAACACGACCTGTACGACCTGCCCGAACTACGGCGGCTCGAGGCGTCCTGCCCGTGGCTGCGCGTCACCCCCGTCCTGTCGGGCGCCTCGGACGGCGAATCTCCCGGTGACGACGTTCCCGGTGATGGCCGCCCGCACGGTGCCGCCGTCGCGGAGGCCCTTGAACGGCTCGGCGACTGGTCCGGCCACGAGGTCTACCTCGCGGGACCGGCCGGCATGATCCGCGCCACGACCGCCCGGCTCCGGCGCCTCGGCGTCCCGCCCGAGCAGATCCACCACGAGCTGAGCGAGGCCGAGCAGCGAGAGGCCCGCCTCCACCGCATCCCGCCCGCCACCTGCCCCATGTCCGCCCACGCCTCCCTTAAGGCCGCGCCCCCCGCCCCCGCGGACGCTCCCCCGCCGCCACCCGCTCCGCTCGAGCCGGTGCCTCAGCTCGAGCCGGCGCGCCTGCGGACGCCGGTCGCCCTGCGCACCCCGGCGGGCGTCGGGAGCGAGTCCGAGGGCGGATGAGCCGCCGGGCCGCGGACGCGGGCATCGTCCGCGGCCCGGCCATCCCGTCCCGTCCCCGTCCCGCCCGCCGGGAGGCGGCCGGTCACCAGCCGGCGCGGGCCCGCAGGAACTCCGAGGTCGTCACGTCCGCCGGGTAGAAGGACTCGATGGCCAGCTCGGCGACCGTGATGTCCACCGGCGTGCCGAACGTGGCGATGGTGCTGAAGAACGACAGTTCGACGTCGTCCACGCGGATCCGCAGCGGGACGAACACCTCGTGCCCGGCGGACGGCAGCGCCGCCTCCTCCAGCGGGTCCGAACCGGGGAAGTCGCGCAGCTCCTTGTAGAGGCGCTCCAGCGCCGGGTCCGCGGTGAGCGCGACGTGCCGCCGCACCCGGTCCACCATGTGCGCGCGCCATTCGCCCAGGTTGATGATGTTCTTGGCGATGCCGTCCGGGTGCATGCTCAGCCGCAGGACGTTCACCGGCGGCTCCATCAGGTGCGGCGGCGCGAACTCGGTGAAGATCGACGCCGCGGCGTTGGCGTCCACCAGGTTCCAGAACCGGTCCACGACCACCGCGGGATAGGGCTGGTGGCCGTCCAGCACCTGGCGCAGCGCGCCGCGCACCGCGTCCATGCGCGGCTCCTCCATCGGCGTCTCGGCGTACATCGGGGCGTACCCGGCCGCGACGAGCAGCAGGTTCCGGTCGCGGAGCGGCACGTCCAGGTGCTCGGCCAGCCGCAGCACCATGTCGCGGCTCGGGGCCGACCGCCCGGTCTCGACGAAGCTCAGGTGGCGGGTCGACACGTCCGCCTCGGACGCCAGTTCGAGCTGGCTGAGCCTGCGCCGCTGCCGCCACGCGCGCAGTTGCTCGCCGATCGGGCGGGCGTCACCGAAGGAGGACGTCGGCACGGAGGACTCGGAGTGAGTGGTGGTCGTCGTCATGCGGCAGACGCTATCGGCCCCTATGTCACGGACACGATGACCTGAGGGGTAATGCACGTTCCGCGCCACCGCCCCAAGCTTCGCACACCTGTTCGGCTCTTTTGGGGTCGTCGTGACGCTCCGCATGCGAGCATCCCCGGAGTGGAAGCAGATCTCCGGGAGGACCAGTGACCGACCACGCCCTCGTCATCGGCACCCGCAAGGGCCTGGTCGTGGCGCGCCCCCGCGCGGACGGCGGCTGGGACGCCGATCCGCTGCTGTTCACCCCGGCTCCGGTCACCGCCATCGCCGCCGACCCGCGCACCGGACGCCTGCTCGCCGCGCTCAACAACCCGTTCTGGGGCGTGTCCATCGCCGTGTCCGACGACCTCGGACGCACCTGGACCGAGCCCGCCCGCGAGGCCGACACCGCACCCGTCGCGTTCCCCGCGCACACCGGCGCCGCGCTGCGCGACATCTGGCAGCTCCGCTTCTCCGAGGCCGAGCCGGACGTCGTGTACGCGGGCACCGAGCCCGCCGCGCTCTTCCGCTCCGAGGACGGCGGCATGACGTTCCGGCTGGTCGAGGGGCTGTGGAACCATCCGCACCGGCCGTCCTGGAAGCCGGGCGCGGGCGGGCAGTGCCTGCACACCGTCCTGCCCGACCCGGGCGACCCGGCCACGGTGACGATCGCGATCTCCGCCGCCGGGGTCTACCGCAGCACCGACGGCGGGACGACCTGGACGCCGCGCAACCACGGCATCACCGCGGAGTTCCTCCCCGACCCGCCGCCGGAGTACGGGCAGTGCGTCCACAAGGTCGACCTGCACCCGAGCCGTCCGGAGCGGATGTTCCTCCAGCACCACGGCGGCGTCTACCGCAGCGACGACGCGGGCGGCGACTGGACCCGCATCGACGCGGGGCTGCCCGCCGACTTCGGGTTCCCCCTGGTCGTCCATCCGCACCGCCCGGACACCCTCTACGTCCTGCCGCTGAACGCCGACGTCGACCGCACCCCCGCCGGGCACCGCTACCAGGTGCACCGCTCGGACGACGCGGGCGCGACGTGGCGGGCGCTCGACAAGGGCCTGCCCGAGGGCCCCTGCTACGCCTCGGTGCTGCGCGACGCCATGTGCGCCGACACGCTCGACCCGGCCGGGATCTACTTCGGCACCCGCGACGGGTGGGTCTACGCGTCCCGCGACGACGGCGAGACGTGGGGCGAGGTGGCCCGGCACCTCCCGGACGTCCTGTGCGTGCGGGCGGTGACCCGGTGATCGTCACCGTCCGGCTGCCGGGAGCGCTGCGCGACCTCGCGGGCGCCCCGGCCGCCGTCCCCCTCGACCTCCCGGCGGACGCCACGGTCGGCGACGCCCTGGCCGCGCTCGACGCGGCGCTGCCCGCCGTCGGGCGCCGCGTCCGGGACGAGACCGGCGCGCTGCGCCCGCACGTGAACGTGTTCGTCGGCGCCGACAACGTCCGCGACCTGGAGCTGCTCGCCACGCCGCTGCGTCCCGGCGCCGATCTGCACGTGCTGCCCGCCGTCTCCGGCGGCTGACGCCTTTACGTTGTAGATCCGTTTTCGAGCTCGCCGTCCAGGAACCCCAGGATCCGCTCCCACGCCTCCGGCGCCTGCTCCTTGCCCTTCCCGAGCCCGAACGTGACCTTGCCCACCGCGAGCAGCGGCGCGGGGACCAGCCCGTCCGACTCGGTCAGGAAGCTGTGCCCCGCCCCCGGGTACTCCTTGACGTCATGGCGCACCTCCAGCACGGTCAGCGCCCGCTCCAGCTTGGCCGCCGCCCCCGGGAGCGTCCGGTCCTCTCCCCCGTAGGACGCGACGACCGGGCACGCCCCCGCCAGCACCCGCTCCGCGTGGCGCGGGACGACCCCGTAGTTGACCGCCGCCGCCTGGAAGTCCAGCTTCGCGGCCGCCACCAGCGCGAACCCGCCGCCCATGCAGAACCCGACGACCCCGACCCGCCCGGTGCAGTCGTCACGCCCGGCCGCCCAGCTCCGGGCCGCCTCGATGTGCGCGAACGTCGGCCCCCGGCGCGCCAGCAGGTCCCGGACCGCCTTGCGGACGCACCGCAGCCAGTGCCGTCCGCCGTACAGGTCGGGCAGCACGGCCAGGTAGCCCCGCGCCGCGAACCGGTCGGCCTGCGCCCGCATGTCCGCGGTGTCCCCGAACGACTCGAACAAGATCACCACGGCGGGCCAGGGGCCCTCCCCCTCCGGCACGGCCAGATAGGCGGGCAGGTCGCTCTGAATCCTGATCTCCGGCATGCAAGCACCCTGCCCCATCCCCCGGCGGATGCCCAGTCCCGGCCGCGTCACGTCCGGGAAACGAACGCGCGCGGGCGCGTGGCGCCATGGAATCCCACGGCGCCGCGCGCCCGCGCGGTTCGATCAGGCCGGGTCAGCCCTGGCCTCGCCGGGTCAGGGGCAGACGCGGCCGTTGGCCTCGAACGCGGCATGGGTGAGCGGCATGAGGGACGCCCACGCCGCCTCCATCTTCTCGGCGACCATCTCGATCTCGCGCTGCGGGAACGAGGGGAACGTCGAGTCCTCGCGCTTGACGCGGAGGGACAGGAAGTTCATCAGGGCACGGGCGTTGCACGTCACGTACATGGACGAGTACAGGCCGACCGGCAGGACGGCGCGCGCGACCTCGCGGGCGACCCCGGCGTCGAGCATCTCCAGGTACGCCCGGTAGCTCTGGCGGTAGCTCTCCTGGGTGGCCTCGGTCACGAGCTTGTGCTGCTCGGGCGTGCCGTCCACGAAGACGTACTTGCCGGGCTTGCCCTCCTGGACGAGCTTGCGCTCGGGGCCGGGGACGTAGAAGACCGGGTCGAGCTTGCGGTAGCGGCCCGACTCCTCATTGAAGGAGAACGTGCGGTGCCGCATCTGCTCGCGGAAGACGAAGATGGGGGCCTTCACATAGAAGGTCATGGAGGAGTGCTCGAACGGCGTGCCGTGCCGGTCGCGCATGAGGTAGTTGATCAGGCCCTTGGAGCGCTCGGGGTCGGCCTCGATCTCGGCGAGGGAGCTCTCGCCCTTGGTGGAGACCCGCGCGGCCCACAGCACGTCGGCGTCCGAGGCGGCGGACTTGATCAGTTCCACCTCCACGTCGCTCCGGAACTCGATGTCGAATGCGTCGTCTGCCGACACGCTGACCCCCTCCTGCTGCTTCTCAACGGCCTCGGAAACTCTAGCCGGGGGTGCCGACAGTCCCGGTCCGGCGGGCGGGCGTGGGCGGCGTAACGTCCGTCTCACGGTGACGGACCTGTCCGGGATGCCCCAGACTGGTGGGACGAACGCGGCCGGAAGGGGCGGTGACGGATGTCCGAGCTGAAGGTGCTGGGGGCCTGCCCGCTGGACTGCCCGGACGGGTGCTCCTGGGTGGTGACCGTCCGGGACGGCGAGGCGGTCGGGCTGCGGGGGAACCCGGAGCATCCGTACACGCGCGGCGCGCTGTGCACCAAGGTCAACCGCTGGCTGGAGCGGGCCGGGCAGGACGACCGGGTGCTGCACCCGCTGCGGCGGGTCGGGGCCAAGGGCGAGGGCCGGTTCGAGCGGATCTCCTGGGACGAGGCGCTGGACGAGATCGCCTCCCGGCTCGGTGAGATCGTCGAGCGGCACGGCGGGGAGGCGGTCTGGCCGTACTGGGGCATGGGGACGCTCGGGTACGTCCAGGGCCTCGAAGGGCAGGCCGGACGGCGGTTCTTCAACGTCCTCGGGGCGTCCGCGCACCGGGCGGACATGTGCTCGGCGGCGGGCAACGCCGGCCTGGAGCTGGCGCTGGGGTCGCCGGGCGGGATCGACCCGGAGGACCTCGCGCACGCGCGGCTGATCATCCTGTGGGGGACGAACACGCTGACCAGCGGCCACCACATGTGGAAGTTCGTCCAGGCGGCGCGGCGCGAGGGCGCCCACGTGGTGGCGATCGACCCGGTGGCGACGCGGACGGCCAAGCAGGCCGACGAGCATCTCGCGCCGATCCCGGGGACGGACGCGGCGCTGGCGATGGCGCTCATGAACGTGATCGTCGGCCTCGGGGCGCAGGACGAGGAGTTCCTCCGGGAGCACACGCTCGGCTGGGAGGAGTTCCGGGAGCGGATCGCGGAGTTCCCGCCCGCGGTCGCGGCGGAGATCACGGGTGTCCCGGCGGAGCGGATCGTGGCGCTGGGCGAGCGGATCGCCCGGACGCGCCCGACGGCGATCCGGGCGACGCAGGGCCTCCAGCGGCACGCCGGCGGCGGGACGGCCCTGCGGACGCTGGCGTGCCTTCCGGGGGTCACGGGCGACTGGGGGCTGCTCGGGGGCGGCCTGACGTACTCGACGTCCGGGCATTCGCCGCTGAACACGGCCGCGGTGCACCGGGACGACCTGCGTCCGGGGCCGGTGCGGCGGCTGTCGATGTCGCGGCTGGCCGAGGGGCTGCTCGACCTGGACGACCCGCCGGTGAAGGCGCTGTTCGTGATCGCGGCGAACCCGGCGGCGAGCGCGCCGGACCAGAACCGGGTGCGCGAGGGCCTGATGCGGGACGACCTGTTCACGGTCGTCCTGGAGCAGTTCCCGACGGACACGGCGGCGTACGCGGACATCGTCCTGCCCGCGACGATGCAGCACGAGCACGCCGACCTGCACGACGGCTACGGGCACCTGTACCTGACGTGGAACGAGCCGGCGGTCGCGCCGCCGGGCGAGTGCCTGCCGACGACGGAGACGTTCCGGCTGATCGCGCGGCGGATGGGGCTGACGGAGCCCGCGCTGCTGGAGTCCGACGAGGAACTGGCCGCGCAGGTGCTGTCCGGTGGGCACCCCTACCTGGAGGGGGTCACGCTGGACCGGCTGCGGAAGGAGGGGTTCGTCCGGCTGGCGGTGCCCGACCCGTTCGTCCCCTACAAGGACCGGTTCCCGACGCCGTCGGGACGGCTGGAGTTCCGGTCGGAGACGGCGGCGGCGCTCGGGCACGACCCGCTCGCGGGGTACGTGCCGTCCGCCGAGGGCGCCGACGGGGAACGGGCCGCGCGGTTCCCGCTGATCCTGATCTCGGCGGCGTCGCACTTCTTCCTCAACAGCATGTTCGGGGAGAACGCGGAGCTGCGGCGGCGGGCGGAGGGCGGCCCGGTGGTGCGGCTGCATCCGGACGAGGCGTCCGCGCGGGGCCTGGGCAACGGCGACCGGGTGCGGGTCCGCAACGAGCGCGGCGCGTTCGAGGCGGTCGTGGCGGTGACCGACGAGGTCAGGCCGGGTGTCGCGGCGACGACCAAGGGGCACTGGCCGCGGCTGTCGGGCGGCGCGAACGCCAACGCGGTGGTGGCCGAGCGGACGACGGACCTGGGCGGCGGCCCGGTGTTCCACGACACCCGCGTCGAGGTGGAGCCGCTGCCCGCCCGCTGAGCGCACGGCGACCGCCATGATCGCTATACGCTGGCCGCCATGATCGACCCTGGGGCGTTGCTGGAGCGGGCGCGGCGGTACGACCGGACGGGTCGCACTGACGAGGCGGCCGCCGCCTACGCGGAGGCGGCCGCGGTGCTGGAGGAGCGGCGCGAGCTGCCGATGGCGGTGCTGGCGCGGGCCCGCCAGGCGCGCGCGCTGGCGGCGTGGGGCCGGACGGACCGGGCGCTGGAGGTCCTC
>NZ_RFFG01000101.1 GCF_003696215.1 Actinomadura harenae | reverse complement strand
TCCGGCCGCTCAGCCGCACCGCGCCCCGGCGGGCCCGCCGCCGGTCCAGCCGACCGCCCCGGTCGGACGGGCCACCCGGCACGGCGCCCCCCGCAAGCCCGCCAACCGCGGCCTGATCGGCATCGCCGCGGCCGCCCTGACGATCGTCGTCGGGCTCGGCGCGTGGGCGCTGTCCGGCGACGACGGATCCGACAAGGGCGCAGCCAAGCAGGGCGGCGGCACCGGACAGCACTCGTCCGCGCCGTCCGCGCCCGCCGCGACCACGCTGAAGCCGGTGAGCGCCTTCCCGCTCGAGGACGGCAGCAGCCGCGACAGCCAGTTCGACAAGAAGCTCGACCTCCTGGTCAGCGGCGGCGGCAGCCACAGCGACTACTGGCAGAGCGCCACCTACCGCGGGGAGAACTTCGGCAACCTGCTCAAGGGCATCGGGGTCGTCTTCGACATGGGCCACCCGGTCAAGGTCGACAGCGTCCGCGTGAACACGCTGGGCGTCTCGGGCGCGCCGATGGAGCTCCGCGTCGGCGACTCCAAGGACCTCGGCGCCCTCCACATCGTCGGAAAGGCGTCCTCGTCAGGCGGCACGTTCACGATCAAGACGGACAAGGCGGCGACCGGCCAGTACGTCTGCGTCTGGTTCACCACCCCGGTTCCGGACGGTTTCAAGGCGAAGCTGAGCGCGGTCACGGTCCTCGGTTCCGCCGGTTGACGCGGCGGGCGGGCACGGTCGGCACCGGTAACGATGGGGTGGCGATCGAGCTCTCGCGTTTCCGGGTTGTGACGTCGGGCGGAGTCTCTCGGTATCGTTCCTGTGAGCAGTATGTCCCCTCCCCCCAGGAATCCGTGGTGTCTTCCTCAGCAGGTGCGGCCGCTCCCGGACGTCCGGTGACCAGCGAAGGTGTGCGGTCATGGCGTCGGTGAGCACGCCGCGGGTGGACGAGGTGCCCGACAAGGAGCTCCTCGCCCGGCACGCCCAGGGGGACCCGCACGCCTTCGCCGAGCTCGTGCACCGGCACCGTGACCGCATGTGGGCCGTGGCCCTGCGCACCCTCGGCGACCCGGACGAGGCCGCCGACGCGCTCCAGGACGCCTGCCTCTCGGCGTTCCGCGCCGCGGGCCGCTTCCGCGGGGACGCCGCCGTCACGACCTGGCTGCACCGCATCGTCGTGAACGCCTGCCTGGACCGCATCCGCCGCCGCTCGGTGCGTCCGGCCACGCCCATGGGGGACGACGCGACCTTCGACGCCGTCGCGCCCAAGATGCCCGACCCGACGGACGCGCACGGCGTCTCCCTGGACGTCCGGCAGGCTCTGACGCACCTGCCCTACGAGCAGCGCGCCGCGCTCGTCCTGGTCGACATGATGGGTTATTCCGTGGACGACGCGGCGGCCGTCCTGGAGGTCCCACCTGGGACGATCAAGTCGCGATGCGCCCGCGGGCGCGCGAGGCTCGCGCCACTTCTCCGCCAGCATCGGAACCGACGGGACGCGCGGAACGTCGGAGGTGTGGAAGGAGGTGGCGCACCCCGATGAAATCCCCGCACCTCGACTACGACACCTTGGCCGACCTCGCCGAAGGACTGCTCGAAGACGACCGGGTCGCCTCCGCCAACGCGCACCTCGACACCTGCGCCGAATGCCGGGAACGATCCGCCGATCTTGTGGACGTCTCCCGGCTCCTGGCGGAGGCGCCCCTCCCGTCCATGCCCGCCGAGCTGGCCGAGCGGATCGACTCCGCCCTGGCCGCCGAGTCGCTGCACACCGCCACCGTGGTGAGCCTGGAGCAGCGGCGCAAACAGCGGCACTGGCGGGTCCTGTCCGCCGCGGCCGCCGCCATGGTCGTGCTCGGCGGCGGAGCGGCGGTCGGCACGAACCTTCTGCGCGGCGGCGGCTCGCATGACGGCAGCGCCAGCGTCTCGTCCCCGGTGACCGACCAGTCCGGGCAGGCGCATCACCCGCTCGGCGGCGGCCCCGGCGGCACCGCGCCCTCGGAGGCGACCGGAGCCTACGAGGTCGTGACGAGCGGCATGGACTACCACGCGGCGTCGCTCGGCACCCAGCTCGCGCGCGCGGTCGGTGACCGTGCCCGGCACCTGGCCGTGCAGCAGGGCGCCACGGTCACGTCCGTCCAGCAGTGTGTGGCGGCCGTCGCCAAGGCCCTCAAGCCCCTGCTGGTCGACCAGGCCCGGTACGACGGCACGCCGGCGACGATCATCGCCCTGCCCGGCCCCTCGGCCGGACGCTTCGACGTGTGGATCGTCCGGCCGAACTGCACCCCGCAGGATCGGCAACTGATCAGCCACACCCAGGTGGCCGGCTGACCCTCTCCGCCGTGAACGACGACGGCCGTCCGGGCTCCCGGACGGCCGTCGTTTTCAGTTGTCAGGAGAAGCGGAGATCTCTTTCGGGCCTTCGTCAGGAAGCATCCTAAGCGCCGCCCGAAAGTCGAGTCCGGGACCGTCGTTCGCCAGAACTGCTTTCAGAGAGCCCCTTGAGGCGCCTTCTCAGAGCTTCCTTTCAGGAAATAGTCAGAGACCCTTGAGGAAATCATCGGCGATCGACCAGGCGCGCTCACTTGACTCCGCGTCATAGTCCGGAAGGTCGGAGTCGGTGAACAGGTGACCCGCTCCCGGGTAACGGAAGACCTCGACGTCGGCCCCGGCACGCCGCATCCGCAGATACCACGCGTTCTGCCAGTCGACCGGCTCATAGGTGTCCGGATCCGCGACGTGAAGCTGGACGGGCAGATCCGGCGCGGACGCGTCGTCCGCCATGTCGGACGTGCCGTGCATCAGGAGCAGCCCCCGCGCGTTCTCGTCCCCGAAGGCGAGGTTCTGCGCGAGCGCGCCGCCCAGAGAGAAGCCCGCGTAGACGATCCCGCCCGCCGACAGGGGCGCCGCCGCGGCGATCGCGCGCTTGAGGAGCTCGCCCGAGCCGATCTCCTCCTTGAGCTCGATCGCCTCGTCCGGGTCGTCCAGGACGCGCCCGTCGTACAGGTCCGGGGTGTGCACCTCGTGCCCGTTCGCGCGCAGCCGGTCGGCCGCACGGTGAACGGCGGGCCGGAGCCCGTACATGGAGTGCAGGAGAAGAATCCGCGCCATGTGGGCAAGCTTATGTCCAGCCCACCCCCGTCCCGGGACGGGCGGGAATCTCCGGGCCCTAGGATCGGTTGACGCGACTGGCGGTCCGGAACGGCTCCGGGGATCTCTGAGACGGCCCGGCGTTCCCGCCCCTCCGGTACCGATGGCCATCGAGAAAGGCACTGTGACAGTGAGCGACGACGTCCGCAACGTCATCATCATCGGGTCCGGCCCCGCCGGCTACACGGCCGCCACCTACGCGGCCCGTGGCGACCTGAAGCCGCTGGTCTTCGAAGGCTCGGTCACCGCCGGCGGTGCCCTGATGAACACCACCGACGTGGAGAACTACCCGGGCTTCCCCGACGGCATCATGGGCCCCGACCTCATGGACGGCATGCGCAAGCAGGCCGAGCGGTTCGGCGCCGAGCTGATCACCGACGACGTCACCGAGGTCGACCTCACGTCCGACCCGAAGATCGTCAAGGTCGGCGACGACGTGTACCGCGCGCACGCGGTGATCGTCGCGACCGGCTCGCAGCACCGCAAGCTGGGCCTCCCCCGCGAGGACGCGCTGTCCGGACGCGGCGTCTCCTGGTGCGCCACCTGCGACGGCTTCTTCTTCCGCGACCAGGACATCGCGGTCGTCGGCGGCGGCGACACGGCCATGGAAGAGGCCATCTTCCTGACCAAGTTCGCCCGCACCGTCTACGTGGTGCACCGCCGCGACGAGCTGCGCGCCAGCCGCATCATGCAGGACCGCGCGTTCAACAACGAGAAGATCCGCTTCGTCTGGGACAGCGAGGTCGCCGAGCTGCACGGCGAGGACAAGCTGAGCGGCGTCCGCCTCCGCAACGTCAAGACCGGCGCCGAGGAGGACCTCGCGGTCACCGGCCTGTTCATCGCGATCGGCCACGACCCGCGCAGCGACCTGTTCACCGGCCAGCTCGACACCGACGACGAGGGCTACCTCCTGGTCGACTCGCCGACCACCAAGACCAACCTGCCCGGCGTGTTCGCCTCCGGCGACGTCGTCGACCACACCTACCGGCAGGCGATCACCGCCGCCGCGACCGGCTGCTCCGCCGCGATCGACGCCGAGCACTGGCTGCAGGACCAGGGCGAGGCCACGCCCGTCCCGCAGACCGACCCGGCCGTCCTCGCCGGCGAAGGCTGACCGGCGCCCGCACGCCGTCCGGTGCGGTGGCGGGGGGCCGCCGCACCGTCCGCAGTACGAGAACCTAGGGAGACCCCATGAAAGCCGTGACCGACAAGGACTTCGGCACCGACGTCCTCCAGAACGACAAGCCCGTCCTGGTCGACTTCTGGGCCGAGTGGTGCGGCCCGTGCCGCATGGTCGCGCCGATCCTGGAGGAGATCTCCGCGGAGCACGGCGACAAGATCGAGATCGTCAAGATGAACATCGACGAGAACCCGAAGATCCCCGCCGAGTACGGCGTCATGCAGATCCCGACCATGAACGTCTACAAGGGCGGCGAGGTCGTGAAGCAGATCATGGGCGCCAAGCCCAAGGCCGCCCTCCTCCGCGAACTCGCCGAGTTCATCTAACTAGCCCCCCAACATCAAAGGGCCCCGCTTCCCCCCAGGGATGCGGGGCCCTGGCACGTCCAGCACCCCCCACGCGCCACTCAGAGCCCCACAGCCACCCCAAACCACCCTCCGCCTCACACGGGAGACTCCCAGCCCGCCCAACTCCCCAGACGCCACCCCAGCCCCACCCACCCCGACCGGGCGCCGAGCAGGCAGCCGTAAGCAACAACCATCAACAAGGCCACCAACAGCGGCCGCGCACCGCGACAACGCCCGGCCATAAGGCGGAACCTCCAGACCTGCCCCCTGGGTAACCACATTGGACGGCCACCACGGGCGTGGCACATGGAGCAGGCGACGACGATCCGGTCGAACGGGGCTGAGGTCGTCCGCGTCGACGATGAGCAGACGGCCGTCGGGGCCGTGGCCCAGGCGCTCGGCAAGGTTCACGGGTGGCCCGAACCTCCCGGACGATCACCGCTGCGAGATCCACTCCAGGCCGCAGGAACGCGGAGCACCACAAACAAGCGACGCAGGCAAGCACCCTGGGCACGCACCGCAGGCGCGCACCGCGGCCGCAGGCGGCTACCCCGGACGGGCACTCGGGGCGCCCCGGGCACCCGCCCCAGGCACGCACCCCGGGCGAGCGCCGGGGACGGGCGCCGGGGACGGGCGCCTCGGGCGCGCATGTCGGCGCGTGGCGGCTTGCTCGGGAGGCTGCGGGCTGGGGCGGCGAGGTGGTGGGGTTGCTGGGCCCGTTCCGGGGCGGAGGCGGGGCTTGCGGGTGGGAGCTGGACGGGGTTGGGGGTGGGGTGGGGGCATGGCTCGGTTGGGGGGTGCGGGCTGATCCGGTCGTGGGAGATGCGGGGGGTTCGCCCGGCCGGGGCGGGATCGATGCCGTAGTTTGCTGGGACATCCGATCCCCTGGAGGTGGCTCGTGGAGCAGCACTCGCGTTCAGATGCCTACACCGATCTCTATGCCGACCGAGCCGCCGGCATGGTGCCTTCGGAGATCCGGGCCCTGTTCGCGGTGGCCTCGCGACCCGAGGTGGTCTCGCTCGCCGGAGGGATGCCGTACGTGTCGGCCCTGCCCCTGGACGAGTTCGGCGGGATGGTCGGGGACCTGATCGCGCGCAACGGGGCCGAGGCGCTCCAGTACGCCTCCGCGCAGGGGGACCCGCGACTGCGTGAGCAGATCTGCGACGTCATGGCACTGGAGGGCATCCAGGCGTGCGCGGACGACGTGATCGTCACGGTCGGCGCGCAGCAGGCACTCGACCTCGTCACGCGGATCTTCGTGAACCCTGGCGACGTCATCCTCGCGGAAGGCCCGTCCTACGTGGGAGCGCTGGGCACCTTCGCCTCGTACCAAGCGGACGTCGTTCACGTCGCCATGGACGAAGGCGGGCTCGTCCCTGAGGCGCTGGAGGAGACTCTCGGGCGCCTCCGGCGGGAGGGACGCACGGTCAAGTTCCTCTACACCGTCCCCACGTTCCAGAATCCCGCAGGTGTGACGCTGACCGCCGACCGGCGCACGCGCCTTCTGGAGATCGCGGCCGAGCACGACATCCTCATCATCGAGGACAACCCCTACGGGCTTCTCGGGTTCGACGGCGAGCCCATGCGAGCGCTGCGCGCCGACGAGTCCGAGCGCGTGATCTACCTCGGGACGTTCTCCAAGACGATCGCGTCCGGCCTGCGGGTCGGCTGGGCGCTCGCCCCGCACGCGGTGCGCGCCAAGCTCGTCCTCGCGGCCGAGTCGGCGGTGCTCTGCCACTCCAGCTTCTCCCAGCTGGCCGTCCGGGAGTATCTGGCCACACAGCCGTGGCGGGAGCAGATCAAGGAGTTCCGCCTGCTCTACCGCGAGCGTCGCGACGCCATGCTGGACGCCCTGGAGACGCTGATGCCCGAAGGCTGCACCTGGACGCGCCCGGCGGGTGGCTTCTTCGTCTGGCTCACCCTCCCCGAAGGTCTGGACGCCAAGGCGATGGCTCCACGTGCCATCTCCGAGCGGGTCGCCTACGTGCCCGGCACCGGTTTCTACGCCGACGGGAGCGGTCGCCGCGACATGCGCATCTCGTACTGCTACCCCGAGCCGGACCGCATCCGTGAAGGCGTCCGCCGCCTGGCCGGTGTCATCGAGAGCGAGCTACGCACCCGCGACACCTTCGGTGGCGTCGGCCACCGCGGCTCCCCCGGCGTGGACACGCCTGGCCCCGAAGTCGTCTGATCTCTCCCCTCTCCCCCGGTCCCCCGGCCGCGCCCTCCGCCTCCTCCCAGGCGGAGGGCGCGGCCTTTCCTGTGGAAGCCTCCCCGGCAGCACCTTCGGGGCTCTCGTTCTCCGCATCCCTCCATGCTCGCCGGGCGGAGAGTGCAGCGAAAGCTGAAGTGCGTTCTGTGGATAACCCGCCGACACACGGACTCGTTTCACGTGAAACGGCGGCAGCCCCCATGATGGTGCCGTCCCGCACGCGCATGATCCGCACCGAAGGAACCGCAGTGGAATTCGCTCACGTCGTCGTACTCGCCGGAGGACTCTCCTACGAGCGTGAGGTCTCACTGCGCTCGGGCCGCCGTGTCGCCGACGCTCTGCGCGCCCTGGACATCCCCGTCGAGCTCCGGGACGCCGACGCCCACCTCCTGGACCGCCTCGCCGCGGACCCGCCGGACGTCGTCTTCCCCGTCCTGCACGGCGCCATGGGAGAGGACGGCGCGATCCGCGACATCCTCGAGCTCGTGGGGATCCCGTACATCGGCGCCCGCCCGGACGCCTGCCGGGTCGCCTGGGACAAGCCCACCGCGAAGTCCGTCGTGGCCCACGCCGGCATCCGCACCCCCGCCTCGGTCGCCCTCCCCAAGGAGCTCTTCCATGACCTCGGCGCCGCCGCCGTCCTCGATCTGATCGTCAGTCGGCTGGGCCTGCCGCTCTTCGTGAAGCCCACGCGTGGCGGCTCGGCGCTCGGCGCGTCCGCCGTCCACAAGGCGGAGGACCTCACCGCCGCACTCGTCTCCTGCTTCGCCTACGGAGACGCCGCCCTCGTCGAGCACTACGTGGACGGCACCGAGGTGGCCGTCAGCGTCATCGATGGCCCGAACGGCCCGCGCGCCCTCCCCGCCGTCGAGATCGTCACCCCTAACGGCCGCTACGACTACACGGCCCGCTACGACGCGGGCGACACCGAGTTCGTTACGCCGGCCCGTCTCTCCCCCGAGGCCGCCGAGCGCGCCACCGCCGCCGCCCTCACCGCCCACCGCGCCCTGGGCCTCCGCGATCTCTCCCGCACCGACCTCATCGTGGATGCAGAGGGCGAGGTCCACTTCCTCGAAGTCAACGTGGCCCCCGGAATGACCGAGACCAGCCTCCTGCCCCGCGCCGTCGCCGCCGCCGGACTCTCCCTCGGCCCCCTCTGTGAAACCCTCCTCCGCCGCCGTTTCACGTGAAACAGCGGCCATCCGGCCCTCCACTCGACACTCAGCTCCCGAGCTGAGATGCACCAGAGGCCTCAGCGCCCACTCACACTTCCCCTGCGAGTCCTGCTGGGCCTTTCCCTCCCCGCTCGTTCTCAGGCGAGAACGGGCGGCCTTGGAGGCCATGCCGTGGGCATCGGCAACGTCAGACGCACCGGAAGTCCCGCCCCTGGCCAGCGGACGCCCTGGGACACGGGGGGGCCGCGCCTGCGACTTGTTCTGCTCGGCTGCAAGGCGCCAGGGGTCCCAAGTTAAGGGGGCAAGGCAACCCTCAGCCCCGAAGGCTCAGAACAGCCCCAGGGTGAAAGCTCTGAGGAAGGCCACCTCGACTCCACCGCCGCTCACGGGAGACGCGCAAAACGCGAAGTGCGTGGGAGCTAGCCCTCGGAGGGGGTCGGGTGGACGCTGGGGGTGAGTTTCACGTGAAACGGGGCGGGCCGGAGCTCCGAGTGGGCGGCGTGCGTGTTCTCCCCTGGAGGCTCGGTCAGGAGGCGCGGGGAACGAAAACGCCCGCCTCGAGGTGCGAGGCGGGCGTGGTGTGGGGCGGGTCAGTCGTCGTCCTCGACGCCCTTGTCGCCAGGGGCCATGGACTTGATGATGCGGTCGAGATCCTCCAGGGAGGCGAACTCAACGACGATCTTGCCCTTGTTCCGCCCCATGTCGACACGCACGCGGGTCTCGTAGCGGTCGGAGAGCCGGTCGGCCAGGTGCTTGAGGGCCGGGGCGACGGGACGCTTGCCGCGGGCGCGGGGCTCCGCCGGCTCGTCGTCGTCCGCCTCACGCAGGGCGATGATCTCCTCGACGGCGCGGACGGAGAGCCCCTCAGCGACGATCCGCTGGGCCAGGCGGTCCTGGGCCTCCGCGGTCTCCAGGGACAGCAGGGCCCGGGCGTGGCCGGCCGACAGGACGCCCGCCGCCACCCGCCGCTGGACGTTCGGCGGCAGGTTCAGTAGGCGCAGCGTGTTGGTGATGTGCGGACGGGACCGTCCGATGCGACTGGCGAGCTGCTCGTGGGTGGCCCCGAAGTCCTCCAGGAGCTGCTGGTAGGCGGCCGCCTCCTCCAGCGGGTTGAGCTGCTGGCGGTGCAGGTTCTCCAGGAGGGCGTCCCGGAGCATCGCGTCGTCGCCGGTGTCCCGGACGATCGCGGGGATCGCGTCCAGCCCGGCCAGCTGAGAGGCGCGCCAGCGGCGCTCCCCCATGATCAGCTCGTACTCGTGGTCCGCGTCGCCATGGATGCGCCGGACGACGATCGGCTGCAGCAGCCCGACGATGGAGATCGACTCCGAAAGCTCCCGCAGCGCCTCCTCGTCGAAGTGCTCGCGCGGCTGGCGGGGGTTCGGGCGGATCAGGCGCGGCGGGAGTTCCGCGAAGTGCGCCCCGGCGACCGCCTGGGCCTCCGGGTACGCACCCCCCGCCTGGACGTCGCGTCCGGTGTAAGAGGACGCGGTCGGGACGGCCGCGGACGCGGGGTCGGCGGCGGGCGGGAGCGGCGGGGCGGTCGGGATCAGGGCACCAAGGCCTCGGCCCAGCCCGCGCGGCGGCTTGCTCACTGGGCGGCCTCCACCCAGCGGTGCGCCATCTCCGAGGCGGCCTCGCTGTAGGCGAGCGCCCCGCTGGAGCCGGGATCGTAGGTGATCACGGACTGCCCGTAGCTCGGGGCCTCCGAGACGCGGACGCTGCGCGGGATCACCGTGTTCAGAACGACGTCCCCGAAGTGGGTCCGGACGTCCTCGGCGACCTGCGCGGCGAGGCGCGTCCGCGCGTCGTACATGGTCAGGACGATCGTGGAGATGTTCACGTCCGGGTTGAGGTGCGCCTTCACGAGGTCCACGGTGCGGACGAGCTGCCCGAGGCCCTCCAGCGCGTAGTACTCGCACTGGATCGGGATCAGCAGCTCGTCCCCGCCGACGAGGGCGTTCACGGTGAGCAGCCCGAGCGACGGCGGGCAGTCGATGAGGACGTAGTCGAAGCCGTCGGTGTCGTAGGCGTCCAGCGCGCGGCGCAGCCGGGACTCGCGGGCGACCTTGGAGACGAGCTCGATCTCCGCGCCCGCCAGGTTCAGCGTGGCCGGGGCGCAGTACAGGTTCGGGATCTCCGGCGCCGGGACGACGATGTCCGCCAGCGGGGTGTCCTCGATCAGAACGTCGTAGATGGACGGGATGTCAGCGTGGTGGTCGATGCCGAGGGCGGTCGAGGCGTTGCCCTGCGGGTCCAGGTCCACCACCAGGACACGGGCGCCGTGCATCGCCAGCGACGCGGCGATGTTCACCGACGTGGTCGTCTTGCCCACGCCGCCCTTCTGGTTGGCGACCGAGATGATCCGGCAGCCGCCGGGCCGGGGCCATTCGGTCCCCCGGGTGCCGCTGCCCGCCATCACCTTGAGCGCGGTCGCGGAGGTTTCATGTGAAACCTTGGCGTCCTTCAGCGCCTCGCGCACGAGTTCCGACTCCCCCTGAGTGTGTCCCTGCCGTGGGGCGGGCAGCGTGGCGCCGCCTCCCGTCGGGACGTATCCGACGGTCTCCGCGGTTCCGGACGTCGTGTTCCCCCACAGGGCGTGCCCGGAGGGGGCTGAGCCCGCCTCCTGCGCGGGGCGCGGCACCTCGGGCTGGTCTCCCACGTCGCCGCTGCCCGCGGCAGGCCATCCGGCCTGCTCTGATCCGGGACCGGACGGGCCGGTCAGGCGGCCCGTCGCATCGGCGTGTCCGGGAAGGCCGACGCCGTGCGCGGCCTGCTCGTCAGCGGATTCGTCGGGGCTGCCAGAGCGGCCCGATACCGGTCCCGTGCTCATGAAGACCTCTTTTTCGACCCTTTGGCGGGACGCGGCTCGCGTTCGGCCACCACCCGGACAAGCGTTGTCGGCGGCTCGACCTTACCTTGTCCGACTTGGAGTAGTTCAGTGGTCCGCACACCGAATCGCTTGAGCACGGGCGCAGCCTCCTCGATCTCCGCCGCCGCCCGCTCGCCCTTCATCGCGAGCAGTTCCCCGCCGGGCCGCAGCAGCGGCAGCGCCCATCGGACCAGCCGCTCCAGCGGAGCGACGGCCCGGGCGGTCGCCACGTCCATGGAGAACTCCTTGACGACCTCCTCGGCGCGGCCGCGGCGGACCTCGACGTTCTCGAGGCCGAGCAGCTCGACCGCCTCGTTCAGGAAGTTCGTCCGGCGGAGCAGCGGTTCCAGGAGCGTGATCGACAGGTCGGGCCGGACGATCGCCAGGACGATTCCCGGCAGTCCGGCACCGGTGCCGATGTCCACGACCCTGGCGTTCTCCGGGATGGCCTCGGCGACCACCGCGCAGTTGATCAGATGCCGGTCCCACAGCCTGTCGACCTCGCGCGGGCCGATCAGCCCGCGCTCCACTCCCGCGTCCGCGAGGAACTCCGCATAGCGTTCCGCGATCGGCAGCGCGTCACCGAATACCTCACGTGCAATGCCCACCAGACGAATCGTTCCACATAAACCGGCGGCGGCGTACACAGGCGGGCGGCGCCACGCCAGCTCACACGCCGTCCGGGCGCCCTTTTGGCCCCCTTCCGCCCGCCTTCGTCCACCCACAACGGGCACCCACGACCGGGCGAATCCACGGGGAAGAGGCGGTCATCGTGAGCAGGACAACCAGACCACACCGCGACCCGCGACGGACGAACCGGGCATTCACCCAAGATCAAGACGTCCACGCCATCACAGTCGACGAGGTGCCCAGGCATCCAGGCGCGGCCCGCTCCCCTGCCCCAGATCCCACGAGGACCGATCAGGCACCCGGCCCGCAAGGGCCCGGAAACGACGAAACCGCCTGCCCCGCCCGTGCGATGACGGGCTGGACAGGCGGTTCGTGACGGCTTACGACGGGTGGACGACGACGAAGCGCTCGGGCTCCTCGCCCTCGGACTCGCTGCGAAGTCCGGCGGCGGCGACGGCGTCGTGCACGATCTTGCGCTCGAACGGGGTCATCGGGGCCAGCGGCTTGGCCTCGCCGGACTGCTTGACCTCGGCCGAGATCTCCTGGCCCAGCTTGGCCAGCTCGGCGCGGCGGCGCTCGCGGTAGCCCCCGACGTCGAGCATCAGCCGGCTGCGGTTGCCGGTCTGGCGGTGGACGGCGAGCCGGGTGAGCTCCTGGAGCGCCTCCAGCACCTCGCCGCGCTTGCCGACCAGCTCGTCCAGGGACGCCCCGACGACCGCGACGACCGCGCGCTCGCCCTCGACGTCCATGTCGATGTCGCCGTCGAAGTCACCGATGTCCAGCAGGCCCTCGATGTAGTCGGCGGCGATCTCGCCTTCCTGCTCGAGCGCCTGGACGTCGACCTCGGTGGTGTCGGTCTGGCTCACGGGATCTCCTTCTTCGGCACGGACCGGGGTCAAAACTAGCGCTTCTGGGAGCCGCTGCGCTTGCTGCGCGGCTTACGCGTCGGCTGGTTGCGGACGACCTTGGACGTGGTGGCGGACTCGGACTCCTCCGTGTCGGCCGCCTCCGCGCCCTTCTTCGCCTTCGCGCCGGCGCTCGCCTTGGCACCGGATGCCTCGGGGGCCTTGCCGTCCTGCTTGGCCTTCTCGAGGGCCTCGGGCGACTGGTAGCGCTTGTAGATGTAGTGCGACTGGGCGAGCGTCCAGGAGTTCGAGGTCACCCAGTACATGAGGACGCCCAGCGGGAACCCGAGGCCGAAGAGGCCGAACGCGGGGGCCAGGAAGACCATCATCTTCTGGGCCTGCATCATCGGGTTGCTCTCGTCCGCCATCGGCGTCTGGCGCTTCATGCTGGCGCGGACGGTGAAGAACGTGGTGCAGGACGAGATGATGACCGCGGCGCCCGTGATGATCAGCGCGTTCCACACCTTGGGGGTGTGGCTCCACGAGTTGAGGAACGTGTCCGAGATGTGCGCCCCGAAGATCGGCGCGTTCTGGGCACTGTGCACCAGCTCCGGCGACATCTTGAAGACGCCGTGGCCCGGCTGGGCGTCCGAGATGCGCTTGAGCACCTGGAAGAGGCCGATGAACACCGGCATCTGCACCAGGAGCGGCAGGCAGCCCGACAGCGGGTTGGCGCCGTTCTCCTGGTAGAGCTTCATGACCTCCTGGTTGAGGCGCTGCTTGTCGTTCTTGTACTTCTTGCGAAGCGCCTGGACCTTCGGGTTGAGCTCCTGCATCTTCCGGGACGCGTGGATCTGCTTGACGAACAGCGGAACCAGCAGCAGCCGGAGCAGGACGGTCAGCAAGATGATCGAGCCTGCCCAGGCCCACCCGCTGTCCTTCGGGAAGACCACGCTCAGTGCGGAGTGAATCCACACGATGAGCTGGGAGACGATCGTGTACAACCAGTCAAGCACCGGGCAGCTCCTTGGGCTCTGCTTGGGCGGGGCCGCTCTGCTCGCGGCCGGAGGTCTTCGTGGGTTCCGCGGCCTTATCGCGCGGGCCGGTCGTTTCCGGGCCGGCGTGGCCGGTACCGGAGGTGGACGCGGCGTCGCCGGTCGAGGAGGAGTCGTCCGTGCCGGACGCGGGGCGCTCGGTGGCGCCCTCCGCGGACGGCCCGTCGGAGTCCGCGACGACGGCGGAGGCGCGGTCGCGGCGCGGCGGAACCGGGTCGTAACCGCCGGGGTTGAACGGATGGCACCGGGCGATCCGCCGCACCGTCAGCCAGGAGCCGCGCAGGGCGCCGTGCTCCTGGAGGGCCTTCAGGCCGTAGGTGCTGCAGCTGGGCCGGAACCTGCACTGCTGCCCGAGCAGGGGGCTCAAGAAGCGGCGGTAGGCGCGGACGAGGAGGATCAGGACAGCGGCGACCGGACCGGGGCGCGGTGCGGCGCCCGGTTCGACCGGGGAGTCCGTACGGCCGGGTTCGACCGGGGACTCCGCGGGTTGCGCACCCGCCGGTCCGCTCGTCATGTCCGTCCCTTGGTGGTCTGCCGCAACACCCTGTCGAGGGCGGAATCCAGATCCGCGGCCAGTTCGTCACCGCGCGCCGTCCCCGCTGCGGGATTGGCGCGCACTACGAGCAGGCTACCCTCCGGAAGTCGCTCGAGGCGCGCACGCACGAGGTGACGCAGCCTGCGCCGCACCTGGTTCCGGACGACGGCGTTCCCGACCGTCCGGGCCACGATGAACCCGACGAGTGCGGGCTCCTCGCGTCCGGATACTCCCGGTTCCAGGGGGCTCAGGTGTCCTGCGCCATTCCCTGACACGTTGTCCACACCTGTCGAAACGACTGAGTGGGACGTGTCGTTAGCGCTGACGGAACGGTTTTCCACAGGCTGTGGTTCGCCTGTGGCCGAACCGGCGATCGCCTCTTGGACGGCATCCCCTTGAGACGTCCCACTGGTGTCGCGGGACGCCTGCAAGGGCCGGTCGCCCGGCCCTGCGGGGTGGCCGCCCCGTCCGGGTGACCGGCGCTCCTCGTCGCGGGGCGCGACGGCGTTCGCGGGCCGCGAATCGGCACGCGCCTCGGCGGGGAGCGGCGCGGCGGACGGGTCCCTGCGAAGCAGGTGCACGACGACAGTTGGCCGTCCGGCGCGTCGCCCGCGCCGGACGGCCAAGGTGAAGTCGTCCCGCCGCCGCATCCGGTGTCCGGACGGCAGCATTGCGTCAGAGGTCTGTCAGACCGCGATGCGGGCGCGGCCCTTGCCGCGCCGCGAAGACAGGATGGCGCGCCCGGCGCGGGTACGCATGCGCAGCCGGAAGCCGTGCTTCTTGTGACGACGGCGGTTGTTCGGCTGGAAAGTACGCTTGCTCACTTGAGGCTCCTGTGCTGCGGTCGGCGTGATCAGTCTCGATGATTCGCACCGCGGGCCGCGTCCGGTCCCCCGCAGCGGGGGCCCACCCGGCTCTCCGTGAAAGGGCGAGACGGCGGGCACGCGTCATCTCCGTCGATGCGACTCGACCTCAGCACGTTACGGGCTACTCGCCCATCTGGTCAAACGGAGCGACCCCCGGTACCTGCTGATCTTCCCCTGCCGGGCGCTCCACGGCAACGTCCTGGGGACGACCGCGCCCGCTTCCGTCGGCGCCTTGTGCACACCGGTCCACACGCCTGGAGGGGTTTCCCACAGGGGCTCGTGCGCCCGCGCGGGGGTCACCTGTCAAGAGTTCCTGACTGCCTCGTGCGCCCGCGCGAAGGCTGTGGGTAACTGTGGATCTTGTGGGGACGAACACGGTGTGGACGGGGTTGCTGAGGCGTGTTGCGACCATCCGGAGTCAGGCCCTACAGTGACGGAGCGAGTTTCCCGGTATGCGCGGTCCAGCCGACCGGTTCTCCTAGTTCTCGCAGGTCTCGCAGGGTTCGCCGAGACCGCCACTCCCCCGGTCATCCACGGTCCTCAGGCCGTGCCATGGACTTTTACACAGGCGTCCCCATGGTCATGCACATGGTGTGGACAACTCTGTGGACAACTCGTGAGAGAGTAAGGCTCCCGCGTGCTCGACGGGCCTTTGCGGCAGCCCGAGCCGGTGGGGCCGACGGGTTGAGGGGCACTCCGCGCGATCACTGTGACGGAGCTTTCGGGAGGGGCCATGCGCATGGACGGACAGAACCTCGGATCCGCCTGGGCCCGCGCGGTGGCCGCGCTCGCCGACCGTGACCTTTCTCCCAACCACAGGGCCTGGCTCCCGCTCGTCCGTCCGCTCGCCCTTGTGGAAGACACCGCTCTTCTTGCCGCCCCCAACGAGTTCGCCAAGAGCGCCCTGGAGAACCGGCTGCGTGGCCTCATCACCCAGGCCCTGTCGGAGGAGCTGGGCCGGGAGATCCGTGTAGCGGTGACCGTCCAGCCTGAGGCGCCCGCATCCACGCCCGCGCCCGCGCACGAGGGCGGCCAAGGGCAGTCCGACGCGCCGCCCTTTCGTGGCGATGACCAGCCCTACAGGGGCGATGAGGCTCCGTCCTACCGCGGAGACCGGGATCGCGACCGTCCGGCTTATGGCGACCAGGGTTACGAGGGGCGTCCCTATGGGGAGCGTCCTTATCCTGAGCAACCCTATGCCGACCGTGGCTACGGGCCGTCGAACTACCAGCCCGGACAGGACGACGACCGCGACCGTGGATGGGCCGCCGCCCCCCAACGTGACGAAGACGACCGCGGCTGGGCGGGTCAGCGCGAGGACGACGACCGCGGCTGGTCCCAGCGTGGCGGTGACTATGGCGGACGTCCCGCGGCCTATGGCCCCGGGGGCGGACGCTCGCCGTTCGAGGGCCAGGGCCGTAATCCACAGGGCGGTGGATATCCCGCCGGCCTCGACCAGGACCGTTTCTCTAAGGGTGCCGACCAGGATCGCTACGCGGGTTCAGATCAGGACCGTTTCGGCGTGTCCGAGCCGAACGGCGCCGGATACCCGGGGCAAGGCCCCGCGCCGGAGCAGAACGGCGGTTACGCCGCGTCCGACCATGGCGGTTTCGGCGGTCCGCGTCCCAATGGACGGCCCGGGATGGGCGGCGGTGCGCCCGCAGGGGCCCCGCACGCGCCCTCGCACCTGAACGACCGGACTCTCGGTACGGCGCGTCCGGAGAGGGATCCACAGCGGCCTGGGGCGGAGCCCCCTAGGGGTGGACGGCCGGACGGTGGCGCAGGAGGCGGATCACCGTTCCCGCCCTCGGACATCTTCCAAGGCGGTTCTGACCGTCCTCCCTACCGGGGAGGTGGCGCCGACGAGCAGCCGTACCGTTCCGACGACTCGTCCTACAAGGACGACGCGGCCCCCGCGCCCGCGGGCGGCGGAGCCTCTGGACAGCAGGCGGCAGAGCCCGGACGCCTGAACCCGAAGTACACCTTCGAGACGTTCGTCATCGGCTCGTCCAACAGGTTCGCCCATGCGGCCGCCGTGGCCGTGGCCGAACAGCCCGCCAAGGCGTACAACCCGCTGTTCATCTACGGCGACTCCGGCCTGGGCAAGACGCACCTGCTGCACGCCATCGGCCACTACGCGCAGAGCCTGTTCAACGGCGCGCGCGTGCGCTACGTGAGCTCCGAGGAGTTCACCAACGACTTCATCAACTCCATCCGGGACGGCAAGGCGGACGGGTTCCGCCGCCGCTACCGGGACGTCGACATCCTCCTCGTGGACGACATCCAGTTCCTCGAGGGCAAGGAGCAGACGCAGGAGGAGTTCTTCCACACCTTCAACACGCTGCACAACGCGTCCAAGCAGATCGTGATCTCGTCGGACCGCCCGCCCAGGGACCTCGTCACGCTCGAGGACCGGCTGCGCAACCGGTTCGAGTGGGGCCTGACGACCGACGTCCAGCCGCCCGAGCTGGAGACGCGCATCGCGATCCTGCAGAAGAAGGCCCGCCAGGAGGGCCTGGCCGCGCCGCCGGACGTGCTGGAGTTCATCGCCTCCCAGATCGCGACGAACATCCGCGAACTGGAGGGGGCGCTGATCCGCGTCACCGCGTTCGCCAGCCTCAACCGCCAGTCGGTGGACATGAAGCTGGCCGAGATCGTGCTGAAGGACCTCATTCCCAACGAAAGCGGGCCGGAGATCACCGCCCCGATGATCATGGCTCAGACTGTGGAGTACTTCGGGACGACGATCGAGGACCTCTGTGGACCGTCGCGTTCCCGGATGCTCGTCACCGCCCGGCAGATCGCGATGTACCTCTGCCGGGAGCTGACCGACCTGTCGCTGCCCAAGATCGGCCAGCAGTTCGGCGGCCGCGACCACACCACGGTCATGCACGCCGAGCGGAAAATCCGCAGCTTGATGGCCGAACGGCGGGCGATCTACAACCAGGTCACCGAGCTCACCGGCCGCATCAAGCACCAGGCGCGCAAGCGCTGAACCGGCCCGGCGCACGCCGGTTCCGGCCGTTCCCGAGGCCGTTCGCACAAGATCGACATTCACATCCTGTGGATAACTCCGCCCCACGCGGTGGATAACCCGGGGAAAACCTGAGGACAACCCCGCTGAATCTGAGGACGACTCGTGGACGGATTGGGGACCGGCTGGGGACGGCCACCCGGCATCATGGGGACGAGTCCGTGGATGACCTGGGGACGGCCTGTGCATACAGCGTCCGAGCGGCCCGCCGGAGCGGCGTCGCACCGAGACCTCGCCGAGACGGCGTGGAGAACCTGCGGACAACTCGTGGACAACCGGGGGATGACATGGGGACGACGTGTGGGGAACGTTTCGTCATCCCCAGGCCGCGTCGCGCCGTCCACCGCCAGTACACAGGGCCGGTGGATGACGCCACGCGCTCTCACCTGGGAGAACGCGGGTTGTCCACACTATCCACCGCCCCTATTACGAGTACTTCCTCTTCTCTCTACTCAAGAAAAGATCCATCTCAACTCAGGGTCTGGGGAAAAACCTTGAGCCCGGCCCCGACCGAGATCTGTCCAGCCCACCGTTGCCCGAAACCTGCAGGAGGCGGGTCCCCTTGAAGTTCCGCATCGACAGAGACGCCCTGGCCGACGCCGTGGCCTGGACGGCGCGCACCCTCCCGGTGCGCCCCCCGGTGCCCGTCCTCGCCGGGATGCACATCGAGGCGAGCGACCGGCTGAAGCTGTCGGCGTTCGACTACGAGGTGTCCGCCCAGGTGTCCACCGACATCGACACCGAGGAGCCGGGGACCGCACTCGTCTCCGGTCGTCTGCTCGCCGAGATCTGCCGCAGCCTTCCTCCCCACCCTGTGGAGGTGACGACGGACGGCGCGAAGGTGATGCTCCGCTGCGGTTCGGCGAAGTTCACACTCCTCACCATGCCTGTGGAGGACTACCCGACCCTTCCGGCGATGCCGCCCGCCGCCGGCTCGGTCGGCTCGGACGAGTTCGCCGCGGCCGTGTCCCAGGTGGCCATCGCCGCCGGGCGCGACGACACGATCCCGATGCTGACCGGCGTCCGGGTGGAGATCGAGGGCGAGACCGTCACCCTCGCGTCCACCGACCGGTACCGGCTGGCCGTCCGGGAGCTGCACTGGAAGCCGGAGCGCCCGGACTTCTCCGCCGTGGCCCTGGTGCCGGCCAAGACGCTCGCCGACACCGCCAAGTCGCTGACCGCGGGCGCCGAGGTCTCGATCGCCCTGGGCGGCGCCGAGGGCGGCGCGGGCGAGGGCATGATCGGGTTCGAGGGCGGCGGCCGCCGCACCACGTCCCGGCTGCTGGACGGCGACTTCGTCAAGTACCGCTCGCTGCTGCCGAGCGAGTACGCGGGCCTCGCCGAGATCGCGACCGCGCCGTTCATCGAGGCGGTCAAGCGCGTGTCCCTGGTCGCCGAGCGGAACACGCCCGTCCGGCTGTCGTTCCGTCAGGGCGAGGTCGTCCTCGAGGCCGGCACCGGCGACGAGGCGCAGGCCGTGGAGGCCCTGGAGGCCACGCTGGAGGGCGAGGACATCGACATCGCCTTCAACCACGGCTTCCTGCTGGACGGCCTCTCCGCGATCGGCTCGGACATCGCGCGGCTGTCGTTCACGACGCCGACCAAACCGGCCGTCCTCACGGGCAAGCCGCCGCAGGAGGGGGAGAACCCCAACTACCGGTACCTGATCATGCCTGTGCGACTCTCTGGGTAAGCACCACCAGCGGGGGCAGAGCAGGGGACCTCGGGACGATCCGGGGCCTTCTGGGGCCACCAGGAGCCATCCTGGGACCATCCCGCCGCCGCGTGCCGCGCGCGGCGGCGACATGCAGGGGAGTTGAAGCAATGGAGCTCGGAATCATCGGCCTCGGCAAGATGGGCGGCAACATGGCCGAACGTCTGCGCCGCGGCGGCCACACCGTGGTCGGCTACGACCACGACCCGAAGGTCAGCGACGTCGCGTCGCTCGAGGAGCTGATCGAGCGCCTGCCCGCGCCGCGCGCGGTCTGGGTGATGGTGCCCGCCGGCAAGCCGACCCACGAGACCGTCCACAGGCTGGGGGAACTGCTGTCGGCCGGCGACATCGTCGTCGACGGCGGCAACTCCCACTATGTGGACGACCAGAAGCACGGCGCCGAGCTGGCCGAGAAGGGCATCGGCTTCGTGGACTGCGGCGTGTCCGGCGGGGTGTGGGGTCTCCAGAACGGCTACGCGCTGATGGTCGGAGGGGCGGACGAGGACGTCAAGCGCCTCATGCCGATCTTCGAGACGCTGAAGCCCGAGGGCGAGTTCGGGTTCGTCCACTCGGGCAAGATCGGCGCGGGCCACTTCGTGAAGATGGTCCACAACGGCATCGAGTACGCGATGATGCAGGCGTTCGGCGAGGGCTACGAGCTGATCGAGGCCGCCGACATCGTCACCGACGTCCCCGGCACCTTCCACTCGTGGCAGGAGGGCACCGTCATCCGGTCCTGGCTGCTGGACCTGATGAACCGCGCCCTCGCGGACGACCCGGAGCTGGCCGACATCCGCGGCTACGCCAACGACTCCGGTGAGGGCCGCTGGACCGTCCAGGCCGCCGTCGACCACGCCGTCCCGCTGCCGGCGATCACCGCGTCCCTGTTCGCGCGCTTCGCGTCCCGCCAGGACGACTCCCCCGCCATGAAGATCGTCGCGGCCCTCCGCAACCAGTTCGGCGGCCACGCCGTCGAGTCCGCCAAGGGCGCCGACTCGCCCGGCGCGGATGTCATCCCGCCCAAGCTCTGACCGCCGCTCCCGGCCGCCCGAGCCCCGGCATCCCCACCCAGGGGGCGCCGGGGCTCGGCCGTTCCGGAGTCGTCCACAGCCTGTGCGGACACGGGTGATGAGCCGGAGGCGTGCCTGGCTCCTGGTGCGAGGGCCTACCCTCGTGTCTCGTGCATGTCGCCCATCTCTCGCTCCAGGACTTCCGCTCGTACGCGACGGCAGAGGTCCCGTTGACGCGCGGCGTCACGGCCTTCGTGGGGCCGAACGGGCAGGGCAAGACGAACCTGGTCGAGGCGATCGGGTACGTCGCGACGCACGGCAGCCACCGCGCCGCCACGGACGCGCCGCTCGTCCGGCAGGGCGCGCCGCGTGCCATCGTGCGCGCGGGCGTGGTGAAGGACGACCGCAAGGCCCTGATCGAGCTGGAGATCAACCCGGGGAAGGCCAACCGCGCCCGGTTGAACCGTTCGCCCGTCCCCAGGCCGCGCGAGATCCTGGGGATGCTCCGGACCGTCTTGTTCGCCCCTGAAGACCTGTCGCTGGTGAAGGGCGACCCGGGCGAGCGCCGCCGCTATCTGGACGAGCTGCTGACGGCGCGCGCGCCGCGTTTCGCGGGTGTCCGCTCCGATTACGAGCGTGTCCTCAAGCAGCGCAACGCGTTGCTGAAGTCGGCGGCCGCGCACCGCCGCTCCCCCGGTCCCGAGGTCCTGGCCACCCTGGACGTCTGGGACACGCACCTCGCGCGCACGGGGTCGGAGCTTCTCGCCGCCCGCCTGGACCTCGTCGCGGCGCTGCGTCCCCTCGTCGCGCGCGCGTATGCAGAACTCGCTCCGCACAGTGGCGCGGCCGATCTCACGTACCGCAGCTCGCTGGGCGAGGGCGTCGAGTTGTCCACAGACCGTGAACAACTCGCCGAGCAACTGCTGGGCGGTGTGGCGGAGGCGCGCAAGCAGGAGCTGGAGCGCGGCGTCAGCCTGATCGGCCCGCACCGCGACGAACTCGTCCTGCGCTTGGGGGACCTTCCCGCGCGGGGCTACGCGTCCCATGGCGAGTCGTGGTCGTTCGCCCTCGCCCTGCGCCTTGCCGCCTTCGAACTCCTGCGCGCGGACGGCGACGACCCGGTCCTCATCCTGGACGACGTGTTCGCCGAGCTGGACGCGGGCCGCCGCAGCCGCCTGGCCGAGATGGTCGCGCCCGCCGAGCAGGTCCTGATCACCGCTGCCGTCCCCGCGGACGTTCCGCCCGAACTCACCGGAACCACCTTCACCGTCGCGGAGGGCGCCGTCGTCGCCGAGGCTCCTGAGAGCAAAGGGACGGATGGGGACGCTGTTGCCGGTGAGGCGGCGGATGATGAAGAAGTGACGCTGGGGTGATCCCCGCGCGGCGCGCCGGCTTCCAGAAGGGGGAGGATCGGTGAACAACGATCCACGGGATGTGGATAACTCCTCTGGACCGGTGGATTCCGGGGTTCCCGAAGCTCCGGCCAAGTCGGGGATCGAGCTCGCGCGCGAGGCCCTGGCCCAGGCTCGTGCGGACGCGCTGAAGCGCGGCACCCTCCCGGGCCGTGGGCGCAAGCGGAAGGGGGCGCCCGGAACCGGGCGGGCCCGCGAGCCCGGACGCGGTGGCGACCCCAAGCCGTTCGGTAACGCGATCCGCGACCTGCTCGCCACGCGGGGCTGGGAGCAGCGCGCCGCGGTCGGCGGCGTCTTCGGCAACTGGGCGGGCCTCGTGGGCCCCGAACTCGCCGAGCACACCCGTCCCGAGAAGTTCGACGAGGGCGAGCTCACCGTCGTCGCCGACTCCACCACCTGGGCGACCCAGCTCCGCCTCCTGTCGTCCACCCTCGTCCGCCGCCTGAACGAACAGCTCGGCCACGGCACGGTCAAGCGCGTCAAGGTCGTCGGCCCCTCCTCCGGCCCCCGCCGAACCGGCGCCTGGCGCGTCCGCTAAAACTCCCCACCCCCGTCGGAGCGGCGCCTGCCGCGTCCCTCGATACGGCTGTGTTCCTGTCCGAACCTGTGGCGCTTCCGGGGCATCGGAAGGACGGCATGGCGACGCCGGGCGGGACGGCACAGGACTCCCGGCCGACCGTCCTCAGGAGTCTGCTCGTGCGCGTGTGTTCTAGGCGACGTGAGGGTTGGCGGAGAGTTATCCACAGATTGGGGCTCGGGTGTGAAAGGAGGGTTCGGGGCGACAGGCTGGTGGGACGGCGTTTCCCTGCCCGGTACGGGCGTGGGACCGCAGGTCAGGAGCCTGGAAGGGAGTGTCGGAGGTGCATGGGAACATGCGTTCGGAGCGATCCGGTGCGGCGCGGCGCGAGCGTGCCGTAGGACGGAGAACACCCCGGGATCCATGGGGGGATGCATCTCCGGGCCCGTTCGAGCGGCACACGCGCGCACAGCGGCCTTCAGTGCCTCTTTCCGGGTTCTGAGCGGGTAAGATAGTTAGGGTTCAGGATGTTGCGCCGCCGTGGGTCGCCCAGGCTCTGTCCGACACCGACGAGGAGTAGTGGGCGTCCCTTACGTGTGTTACGGGGCACACCGCGTCAATCGCGGGACGGCGAGCGTCCCCGGCAGGAGGATCTCCTTTGGCGTACGACGCTAGTTCGATCACTGTCCTTGAGGGTCTTGAGGCGGTGCGCAAGCGCCCTGGCATGTACATCGGATCGACCGGGGAACGCGGCCTGCACCACCTGGTCTACGAGATCGTCGACAACTCGGTCGACGAGGCGCTCGCCGGGTACGCCGACACGATCACGGTCACGCTGCTCGCCGACAACGGCGTCCGCGTCACCGACAACGGCCGCGGCATCCCGGTCGGCCTGCACCCGGTGGAGAAGAAGCCGGCGGTCGAGCTGGTGCTGACCACCCTGCACGCGGGCGGCAAGTTCGACGGCAAGTCCTACGCGGTCTCCGGCGGCCTGCACGGCGTCGGCTCGGCGGTCGTGAACGCCCTGTCGTCCCGCCTCGACGCCGAGATCCGCACCGACGGCCACTACTGGCGGCAGTCCTACAACTGGAAGGGCCCCCTCGGCCCGCTGGAGCAGGGCGACCCGACCGACGAGACCGGCACGACGATCACCTTCTGGCCCGACGAGGACGTCTTCGAGACCACCGAGTGGTCCTTCGAGACGCTGTCGCGCCGCATGCAGGAGATGGCGTTCCTGAACCGGGGCCTGTCGATCAGCCTGCGGGACGAGCGTCCGGACCACATCGCGGAGGACGACGAGCCCCGCGAGGTCGCCTTCCACTACGAGGGCGGCATCGAGGACTTCGTTCGCTACATCAACGCGAAGAAGGAACAGGTCCACGACTCGGTCATCTACTTCAGCGACGACACCGAGGGCATGTCGGTGGAGATCGCGATGCAGTGGAACGCGTCGTACGCCGAGTCCGTGCACACCTTCGCGAACACGATCAACACGGCCGAGGGCGGCACCCACGAGGAGGGCTTCCGCGCCGCGCTGACGACGATCGTCAACCGCTACGCGCGCGACAAGGGCCTGCTCCGCGAGAAGGACGACAACCTCACCGGCGAGGACGTCCGCGAGGGCCTCACCGCGATCATCTCGATCAAGCTGGCCGACCCGCAGTTCGAGGGCCAGACCAAGACCAAGCTCGGCAACACCGAGGCCAAGTCGTTCGTCCAGAAGGCGTGCAACGAGCACCTGCGCGACTGGTTCGAGGAGAACCCGGGCGAGGCCAAGGAGATCATCAACAAGGCCACGCAGGCGGCGCGCGCCCGCGTCGCGGCCCGCCAGGCGCGCGACCTGACCCGGCGCAAGAGCCTGCTGGAGTCGACCTCGCTGCCCGGCAAGCTGTCGGACTGCCAGTCCACCGACCCGGCGATGTCCGAGGTCTACATCGTCGAGGGCGACAGCGCCGGCGGCTCCGCCAAGGGCGGCCGCAACCCGATGTACCAGGCCATCCTGCCGATCCGCGGCAAGATCCTGAACGTCGAGAAGGCGCGCATCGACAAGATCCTCAAGAACAACGAGGTGCAGGCGATCATCACCGCCCTCGGCACCGGGGTGCACGACGAGTTCGACATCACCAAGCTGCGCTATCACAAGATCATCCTGATGTCGGACGCCGACGTGGACGGCCACCACATCAACACCCTGCTGCTGACCCTGCTGTTCCGGTTCATGCGCCCGCTGATCGAGGCCGGCCACGTCTACCTGGCCAAGCCACCGCTGTACAAGATCAAGTGGGACGCCCGCGGCAACGACGCCGACTACGCCTACTCCGACGCCGAGCGCGACCAGGTCATCGAGCAGGGCATGGCCGCCGGCAAGCGCGACCCGCGCCCGCGCGACCAGGTCCAGCGGTTCAAGGGCCTCGGCGAGATGAACGCCGACGAGCTCTGGGACACCACGATGGACCCGGACCGCCGTGTCCTGATGCAGATCCAGCTGGACGACGCGGCGCAGGCCGACGAGCTGTTCAGCGTCCTGATGGGCGAGGAGGTCGAACCGCGCCGCGAGTTCATCCAGCGCAACGCCAAGGACGTCCGCTTCCTGGACATCTGAGTCCGCCGGAAACCACTAGAGCAGAGGTTTGACGCAAGTGACTGAAACGACCACCGATGGCGGGGGCACCGGCGGGAGCGGCGGCGGGCGGATCGAGCCGGTCGACATCCAGCAGCGGATGCAGACCAGCTACCTCGACTACGCGATGTCGGTCATCGTGGCGCGCGCGCTTCCCGAGGTCCGCGACGGCCTGAAGCCCGTGCACCGCCGCGTCCTGTACGCGATGTACGACGGCGGCTACCGCCCCGACCGCGGGTACTTCAAGTGCGCGCGCGTCGTCGGCGACGTCATGGGCAACTACCACCCGCACGGCGACTCGGCCATCTACGACGCGCTCGTCCGCCTGGCCCAGCCGTGGGCGATGCGCTACCCGCTGGTCGACGGCAACGGCAACTTCGGCTCGCGCGGCAACGACCCGGCCGCGGCCATGCGGTACACCGAGTGCCGCATGGCCCCGCTGGCGATGGAGCTGCTGCGCGACATCGACAAGGAGACCGTCGACTTCACGCCGAACTACGACGGCCGTTCGGCGGAACCGACCGTCATGCCGTCCCGGTACCCGAACCTCCTGGTCAACGGGTCGGCGGGCATCGCGGTCGGGATGGCGACCAACATCCCGCCGCACAACCTGCGCGAGGTCGCCGAGGGCGTCACGTGGTACCTGGAGAACTACGGCGCCGGGGACGACGAGCTGCTCGAGGCGCTGATCGAGCGGGTCAAGGGCCCGGACTTCCCGACCGCCGGCCTGATCGTCGGCCGCAAGGGCATCGAGGAGGCGTACCGGACCGGCCGCGGCTCGATCACCATGCGCGCGGTGGTCGAGGTCGAGGAGATCCAGAACCGCGCCTGCCTGGTCGTCACCGAGCTGCCGTACCAGGTCAACCCGGACAACCTCGCCCTCAAGATCGCCGAGCTGGTGAAGGACGGCAAGCTCGAGGGCATCGCCGACGTCCGGGACGAGACGTCCGGGCGCACCGGCCAGCGCCTGGTGATCGTCCTCAAGCGGGACGCGGTCGCCAAGGTCGTCCTCAACAACCTGTACAAGCACACGCAGCTGCAGGAGACGTTCGGCGCGAACATGCTCGCGCTGGTGGACGGCGTGCCGCGCACGCTGCGCATCGACCAGTTCATCCGGCACTGGGTCGAGCACCAGATCGAAGTGATCGTCCGCCGTACCCGGTACCTGCTGCGCAAGGCCGAGGAGCGCGCCCACATCCTGCGCGCGCTGCTGAAGGCGCTCGACCGCATCGACGAGGTCATCGCGCTGATCCGCCGGTCGCCGTCCGCGCAGGAGGCGCAGCAGGGCCTGAGGGCGCTGCTGGAGATCGACGAGATCCAGGCGCAGGCGATCCTGGACATGCAGCTGCGCAAGCTGGCCGCCCTGGAGCGCCAGGCCATCATCGACGAGTACGACAAGCTGATGGCCGAGATCTCCGACTACAACGAGATCCTGGCCTCGCCCGAGCGGCAGCGCGCGATCGTCGGCGAGGAGCTCGCGCCGATCGTGGAGAAGTACGGCGACGAGCGCCGCACCGAGATCATCCCCTTCGACGGCGACGTCTCCTACGAGGACCTCATCGCCGAGGAGGACGTGGTCGTCACGATCACCCGCGGCGGCTACGCCAAGCGCACGCGGACCGACCAGTACCGGGCGCAGCGGCGCGGCGGCAAGGGCGTGCGCGGCGCGCAGCTCAAGCAGGACGACATCGTCGACCAGTTCTTCGTCACCACGACGCACCACTGGATCCTGTTCTTCACGAACAAGGGCCGGGTGTACCGGGCGAAGGCGTACGAGCTTCCGGACTCCGGGCGCGACTCGCGCGGCCAGCACGTCGCGAACCTGCTCGCCTTCCAGCCGGACGAGCACATCGCCCAGGTCATGGACCTGCGCGACTACGACGTCGCCCCGTACCTGGTGCTCGCCACCAGCAAGGGCAAGGTCAAGAAGACGGCGCTGCGCGACTTCGACTCGCCGCGTACGGGCGGCATCATCGCGATCAACCTGGGCGACGACGACGAGGTCATCGCGGCCCGGCTCGTGTCCCCGGACGACGACCTGCTGATGGTGTCCACCAACGCGCAGTCGATCCGGTTCTCGGCCGACGACGACTCGCTGCGCCCGATGGGCCGGGCGACGTCCGGCGTGATCGGGATGCGCTTCGAGGAGGACCATCATCTGCTGAACATGCTGGTTGCGTCCGATCCGTCCCAGGATGTCCTGGTGGCGACCGAAGGTGGCTACGCGAAGCGCACTCCGATCGACCAATATCCCCGCCAGGGACGTGGGGGTAAGGGAGTCCTCACCGCTAAGATCGTGGAATCTCGCGGCAGGTTGGTAGGGGCGTTGATGGTCGGCCCGGACGACGAGGTCTTCGCGATGACCGCCTCCGGAGGTGTCATCCGGACGACCGCGGCCGAGATCAAGCAGTCCGGTCGGCAGACCATGGGGGTCCGGCTGATGAACCTCGCGTCCGGCGGCGGCGTCGTGGCGATCGCGAGGAACGTAGAGTCCATGGAGGACACCGGCGAGGACGACACGGCCGAGGGAGGCGAGGGCGAGTGACCCTCCCGCCCGCCGCCGTGACCGCGCCGCCAGGCCAGGAGGTCACGTGAGCAGCGAGCCCGGTACGGACAAGCCCGTAGCGGACAAGGGGACGGCGTCCGGAAGGTCGTCGGACCGCGGGAAGGCGGTTTCCGCCACGTCCAAGCCCGGCCGCGACGAGGCGGCGGTGGAGATCGCCCCGCCCGTCGACGAGACCAAGCACGACCTGCCCAAGGTCGAGGACCGGTCGCCGTCCGCGGGCACGTCGAAGACGGTGACGTCCGCCGCGGCCAAGTCCGCGCCGTCCGCCAAGACGCCGGGCCGCCCGGTCGCGGGCGCCTCGTCCAAGCCCGCCTGGGACGAGCCGGCCGAGCCCGCCGACTCGGTCTCGGCCGACCGCGGCGACCAGCGCTTCACCCGCGCCGAGTCCCCGTCGGCGGCGGCCGCGGCCGCCCC
>NZ_RFFG01000100.1 GCF_003696215.1 Actinomadura harenae | reverse complement strand
TCCAGCAGGATCGGCCGGACGCCGAACCGCTCGGCGGCCCAGGCGGCCGGGCCGCCGAGGCCCGCCCCGACGTCCAGCAGCCGGGTCCCGGCGGACAGCCCGCACGCCTCGGCGAGCCAGGCCAGCGTGGCGGGGTTCGCGCTGCCCCGGCACGCGGCCGGGATCGCGTAGGCCGTGCCGAGCCGCTCCACGGCGTCGGCCGTCCAGCCGGCGACGTCGTCGAACTCCGCGGCCAGCGCGGACACGATCAAGCGGACCTCCCCGATCCGGCACGCGCCGCATCCCGCCTTCCAGTACACACCCGGCCGCCGGCCCCGGACGCCGGTGGGGTCACCCGACCGGCTCGTCCGGCGGCCACGCGGCGCACGTGGTCAGGACGGTGTGAAGTCGTGGGCGACGAGCGCCGCCCGCAGCCGCGGGAGGTCGCCGGGGCAGGTCGGGTCGAGGCCGGTCAGGACGGCGACGCGCCGCAGCCGGTAGTCCACGGTGTTCGGGTGGACGTGCAGGAGCGGCGCGGCCCGCCGCCTGCTGAACGCGCTGGCCACGTACGCGCGCAGCGTCTCGAGCAGGACCGGGTGGTCGTCCAGGACGGCCAGCAGCCCGGCCAGGCGCGTCCGCGCGGGACCGGGACGGGACAGCTGGTAGTCGAGCAGGACGTCGGTGATCCGGTACGCGCCCGGCTCCCGCCCGGTGATCCGGACGATCTCCAGGATGTCCGCCGACTCCCGCGCGGCGTCGGCGACCGACGCGGCGGCCGTGGCGGCGACCCCGGCGTGGACGGCCGTGCCCGCGCGGTCCGCGATGCGGGCGACCAGGCCGGTCAGCCGCTCCCAGCCGCCGGTCAGGGCCGTCTCCGGGTCGTCCACGGGCAGCAGCGCCGTCCCGCCGTGCGCGTTGAGCGCGTGCAGGGCCCGGTCCCGTCCGTGGTGGTCGATCTCCGCCTGGATGCGCCGGAGCTTGCGGCGCGCGGCGACGCTGCTGCTCACCCCGGAGTCGGTCTCGTCCGGGTGGGCGCCGAGGGCCAGGGTGAGGACGGCGTACGCGGGGGCGGGGCGGACGCCCGCGCGCCGGGCGGCCTCGCGCGGGTCCTGGCCGTCCAGCAGCGCGGACAGCACCTCGTGCCGGGCCGCCTGGTCCTGGCCGTGCAGGGCCTGGTGCTCCTCGACGTAGGCGTCCGCGACGGCCGCCGACACCAGCTGCAGGACGTCCAGCAGGATCCGCTCGACCTCGACGACGGCGTCCAGGTCGGCGGGCCCGGCGCGGGCGACGAGCGCGTCCAGGCCCATCCGCCAGCCGAGGTGGTACGCCGAGAGGACCGCCCCCAATGGCACGCCCTCCTCGGCGCGGCGGGCCGACGACCGCGTCATCTCCACGAGGTCGCCCCGCGACGGCAGCCGTCCGGTGCGCAGCGTCCGGACGAACGCCCGCAGGTTGTCCTCGACGACCCGGGTGATGTCCCCGGCGAGCTCCTCGCGCGGCAGCGCCGAGTAGGTCGGGAAGCGGTCGGCGAACGTCGCCACCATCCGGCGCGCCAGCGCGGGGACCTGCGCGCCGAGCAGGGAGTCCGCCGGGACGCCGCCGATCCGCGGCGCGACGCTCGTCCCGGCCGGCGGTCCGGGGCGTCCGGCGGTCGAGGAGGGATTACCGGCCGGTTTGGATTCCGTCACAGGATCTTCCGCCCATCTCTGGATATTTCCCTGATGGTCATCGGGCCCGGCGGGCTGAGTATTGCATCGCCCCCCAAGGAGGACCCCGTGCCCCTCACACCCCGGTCCCTGCTCCGCCGGACCCTCGTCACGCTCGTCCCCGCCGCCCTCGCGGCGCTCGCGCTCGCGCCCGCCGCCCGGGCGGCCGCGCCCGAGTACGTCGCGCTCGGCGACTCCATGGCGTCCGGGCCGCTCATCCCCGACTTCACCGGCCCGCTGGCCTGCGGACGCTCGACGCACAACTACGCGCACGAGCTCGCGTCCCGGCTGGGCGTCGCCGGACTGAACGACGTCACGTGCAGCGGAGCGGCGACCAAGCACATGACCGAGCCGCAGAACCTCAGCCTCCTCGGCCAGCCCGCGGGCATCGCCCCGCCGCAGTTCGACGCGCTGACCGCCGACACCAAGCTGGTCACGCTCACGATCGGCGGCAACGACGCCGGGCTCGTCGGCGTCGCGCAGGACTGCGTCAACGTGCTCCCGACCGGGACGCCGTGCCAGACCAAGTACACCCAGGGCGGCGTCGACCAGGAGGCCGCGCGCATCGACGCCTTCGAGCCGAAACTGTCGGCCGTCCTGGACGGCATCAGGCAGCGGTCGCCGCAGGCCCGCGTCGTCGTCACCGGCTACGGCCTGTACATCAAACCGGGCGGCTGCTGGCCCACCGTGCCCGTCCTGGCGAGCGACGCCGACTGGCTCCAGGGCAGCGTGAACCGGATGAACGGCGTGATCGCGCGGCAGGCCGCCGCGCACGGCGCCACCTATGTCGACCTCGTCACGCCGAGCGCGGGCCACGACGCCTGCCAGTCGATCTCGGCCAAGTGGCTGGAGGGGTTCGTGCCGACGTCGCCCGCCGCGCCGCTCCACCCGAACCGGCAGGGCGAGGCCAACTACGCCCTCATCATCGCCGGGCAGATCCAGGCGGCCCGGTGAGGATCGGGGCCGCGCTGGTCGCGCTCCTGACGACGGCGGTCCCGGCCGTGGCGGTCCCCGCCGCCGCGTCGGCCGGGACCACGGGCACCCCGGCCGCGCACGTGTGCGACCCGGCCGACACCGCGGCGTGCATGCTGCCGTTCCCGAACAACTGGTTCACCGTGCCCGACCGCTCCACCGCGACCGGACGCCGCGTGAACCTGTCGCCGCTCGCGACCCCGCGCGCCGGGGGAGTGCTGCCCGCCGACCCCAGGGAGTGGAACCGCAGCGACGGCTTCTCGCCCGGCTCGGCGATGCTCACCCGCGTGCCGGGCCTGGACCTGGCCCGGACCGGCGCGGCCCCGATCACCGACATGGCCCGCTCGCTCGCCCCGGACGCCCCGATCGTCCTCATGGACGCCGCGACCGGCGAACGCCGCCCCTACTTCGCCGAACTCGACGCCAACGCGCCCGAGTCCCGCCGGCTGCTCCTCGTGCGGCCCGCGACCAACCTCCGCGAGGGCCACCGCTACCTCGTGCTCCTGCGCGGCCTCAAGGACCAGGACGGGAACGCGATCCAGCCGACGCCGGCCGTCCGGCGCATGCTGTCGGGCCACACGGCCGGAGCCACCGAGAAGGAACGCGGCGCCGCGCTCCGCCGCACCGTCCGGGAACTGAACGGCCACCACGTCCCCACCTCCGGCCTCTACCTGGCCTGGGACTTCACCGTCGCGTCCACGCGGAACCTCACCGAGCGCGCCGTCCACATGCGGGACGACGCGTTCCGCAGGCTCGGCAAGCGCGCGCCCGCGTTCACCGTCGGCAAGGTCACCGACTTCACCACCGACCAGGACCCGTACCTGGCCCGGCGCGTCGAGGGCACCGTGGACGTCCCCAGCTACCTGGACCGGCCCGGCGGCCCGCCCGGCTCGTCCCTGCACTACGGACGCGACGGCCTGCCCGAGCAGATCCCGGGCAACGTGCAGAAGGCGAACTTCCGCTGCAACATCCCGCGCAGCGCGCTCACCACGCCCGCGCAGCCCGTCCTGTACGGGCACGGGCTCATGGGCAGCGCGTCCGAGATCGACAGCGAGAAGCTGCGGCGCGCGGCGCAGGCGCACGACCTCATGCTCTGCGCGACCGACTGGATCGGGATGTCCGAGGGCGACATCGCCAACGTCGCGAGCGTCCTGCTGAACGTCACCCGGTTCAACACCGTCCCGGACCGGCAGCAGCAGAGCTACCTGGACTTCCTGTTCCTCGGCCGCGACCTCGTCCACCCGAGCGGGTTCACCGCGAACGCCGCGTTCCGCTCACCGGACGGCGGCCGCCCGCTCATCGGCGGCGGGCTGGCGTACGCGGGCGCGAGCCAGGGCGGCATCCAGGGGGCGGCGCTCACCGCCCTGGCCACCGATTTCCGCCGGTCGGCGCTGATCGTCCCCGGGATCAACTACAGCACGATGCTGAACCGCAGTGTCGACTTCTCCCAGTACGAGACGCTCCTCGGCATCAGCTACCCGGACAGGCTCGAACAGCAGCTCGTCCTGAACCTCATCCAGATGCTGTGGGACCGCGGCGAGGGCGACGGCTACGCCGCGCACGTCACCCGCGACCCGCTGCCCGGCACGCCGACGCACCAGGTCCTCCTGCACGAGGCGTTCGGCGACCACCAGGTCGCCAACATCGCCACCGAGGTCATGGCGCGGACGCTCGGCGGCGTCCCGGTGCGGCAGCCCGCGCTCGTCCCGGGACGCAAGCCGGACGTCACCCCGTTCTGGAACCTGCCCGCCCTCACCCGCTTCCCGGCCACGGGATCGGGCCTGGTGATCTGGGACAGCGGCACCCCCGCGCCCCCGATCACCGACACCCCCAACACCGCCGGGAACGACCCGCACGGCGACACCCGGGGGTCGGCCGAGGCCATGGCGCAGGTCGCCGAGTTCCTGCGCACCGGCCGGATCGTCGACACCTGCGCCGGCCTGCCCTGCACGATCCATCCGCAAGGCTGAGAACCCTTCGAGGAGCGGCCCCATGCGCACGACCCCCTGGAAGAACCGGCGCGTCCCGAGCCTCGTGGCCGCCGCGACCCTGGCGCTCACCTTCGCCGCCGCGCCCGCGTCCGCCGCGAACTGGCAGCAGGTCTCCAGCGACACCTACTACCTGACCGACGCCCTCCAGCGTTCCCAGGGCGTCACGACAGACGGCGGCGCCTGGTACTTCTCCTGGCAGTACGGCCTGAGCAAGACCTCGCTGGACGGGAAGACCCTCGCGGCCAACAACGTCGCGATCCCGACCGCGCTGGCGCTCCAAGGCGACAACCACATCGGCGGCATCGACTACTACGACGGCAAGGTGTACGCCCCCATCGAGGACGGCAGCAAGTACCAGCACCCGTACATCGCCGTCTACGACGCCACGACGCTCGCCTACACGGGCACCGCGTTCTCCCTGCCCCAGGACATCCAGCGCGACGGCGTCCCCTGGACGGCCGTCGGCGACGGATACCTCCTCTCGTCCGAGTACGACGCCACCGCCATCAACGCCTACAGCCTCACCGACGGCCACCTGGTCAAGCGCATCCCGCTCAGCCAGCCGATCCCGCATGTCCAGGGCGCGAAGGTGTACGAGGGGCGTCTGTACGCCTCGTCCGACGGCGGCACGAAGGCCGTCTACGAGATCGCGCTCGACACCGGCGTGGTCACCCAGGTCCTCACCCCGAACCTGCCGTCCGGGACGGAGGTCGAGGCCCTGACCTTCCTCCCGCGGCCGGACGGCTCGGTGATGCACATCCTGGACGTCGCCCCGAACCGCATCTCGGTCGACTTCCGCCACTACCGCCCCTAGGACGGCGAAGCCCGGGCGTTCGTGGGGCGAACACGAACACCCGGGCCGTTCACGGGGCCGGAGGGCTCAGGCGGGCTTGGGCAGCTGGCACGCCGGCAGGGTCAGGTCGACGTCGTTGGTGGCCGTGAGGCACTGCGTGAGCAGGTAGGTCTCCTGCCCGTAGCCGATGCCCTGGTGGATGGTCGTGTTGCCGTTCTGGTCGATCTCGCACGGGTTGTCGAGCGTGCAGGTCTCGCCGCTCTCGTTGCTGGTGTTGTTGACGCCGACGACCAGACCGGACGCGTTGTCGACGACGGGGGAGCCCGACGTCCCGCCGATGGTGTTGCAGGACGAGGTGTAGCGGAGCGAGTCCTTCCAGATCCAGTCCGCCTCGTGCAGTCGGTACACGAACCCGTCGAGCGAGCAGTTGTAGGTCGTGCGCCAGTACCCGGACACCACGCTGATCGCGGTCCCGGCCGTCGGGTGGTTCGGCGACAGCTGCAGCGCGTCCGTGCCGTACTGGGACTTGATCTGCGCGTACGTGCTGCGGAGCTTGTACAGCGTGACGTCGGTGTCGGTCATCGTGCTGTACTCGATCTGGGACGCGCGGAGCGTGCCGAGCGTGCCCGTCCCGCTCTTGTTCAGCAGGCTGAACGACCGCGAGGAGCTGTGGTTCACCACGACCTCGCCCGGTCCGGGCATGCCGAGCTCGCTGCAGTGGCCGTTGGTGAGGACGAGCGCGGGGTCGCTGTCGGTGGACTGCGGGCCGCGCACCACCGAGCCGGAGCAGTTGCTCAGCGCGACGATCGCGTGGTAGTCGGTCGCGGCGAGCGGCGCGGTGGGAGCGGGACGCGCCGGGTGGGGAGCGGTCGGCGCGGGGTCGGCGTTCGCGGCGACGGCGGGGCCGGCGATCAGCGCGGCGCCGGTGAGGGCGGCGACGGCCGCCCCGATGAGACGTCGGGTCATGTCGATCGGGTCCTCTCGGGCGGGGACGGTCTCCGCCGCGGTCCGCGGCGGGGGTTGTCAGGACTCGGGACCAAGCGATGTCAGCGCGATGCTAGATCAGCTGCACGAAGCCCGGAAGATCCGAAATGTGCCAGTAAAGAACCCGGCAATACGACAGAAAACGCCAGTCACCGGGACACGGCACGCGCACCGTGACCCCGGCGTCCCCCGGGTTGTCAGAGGCGGCCCCTAGTCTTGCGCACGTGACCACCTACGATGAGCTCGACGGCTTCGGGGGCCTTGACGTGTCGGCCCTGTCCGAGCGGCAGCAACGCATTCTCGCCACGATCCGCGACTCGGTGGTCAGGCACGGGTACCCGCCCAGCACGCGCGAGATCGGCGCCGCCGTCGGGCTGCGCTCGCCGTCCTCGGTCTCCCGCCACCTGCGCGTGCTCGAAGACCTGGGCTTCCTGAGCCGGTCCGCCTCGGTGTCCCGCCAGATCGACGTGCGGACGTTCCTGCGCGAGCCCGGCGAGCGGACGCCCGCGGGCACCGGCGTGCCCGTGCCCGTCGTCGGGCACATCGCCGCCGGGACGCCCATCTCCGCCGAGGAGCACGTCGACGACACGCTGTCGCTGCCCCGCGAGTTCACCGGCCGCGGCACCGTGTTCGCCCTGCGCGTCCGCGGCGACTCCATGGTCGACGCCGCGATCTGCGACGGCGACATGGTCGTCGTCCGGCAGCAGCCCGAGGCCCACTCCGGGCAGATCGTCGCGGCCCTCCTCGGCGACGAGGCGACCGTCAAGGTGCTCCGCCGCCGCGACGGCCACGTCCACCTGGAGCCGCGCAACCCCGCCTACGACGTCATCGACGGCGACGACGCCGTCATCCTGGGCGTCGTCGTCTCCGTCCTCCGCACCGTCTGACCACCCCCGACCGCCTTCCGGCACCCGCGCGGCCACCACTCGCACCGACTTGGACGAACTGCGCCGGGGACATCCGCACAGGAAGTCGCCCGCCCGGCCCGGCTCCGTCAGCTCTGGGGCCTTCCACCGCCTTCGGACGGGAGGAGGCGCTCGGTGAGGAAGGCGAGGATCTCGTCCCGGGCCTTCACCGTGGGGTGCCCGTCCTCGTCGACGAAGTGGGCGGTGACGACGCTGTGCGGGGTCTGGACCCGGTCGCGGAAGAACGGCGGCGGGTCGGTGTTGGCGTCGTCCCCGGACAGGACGCGCCCGTCGAACGCGTCGCCGAGGAGCGCGCGGTAGGCGGCGAAGCGCCGCCCGTCGCACCACTTGTCGTTGTCGAAGCGGTAGGCGAGGACGGTGATGCCGTCACGGTCGACGCGTTCGCGGAGCGCGCGGGCGTCCTCGTCGCCGATCTCGAGCCCGGCGGGGTCGTCCAGCGGCAGGGACGGGTGGTTGACGACCGGCGCGATGACCGCCGGCTCGAGCGCCATGGTCAGCGCGAAGTTCCCGGTGAAGCACAGGCCGATCGCGCCGACGCCGGGGCCCCCGCACTCGGCGTGCGCCAGGCGCGCGAGGCCGCGCAGCCAGGACGCGACGGGACTGGTGCCGCCTCCGGCGAACGCGCGGAACTCGGCGCTCACGCAGGCGCGGCGGACGACCTCCGTGCCGTCCTCGAGCGTCGGGTAGGCGCCGTCCCGCCCGAACAGGGACGGAACGTAGACGGTGAGGCCCGCGTCCCGGACCCACCGCGCCAGCCGCAGGACGTCGGGGCTGATGCCGGGCATCTCCGGCATGACGACGACGGCCGGTCCGGAGCCCCCGACGTGGACCGTCTTCTCCACGCCGTCCACGTCGACGCGGCGGCGGGTGAAGTCGGTGATCGGGTCGTCGCGGCGTTCGCTGACTGTGCTCATGACGCCAGCGTGGCCCGGGCGGACGCTCCGGGGCGACGGGCCAGATCGCCATCTATCAGGGTAATCTCGCCATTCCTGGAGTCGAGGCGGGGAGCCGGATGTGAGCGCGCTGCGGGTCGGTGTCCTGGCGTTTCCGGGCTGCTTCGCGTCCGAGGTGTTCGGCGTCCCCGACCTGCTGACGATGGCCGCGCACGTCGCGGGCCCGGACGACGCCGGGTTCGAGGTGTCGGTCGTCTCGCCCCGCCGCCGGGTCGCCGCGTCGGGAGGCGTGGCGCTGGCGGTCGTGCCGCCGCGCGAGGTCGATGTCCTGGTCGTCCCCGGCTTCGAGCTCGTGCCGGGCCTGGACCCGGACGGACGGCTCGCGTCCCTCGCCGCCGAGGTGGAGGTGATCCGCGCGCGGGCCGCCGCGGGCGGCGCCGTCGTCTCGATCTGCGTCGGCGCGTTCCTGCTCGCGGAGGCCGGGCTGCTCGAAGGACGCCGGGCCACCACCGCGTGGCTGTTCGCCGACGAACTGGCGCGCCGCTGCCCCGGCGCGGACGTCCGTCCCGACCAGCTGGTCGTCACCGACCGGGGTGTGACGACCACGGCGGCCTTCAGCGCCATGTACGACTTCGCGCTGGGGTTGATCCGCCGGCACAGCGGTGCGGGCGTGGCCCGCGCGACCGCGCGCATGGCGCTGCTGGACGACGCGCGCTCGTCCCAGGCCCCCTATGTCGACGCGAGGCTCCTGCCGCAGCCGGGCAACGAGTTCTCCCGCCGGGTCATGCGGGAGCTCGACCAGAACCTCGCCGCCCGCTACGACCTGGCCGCGCTGTCGGGCGCGTTCAACGTCAGCAGCCGGACGCTGCTGCGCCGCTTCGCCGAGGAGACCGGCCAGAGCCCCCTCGCCTACCTGCAGGCCTCGCGCGTCCGCCGCGCCCGCCACCTCCTGGAGACCACGGACCGGACCGTCGCGGGGATCGCCGCCACGGTCGGCTACACCGATTCCGGGACGTTCGCCGCCCTGTTCGCCCGGCACACCGGGCAGCGCCCCAGGGACTACCGCGCGACGTTCCGGCGGCGCGCCACCTGAGCACCCCGCCCGCACCCGAAGGATCACCGTGGGTGATGACGTCGGCGGGCGAAGTGCGGAACGGCCGGAAGGGGGACTGGCCATGGAGGCGCCGCAGCGGTCCGTTTCCCGGAGGCTGTGGGACCTGCGGTACGTGGCTCTGCTGGTCGTGACGCTGAGCGGGCTCATCGCGGGCGGCGTGTGCTGGTGGGCCGACGCGCGGCACGCCGCGGACGTCATCTGGACGGTCGTGACCGCGATCGCGCTCGTCCCGGCCGTGTGGGCGGTCGTCCAGGGGCTGATGCGCCGCGGCGTCGGGAGCGACGTGATCGCCGTCCTGGCACCGGCCGGAACCCTGGCGACCGGTGAGTTCCTCGCGGGCGCGGTCATCGCGGTGATGCTCACCGGCGACCAGGCCCCTCACCGGCACCATCGCCCCCAGGAGGAGTTCTGGTACTTCAACAACGGGATGTCCCCGTGATCGTCAGGCGTCGGGTGGGGGTGGGTGAGCGGTCCCCTGTGTGCAGGGCCGGCCCGGGGGCACCACACACAGGGGAACCACCAGCGCGGGCGGTTCGCGTTATGGCGGACGCCGGGATCACGTCGTCAGCGACGCGGGCCTGATCTTCGATGGTGGTTCCGGTCAAGGTCACTCGGCATTGAGCGACGCGTGTGCGCTTGTCGAAGCTGATCTCCAGGCGGAAGGCGTCGAACAGCTTCCGCGTGATCGAGTCGGGCAGCATGCTGATGTCGACCGGCCCGGCGGGCAACGCGTCGAGCAGCTCGGGTGAATGCTGCGGCGGCAGGGCCGCCTCAAGTTCGGTGAGCTCCGCTCGTCTGGTTTCGCGGTCGGCGGCCAGCTCCAGCGACCGGGTCTTGATGTGGCGGACGAGGTCGGCGCCCGGTCACGGGCTCCTCCTAGAGCCTCCCTGCGCGGGCTGTCCGCGCACCGGGTCTGGTGCCCGGCCTGCTCCGGACGCTTCACGGAGCAGGCCGGGAGAACTGCTCCGGAACGTCACGGAGCAGGCGGGGGACTACATCCGGGATCGCTCCCCTCGGGGCCACCCCGCCCCCTGCCCGTTGGACGGTGCTTCACCGTGATTCATCAGAAGGCCGCGATAGTGCCCCATGACGGACTCGGCCATCTGCTTCGGCGTTGAGAGGTGCCAAGTTGGAGCATCGGGGGCCTTGCCAATCTGTTCACTCATGCGTCGACACCCCGGCCCTCGAGCTGCCGACGGATCACCTCGTCCGACAACGGGACGCCCTCGGACCGCATCCCCACCACGATCAGCAACTCGCGGCGCAGGAACCGGATCGGGCCCTTGGGACGTTCCTGCCGGAACGACACGAGTCCCTCAGTCGCCCAGTGGTGCAGGGACACGATCGTCACTTGGACCAGCAGCGCGGCGAACCGTGGCTTCATCCAGCCCCGGTCCACGAAGGCGGGAACGCCGTAGATCTCGGCGACCCGACCCTTCACCGTCAGCGGATGACGCCCCGAGGCCGGTGTCGTCTCGGCTGTTCGCGCGGTGCGGATGGCGCTCACCGACCTCCCTCCCGCACCGTCTGCCCGCTCATGCGGGACGGTTCGTCTGCGGAGCTGATCGGCGATTGCCCGGACGATGACCCCCGCCGCCTCACTCAGGTTGTTCGCGGCAGCGAACCGGGAGCCGTTTCCGTTGCGGACGAACCACCAGGCACCGGCCTCGTAGCGGCATCCCACCGTCACGCCCGCAATCGGGGGCGGCTCGTCCTTCCTGCTCCTGATGGTGCTCACGGACACCACGTGCATCACGACCTCGTGCGCGCGGTAGCTGTAACTCGTGGACAACCCCGCCGGGAGATGCTCGGCGAGATGAGTCAGGTAGGCCAGGCGCTCGCGGTTGGGCACCACAAGCCCAACGTCGGCCGTGGCCTCCGGCACAGGCGGCGCAACGCGCGGCCCGTCCCTCCTGATTGCGTGTCGGCCCGACACGTCATCCCGCCAACGGGCTGAGCGTGATGGACGCATTTCGCTGAGAGGCGTCAAAGATCATGATGATCCTCTGTCTGGTGCGGGGACCCTTCCGGAGCGCACCGCCACATCCGAGACCAAAGCGATCAAGGTGGTTCAGTGGCGGAACCCGTCAGGTGCGATGTCGTTGATGTTCACTCCCTGCACCCATGCGCGGAAGGCGGTACGACTGCGCGGACTAAAGCTCGTCCTCTGGCATTCCTCTGGCGACTGGCACCCGCCCGACCGGGCTCGCTCTAACGTAGATTTCATGGAGCTGCCCGAGTTCTGGTCTCACCCGGTCGTCGCACGTGCTCTCGCCACCTGCGACATGGCGACGCTCTTGGAGGAGATCAGGAAGGCACGGGGATGGACTCAGGCCGGCCTCGGCGAAGCTCTGGGCTACACCCAGAGCTGGGCGTCGAAGGTGCTGCGGGGAGACCTCTCGCTGACCCTCGACCAGGTGCGCGTGGTCAGCCGTACTCTCGACATCCCCCTCGACCTGCTTCGCCTGGGCGATCCCAGCGAGAGTAAGAAAGAGGACGACCCCACGAACCGCAGACAGTTCGGCACGATGGCGCTCCTGACCATCCTGCCGATCCCTCGCGTCGCCAGTGCCATCGACGAGAGCACGGCGAGGACGCTCACCGCCATCACCGGCCAGCAGCGAAGGCTGGACGCCGTACTCCGGTCACAAGACCTCATCGATGGCGTGAGAGCACACCTCGACCTGGCGCTCAGAACTCGCCAGCACGCGGGCCACCACGCAGCCAGCATCGCGGCGGCCGTCAGCGAAGCCGCCGGTTTCGCGGCGTGGCTGTCCATGGACATGCTGGACCTCGGCAGCGCACGCGGCTTCTACCGAAAGGCGATCGCCAGTGCCAAAGACGCCGGGAACAGCCTTCTCGCGGCGTACATGACGGGCAGCCTGGCCGCCTTCGAGATCGACGCCGCCGCCGACCCTCTCCTCGGCCTGGCCATGCTCAAGCAAGCACGAACGTTCCTGAACCAAGGCCCTGAATCCAGCACCCCCACCGCCTGGCTGGAGTCCCTGGAAGCACTGGCGCACGCCTCCGGACCACGACCCGACGAGACCGCCGCCACCCAAGCCCTGACACGAGCAGAACAAGCCATCGAGACAGCCGACGGACCACCGCCATGGCCATGGGTCTACCCCTTCGACCACGCCAAGCTTGCCCGCACACGCGCATCCGTCGCCGTTCGGCTCGGGCAAGGAGAAGCCGCGGCCCGAGCTTTCGCCGAGTCACTGCCCTCGCCCCAGCCAGCACCAAAACAAGCAGCCCTGACGACCCTGGAAGTCGCCACAGCAACCTGCCAACGCGGCGAAGTCGAAGACGCCTTCACGCTCGCCCTCAGCGCCCTCGACACCGGCATCACCCTGCGCTCGGAACGAGTCCTACAGCGAGCCCGCCAGTTCCGCTACGACTACTCAGGACCGACCAACCCAACCACCGCCCGCTTCGACGATCGCCTCAGAACCACACTCGTGTAGGGAGAACCATGCGCATCGCCATCTCCGGCCACCGCCTCCTGCCACCCGCGACTGAACTGCTGGTCAGCCAGGAGCTGGACAGACTCCTCACCGCTCAACCAGCCCCAGTGGTCGGAATCTCCTGCCTGGCCGACGGCGCCGACGCACTCTTCGCCCAAGCCGTCCTTGCCCACAGGGGTGAACTGATCGCCGTGGTCCCGGCGTCCGAGTACCGACACGGCTTGCCCAAGGAACACCACACCACCTACGACCACCTCCTGTCAGCTGCCGAGGAGGTCCACCGGCTTCCCTTCACAGAGTCGGAGAGCAACGCCCACATGGAGGCCAGCAGCCTCATGCTCACCCTCGCGGACGAACTGTGGGCCGTCTGGGACGGAAAACCCGCACGCGGATACGGCGGAACCGCCGACGTTGTCCAAGCCGCGCGAGACGCAGGACTCCCCGTACAGGTCATCTGGCCAGAGGGGGCTTCGCGAGACTGAGCACGGGTAGTCGTTGAATGTCAGACCCCTCCCTACTCTCTCGGCAACGGAGTGGACTTCGGGAGGATCGATGGGAATGAAGTTTGAGTTCACCGAGGATGCGCTGAAGCGGCTTGCAGAAGCGAAGGTCAGGGAGGTATCACGCGACTTCGACAAGCTCGTCGAGCAGCTCACGTCACAGATGCGCGGCCGTCCGGTCGATGAGATCAAGCTGGTGCTGCAGCGGAAGTGGAAGCGGGTCGCTGATGGTGACCTGCGTGACCCTCTGCTCACGAAGATCGCATAGGTGCCCAAGTCGCCCTGGCCCTCAGCCAAGGCGCACGGCACCCCCCTCCTAGCTGGTGCGCACATCCTTGAGGAACACCTCCCACTCAGGGCCATACGGCAGCGGGAACGCGTACCTGTCGGGTTCGAAGTCCCGAGTGCCGGGCCAGTGTCCGCCGCTCTCTTCGGAGAGCACGATCTCCTCGCTCTCCTCAAGCAGGCGCTCGCCAGCCCATCGCAGGTAGCTCTTCACCAACGGAGCGAGGATCCGCGGTGGCTCCTCCTGCGACGCTGCCATCCACATGGACCCATTCCTGCCGATCGCTGGACCAGCGAGAGCGAGAAGCTGCTGCACCTCTTCTTCGCCTTGGTCGCTTCGTGCGCTGATGCGGTCGGGCGACCAGTCCAAGCCAACGGCCAGGGCAAGAACCACCTGCTGCGCTCGTGGAAGGTCACAGATGGCGAGAACGATCGAGCGAAGCAACGGTTCGGCCACCGTTTCATCGTCGATCTTGCTGTAGCAGCGCGGCTCCGGTCGCGTTCCACGTCGACGGCCCATTTAGCGCGCTCCGTCTCTTCCGGAGGGGGGAGATATTTCATCCTCCCTGTCTGCACCGCGCGTGACTGGCGTGAAGCTGGCAAGCGCCCTTGCGAGCCGAGTCGTTTCGCGCAGGACGGTTGGCACATCATCTGGCTGACACGCACTCAGAGCTCGGACGGCGATGATCACGATCGCGATGATCAAGACCATTACGACACCGACCAAGCCCACAACCAGGCAGAACAGGTCGTTCTCGGACACTACGTCACCCTTCGATCTGCATGCGAAAGGCCCCGAAGCTCGGAAGCTTCGGGGCCTTTCACGGTGATTCAAACGAAGAAGGCCCATCCCTGAGAAGGGAGGGCCTCTGGACACACCTCTGGTGCAACCAGGAGAAGTTTTTCATTCGCCCTCAGTGATCGCAAGTGATTCGCACTCAAGCGGGACGAGTCACTGAACGCTCGGGCGGAGGTTCCTAGGCGCATCAGCCGGGGACCTCCGATCCGTCAGCAGGTCGGTCGTCCTTCAGTGCCTTAAAGATGCGACGTCGCACCGATTCGTCCTGCCCACGCCCTCTTCGGGCCCTGTACCCGAGGGGTGCTGGCAGTAAGGTCCGTCACCATGGGTTTATGGTCGCGCCGTCTTGCCGGGGACGGTGAACGACCACGTGATCGTCAGGCGTCGGGTGGGGGTAGGTGAGCGGTCCCATGTGTGCGGGGCCGTTCCCGTGGCCCGAATGGGAATGGATGTGGCGCGAGGCGGTCGAGGTCCGCTGCGCGTTTGTTCCCGTCCCGGCGGTCCGTCCTTCTCTGGCGTCCCGGCGGACGATCCTCCCGCCGACGGTCACCCCGGTCACCGCGACCGGGCCCTCCCTCGTCCGGGGCGCATGCTCGCCGCCGTGGTCGTGCTGACCGCGCTGGTCACGGCGGCCGTGACCGGCGCGGTCGTCGCTGCCGCCGTGCCCGGCTCCCGGACGGTGTGGAGCGACGCCGTGGTGCCGCCCGACCTCGAACGTCCCGACAATGTCGCCGCCGACCACCGCAAGGCCGTCATCGAGTTGCCGACCGATCCCAACCGGTTCTGGGGTGCGCGCGACGTGTCCGGCCTCGCGGCCTGTCCGCAGGGCTGGGCCTGCTTATTCCAGCACCGCGACTTCAACGCGGAGCCGGGCTGAATGGGCCCGCGCAGAACGAGAACCTGCTCTACGACTTCCCCCGTCCTACGACAAGGCGGCCGAGTCGCTTGCCGACAGGATGACCGTCGACCTCGCGCTGCACCGGGCCCATGGCGCCGGCGGCGACTGGGTGGGCGTCCATACGAACGAGACCGCCGCAGACCTGGGCGTCCTCGCGCACGCCCTCTCCTCGGTGCACATCTTCACCGACGACAAGGCCGCCGACGGCACCCGCTTCGCCCTTCCCGGGGGCGTGTTCGGGACGCGCTGATGGGGGCGGCGATGCTGGCGGCAGACCATCGGATGGGGTTTCCTTTACCCATGCCTCTCAGTGCGCGTGGACGGCCGACCGCCGAGTGAACGATCGCCACGACGTCATCATCACGACCGCGGTGAGTGGCGACCTCGCCCACGCGCACGCGCTCGCCCTGACGATCGACTCCGCGCGCTACCGGGACATCGCCTTCGCCGACATCGCCCGGATCGCCGACGGCAGGCAGGAACGTGACCACGCCGACGACGCCCTGTCCCGTGTCGCCGACCCGCACGTCCGCTCGCTCGTCCAGAGCGAGCTGCTCCGCAACGCGCTCGCGCGGCACGACTTCGAGCGCGCCGAGCGGGTCGCGCGTGCCGCCGCGGAACCCCATGTCCGGACGGGCCTGCTCCTGACGGTGATCCGCTGCCTGGCCGCGGCGGGCCGCGCCGAGAGGGCCCTCGCCCTGGCGGGCGAGCTCCGGGCGGCCGCCCAGGCCCTGCCGGACCCCCTCGACCGGGACTGGGCGACCCTCGACGCCGCGCTCGCCGCCGTCGCCGCCGGCGACCTGCCCGCGGCGCTGCGGACGACGGCCCCGATCGGCAACCCCGTCGTCCGCGTGGGCGCCTTGGCCGAGATCGCCAAGGCCGCCGCGGCCGACGACCCGCTCCTGGCCGCCCGCCTTCTCAGGCAGGCCGCCGCCCTCGCCCGCTCCCTCCCGGACGGCGCCGACCGGGCCACCGCTCTCATGAGCGTCATCCGGGCCCGGTCCGCGACCGCGCTTCCGGCCGCCTCCGAGAAGGCCCTGGCCGGCTCCTAACCCCCTTCCCGAGACCGCCGTCGCCGCGGCGGGTTCCTCCATGCCGTCCGCCGGGTGCCCCGTGCCGCCCGGCGGCGCTCCGGCATGCCCGGCGGCCGCGATCCCCCGGCAGCGCTCTGACCTCGGCAAGCGCGATCTGGTCTCAAAAATCTTGAAGTCGGCATCAGAAAATTCAAACATCCGGCGTTGACGTCTTAAAAAACTCAAGCTACAAAGAGTGGGCGGGCACGTCGCCGACGCGACGGTGTCCGCGCCCCCCGTCCCGTGCCGGTGACGCCGGTCAGGCGAGTTCGAGAAGAAGGAAGTCCATGGACGAGCAACGCCGCCAGATCCTGAGTCTGCTGGCCGAGAACAAGATCACCGCCGAGGAGGCCGAGCGGCTGATCGACGCCCTCGAGCCGGAGCGTCCCGAGGCCCCGGCGGGCGCCGCGCCGCGATCGGCCCCCCGGGCCAAGTACCTGCGCGTGCTGGTGAGCGCGGAGGGCGAGGGGGACGACGGGCCGAGCCGCATCAACGTCCGCGTCCCCCTCCGCCTGCTGCGCGCCGGGGTCCGCCTCGTGACCCTCGTCCCGCCGCAGGCGCTCGGCCGGGCCAACGAGGAGCTGCGCCGGTCGGGCGTGCCGATCGACCTTACCGAGCTGAGGCCCGAGCACGTCCAGGACCTGGTGGACCAGCTCGACGAGGTCCGCATCGACGTCGACGACCCGAGTGGGAAGGTCCAGGTGTTCTGCGAATGACGACGACCGGAGGACGGGCCCCCGCGATCCACGTCCAGGGCCTGGAGAAGTCGTACAAGAAGCTCAGCGTGCTGCGCGGCGTGGACTTCGACGTCGCCCCCGGCAGCATCTTCGCCCTGCTCGGCTCGAACGGCGCGGGCAAGACGACGGTCGTGAACATCCTGTCCACGCTGCTCAGGGCCGACGCCGGGACGGCCACCGTCAACGGCTTCGACGTCGCGGCGAACGGCGCGGAGGTCCGGGAGTCCATCAGCCTCACCGGGCAGTTCGCGGCCGTCGACGAGATCCTCACCGGACGGGAGAACCTCGCCCTCGTCGCCCGGCTGCGGCGCGTCCAGGACCCGGGCCGGGTCGCGGACGAGCTGCTGGAGCGCTTCTCGCTCACCGACGCGGGCGGACGGCGGACGGCGACCTACTCGGGCGGCATGCGCCGCCGCCTCGACATCGCGATGAGCCTGGTCGGGAACCCGCCGGTCATCTTCCTCGACGAGCCGACGACCGGGCTCGACCCGCAGGCGCGCCTCGAGGTCTGGGACGCCGTCCGGGAGCTCGCCGGGCGCGGCACGACGGTGCTGCTCACGACGCAGCACCTGGAGGAGGCCGAGCACCTCGCCGACCGGATCGCGATCCTGCACGAGGGCCGGATCATCGTGAACGGCACCCTCGACGAGCTGCGGCGGCTGCTCCCGCCCGCGAAGGTCGAGTACGTCGAGAAGCAGCCGACGCTCGAGGACATCTTCTTCGCCCTCGTCGGCGGCGGCCCCGAGAACGGCGGCCCCGCGAACAGCGGTGGCCCGGAGAACGGCGACGAGAACACCCCCGGCGACCGTGGTGCCCGAACCACGACCAAGGAACAACGATGACCACGCGATTCTTCGGCGACACCACCGCTCTGCTGGGCCGGAGCCTGCGGCACATCCTGCGCAGCCCGGACACCATCATCACGACCTCGATCATGCCGATCGCCTTCATGCTGCTGTTCGTGTACGTGCTCGGCGGCGCGATCCGGTCGGGTCCCGGGACGTACGTGAACTACCTGCTGCCCGGCATCCTCATCATCACGATCGCGTCGGGCGTCTCCTACACGGCGTTCCGGCTGTTCCTGGACATGAAGGGCGGCATCTTCGAGCGGTTCCAGTCCCTGCCGATCGCGCGGTCGTCGGTGCTGTGGGCGCACGTGCTGACCTCGCTGGTCGCGAACATGGTCTCGGTCGTGGTCGTCGTGCTCGTCGCGCTGCTCATGGGCTTCCGCTCGGGGGCGGGCGTGCTCGCCTGGCTCGCGGTCGCGGGACTCCTGCTCCTGCTCACCCTGACGCTGACATGGCTCGCCGTGATCCCCGGCCTCACCGCGAAGTCGCCGGACGGCGCGGGCGCGTTCTCCTACCCGCTGATCTTCCTGCCGTTCATCAGCTCGGCGTTCGTGCCGACCCACACCATGCCCGGACCGGTGCGCGCGTTCGCCGAGCACCAGCCGGTGACGTCGATCGTCGACACGATCCGCGACCTGTTCGCCCAGAAGCCCGTCAGCGACGACATCTGGACGGCGCTCGCCTGGTGCCTCGGCGTCCTCGTCCTCGCCTACGTCCTCGCCACGGCGACCTACCGCCGCAAGATCTCCTGACGGCCGCGCAGGAGCCTCACCAGACCGTCCGCCCGGCGTCCGGATCGCCCAGGACGCCGGGCGGACGGTCATCGCGCCGTCCGGCCTCAGCGCAGGGTGACGGTGACGGTGCGCGGCTTCCCGTAGTTCCCGGCGGCGTCGATCGCGCGGTACTCGATCGTGTGCCGTCCGGCGGCGAGCCTGCCGTAGACCAGGTTGTCGATGGTCGTCCCGGTCTTGGTGAACAGGAACGGGCGCGTCGAGTCGGTCGGCCAGCCGTAGTAGTTGTACCAACCGTCGCCGTCGACGCGGAACTCCGCGACCACGTATCCGGCCTGGTCGTCGGACGGGGTGAGCTTCAGGGTGAGCTGGTCGCCCGCGGGCGGCTGCTGCGCCTGGGCCGTCACGGTCGGTGGGGTCGCGTCGACCGTCCACGTCCTCGTCTGGTCGCCGACCCTCGCGGTGACGTGGTGCGTTCCCGGACGCAGCGGAGGCAGGCGCAGGTCGCGGTCGGCGTTCACGGGACGTCCGTCCACCCGCCACTCGACGTGCGGCGCGGACGTCGCCGGATGCGTCGTCTCGACGCCGATGACGCTGCGCGCCGCGACGGGGCGATCGGTCGGGGTGGTCGTGCCGAAGCCGGGGGAGGTGGCGTCCGGCGGCGTCCGCACGGACGTGTCGACCGTCCAGGAACGCGTCCGCGCGAACGACGCCCGGACCGCGGGGTCCCGGATGAACGCGGTCGGGTCGTCCACCCGGACGTCGACCTTGTGGACGCCGGGCCGCAGGCGCAGCCTCCGCAGGTCCAGGTCGTGACCGGCGCGGACGGGACGCCCGTCGACGGTCCAGGCGACGCGCAGCGCGTGGTCGACGGGGTGCAGGGTCTCCACCGAGAGCACCCGGTCCGCGCCGACGGTGCCCTCGGGCGTCCCGTCCTGGATCAGGTCGACCTTCGCCGAGATCGCCTGGGTCATCCGCTCGCGGCTGACCTGGTCGTAGTAGTAGCCGAGCTGCTTCATGATCGAGTGCGCGCTCGGCCGCCAGATGCCCTTGCTGTAGTACATGCCGCCCTCGTAGCGGCCGATCGTCCCGCCCGCCTCGCTGCGCTCGCCGAGCCAGCGCCACCACTTCAGGTGCCGCCGCCGCATCTGGTCCTCGGTCAGCAGCGTGTGGTGGAGCGAGTCCGGCTCCCCGCCGTCGTACGTCCCGCCGGGGACGCCGCGGTAGTAGTAGTCGTACTCGTCGTCCAGCCCGCCGACCGAGTGGCCGAGCTCGTGCGGCGAGATCAGCGCGGACATCGCGTTCCCGCCCGACGCGGTCGCGTACGAGCCGCCCGCGCCGCCGTACGTCGTGCTGTTCGCCAGCGCGAGGACCTGCCGGTTCGCCGCCGGGACGCCCTTGACCAGGTTCGCGTAGGTGTTCGCGGCGTCCTCGTTCATGACGAGGAGCCGCTGGATGCCGTCGGTCCGGCAGCCGCTCCAGAACGACATCCCGAGCGGCGTGTCCTTCCTGGCGTCCGTCACGCCCGGGTCGCAGCTGACGCCGGAGACCTTGGACGGGATCTCCACCCGGTACACGTTGATGTAGCTGCGGTACGACTTGTACGGCTCGATGCTCCACAGCACGTTCAGGTGCTTGTCGACGTTCTGCCGGAACGCCGGCATGTCGGCCTCGGTGTACCCGTCGCCGAGCACGACCAGGTTGAACCTCTTGGCGGGGTCTCCGGTGACCTGGAGCGGCACGACCGTGGCGGCGGGCTCGGCGGCCCGCGCCGGGAGCGTGGCCGTGACCAGGGACAGGGGGGTGATGGCCGCCGTGACGACGGCGGCGGCGCGAATGAGCATGGCTGACCTCCTGTGCTGATCATGGTCGAGGCGGACGCCCCGGACCATGCCGGAACGCCATGACTCGGAAGTCAGGGACCGTGTCGACCACAACCGGTCAGGGGCCGCGGCGCCCGCGCGCCGAACCCCGCGACCCGCGCCGCCAGGGGCGGGCTGGCAGAGTGGAAGGCCAGCCCGCCGACATTCCCGTCCGCCTCAGCGGGCGGTCACCGGTCGCCGTCCGTGGCCATCGGCAGGTAGACGCGGTTGCCGGACGCCTGGAACTCGGCGGCCTTCTCCCGCATCCCGGCCGCGAGCGCCTGGGCGTCGTCCAGCTCGTGGTCCCGCGCGTACCGCCGCACGTCCTGCGTGATCTTCATCGAGCAGAAGTGCGGCCCGCACATCGAGCAGAAGTGCGCGGTCTTCGCGGGCGCCGCCGGGAGCGTCTCGTCATGGAAGGACCGCGCCGTGTCGGGATCCAGGGAGAGGTTGAACTGGTCCTCCCAGCGGAACTCGAACCGGGCGTCGGACAGCGCGTCGTCCCACGCCTGCGCGCCCGGATGCCCCTTGGCCAGGTCCGCGGCGTGCGCGGCGATCTTGTAGGCGATGACGCCCGCCTTCACGTCGTCCCGGTCGGGCAGCCCCAGGTGCTCCTTCGGCGTGACGTAGCAGAGCATCGCCGTCCCGTACCAGCCGATCATCGCCGCGCCGATCGCGGACGTGATGTGGTCGTAGCCCGGCGCGATGTCGGTCGTGAGCGGGCCGAGCGTGTAGAACGGCGCCCCGTCGCACCACTCCTGCTGGAGCTCGACGTTCTCCTTGATCTTGTGCATCGGGACGTGCCCCGGGCCCTCGTTCATCACCTGGTTGTCGAACTCGGCGGCGATCCGCGTCAGCTCGCCCTGCGTGCGCAGCTCCGCGAACTGGGCCTCGTCGTTGGCGTCCGCGATCGACCCCGGACGCAGGCCGTCCCCGAGCGACCAGGTGACGTCGTAGGCCGCGAAGATCTCGCACAGCTCGCGGAAGTGCGTGTAGAGGAAGTTCTCCTCGTGGTGCGCCAGGCACCACGCCGCCATGATCGACCCGCCCCGCGACACGATGCCCGTCTTGCGGCGCGCCGTCAGCGGCACGTACGGCAGCAGCACCCCCGCGTGGACGGTCATGTAGTCCACGCCCTGCTCGGCCTGCTCGATCACGGTGTCCCGGAACACCTCGTAGGTGAGGTCGGCCGGGTTCCCGCCGACCTTCTCGACCGCCTGGTACAGCGGGACGGTCCCGACCGGCACGGGCGAGTTCCGCAGGATCCACTCCCGCGTCGTGTGGATGTCGCGGCCGGTGGACAGGTCCATGATCGTGTCGGCGCCCCAGCGGGTCGCCCACGTCATCTTCTCCACCTCGTCCTCGATGGACGACGCGACCGCCGAGTTCCCGATGTTGGCGTTCACCTTCACCAGGAAGTTCCGTCCGATGACCATCGGCTCGGACTCCGGATGGTTGACGTTGGCGGGCAGCACGGCCCGCCCCGCCGCCAGCTCGGCCCGGACGAACTCCGGCTCGACGCCCTCGCGCAGCGCCGCGAACTCCATCTCCGGCGTGATCTCCCCGCGCCGCGCGTAGGCGCGCTGCGTGACGGCGCCCCCGCTCGCCGAGCGCGGCGGACGCGGCGGGAAGGCCCCCGCGTCTCGCAGCGGATCCCCGGACCGGCGGCCGTCGTCCTCCGGCCGGACGGCCCGCCCCTCGTACGCGGCGGTGTCGCCCCGCTCCTCGACCCACCCGGCGCGCAGCGGCGGCAGCCCGCGCCGGACGTCGGCGGTGAACCCCGGATCGGTGTACGGGCCGGAGGTGTCGTACAGCACCACCCGGTCACCGTTGGTCAGCGGCACCTCCCGCATCGGCACCCGCAGGTCCGGGCGGGACCCCCGCAGGTAGGTCTTGTGGGCGTGCGTGACTGCGGACGTGTTGTCGCTCATGACGACTCGATCTCTCCCTACGCCGGCATTACCCGGTCAGGTTCCAGCGGTCGGCGGCCGTCTCAGCCACGATCTCAGCCCGGTTCGCCGGGCCCCCGCGATCTGTCTCGGGCCGACCGTAACCCCGGCGACCCCTGTTGCCGCAACCCCGCGTCACGGTGTACGGACGGAGAGACTTCCGTCACCTCCGCGCCCGTCCCCGGGCATGATCTCCGTCACTCCCGGCCGCCCGCTCGCCCGGTCCCCGTCACCCGCGCGCACGGTCCCCGTCACTCGCGGAGCGTCTCCCGGGGCGTCCGCCCGAACCGGTCCCGGTACGCCGCGGCGAACCGTCCGAGATGCGCGAAACCCCAGCTCCGCGCGATCGCCGCGACCGTGTCCCCGGACGTCGGGTCGGCCGCCCGCAGCGCCAGGTGCGCCCCGTCCAGCCGCACCTCCCGCAGGTACGCGGTCGGCGTGGTCCCGAGGACGCGCCGGAACCCGTCCTGGAGGGCGCGCGGGCTGGTCCGGGCCGCCTCGGCGATCTCCGTCAGGCCGATGTCGCGGTGCGCGTGCTCGTCCACGAACGCGCGGGCCCGCCGCACCGCCGCCGGAAGCGTCCCGTTCGGCCCCGGACGGTCGCCGACCAGCACCGGGAACGTCGTCAGGTACACCGCCGAGAGCAGCCGGACCGCCTCCGCCCGCAGCAGCGGCCCCGCCGCCCCGGACGCCTCGTCCAGCAGCTCGTGCGACACGAACCGGACCGCGCCCCGCCACCGCCGCACCCGCTCCCCGGACAGCGGCCCGGCCAGCAGCGGCGTCACAGGGGCGCCCAGGACCTCCAGCGCCGCCCGCGCGAGGGCCGACCGGGTGATACCGACCACACCGAGCTCCGCCGCGGGCCACCGCGCGTGCGCCGGCCCGCCCGGCGGCAGCGCCACGAACCCGCCCCGGACGGCCCGCGCCTCGTCCCGCCCCGCCTCGACCGCGTACGCGCCGTCCAGCACGCACACCACGACGAGGAAGTCGCGCGGCTCGGTGACCAGGCGGGTGCCGAGCGTGTGCGTCATCCGGCCGAGCGAGAACCGCCCCTCGTCCGCCGTCGCCGCCCGGAAACGGAACGCCGCCCGGTCACCGCTGAACCGGGGCCGGTGCCCCACGTAGGTCCGGCACAGATAGCCGTGGGCCTCGTCCAGATCACCGGTCACCAACTCGGTGCGCGTGACCGGACCGCCGTCCGAGCGCACGTCCGAGCGCATGTCCATGCGCACGTCCGAGCGCACGTCCATGCGCGGCCTCCGCTCACCTCCGGGCCGCCACCGTACGTCCTGTCCGCCCGGCGCACCCAGTGTCCGGACGGCGAAGGCATCGGTTGCCTCCCGACCAGTGCCTTGGCTTCGCTGGCCCGAGGGGCGGGGCAGGACGGCCGGCGGCCGGGGGGACGACCGAGGGCCGCCGGCCGGACCCGTCCCGTCCCACCCGCCGCCACCCGGCCTCCGGCGTCCGGACGCCCCCGGGGTCTTTCGCATCCTTACCGATAGGGTCAGGATCATTGGGGACAGGGAGGCGGGCACGGGGTGGATGCTGAGACCGGGACGGGACCGGTGACCGACCGGATCTGGACGGTGCCGAACCTTCTGAGCTTCGCGCGGCTCCTCGGCGTGCCCCTGTTCCTGTGGCTGGTGCTGACCGGCCACGACTGGTGGGCGCTCGGCGTGCTGGTCTTCGCGGGCCTGTCCGACTGGCTGGACGGCAAGCTCGCGCGGGCGCTGAACCAGACCAGCAAGCTCGGCGCGGTGCTCGACCCCGCCGCCGACCGGCTCTACATCCTCGCGACGCTCGTCGGGCTGACCGTCCGCGACGTGATCCCGCTGTGGCTGGTGGTCGTCCTGCTCGCCCGCGAGGTCGCCATCACCCCGATCGTCCCGATCATGCGGCGGCTCGGCTACGCGGGGACGCTGCCGGTCCACTTCGTCGGCAAGGCGGGCACCATGTGCCTGCTGTACGCCTTCCCGCTGCTGCTGGTCGGCGACCATCACGGCTGGTGGGCCACCACCGCCCGCGTGGGCGGCTGGGCCTTCGCGATCTGGGGCGTCGCCCTCTACTGGTGGGCGGCCGCCCTCTACTGGGCCCAGACCCTCCAACTGGCCCGCGCCGACCACGCCACCCCGCCCGACCAGGACGCCGCACCCCACCACGACGCCGAGCCCGACCACGACGCCGCCGGTCAGGCCGACGACGCCGCCCCCGCGGCGGCCCCCCGCCCCACCCCGGACCGCGACCCGTCCGACGACCAGAAGGGAGCCGACACCCCCCGTTGACATCCTCGAACGGATGCCGTCGGTTCTACCGCTGAGGAGAACAGATGAAGGCCGTCGTCATGGCGGGCGGCGAGGGGACGCGGCTGCGTCCGATGACCGCCAACCAGCCCAAGCCCCTGCTCCCGCTGGTCAACCGGCCGATCATGGAGCACGTGCTGCGCCTGCTGAAGCGGCACGGGTTCGACGAGACGGTGGTGACGGTGCAGTTCCTCGCCGCGCTGATCCGCAACTACTTCGGGGACGGCGAGGAGCTCGGCATGAGCCTGAGCTACGCCACCGAGGAGGTGCCGCTCGGCACCGCGGGCAGCGTGAAGAACGCCGAGGAGGCGCTGCGCGACGACCGGTTCCTGGTGATCTCCGGGGACGCGCTCACCGACATCGACCTCACCGACATGGTGCGGTTCCACCGGGAGAACGGCGCGCTGGTCACGATCGGCCTCAAGCGGGTCCCGAACCCGCTGGAGTTCGGGATCATCATCGTGGACGAGCGGGGCCGCATCCAGCGCTTCCTGGAGAAGCCGACCTGGGGCCAGGTGTTCTCCGACACGGTCAACACCGGTATCTACGTGATGGAGCCGGAGGTGCTGGACCACGTCGCGGCCGGTGAGTCCGTCGACTGGTCCGGGGACGTGTTCCCCCGCCTGCTCGCCGCGGGCGCCCCGCTCTACGGGTACGTCGCCGACTGCTACTGGGAGGACGTCGGCACCCACGAGAGCTACCTCAAGGCCCAGGCGGACATGCTGTCCGGCCTCGTCGACCTGCCCGTCGACGGCTTCGAGGTGTCGCCGGGCGTGTTCGTCGCCGAGGGCGCCGAGGTGGACGCCGAGGCCGTCCTGAAGGGCCCGCTGTACATCGGCGACTACGCCAAGGTCGAGGCCGGGGTCGAGCTGCGGGAGTTCACCGTCCTCGGCAGCAACGTGGTGGTGAAGGAGGGCGCGTTCCTGCACCGGGCCGTCGTCCACGACAACGTGTTCGTCGGGCCCGCGGTGAACCTGCGCGGCTGCGTGATCGGCAAGAACACCGACATCATGGCGGGCGCGCGGGTCGAGGAGGGCGCGGTCGTCGGGGACGAGTGCGTCATCGAGGCCGAGGCGTACCTGTCCAACGGGGTGAAGGTCTACCCGTTCAAGACCGTCGAGGCCGGCGCGGTCGTCAACACCAGCGTGATCTGGGAGTCCCGGGGGCAGCGGAACCTGTTCGGGCCGCGCGGCGTGTCCGGGCTGATCAACGTCGAGATCACGCCGGAGCTCGCCGTCCGGCTGGCCAGCGCGTACGCGACGACCCTGAAGAAGGGCACCGCGGTCGTCACCGGCCGGGACGCCTCCCGCGCCGCCCGCACCCTGAAGCGCGCGGTGATCAGCGCGCTCACGGCGTCCGCGATCGACGTGCAGGACCTGGAGGCGTGCGCGCTGCCGCTGGCGCGGTTCGAGACCGCCCGCGAGGACTGCGGCGGCGGCATTTACATCCGCACCACGGCCGGCGACCCGCAGGGCGTGGACATCCTGTTCCTGGACGAGGACGGCGCGGACCTCTCCCAGGCCGCCCAGCGCAAGCTGGACCGCGTGTACGGCCGCCAGGAGTTCCGCCGCGCGTTCCCCGGCGAGATCGCCGAGCTGACCTATCCGGCCCGCGTCGTGGAGACCTACACCCGCGACCTGCTGCGCCTGGTCGACGGGACGGGCGTCCGCGAGGCCGGGCTGAAACTCGTCCTGGACTGCGCGGGCGGCACCGCCTCGCTCGTCCTGCCGACGCTGCTCGGCAAGGTCGGCGTGGACGTGCTGACCCGCAACGCCAAGCTGGACGAGGCGAACCCGACCGAGACGCTCGCCGAGCGGATGCGCGACCTGCAGCGGCTCGGCGAGCTGGTGTCGTCGTCGCGGGCCGCGTTCGGCGTCCGGTTCGACCCGGTCGGCGAGCGCATCACGCTGGTGGACGAGAACGGTGCGCTGATCAGCGACGACCGCGCGCTGCTGGTGATGCTGGACCTGGTCGCGGCCGAGCGCCGCGGCGGCCTGGTCGCGCTGCCGGTCACCACCACGCGGGTGGCCGAGCAGGTCTGCCGGTTCCACGGCGTCCGGGTGCGGTGGGTGTCCACCTCGCAGGACGACCTGACCCGCGCCGCCGCCGACCCCGACGTGATCTTCGCGGCGGACGGCCGGGGCGGGTTCCTCATGCCGGAGTTCTCCTCGACCGTGGACGGGATCGCGGCGTTCGTCCGGCTCGTCGGGCTGGTCGCGCGGACCCGCCTGACGCTGTCCCAGATCGACCGCCGCATCCCCGAGGCGCACCTGCTGCGCCGCTCGGTGCCGACGCCGTGGGCGGCCAAGGGCAGCGTCATGCGGACGGTCGTGGAGGCCGCGGACGGCCGGACGATCGACACCACCGACGGCGTCCGGGTCGTGGAGGACGACGGCCGGTGGGTGCTGGTGCTGCCCGACCCGTCCGACGCCGTCACGCACCTCTGGGCCGAGGGCCCGGACGCCGACGCCGCCCAGGAGCTCCTCGAGGAGTGGGGCGCCGTCGTCGAACGCGCCGGAACCTGACCGCCGGGCAGGAGACCTAGCCGCGGTGCGCGGCGTCGGGGCCGCGCCGGGCGAGGTCGGCCAGGGCGTCCAGGGCGCGCGCGAGTTCTCCGTGCGGGGGAGAGGCCAGCCCCAGCCGGACGGCCGCGGGCGTCGCGTCGGGCGCGGTGGCGAACACCGCGCCCGGCGTGACCGTGATGCCGAGCCGGGCCGCCGCGCCCGCGAACGCCTCGGCGCGCCAGGGCGAGGGCAGCTCCCACCAGCAGAAGAAGGACCGCGGGGCGGCCGAGACGGCGAAGCCGCCGAGCCGTTCCAGCGCGAGGTCCCGCCGGGACGCCGCGTCCCGGCGCTTGGCGGCGGCGAGCGCGGCGACGGTGCCGTCCGCGAGCCAGCCCGTGGCGGCCTCCAGGGCGTACCCGGTGGGCTGCCAGGCCCCGCCGCGCAGCGCGCTCGCGACGGGCCCGCGCAGGCCCTGAGGAGCCGCCAGAAGCCCGAGCGTGAGGCCGGGGGAGACCCGCTTGGACAGGCCGTCCACGATGATCGTCCGGCCCGGCAGGAGCTCCGCCAGGGGCGGCTCGTCGGCCAGGAACGACCAGATCCGGTCCTCGACCAGCGGGACGCGCGCCGCCTCCAGCGTCTCGGCGAGCGCGGCCCGCCGCTCCGGCGGGACGGTCAGCCCGGTCGGATTGTGCAGGGTCGGCTGGAGGTACACGGCCTTGAGCGGCGCACGGCGGTGCGCCTCGGCGAGCGCGTCCGGGCGCGGGCCGTGCTCGTCCGCGGCGATCGGGACGGCCACGACGCCGATCCGCGCGAGCAGCCCCTTGACCACGGGATACGTGAGCGGCTCGACGCCCAGCCGCCCGCCCGGCGGGACCAGGGCCGCCACCGCGCCCGCGACCGCCTGGCGTCCGTTCGCGGCGAACAGCACGGCCTCGGGATCGGTGACGCCGAGCAGCGCCGCCCCCTCCCGGCGCGCCGCCGCCGTCCCGGAC
>NZ_RFFG01000010.1 GCF_003696215.1 Actinomadura harenae | reverse complement strand
ACGAGCGACAAGTGATGCCGGGCTCGCCTCAAGGGGCAGGTGATCTCACCGCGAGGCCAGGTAGCCGAGAATCCGCCAAACCGAACGAGAATCGGTGAGAATCCGCCAACTCAACTGGGACGGGACACTCACCCTATGGACCCAACAAACCCAGACCACGCAGGTGACAACAAGCCCGCCCATGTGACAACCACCGTGCTTCGGCTCACTGGCCCAAGCTGGGCCAACGGACACGACAGATAGCTCGGCAGATCAGACGACACGAACCGTGGCACGTCACAGCCCAGACCACACTCGCCCAAAGGGACTGTCGAGTTTCGACTCTGTCCCGTAATCAGTGTGGCGCTGTGTGACGTTGTGTCAGCCGGGAGGGTGCTGGAGGCCACCACGAGTCGAGCGGCGATCTGGATCCGGACTTCAGCAGCTGTTGCTGACACTCTCGCTGAAGCCGTCCGGCTGTTTGCCGCCGCATCTGCCTCGTTTGACGAGCCTTCCCCATCGGGCGCTGCAGTTGAACGCCCGGCCTACCACCTGCCCGGGACGGCAACTCGCCATTCATCTCCTGGCGGTCCAGGGCCCACTCCCAGACCAGTTTTGTAGATGCCAGCCCCGAGCATCCGGGTACGCCTTGCCTTCGGGCAGTCCCTCCTCGGCAAGCCGCTCCTCGCTCAAGCAGAACTCGGGTTGCTCTCCCTGCCCGAGGTGACTGCCTCGCAGCTGGCCCATAAGCATCTCGTAAGCACCGACCGGGCAAACGAAGGCCAAGCAGCCACGACGCGTCCTGTCAGCGTCGGCTCGGCCACAGCGACATTCGCGCCAGCGACGCGTGACTCTCCACGATCAAGAGGGTCCAGGCCAACCACCCCCAGGGGAGGGAGCCGCCGCCTGCCTCGGGAAGTGCCAGTACTGGTGTGGTGGCGAGGGCTTTTCGGGGCCACGTTGTCGACGTCGGCATGCTGATGACCGGCGGGCGAGAGGAGGCCGGAGAATTCCTCGGTCCGGCCCACCTGAGAGACTTCCATCTGCTGGTGGCAGCAGACCAGAGCGTGGGCACACCACGCTGCGGCCCCTCCCCAACGATGGGCGCCCGCGGGTCGACCAATGAGTTCATCAGGCTGAGTCTCAGCGAGATCGACGCACGCGGCCGGGGCATGGTCTAGCGGCACAAGCTCGAGGCCATGCCATATGCCTGTGCGGCGCCATGCCAGGAGTCCTGTCGGTACGGTATGGGCATGAGGGTCACCGAGTTCGATCTGGAGTTGGACGGCGGCCACACCCTGCACGTTTATGACACCGGGACAGGCGACGGCCCCAATCAGCTCACGGTCTTCTGGCACCACGGCACCCCGAACATCGGTGCACCTCCGCGTCCTTTGTTCCCGGCTGCTGTCCGGCAGTCCATTCGCTGGGTCTCTCACGACCGCCCCGGATACGGTGGCTCGAGTCCCGTCCCTGGTCGCAATGTGGCATCAGCGGCCATGCATGTGTCCGCCACCGCCGACGCACTGGCGATCGACCGGTTCGCGGTTATGGGCCACTCTGGCGGCGGCGCCCATGCCCTCGCCTGCGGTGCGCTGCTGGCCGACCGCGTCATCGGCGTGATCAGCGTTGCCCCCATCGCGCCGTTTGACGCCGAGGGGCTCGACTGGTTCGAGGACATGGCGCCCTGCGGCGTGGCTTCCCTGCGTGCCGCCGCCGAGGGACGCTCGGCGAAGGAGAAGTACGAGGCGAGTGCGGAGTTCGACCCCAACATGTTCACGCCAGCCGATCACGCCGCGCTCGCCGGTGAATGGTCGTGGTTCAGCAACGTCGTAGATCCGGCCATCGAGAACGGCCTCGGCGGCCTGATAGACGACGACCTCGCCTACGTCGCGCCATGGGGATTCGATCCGGCTGACATCACCGCCCCCACCCTCATCCTGCACGGCGACCAGGATCGGATCGTGCCCATCTCGCACGGCCAGTGGCTGGCACGCCACTGCCCCACGGCAGAACTTCGACCTGCTGTAGATGACGGGCACATCTCCGTCCTCCACACCGCCCCTGCCGCGCTGGCCTGGCTCCGCGCGTACTCCTGACCGAACGTACCTGCCGGGAACAGCACACCTCAGGCTCAGCGGTTCGGCATTCCTGTTCCGTCCACGCTCGAGATCACGTCCATTGTCGCCATCATTTTTCCAATATTGCCCACTTGTCCGTCCTCTTTATGGGCAGGCACTGTGGAAACTGACCTGGCGCGGGCCTAACGGTTGAATCGACCTCGACCAACGAAGCAGAATGGGGACCTTCCTGCGCCGAAGGGGCCTCCCGTGTTCAAGCACGTCAGCACCGTCATGACGTTCGCCTCCGATCCCGAGGCGTGCGCCCGCTGGTGGGCGGACGCCCTCAGCACCGACCTCCACACCGACATCGCCGACGACGGCCAGGTGTATGCGTGGATCGTCGTCGGCGGCGTCGAAATGGGCTGGCACGAAGCCGACGACGCACGCAACCCCCGCGGCGGAAGCCCCGTCGCCTACTGGGCCGTGCCCGACCTCGACACGGCCCGCAAACACCTCCTCGACGCCGGCGCTGAACACTGGCGCGGCCCCCTCAAGGTCGAATCCGGACGACGCATCTGCCAACTCCGCGATCCGCACGGCATGATCTTCGGCCTTGAGGGCCCCTGAACGAACTTCAGCTCCCGACGCTCCCACCGTCGTGCAGCTCGAACCGGTCGTCGAATCGCTTAGCGCCTGCGATGGGGACGACCTGGCGGTTGTCGTGGAGTTCGACGACGTCGCAGACGCCGGCAGGCCGAGTGCGTTGTGCCAGTCGGGGAGGGCGCGCAGGGTGCGGACGCCGGGCCGGGTCTCTTCGGCGGGTTCGTGGGCCCACTGGTGCAGGAGCGTCCCGCGGACGGCGTTGATGTCGTCGGCGTAGCCGGCTTCCAGCAGGATGAGCCCGGCCTGGCGGTGGGCAGTAGGCGTAGTGCTCGCGTGCGGACAGCGGGACGGGAATCTGGTCCGCGCCCGGGTTCACCCGATGATCCAGGTGAGGGTGACGCCGTCCGGGATGCCACTCTCGTCGAGTTTGACGTCGTACTCGCGGAACGCGCGTGTGGGGCCGTCGACGTTGGCCTTGGCGGTGATCAAGTCGAACAGCACCTGGGCGGGGACGATGCCGAAAACGTCGTGGTGGGTGAAGATGTACAGGCCGCGCAACGCCATCTCGGCGCGTCCGGACGCGCAACGGGCTCGAACATCAGCTGCATCGAGCGCCGCAGGATGGCCAGGTCGTCGGAGGTGACGCCGGTCTTGGCGGCCAGGGGCGCGCTGATTGGGCCGTCTCCGCGGTAGAGGCCGTAGGGGTCGGCGTGCTTGCCGCCCATCTCGGTCTCGGCCGCCTCACTTGGAGCGACGGCACCCACAGCGCCCCATTGTGGGCGCTGTGGGTGTAGGCCCGACGGCCACACGATCCTCGCCCGCCCCAGAGGGCGGGCGCCAAGGCGTCGTGGGCGCACTGATGGTCGTAGCCGAGGATGTTGCGATCCTCGCCCGCCGCGGAGGGCGGGCGCCACAGCCAATGAACTCACACAACTACGGTGAGTGCAAAATGATCTTAAAAGAAATTCGGTCAATAATTCTCAAATCATCCCGTAACTTCTTCGGAACTTCCCAGGGATGTCGTGGGTACTGGAGGTCCCGAAGGCCCAGCGGCCACGACACGTCCCGTCAGCGTCGGCTCGGCCACGGCGACGTTCGCAGCCAGCGACGCGAGGCTCCCCACGATCAGCCAATCCGTCGGGACCGTCCTCGGTGGCCTCAGTCGCGCGGCTGGGTTCCGTGGAGCTGCAGGGACCTCCTGGGCGTAACGGTCCAGGTCACGTGCCGCCTTCAAGCAACTTGGCCTCGTCGTGGCTGTGCTTGGCTTTGTCGGGCTTCTCCTGCTCGCGGTGACGCCGCATCCTGGGCGTGTTCGATGAGCTTCTACAGCGCCGTTTCGATGTCCTTGTCCGCACACCTGCCCGCTCCGGGCAGTGGCCCTGGCCAACACCTCGTCACGACTCTCCATGCCCCCGCCCGGCGGCCTCGAACGTGCGAAGAGCGAGCTCCCGGGCCAGGCTGCGTCCAGGGTCGGAGAGCATCTGGAACGGCAGGTGATGGCTCAATCGGTTTGGACCGGGGTGTTCTGGTTCGCGTGGAGCAGCCAGGCCCCGTTGTCCTGCTTGGTCATGACGTACAGCGGAGCGCCCTCGGAACCGCCGTCGGGTCCGTGGTAGACCTGCCTGACCTTGACGGCGGCCACGTCGGGCCGCAGGAACTGGGTGTGGACGACCTCGTAGGTGACCCTCCCGTCCCAGTCGTCCTTGGGTAGGACGGCGCGGGTGAACTCGGCGATGGCGTCCAGGCCGATCAGGACCTTGCCGTGGGCGGTCGTCCACAGCGCGTCGGGGTGGAACAGCGCCAGGAACCCCTCGGCGTCCTTGGCCTGCTGGGCGCGTTCGACGGCGGCCACGACCTGGGCGATGGCGTCGACGTCGGCGGATGAAGTCGCTACGGCGTTCATGGGAGGGTCCTCACGTCCATTGTGCGGAGCGATTTGCTCCGCACTTGGAAGACGCTAGTGCGGAGCGATCTATTCCGCAAGGTCTAGGATGGCGGGCATGGGTGTCTCCAGACAGCGGCAGGCCCGGCAGGCCGAGGTCGCCCGCAACGACGAGGCCCTCCTCCGGGCCGCCCGCCAGGTGTTCGCCCGCGACGGGGTACACGCCTCGGTCAACGCGATCGCCGAAGCCGCCGGGGTCGGCGTGGGGACGCTCTACCGGCGCTACAACGGCAAGGCCGCCTTGTACGAACGGCTCCTGGAGCTCTCGAACCAGCAGTGGTCGGCGACCGTGCGCACGGCCGCCGACCACCCCGACCCGTGGCAGGGACTGCAGGGCCTGGTCGTCGAAAGCGTCGAGTATGGCCAGGGCACACTGGCGCCGCTGGGAAAGCTGACCTCACTGCCCCCGCGGTCCGCCGCCCTCGCGGACGCGGCGGACCGCGACTTCGAAGCCCTGGTGGGACGCGCGCACGAGTGCGGCGGACTGCGTCGGGATGTCACGGCGACCGACATCCTTCTCCTCATCGAGCAGCTGGGCCTGTCGCCGTTGGTCGAACAGATCCAGGAGTTGGACGACGCCACGCTCACCGCGGAGGCGCGGGCGGCCCGCCGCCGTCTGATCGCGATCGCCCTGGGCGGCCTCGCCGCCGCCCCGCGCGCCGACCTGCCCGAGCCCGCCCCCGCCTTCCGCCTGCTGACGGCCCGCTGGCAGACCTAGCCCGGCCCACCGCCACGCCGTCGGAAGGCGGATCACTCCTTGGTGGCGCAATGCACTCCGTAGGCGGCCTGGTGCAGGGCTGCCGAGGGGCGCTCATCGTGTTCGGCCAGGCCCCGCACCGCGCCTTGGATCGGCATGGTCGGGGCCTCCGTGGCCGATTCCATCTCGACCCCGCCGGCATCGTCAGAGGTCCCGGTGGTCGCCGCGTCCGCCCACCCGGGCGCGATCGCGAAACGCGGGTGGGGGGAGCCAGGCTCGGTAAGGAGCCTCGGCCGTCGTGAAGCCGTCCGACTGCCCGAAGGGCTCGTGGTGCCCGACCTCCGCGCCGATCTCCTCCGCCAGCTCACGCACGGGACACCCTCGATGGCCGCTCCGTCCTGCAGAGTGCCGGCGGACGGGCCCAGCCCGCCCCCTCCCGCGACGACCACCCCCGGCGCCGACCGCCTTCAGGGGCATGAGCGTGCCGGGAGCGTCATCGGCGCGCAGCCCGGGTTGTTTGTGCCCTCCGGCACGGGCCGGCGGCCGCACCGGGCTGATCACCGCGCCCATGACCATGCCGATTCCGAGGCGGCTGGCGATGACGCCCAGGCGGTAGGGGCCCGGAGATGCGCGCGGGTGTAGGCGATGCCGAGGGTGGTCGAGGTGCCGAACGCCGCGACTCGATGGTGTCCAATGGGCCAGGCCGCCCGGCTGCGCCCTGATTGACAACGGCCTGATGCGGCTGCGGGCGCGGTCGCCGCGCTCGATGACGAAGGATTCGGCGAGGAAGCTCCGGGTGGGCATCTGCCGGTGGAGCCCGTCCGCCCCCTGGAGGTCTTGAGGGGGCGGACGGCGACCATGACTACCAGGAGGTGGGCTTGCCGGGAGTGTGCAGCCAGACGTTGAAGAAGCGGGTGAGGTCCTGGCCGGAGACCTGCTGCGCGAGGGTCTCGAAGTCCTCCGTGCTGGCGTTGCCGTACTTGTGTTCGGCGACCCAGGTGCGGACGAGTTGGAAGAAGGAGTCGTCACCGATTTTGTGCCGGAGCGCCTGGAGGGCCATCCCGCCACGGAAGTAGATCGCGCGGTGGAAGATCTCGTCGCGCGTCGGGTCGGCGACCACGACGTCCCAGAAGGCGGGTTGGTACGGCAGGGTGGGAGGCGGGTTGTCGTACCACTGCTGGGACGAGTCCTGCGCGGACGGGCCGCCGTGCTGCTCGGCCCAGTACCACTCGACCCACTTCGCGAAGCCCTCGTTCAGCCAGGTGTCCTTCCACTGTCGGACGGACACGCTGTCGCCGAACCACTGGTGGCTGATCTCGTGCGCCACGCCCCTCTCGACTGGGGGGCTCTGGTAGGTCGGGCGGCCCTGGGTCTCCAGCGCGCTCTCGAGGTTGAGAGGAGGGACATTGTTGTGGTGGACGATCGAGCCGGTGGTGCCGAACGGGTAGGGGCCGAAGCGGTCCCCCAGTTCGTCGGTCACGCGCGTTGTGAGACGCGGGGTGTTGAGCGCGTCGGGATCTGACGCGACGTCCTGGTCCACGGCGTCCAACTGCGAGATGCCCTTGGACGTCGTGGTCGTGCTGACGTTGAAGTGCCCGATCGAGTTGCTGACCAGGTAGGTGGCCATCGGACGATCCTCGCGCCAGAGGAAGGTGTCCTTGCCGCCGGCGCTCCACTGCCCGACGAGGCTGCCGTTCGAGATCGCCTTGAGCCCGCTCGGGACGGTCGTCTCGATCGTGAACAGGGCCTTGTCGGTCGGATGGTCGTTGCTCGGGAACCAGGTGGCCGCCCCGTCGGGCTCGCCCATGACCGTCGCGCCGTCCTTGGTGGGCAGGAACCCGTACAGGTCGTTGAAGACGAACGGCCCGGTCAGCGGCTGCGGAACCCCGTCGTACCGGACGACCACGGTGAACACGCGCGTCTTCGGCAATCCGGCCGACGGCGTGATCTCCAGCTCTCGCTCGCCGGTCCGCTCGAACGACGCGTCCCGCCCGTCTACCCGGACCGACCGCACGTTCATCTTGTAGAGGTCGAGGTTGAACCGCGACAGGTTCTGCGTGGCCGTTGCCGTGATGGTGGTCGTCCCGGTCAGCACCCGTGTCGCCGGGTCGTAGTCGGTCTTCAGGTAGTAGCGCTGGACGTCGTAACCGCCGTTCCCGCTGTTGGGGAAGTACGGATCTCCAAGCCCTGCCGAGCCTGCCTCGTACTGGACTCCGGCAGCCGCGGGAGACACCACTCCGACCGCCATCATCCCCGCGACCAGGACCACCAACGGCCCTCGCCGCATCCCTCTCGAACGCGCACTCTTGAAGCCCGGCACGGCATCTCCTCTCCATCGCCCGCACAAAACGATCTTGAAGTGATCATCACCATAATCACCCCGGCCCTGCCTCACCACTGCGCGCCGCCCTTGATCGTCCCCGCCTCGGCCCCGCCGCCGGACGGGGCCACCCGCGCACCCGCCACACGTGCGACGCGGGTACCGCTCGCATGGGGGCGAACGTCGACTACCGCCCCTAACCGCCCCGGCAAGTGCCAAGGAACGGGAGGGGCGCCTCGATTCCGAGTGTGCGCTGGTCAGAGGCTTCCACCGGGGTGGCTTCTATTGCCCTTGGGGGCCATGGGCGGCAAGGGGTTCATCAACCAAAAGAAGCCCGAACACCGCTGGCCTCGCGGCCGCTGCAGCGGAGACCTGACGGTTCGATCTGACCGATGAGCGGTGGGCGCAGCTGGGGCCGTTGTTGCCGGTGCCTGCACGTTCGGGGTGGCCGTCAAAGTGGACCGGCGGCAGCTCATCGATGGGATCCGCCGGCGTTGCCGGATGGGGTCGCCCCGGCGGGACGTGCCGGAGCCCTACCGGCGTCTGAACATACTTGGCGCAAACCATCACAAGATCGGCAAAGTGGCGTGCTCTTCCCTGTCGAGGTGCTGCCTCCTCACTCGGAGACCAGGGCTACGAATCACGCCCAAGGCCGAGGAGCAGAAGGGGACGGTGGTCGCCTTCAGGATCCGGAATGTCGTGGTGAGCGTGACCGTCCACGAGATCCGTCCCACGCGGCGAGGCGCTGACGCCAAGTGGCTCATCGAACAGCGGACGCGTGCGCGCCGTCTGGCCGGCGAACTGGCCCAGGCCGTTCCCCGGCTGCCGCATTAGAGGTCACCGACCGACTCGCGCGGGCCTTCTCGCCTGGGAGGGCCAGGAGCTGGTTCCGGCAGCGCGCCGATGAGCGGGCCGGACTGGACGCGCAGCTGCCCGCTGTTCGGCGCTCATCACGACCCACCGTTGAGCTTTGCATGTAACTGCCACACCACGGTTCTAGGATTTCGGGTGGCCGCTGACTCCGACACACGACGAGTGAGCGGCTCCGCGCCGCGGCGGTCGCCGCACTCAAGCAGCAGAACTGGATCCGCAGCCCGCAGGTCGAAGCGGCGTTCTTTGCGGTTCCTCGTGAGGTGTTCGGGCCTGGGGCGGCCAGCCTTGAGGCCGCCCACTCCTCTGGGGACGTCTTTTGGAGTCGCTACTACGCGCCGGTTGAAGTCCTCGAAGCCGTCCAGGGCCTTGGCCATGGTGTCGCGGATCCGGTTGTAGTCCTCGGTCCTTTAGGAGGCCGCCGCCAACAGGCGGCGGGTCGGCGGGCGTCGGTCAGCGGGTCGGTTGGCTGCGGGGCGCGACCTTCTGGCCTGACGGCCTCAGTACACAAACCCGCCTCGCTCGAATATGGGCGATCTTCACGAAGCCGATCTATGCCCCTTTTTGACCCGTTTGCTGCGGGTCGCCCCAGTCTGTGGGTGTCCATGAGGTGGGCCGTTCGTTCTCGATGGCGTCCAGCCGCTGTTGCACTTGGGCGGCTCGGTGATGGTTGATCTGCTCGAACAGGTGGCGTGCCTGCTGCCAGGCTTGTCGGGCCTGGTCGAAGTCGCCGGCGGTGGCGTGGGTCTCGCCGATGCCGAGGAGTGCGTCGGCCTGGAGGAAGGTGTCGGACAGGCTGAGCGCTAGTTGATGTTCTTGCCGATACAGGCCGAAGGCGCTGTCGAGGTCTGCGTCGATGAGGTGGAAGAAGGCGAGGTTGCCGATGGCCAGGGCTTCGCTGCGCCGATCGTCCGAGTGCCGGTGGATCGCGATGGCCTGATGAGTGTCGGCGAAGGCTTCGGTAAGGCGCCCAAGGCGTTGTTGGAGCAGCCCACGGTTCAGCAGGGCCCTCGCGCGGTCCTGACGCATGTGGTGGCCGTGGCAAAGGTCGAGGGCCTGGGTGAGTAGGGCGACGCCGTGCTCGTGGTTCCCGCGCTGCCCTCGGACGGTGCCGTATTCGACCAGGGCCCGGGCCCTCCCGACGATGTCGGGAAGCGTCTGGTAGATCTCCAGGGCTCTGCGGCAGGGGTCTTCTGCTTCTTCAAGGCGGTCCATCCTCCAGTAGAAGGAGCCGAGGCTGGACAGCATCAAGGCCTCGGCGGCCGGGTCCGCGGCGGCCTGCGCGGCCAGGACGGCCAGGTGCTGCATGGGCAGGAAGTCGTTGAACTGCTGGCGGACGATGCAGTACTCGTTCTGGATCGCTGCGAGTTGCCACACGCGGGGGTGAAGTCCGGCTCGGTCAGCCGAGTCCTGGATGGCGGAGAGGTTGTGGCGTTCGTCGTCGAACCAGGCCAGCCCCTGGTCGTAGCCGGCGAAAGGCGTGGACGGTGCGGCCTGTTCGGGCAAGAGGTCGGGCAGGGGCTGGGCGCCAATGGCCTGTGCCGCGGCGTGGCCGGTGGCGACGGCCCAGGACGCCAGCCGGGCGATCGGTGCGGTGGGGTCCGGTTCGGGGTCGGCGGCGGCGAGTTCTGCAGCGTAGGCCCGCAGCAGGTCGTGGAGTTCGTAGCGGCCGGAGGTGGTCTGGCGGACCAGGTTCTCGTCCTGTAGCTGTTCGAGGGCGGTCTCAGCCTCGTGGACCGGGGACTCCGCGAGTGCCGCGAGCAGGGCCGGAGTGACGTCGGGGCCTGGGTGGTGGCCCAGGAGGCGGAAGGCGTGTTGGAGCGGTTCGGCGAGGTTGCGGTAGGACAGATCGAAGACGGGTCGTATCGCGCGGCCGCCGGCGCGGATCGTCTCCAGCCGCCGGGCCTGCATCCGGTCGGCATGCTCGGCCAGGCTCCACCCGGGCCGGGAGCGGAGCCGCGCGGCGGTCAGCGCCAACGCCAAGGGGAGACGCTCGCAGTACTTCACGATCCGGGTGGCCGCTTCGGGTTCGGCGGTGACGCGGCCTCGTCCGACGATCCGCATGAGCAGGTCCAGTGACTCGGACCCGGTGAAGGTATCGATCAGGTAAGGGGTGACGCCGTCAAGACCGGCGAGGCTACGGCGGCTGGTGATCAGGACCAGGCAGGCCGGGCCGGCGGGGATGAGGTCGTGAACCTGCTGTTCGTCGGCGGCGTTGTCGAGCAGGATCAGCGCGCTGCGTTCGCGCAGCCGGTCGCGGTACATCGCTGCCCGCTCCTGCCGGGGCACCGGGATCTGCTGCGCGGGCACGCCGAGCTGCCGTAAGAACGCCTCCAGCACCGCAGCAGGGTCGGCAGGCGGGGCGTCGGGGTCGAAGCCGCGTAGGTTCACATACAGCTGCAGGTCGGTGAAATGGCCGGCGCGCAGCAGCTGATGTGCGGTGCGGACGGCGAGCTGGGTCTTGCCCACCCCCGCCATCCCCTCGATCGCCGAGATCACGACCGTTCGGGCGGCCTGGCCCCCGTCGACGCCGCCGTCGGGGCGGGTGGCCGTTTCGATGAGCCGCGCCAGTACGTGATCGCGACCGGTGAAGGTCGCGAGCTCCGCGGGAAGCTGACCGAACACACCGACCGGGCCGCCGGTCCTCGCCAGCCCGTGCACCTTGACGCACGCCTCGCGCCAGGCCGCCACATCCTCCTCCCCCACCCCCAGGGCCCGGACGACCGCCATCACCAGATCCAGGTCCAAGCGCCGGCGACCGGTCTTGAACACGTCCACCACTGTGGTGACCGGGACCTCCCGGGCCGGCCGCATCAGCGACCCGACTCTGCCGGCCAGCATCCGGTAAGACGGCATCCCTGCATATACACGCAGCTCACCCAGTAAAGCGACGAACTCCGCCAGATCCCCGGCTTGGCCGGGATCCGGCACCTTCCGATGCTCACCCACAACGCCCCCGCACAGCAGTGCTCCCGATAGGGAGAGTCTAAGGCGAACTGTACGGGTTGTGCGGGTTCGTACGGGAAACAGGACTCCACTCCGCAGCCTCGGCATCCTGGTACCAGCGAAGCCCCACGACGCACATGAGACTTGGATTTCGCGAAATGGGCGACCGCGAGACGAAACGATGTTCCCAGCATCGCCGTTCGTCATCAACTCTCCACCCGGCAGGTCCGGTGACCGGCAATCAAAACAGCATACGCCGACCCTGCAAAGGACTTATATTTCCCGAAAGGAGGATCATGGACTCTCGTCCGAGTTTGAGAATCGCTACTGCGGGCGCTACGGTCGGCGCCGCCTTCCTTCCGTCGTCGCGATCTCTTTGGCCGCGCCCGCACGAGCCGACTCTTGCGCCATCAGGATCTCGGCCCCGCCAGCGGCGGTTCGGGCGACGTCAACTGGCGCCAGATGCCACGGCCAGACCTCTGAGAACATCCTCGACCTACCTCGTCCGGCAATAAGGACATCCGCTTAGGCGGGAGACAATCAATCGCCGACGTTCCGGGTGCATGGATCAACCACATCGCCTTCACTGCCCCGCCCGGCCCTCCCCCCTAGGGGAGCGCTCACGTTGGCGCCGATAGTTTTATCCGTCACCCCTCTCGCCCTATCGGCACTGCCCGGCCGAGACATCTGACATCGACCATGTCATTCGGTCAATCTCATCGGTTAAGTGAAAGCCTCCAGGAGGACCAATGAAGCTCCGTCTCGCCGCAGCCGCCGCCATGGTGACCGTCACCGCAGGGGCAGGCCTGATCACCGCGCTGCCGGCCTCAGCCAACAGTGGCGGCGGCTGCGGCCCCACCCACGAAGTGGACGGGATGCTCGTCCAGGTGTGCATCTCCTCCAGCGGTACGTCACTGCAGGCCTCGGTCTACACGCGCGAAGACGGCCACAACTCCGTCGACATGACCCTCACCGTGGTGAACACCGACACCGGGCAGACCGTCGGCAACGCTGGGAAGCAGGGGCGCATCGTCGACACCCACCAGGGAAGCCTGGTGGGTCCGTGGGCCGGTGTGCCGGTGGGGCACTACTCCGCCCACGCGACGTTCCGTTCGCCCACCTACTTCGACGCCGGATGGTCCCCCACCCTCTACATCGGCTAACGCGATTCCTCGGGTGATGCCAGGGCCGGACGACGGCCCCGGCATCACCCGACCACAGGCCGACGAGTACTCCAGCAGCGCGCCGTCTGCTGGAGTTGACCTGTGTGCCGATTGGCGACGGCGGCGCGGACTTTGTCGCTTTCCAGCGGGTTGCTTGCCGTGTGGTCCGTTCGTGCGGGGAGTCGACTCAGAGCGTCCACGGTGTCCCGGACAGTGGAGGAGATCGTGGCAAGGTTGCGGCGTAGGAAGATCGCCACGTTCAGGCTCTCTCCGACTTCGGACGCCGCGATCGCCGGAACAGGCTCAACCTCCAGATGAGGGGCCGACCGAGGAGGCGACGGCAACCTCCTCTTCAGCCACTTGCTCAGATGAATGGGCGGCTAAGCAACGGTGCATTCGCTCGCGCATCCCAGCCCCACAGCGATACGCCGGCTCGCTGGCAACACAGCTGGGCCGACTCGCATCGGCCCAGCCAGCAGGCGCCTGACTGTTCAGACGAGCATCCTCACCCAGCCAGGCCCGCACCGAGTCAGCGATACCGGGGAGTTCGGAGGCCGGAAGGTTACGAGGCGGGCAGCGGTCACACTGTGCTCGCTCAAACCGCGGCCGCCTTCCGGTCGAGCCCGACCTTGCCACGCCTCATGTCGAACCGTTCCTGATTGTCCATGAATAACGCTGGTGACGCCGTCACCGTATGGCAGGTGCCCTGGGGCGGGAAACGATCGGACGCCGGCGGGGAATCGATCTCTAGGTGGTAGGGACCGCGCAGGTCAGGCGCACTTATGACCACCCCTGCCTGCGGGGTCCCCAGCACCTCACCCCAAATGGATCACGGGGTAAGGCGGCGGCGGACCGAAGTGATGACCAGGCGGGCCGGGCGGGTGGGGCGCAGAAGGCCGGCAACAAGGGGACTGCACGGTTTTCCGGCTCTGTCCCGTAATCGGTAGTGGCGTTGGGTGATCGCCTGCCAGGCCAAGCCTGGCGGTCCGGCGGCGGGACGTCCGGTGCGCCGCCTGGATCGCCACCACCGGAGCCGCCGACCTGCCCCACCTGCACGGCTTCATCAACGGCCTCGAACTCGACCGCCAGGCCGTGAACGCCGGCCTCACCCTCCCGCACCACAACGGCCGAACCGAAGGCGTCAACGAACCCGCACCAAACGGATCATGAGGCAGATGCACGGCCACGCCGGATTCGACCTCCTACGCCACCGCATCCTGCTGCACTGACGAACACCCAGCGCCACCACCGAAATACGAGACAGAGCCGCTAACTCTGGACAGGCCCGATGGCCTCACCCGGACGACCGAACGTCGTACCGGCGTCGGAACCTTCCCGATGTGCATACGCCCCTGGAGCGTCTTTGTGTCGGCGGTCCGGTCCCGACCGTGCGGCCGACCAGAACATGCCGTGTCTGGTTCAGGGCTGCTGCCGGGCTTCAGAGGCACGGGCAGGGAGCGAACTGCCCGGGGCATAGAGCCAGGCGTCAGCGGTGTACTCCTTGGTGGTGAACGGGCACCGGTGGAAGTCCTCGGCGTTGATGCCCGGGTATCCGTGGGGGACGGTCTCTTCGTAGAAGTGGGCGGACAGCAGGGCCGCCAGGGGGTGGGCCGGCGGGGCTGCGTCCAGGGCGGCGCGCAGGGGTGTGGCGTCGAGCATGCGGGCGAGGATTTCCAGGGGGCGGCCGTTGGCCGCTCCGGTGTCGTCGATGGCGATGTCCCCGGCGTGAAGAGCGACTCTGACGCGGATCTGCGTGAGTTCACCAGCCAGCCGGTTGTGAGAGTGAAGCTGGTGGGCCAGCTGCTGCAGCAGGGGGTGGATCATCGCGGTTTTGGGGGTGTGGGCGGGTGCCGCGATCCTGAATCCGTCGCCCAGGTCGTGGATCTGACAGTGGTCCCACTCGATGCCGCTCTGCCGGAGGGATTCCTGGAGTGCTGTCCGCAGCGCGCCTCGGATCGCGGTGGACGCGGCGTTGCCGCGACCTGAGGAGCGGGCGATGTCGGCCGCCAGCAGCGGCCGGTAGGTCGGGTTCCGTGCCGCGTCGTCGCGGCGTGGTGCGGTGTTCGGACGAGGCGGTCCCTGCTGGGTGGTGATGGTGTTCTGATTTCCGACGACGATGTTTCCGATCGCGTCACCGCCGACGGTGACGGTGGGACGTTCGTTCGGCGGGTTGGTCATCTGATGGTCTCCTTCGCTGTCTGCCATGGGGTTCAGGACGGCCGTGTCCAACTGCCGCAGACGGAGCAGGAAGCCCGGCTCAGGGAGCCGCCGTCGAGAATGGGTGTCCCCTCCTCCACGGTGGCGGATCTGCCGTCGGAGGAGATCGTGATCGTGAGCCTCGCCGTTCCGATCCGCGAGCCGCAGCTCCCCTCGCTGAGGTTGTGGATCGGCACCGTCCCCTCGAAGGTTCCGGCGCCGCCGCTGAACGTCAACGTGGTGCCGCATTCGTCGAGGCCGTAGGAACCGGAGCCTTGCGAGGTGATCTTCACGGTTCCGGCGGGTGTCACCCACACGCCGGACAGGTCGTTGGGCGAGGGCTGGTTCAGCTCCTTGGTGATGGCGTCCAGAATCTTGGGGCCGAACACGACCCCGATCAGGACTGCGGCGATGGCGATGAACTTGGCCACGGCCGCGGAACCCGCCGCGGCCCCCGCTGCGGAGGAGGCTGTGGAGGTGGCTGCGGAGCTCACCACAGGAGTCGCCGCGTGAGGTGCGGATGTTGCCGCCTTTCCGGCGGCGCCGCCTGCCTTGCCGCTGGCCCCTGGGGCGTTGGAGCCGGCTCCCGGGGACCTGGCCCCTGTACCTGGGACGGCCGAGTGCGGCAGAGAAGGGGTGGTGGAAGGTGGGACCGGCGTTGGGGGAAGCGGCGGCGGGGTGACGATCACTGCCGTGTGGTGCACTGGGGCGAGATTGGCCATGTGGCTCGCGGGTGTGAGGGGCGCGCCGTGAGCCGGTATCGGGCTGGTGGCCATGTTCGGCAGTAACTGGTTGGCGTGCTGGGCGGCGCCGACGCTGTGGGCGTCCTGGAGTTTCCTCCACAGGTGGATCGCTTCGGCGAGGAGCAGCGCTCCCACCACGTAGCGGCCCCGGACCAGGCTCCGGACTCCTTCCTCGTGGAGGAAGTAGGCTTCGGCCCGCTTGTCTCCGGCGCTGTGCGCGGCCTGCCAGCCGAGTCCCAGCATCCGAGCCCACGCGTCAGTGTGTCGTGATGCGGCCAGCTTCGGCGCCGCCGCCCTGGCCAGTCGCACGGCGAGCGCGTCATGCCCGGCTGCGTGGGCGAGTTCCACGGCCTGCTCCAGGGCCGCACTGCGTGCGGCGACCTGCTCGGGTTCTGTCGTGGGCCGTGCCGTCCAGTCGATGTAGTGCCCGCAGACGCGGTCGATGGGGAACGGCTTGTTCCACTTGTTGGAGACTGCGGCGACGGCGTCGGCCGCGCACCGGTATCCGCGCTCATCGGCTATGAGGAGACCGAGCCTGGCCAGCTCTTCGCACAGTGCCTTGTCAGCGCCGGTGAGGGCGCCGATGTCGGCTGGCGTGAGCGTCGCGTCCAGGGTGGCCAGGAGTTTCAGCACGGCTTCGGCGGTGGTGCCGCACTGGTCGAGCAGCAGAGGTACGAGGTCTGGGACGTCACCGGGGCGAGGGAGATGTGAAGCCGAGCCGCTGTTTCGGGCGAAGGCGGCGGCGCGAAGCAGCAGCAGTGGCCGTCCTCCGGTGGCCGACCACAGCTTGGATGCGGCCGCCCGCTCGTCGTCCTGCAGTTCGGGAAGTTCCCTGCTCAGGAGCGCCATTGCCGCGGATTCGCACAGCCCGTCGACGGCGATGGCGGTGCCGTCCAGCCCTTGCAGCGTCCGCTCGTGACTGGCGAGCACGAAACTCGCGGCGGGGGCATAGTCGGCGAGCGCCTGGATGTGTTCGCCGGTCAGGTCGGCGTTGTCGAGGCACACGGTGACGTCGACACCCACCATGAGGCGCCGCAGCTCGTTGGCGGCGGGGGCGTAGGGGACGTCGCTCCGGTAGCAGGCCTCGAAGATCTCCTGGGCGAGGTCGGTGACCTCACGGCCGCGGGCGTCCAGGTACACCACCCCTGCCCCCACGGCAGGCTCCGCTCCCGCGAACTGGCGCAGCAGCGTGCTCGTCCCGACTCCGGACGGGCCGTACAGCTGGACGATGTCGCTGGACCGGACGGCCTTGCGCAACGCGGCCAGGTCCTCGTCTCGGCCCAGGGGCGCGTTCTGCCTTCGCGGCTGGAGTCGGATCCGTTCACGGCGGACGACCTCGGGCCGGGGCGTCGCCACGTTGACGATCGAGCCGCCGTCCGCGTTGAACACGATGTTGTGGTCACCGCAGACCACATGACCGTAGGCGTTCCCGCCAACGAAGATGCCGGGCGCGTCTCCGGCATCGGATGCGCCGCTGTTCGCCTGTTCGTCCATGACCACCTCGCGATCCTCGAGACCCGCACCGGCCGCATGATGATCCGAGTGGAGCGAACCTCCCGGCCGGACGGCACTGAGGCTCGCGCTCGGTTACTCACCGTGCGGGCCGCTAACTCTCGTGGCTCCTCCAGCCCGCCACCACGTACTAATACGCACACGGGCCAGGTTGTACAGACAATCACGCCTGTATGAGAGGCATGCCCGGTTGACCTGGGCTTTCTCAGGGATCGACTTCCTCCCGCAAGGGGGTGGGCGGTGGACCTGCGGCCGGTACCGTCGCGGACGCTGCTCCCACAACCGAGCCCCAAGCCGCCTCAGCGCGGGGCTCTTCGGCTGGGCTGACGATCGCGCACAGTTGGGTGTGCCTCGGCAGGTGGTGCCGACAGCGCGTCCGCTGCTCTTCCCCTCGCCAGTTCCGGTCCTGGTAACCGGCACCAATGTGATGCCGCCCGCGCCTGGCACGCGGCCACCCGCAGGCAGTCGGAGGACCTGTTCACCGGTTCTGCGGCTACCGGCCTTGTTGGCGGACCTGGGTGCCGTCCTCGCGCAGGACGTCAAGGTTGTCGGCGGCGCATGGCCGTTGGCGGTGTTCTCCGGTGGCTCGGGCGGCTGGCTGTCAGGATCGGGAGCATGACCGACGGCACAGGGGCGCTTACCGGGCAGTGGCTTTCGGAGGGCACGCGCAGGGTTCTGGCCGACGTGGCCCGGGAACGGCAGGCGCAGGATGCGATGTGGGGCCTTCAGGACTTCCCCGACGGCACGGGCCTGCCCGGTTCTGAGGAGGAGGCCGACGCCGCCAAGGCGCTGGTGGAGGCCAACTGGAAGTCCGGGGCGCTGACCTGGTGGCAGGTGCTTCACGAGGAGGTTCGTGAAGCCGCTGCCGAGAGCGAGCCCGCCAAGCTGCGAACCGAACTGGTTCAGAGTGCGGCTGTGGCCGTCAAGTGGGTCGAGGCCCTGGACCGCCGTAACGGGATGCTCGAGCACCGGACCAAGCAGGGCGGCGGACGTGCCGAGTGGTTGATCCGTGACGGCGACGCCTCCGACATCGATCCGGGTCGGCTTCGTGTGGCCGAACCTGGGGAGTTCCGGAGCCTGCTCATGGTCAAGGCTTATGCGGCGCTGGGTGACTACATCAGCGATCCCTGCCAGGCGAACGTCGTCGAGTTGGCCGAGGTCGTCTGCGCTCTCGCGGCTGGCGACGGGTTGTCGCCTCAAGACCTGGAGGCGCACCGAGCCCGGGAGGCGGAGGCGCGCGGCGGGTTCCACGGTCGGCTGGTGGTGTCCGACTCCGCCCGGCCCGAGCCGTCTGAAGGCGCAGCTCCTGTCTCGGAGCGCTGAAGCAGCGGGCGAAGGACGACCTGCACGGCTTGAGAAGCTGGCTCGCTTCAAAGGCGTGCTGCCACAACGCCCCGGGGCTTGGGGCCCACGCACCAGGGTCGGACAGCCGGACTCAGCTGCCGTTGTGTCGGGCTTAGGGGAGGTTCGGTTTGCCGATGGAGTACCGGCACAGGCCGTCATAGGTACTGGTCAGGATTCCGCTGTTGCGTTCGATGACGGTACGGGACCCGATGTTGCCGGTGGCGCAGACCAGCACGACCGGGTCGATCCCCAATCGCCACGCAATCGGTAGGGCGGCAGCCAGCATTCCGGTGGCGTGCCCCTCTCGTCGGCGGCCGGGGCGAACCGCGTACCCGATGTGATTGGCGTCGCTCCGCTCAGGCGAAGGCGACGGGAAGTCATCCTTGGAGCGGGCCCACGACACCGGCACCGGGACCCGTGACGGCTCGGCTCCCTTGGACCGCTGGCGACTCAGCCTCCTCGCCGCCGTCTCCTGCCGCACCCCTGCGCCGACCGCGGCGGCGTGGCCGCCGTCGGAATGGCACGACAGCGGCCACGCCTCACCCGCAGGGGGTGATTAACGCCGGGGAATTTTCGCCGGGGATCGTCTGACCAGGACCGCGAGACAGCACTGCCCGGAGGGGTAGGGGGCCGGGGCTGCGTCGCGACGATCGTTGGGTGAAAGACCCATGAACTCAGCGAGGGGCGAGGGTCTTGCAGAGATCCTCGGGATGCCCGCTGAGGTACAGGATCGTCTTGGTGGTGTGCCCGTTGACGGTGGCCACCCGGATGGCCGAGTAGTCACGTTTGCCGATGATGTAGAGGTGGTTCGGCGGGTTGTCACCCTTGTGCAAGGTCTCGGCGATCTCGTTGCCGGTGAGGATGTGTGAGGTCGGGTCCGGGTAGCTGAACGTCGCGTTACCGCTGATCCAGCGGACGACCGTCTTGCCCGTCCACATGTTGCGCGCCCGGATGTTCAGCGGCCCGTAGCCGACGTCGTACACCGGCTGGCCCGCGTCGTTGGACCACGACTCGATCGTCACCTGGTTGACCGGGGAGTCGACATGGACCGGGAACGGACACACGTCTCCAGCCGCGTACTCCGCGGGCGGATAGTTCGGGTGCGTGATGACCGGGCCGTTGAAACCCCCGCCGGGCGCCGCGCGCTTCACCGCGTGTCCGCCCGTCGTCGCGTGGCCACCTGCCGTCGCCGGCACGGACGCCGTCGCCACCAGTCCCACCGCCGTCGCCACCACCACCACCAGCCAGGACTTGCGTCGCATATGCTGCCTCCGCGTTGAGAGAAGCCCACGCCCACGCCAAGGCGTCCCCCGTCACACACTCGACCATTCCAGCGAACGGTGGCCGGTTCGCGCCGCGCCACGCGCCAGATACACCGGGCCTGGCCCCTGCGGGCGCTCCCGCATGTACCCCGGCGGCACCTCAACGTGTGGCGGATGAGGGCGATGCGACACCGTGCCTCGTGCCGCTGCAAGGCCCGCGCCGCACGCAGATCGAGAGGGGCGATCCCCAGGGTCGGGAAGCTGAAGTCCTGCCGCACCGTTGTCGTCTCACGCCGTAGCAGTGACGATCCCGGCGAGTCCAGTGTGTTCATCGAGTTCGGCGAAGACCATGGCTGCCAGGACCTGGGTGTCGGGCGGTATCTCCTGGAGGGCGGCGATCTGTTCGGCCGTGAACCATTCCAGCGGGTGCTCACCCGGCGCAGCGGGGGCGGGTTCCTGGCATCCCATCAGCCAGATGTGGTCGATATGGCCGTGTGGCTGGTCGAGGTGGTTGTCGGGAGGGCAACGCGTCAGTTCGGTGATCCACCACGGCTGCGGGACCGAACGAAGCGGGAACCCTTCCGGCAGTCGTGGGCCGGGAGCGGGCAGGAGTCGCAGCCCGCTCAGGCCGGTCTCCTCGCGCGCCTCGCGGACGGCGGCCTCGGCGGTGTTCTCGTTCTCCTCAACGTGACCGCCTGGCACCATCCACAAGTCCAGCCGGGGATGTCGGATCAACGCCATCCTCCACCGCGCGTCAGCCCACCTCCGACACAAGATCAACACGCTCGCCGTCGCATGCTTGATCACCGAACATCCCTCCTCTGTCACCACTCTCTCCCGCGCCGCGGCAGTCTGGGAGCGGATCCTCATCTGTCGCGGCGGCAGGGGCGTCAGTGCAGGGTGCGCGCCAGTGAGGACAGCGCGCGGTGTCCCCGGTCGACGAGGACTTGGTCGTGTGTGGTCCGGCCGGTCGCCAGGTAGGAGGCCGCAAGGCGGGCGGTCAGCAGGACCAGTGCGCGGTTCTCGTCCGGGCTTGGCTTCCGGCCGAACCCGTTGAGGAACGCCTCCCGTAGGTCGGGTCGGGTGGTCCACAGGGCACCGCACTGCCACACCATGTCCTGCACCGCGAGGCCGTGCGCGGCGGCCTCGAAGTCGATCACGGCGAGGCGTTCGGCTTCGGTGTCCCACAGCCAGTTGCGGGTTCCGTAGTCGCCGTGCAGGTAGACCAGGGGCAGGGAGTCGGCCAGCGCGGGCAGGTCGTGGGCGACCTCGCGCACCAGGGCGCGCGCGGCGGCGCTGAGGTCGTCCCCGAGAAGGTTCAAGCAGGCTGCTGCTTCGGCGGCCTGGTCGGTCATCGACGCCCTGAACGATTCCCGTGCATGTGCGGGGGCGGGCGCGGGGTGGGCATGCCAGCCGCGCAGAAGCCGCCCCGCGAGTTCGTGGACGCCGACTTCCACGGCCGGAGGGAGGTCCAGGTGGCGCACGATACGTCCAGGTAGCTGAGTGCTGATGATCGCGCGCAGGCCCAGGTCCGCTGCCAGCAGGCGCGGCGCCTGGCCTGGGGCGAGCGCGGTCTCGGCGTGCCGGTACGCGCCGACCTCACGCCAGAACGCCTCCACGGTCGGGCTGATCTTGGCGTAGGCCGTGGTCACGGTGGTTTCCACCAGCCACACTCTGGAGGTGTCGCGTTCCCAGGACTTGTCGGCCACCGACACGAACGTGCCAGGCAGGCGGCCGGCGATCCACTGGCGCAGGGCGTCGGGCATGGGTGCGGCGTCGCTGCCGGTCATCCGGGATCACCTGTCCTGTTGTCGTGGTCGGTCAGGAGTAGTCCGGCGGCCGGGGCTCTCGTGCGGTGGTGGCGCGGACGAGTTCGGTAGTCGCGCGCGGTGACTGAAGATGTCACCCAGGCCCAGCACAGCCAACGTACGGTAGTCACCCGCCTACCGTCGCCGATCTGGCGTGCGTTCAGCACGCACCCGCCAGGGGCCTGCAGGGGTTCCAGGTCACCGTGGCCGCCGATGTCCCCGAGGCGTGTCGCAGTGGGTTCGTGCCGGGCGGGTCGGCGATCGCCGCCTATGCCTGGTGCGACATGCCTCCGTTCTGGGCTTGCGAGCGGACCCGGCCGGCCAGCGGATACTCTCGGGCCCGTCCCCGCGCCTCACCTCGGTGTCGTGCGGTGGACACCCGCCCGCCCCGGTCACAGGCGATCCATCTTGGTGTGCCCTCGGGGAGGCCAACTGTGACACCGCTACTCGCCGTCGACGGCCACCACCTGCTCTATCGCTCCTGGTGGGGATTCACCGAGCGGCGCATCACCTCCCGTGACGGACGCCGCGACCTCACCGGCGTGTTCGGCTTCCTGGCCATCCTCCGCAAGACCCACCTCGAACAGGCACCTGGCCACGAGATCGTGGTGGTGTTCGATGGCGAGAACGCCGCGGCCTCACGCCGGTCAAAGGATCCCGGATACAAGGCCGACCGAGTCGTGGCCGACCACAGCCCGATCCAGTCGCTGCCCTTGGTCAAGGACGGCCTCGACGTAGCCGGCGTCAGCTGGATCGAACTCGAGGGCCACGAGGGCGACGACGTCATCGCCGCCCTCGCCCGCACCGCCACACGCGCAGGGCGAACGGTCACCTGCTACTCCGGAGACCGTGACCTGTACCAGCTCGCCTCCGAGCAGGTCACCGTCCTCACCCCAGCCCGGCGCCGCATCACCCCGGGGGAGGTCCACGCCCGTCACGGTGTACTTCCCCGGCAATGGCCGGATCTGCGTGCCCTCACCGGTGACGCCTCCGACAACATCCCCGGTGTCCGCGGCATCGGCCCCAAGACCGCCGCCGGTCTCCTCGCCGATGGCCTCCACCTCGAACAACTCCGTCACAGCACGCGCTTGCACCGCCCACGCTGCCGACCGATCGCCGAGTCCTGGGAGCAGATCCTCACCTGGCGCGACATGATCCGGCTCGACCACCGCATCCCTCTGCCCGCCGGCCTGACGACGTCCACCCCCACGACGCCCCTGCCCAGGGCCGCAGCCGTTCTGGAAGACCTCCACCTATGGTGAACACCCACATACCTCGGCTCGTCCCCGCCGTTCGTCGCAGCGTCCAGGATGGCCCTCACTCTCCGAGTGGATCACTCAATGTGACGTCGGCCGGAACTTGCCGGGCCACGCCGTCGGGCAGGTAGGCGTCATGGGTGAGGACCTGGATCCACTGTGCGACGGGACGAGCGTCGCCGGGCTCGCCGAGTGCCTGCGCCGGCTTCGGGCTCGCGCCGGGAACCCCTCGCTCCGCCGGCTCGAACTGTGGGGGCAGCAGAACCGCAGGCCGCTGGCGCGCAGCAGCACCTCGGACCTGCTGCGCGGCAAACGGCTGCCGTCGCGAGCGCTGTTGCTGGCGTTTCTGGAAGCCTGTGGGGTGGACCCGGTCGAAGACACGCGGTGGGTGGCGGCGTGGACCCTGCTCGCCGCGAACCGCGGTGCCGCCGTCCCCGTGCCGGCTCCGCTTCCCGAACGGCTGGCCGCAGACATCCGGACGGCGGGGCTGCTCCGGCTCGGAAACACCTATCTGCCCGACCTGGAATGGCGGCAGCTGTTCGCGACGGTCAGCGAACTGGACATCTTCGTCGCCTACGGCCAGACCTGGCGCCACCTGCACGCCCGCGAACTGGCCCAGCTCGCACGGCGCCCCGACGCGAGAATCCGGGTGATCCTCGCCGACCCCGCCGACACCCTCACCGTGCGCGTGCTGGCGGACCGTTTCGCGATCGGCCGGCAGGAACTGGTCGACCGCATCGAGAACACCCGGCGCGATTACCAAGACCTGGCCCGGCCGGGCGGCGCCACCATCGACATCCGCTACTGGCCCGGCGACCGGACCTGCTCCATCCACCGCTTCGACGACACCGCCGTCCTCGGCCTCTACAGCCACGGACGCACCCGCACCTCAGCCGTACCGGGACTGGTGTGCGCCGAGCCCGGTGAACTGTTCCAGTTCGTCAAGGACGAACTGGAAACCATCACCAACGGCAGCCGTCCCGCCCGGTGAACCCCGCCCGCCCCTGACCGGCCCTCTCGTTCAGTCATGCTTCGCCGGGCACGCTCATGCGGCGTGCACTTGGTCCGCCTTCGCCTTCGCTGGGCGGCCTCATCGCCGTGAGCGCGGTCGACGACGGGTGGAGAGCCGGAGTTCCGCGGTGAGGTGGCTCGCGGTGACCGCCCCCGATAGCTGTCCGGTGCTGTCCGAGCCTGTGTCGAGGTCCCCTCATCCAAGCAGTGTTCGTCCACAGCCGCGGGACGCCGGCGGCCTGGCTGTCCGGGTACGTCCGTTGCCCAGCAGGACGCGGGAGTTCGAGGTCTTCTTGAGGCGGTCCGTCGGGACTCGTCCTCGCTAAGTCGTCAGTCGGGCCGTCACCAGCGCAACGCATGAAAGGGGCCTGTCGATGAATCGCATCGTCCGGATGCTGGCACGCTTTCGTCCGCCTGACCGGCGGGAGGCCGCGGAGGATCTGGGGCCTGATCTGGCGGCGTTGGACGGGTGGGCGCGGCGGTCGCAGGAGATGGCCGAGACCAGCACGCTCACCATGACCCGTCGGCTGCCGCGCCTGATCGGGCAGGTCGGACGGCTCGGCTGGCAGGCGAACCGGCGTGACCTGGTCATCACCGTCGCGTGCAACGCCGTCGCCGGGGTGTTCACCGCGTTCGGGCTGCTCGCCACGACGCGGGTGCTCACGGCGCTGTTCGCGGCCGGGCCCACGCCCGACCGGGTGCGTGCCGCCGCCCCGGCGCTCGTGCTGGTCGGGGCCGCGATCACCGTCCGCGGGACGCTGACGTTGCTGGCGCAGTGGGCCCAGGCCCGGCTGCGTCCGCAGGTCGAGCGGATCGTCGAGCAGCGGTTGTATGAGACGACCACGGCGATCGATCTGGCGCGGTTCGACGACAGCGGCCACCAGGACGCCTTGCATCGCGCGCAGGTGCGTGGGCTTCAGTCCGCCACGTCCATGGTCGACAACGCGGTCGATCTCGGCACCGCCGCGATCGGCGTCGGCGCCGCGGCCGGGGCCCTGGGGGTCCTGCATCCGGTCCTGCTGCCGCTGCTGATCCTCACGGCGCTTCCGGAGGCGTGGGCGGCGGTCCGCTCGGCGCGGCTCGGGTACCGGGCGCAGCTGTCGCTGATCGCGGTCCGGCGGCGTGCCTGGATCCTGTCGGAACTCATGCTCGAGCGGCGGCACGCCGCCGAGGTCCGGTCGTTCACCGTGCGCCCGTACCTGCTGCGTCAGTACGGGTTTCTGGCCGACCATGTGCGCCGCGTCCTGGTGCGGGTGGCGCGCGGCCGCACCAGGACCCAGGCCTACGGGGACGTGCTGCGCGGGATCGCGACCGCGCTGCTGTATACGGCGCTCGGGGTGCTGCTGTGGCGGGGCATGATGCCGCTGGCCGTCGCCGGGACGGCGGTGCTGGCGATCCGCGCGGGTCAGCAGTCCCTGCTGAACCTCGTCCACGCCCTGAACCGCACCTACGAGGACGGCCTGTACTTCTCCGACTACCTCGCCTACATCGACATGGCCGAGGAATCCACCGGCAACCGGTCGACGGCCCTCCAGGGCGGTGCCGAGGCGCGCCATGTCCTGCGGGACTTCCGGCAGATCACCGTGGACGGCATCACCTTCACCTACCCCAGCAGCGACCAACCCGCGCTGCGGAACGTGTCGGTCCGGCTCAGGCGCGGCCAGGTCGTCGCGCTGGTCGGTGAGAACGGATCCGGGAAGACCACCCTCGCCAAGATCATCTCCGGTCTGTACGCGCCGCAGGAAGGCCGGATCCACTGGGACGACACCGTCGTCAACGGCCTGGACCCCGACATCGTCCGCCGCAACATCGCCGTCGTCGCCCAGGACCACACCCACTGGCCGATGACCGCCGCCGACAACATCGCCATGGGCGACGACCTCACCGACACCCGCATCCACGACCGGATGCGGACCGCCGCCGCCGACTCCGGCGCCGACGAAGTGATCAACACCCTCCCCCGCTCCTACGACACGCTGCTGGACAAACGCTTCGACGGAGGCCAGGAACTGTCCGGCGGCCAGTGGCAGCGCCTGGCCGCAGCCCGCGGCTTCTACCGCAACGCGCCCCTCCTGGTCTGCGACGAACCCACCGCCGCGCTCGACGCACGCGCCGAACACCACATGTTCGAACACATCCGCGTCCACGCCCAACGACACGGCCGGACCGTCCTGCTCATCACCCACCGCCTCGCCAGCGTCCGCCACGCCGACCACATCTACGTCCTCAAGGACGGACAGGTCATCGAGGAAGGCGGCCACGACACGCTCCTCGCCGCCGGTGGTTTGTACGCCGAGCTGTACGACCTGCAGGCATCCGCCTACCACCCCACCACCGAGACCGCGGAATCCCGGGCCGCCGACACCCTCACCGAGTGAACCGCCAGCGAAATGAGCCGATGGCCGATCCCCAGCGTCGGTGTGCTTCGCCCGGCACCGCGGCTGCGGACCAGGCGATGGGCAGAGCGAGCAGCACATGGAGGTGAGGACCGTGGAAGAGCCGGTGACGCCGTCGGTGTGGGCGTGGCGGCGGTTCCTGGCCGGGCTTGTGGTGTCGGGGACGGGCTCCACGATGACGCCGCTCGCGTTGTCGGTCGCACTCCTCGGCACCGGGCACGGTGGGACCGGTGTGGTGACGGTGCTGGTCGCCGAGTACGCGGCGTACCTGCTGGCATTGCCGGCCGGTGGTCTCCTTACCGACCGGGCCGCGCGGCACCCGGGTCGGCTGGTGCGGCTCCTGGTGCTCACCCAGATCGCTGCCGGGGCCTGTCAGCTGGTCGAGGGCACGCTGATCGCGTCCGGACGGGCGGGGGTCTGGTCTCTGGCGGTGGTCGCTGCGGCCGGAGCCGCTGTGGGGGCGGTGGCGGTCCCGGCCCGCAGGCGGCTGGTGCCGATGCTGGTCCCCGCGGGCCGGCTCGCGCACTCCAATGCCGTGGTCTCCACGCTGGGCCAGTCGCTGGCGGTCGCGGGCCCGCCGTTGGGCGGGTTGCTGATCAGCGCGGTCGGTCCCGCACCGGTCATCGTCTGGGACGGGGTGTCGTTCCTGCTCGCGGCGCTCGTCTGCGCCGGGCTGCCCGCCGTGCGCCACCCGGCGGGCCATGATCGGACGGCGCCGGTCGGGCTGGCTGCCGGGTGGCAGGCGATCACTGGACGGCGTTGGTTGTGGACGATGTCGCTCACCAGGTCGGTGGAGGCGGCGGCATTTCTGGCCGCGTTCGTCCTGGGCCCTTTGGCGGCCGGGCAGCAGTGGGGAGCCCCGACCACGTGGGGGCTGGTCAACGGGGCGCTGGCGGCCGGATCGGTCACCGGTGGCGTGTGGGCGATGCGGCTGGCCCGCACCCGCCCCGAGATGGTGTCCCGTCCCGCCTTGCTGGTCGCCGCGAGCGGAGTCGCGCTCGGGATCCCCTGGATCGTCATGGCCGCGGGCGCACCGGTCCCGGTGATGATGGGTGTGATGCTGGCCGGCGGCCTGCTCGCCGAGCCGGGGCAGGTGCTGTGGCCCACGCTCGTCCTGCACCGTATCCCCGGCCATCTGCAGGGACGCGTCCTTGCCGACACCGAGATGATCGCCTCGGTGGTGACCCCGCTGGCCTACGCCGTCGCCGGCCCCTGCGCCGACCACCTCGGCGCGCCCGTGGTGCTCGGCACGTGCGGTGTGGTGATGGTCATCGCGTCACTGGCCCCGCTGGCCACCGGCCCCGTCCGCAACCTGGCCGCCGTGACCGGACCTGAACCCCATTCCTTCCATCCGGCGGGCCAGCCTGCCGTGCCCGACAGCGACAGTCCCTGACCCAACCAAGTTCCCCGGGGTGAGGCCGCCGCGTCCGGCCCGCTCCCGGAGGCATCCCCCGCCGGCCGAATCAGGAGGTGATCCGTGCAGGACAGCGAGACCGACGCCATGCTCCCCACCGACACCCACCCCGTACCGCACAACGCCCCCTTCCCCCTGGACGGTGGCGAGCGTCGAGGAAGCCGGATCGCGAGGCTGGTGCACGCCCAGTCCGTCCGGATCTCTGCGCTGCTGCGCTGCCCAGTCCTCATGACGTAGCCCTGGCTGGGGGCGACACCGTCACCAGCGACGGCGACGGCGACGGCGACGGCGACGGCGACCAGATCGTCATCGCGCTCGGCAGCAGGATCTACGGCCTGCCCGCCCAGGCCGCCTGCCGCTCCCGATCGCCACCACCACCGAGGCCCTCGCCGGCTACTTGCTCGACAAGATCGTCAGCTGATTGAAGGACGAACCGTTCCATACGCGGATCGAGCTCACACTCGCCGAGGCTCCCGACACTGCCGCGACCGCCATCCGGACTTCGCCGCCGACGACGCCAGCGGCGGGCCCGCAAGCGGGCTGAAGGACGTCGCGTGACCTCGCCGCCGGCCTTCTGCCCGCCCGAGCATGTCCCGGACGCGCTGCTCGGCCTGGTCATGGAGATCTGGCTGTCCGGCGAACTGGGAATCGGGAACACCCGTCCCGACAACAGCGCTCGCAGGTAGTTGTGGTCAGGGCGCTGACCGGGCCGGAGTCGGTGGAGCCCAAGGGCCAGCCGCTGATCGGTCGGATATCGAGAGCGGCGCCCCCGCCGTCGCCGAAGGGCGTCACCGTCGTCGGCGGCGTCGGCGGCGGGGATGAGGAGGAGCTGCCAGCCGATGGCGGCGCGGTCCGCTCCCGAGAGAGCGGCGGGACGGGCTCGTCCAGAATGTTCGAGGACCTGCAGCCCAACTAACCCGAGGACCACGGGCTCCGATTGCGGCCTGCTGGCGTCAGGGTCCGCTACCAACGGGTCTCGGCGCTTTGTAGCCTTTCAGTATGGGCCCGGGTGAAACCGGCCGTCCGCGAAGGCTTTCTGGTCTCACGAAGTGAGAGTGCTATGACCGCCTGGAACGAGTACAGCACCGGCGAGCGTATGAAGATCCTGCGCGGGACCGACATCACTCAGCAGGCGCTGGCCGAGGCCGCTGGCATCTCGGTGGCCACGGTGCAGAAGGTGGAGCAGGACCGGGGCGGCTCGGTCGGCTCCCTCATGAAAATCGCCGACGCGCTCGGCACCGACGTGGGGGTGCTGCTGGGCCAGCAGGCGCCGCGCCAGGCGATGTCGCGGGCCGAGCGCACCGGCGCACGGGACCTGTCGCTGGCCGTGCACGACAGTGTGCTGGCCCCGGTCCCCGACATCGAAGCGCCGCCGCTGGCCGACCTGAAGGCTTCGCTCGCGCTGGCCTGGGATCAGTTCTGGCGTGGCGACTACACCGGCGCGTGCATGATCGCGCCGCATCTGATCGCCGAGTCCCGCGCGTTCATCGACACCCACGACGGCCAGCTGCGCGAGCAGGGCCTGGCGGTGCTGGCCAACGCGCACCACGTCGCCGCGTGCGTGGCCAACCTGCTGGGCAAGCGGGACCTGGCCTACGCCGCGCTGGCGCACGCTGAGCGGGCCGCCGAACAGTCCGGGGACGTGCTGCTGTCGGCGGTGCTGCAGTCGTCGCTGGCGTGGGTGTACCTGCGGGACGGGCGAATCGAGCGGGCCGTGAAAGTCTCGGAGGAGACCGCCTCAGGCATCCAACTGGCGTTCTCCGACGCTTCCCCGGAACGCCTGTCGGTGTTCGGCGACCTGATGCTGCGGGCCGCGGTGGCGTCCTCGCGGGCCGAGGACCGTACACGCTCCACCGATTTCCTGTCCCAGGCCCACGCCGCCGCCGCCCGGCTCGGCACCGACGCCAACCACTACCAGACGCTGTTCGGGCCGACCACAGCCCGCAAGACCGCGATCGAGATCCATCTGGCCTTCGGCGACATCGGCCAGGCCCTGGGGCTCATCCAAGACACCCGGATGCCCGGCAGCACACCGATCGCGGTCCGCTGCCGTCACCAGTTGAACGTGGCGCTGGCCTACTGCGAAGCCGAGCGGTGGGACGAGGCCGCCGACACTCTGCTGGAGGTGTGCACGGCTGCCCCCGAATGGGTGCGGCATCAGGCACTCGCGGGCGTGGTGGTGCAGCGGATCGGTGACGGCTCGACGGCCAAGCTCCGCAAGGTGACCCAGGTACTGGGCCTTCCGCTCCTGCCCCGCTGACTCCGCGCACTCCTACGGTTCATGCGACCGGCCTAGCCGACTGTTCCACCCGTCACACAGTGCGTGTCCGCTGTACGCCAGCGAACCGATGGGCTCCTACGCCTCGTGCCTACACGGGCCAGCGTTGGGCCCCCGACTGTCATGGTCTGTGTCTTCATTGGTTGAGATCGCCGGGCGATGCTTCGGGCATGACCGTGCCGCCCCCCGCCGACCGCTCACCAATCAGGCGCATCCACACGATCGTCAACACCCGCCGCGGAGACCCTGCTGAGCAAGGCCGTGCGATCTCCCGATGCCAGAACTGGGCCGCACGCCACAACTCGTACGTGGCCGCCGTCATCAGCGACCTCCGACGCCATCCCGCCTCTGATGCGGACCGGACTGGTCTCCGCGCTCGTTCCGCTGGAGGATCGCGAGGCGACGGTGCTGATGGTGACCGCACAGCTGGAGATCTCTGATCGCCTCGACGCCTTCCAACAGGTCTGTGCCAGCGCTGAGCGAACCGGCGGGTTCCTGCACGTGCTCGACACACCCGGGCACGGTCCCTGCATACTCGATCCCCCTCGCCCGACGCATCAGCCAGCGCAAACAGGCCTGCCGCGGAGCCATGTCCCCGCCCCGGCCGGACCCCCGCCGCTGTCCGCTGCCTCAGCAGAACGCTCGACTGCAGTCCCTCGGTCCCGGCCACCAGGAACGCGGCTTCAGCCGTGGCGTCGACGTGCTGGGGCACCTGACCGGACTCCTGGCCTTGCGCGATCAGGCCTGCGACCAAGTCCTCCAGTGCGTGTGGCGCGTCGCGGGCGACCTTGGCCAGGTCGCGGTCGGCCAGGAAGCGGATGAAGTAGGCGGCGTGTACCAGGTGCCGGGTGCGCCGTTCCTCGTCCACGGGGAGCAGTTCGAGCAGTACTCCCCGCACGATCGCGTGCATGCCGGTGTTTCACCGAGCAGGGCGAGGCGTTCGCGAGCGTGGCGCTCAGCGGCGATCTGACGGCGTCGAGCGGCTGACATCGACCGCGAGCCTTCGTCCTCCGAGGAGGAGGATGCACCATTCACTGCTCATCGTTCCTGAACTCGAGGAGTGGTCGTAGCGGACGCCGAGAATCCAACGAACCCTGGGCTGAGCTGGGGTTATTCGGGTTCGCGCCTGCGGCGCGGGTACGGACTGCGTGGATCGTGGCCGCGATCGAGGCGTCCAGGTCGATCCCGAGGACGTAGGCGGTGACGAACGCGGCGAGCACCTACGATGCGGCCATGACGATCACGTACGAGTGGCGTGGTGATTTCGACAACGCAGCCGTCAACGCACTTCATGCGGAGGCGTTCGGCCACGACCGGACATTCACCGACTGGCACGCGCAAGTGCATCGTCACAGCCTCGGCTGGGTTTGCGCCCGAAAGGACGGCAGCCTGATCGGATTCGCCAACGTCGCCTGGGACGGCGGCGCCCACGCCTTCATCCTCGACACGATGGTCGCTCAGGACCTCCGCACATCCGGCGTCGGAACCGAACTCATGGCCACCGCGGCCCGAGGAGCCCGCTCAGCGAACTGCGAGTGGCTCCACGTCGACTTCGAAGAGCACCTGTGTCCCTTCTACCTCAGCGCCTGCGGCTTCAGGCCAACGGACGCAGGACTCATCGCCCTGCGCTGAACCACGGGCGTCACCGGTCGGACAGCCCTGGGGTCCTCTGTCAGCCGAGGGAATGGCCACCACGACGACCGGCCTGCTGCCGCTCGCCCCCGTCCCCGGTCTCAACGTGCGGCGCCTGTCACTGGTCATGCCCCTCCTCAGCCGGAACGAAGTGACCTTGTCGCCGGCGCACGCCAGGCGATAGGCGCTGTACAGCCAGCCGCCGCCCACGCCCGAGCACGAAGGCCCCTGCGTTCCAGAGGTGCAGAGGTGGCGGCAGGCGGATGGTCGGCGGTCAGGGGCCGTCGCGGGCAACGGTCCAGGCGGACGTTCAGCAGGGTCGAGGGCTCGACCACTCCGGCGCGCAGGTCCTCGTGCCGTTGCTCTTTCGGCTTCCGCTCGACCCCTGTGGCCAGCGTTACCCCTCGGAACAGTGAGTCCAGAGTGGCTAAAGGGGACCTTTCAACCAACATCACCATAAGCGACACTCTGACTCCCGAGGGACGTCATCTCGGTGATGGCATCCGCGCGCTCCACGGAGCGTCCGGCCGTCTCCACGCCACCTTCATGCCGCGCCGATCCGACGGCGTGACCGCGGGGGCGAACGGGACGGGGATGAGGAGGAAGACGTGCATCTGACCCATCATGAGCAGGAACGCCTGATGATCCATGTGGCCGCCGATGTGGCCGCCAAGCGCCGGGCTCGGGGGCTCCGGCTGAACTATCCCGAGGTCGTGGCGCTGCTGACCGCGCACGTGCTGGAGGGGGCCAGGGACGGCAGGACCGTGCGGGAGCTGATGTCCTCGGGGCGCGGCGTGCTCACCCGCCAGGACGTGTTGCAGGGCGTTCCCGAGATGATCGAGATGATCCAGGTTGAGGCGACCTTCCCGGACGGCACCAAACTGGTGACCATCACCGACCCCATCCCCACCAGGCCCGACGTGACCGGTCCCGGGCAGGTCGAGCACCCCGAGTCGGCCGGGCCGGTGCTGGTCAACGAAGGGCTGCCGGTGACGCGGGTCGAGGTCCGCAACACCGGGGACCGCGCGGTGCAGGTCGGCTCCCACTACCACTTCTACGAGGTGAACCCGGCGCTGGAGATCCGGCCGCTGCAGGCCTTGGACGCGGCGCCCGACCGGGAGTGCGCGTACGGCAGGCGCCTGAACATCCCCGCCGGCAAGTCGCGGCGCTTCGAGACGGCCTGCCGTGTCGAGGTCGATCTGGTGCCACTGCAGGGAGACCGGATCGTCATGGGACTGCGCGGACTGGTCGGAGGCGAGCTGCATGACTGAGCCCGAGGTGTGCCGTCCCCGGCTGGAACGCGCCGAGTACGCGGACCTGTACGGGCCGACCGTGGGCGACCGGATCCGGCTCGCCGACACCGACCTGCGGATCGAGATCACCGAGGATTGGGCGGGCGGCCCGGGCCACAGCGGCGACGAGGTGGTGTTCGGCGGCGGCAAGGTGATCCGCGAATCGATGGGCCAGTCCTGCGTCCCCCGCGCGGGGAACGCCCCGGACACGGTGATCACCGGAGTGGTGATCCTGGACCACTGGTGCGTCGTCAAAGCCGACGTCGCGCTGCGCGACGGCCACATCGCCGCCATGGGCAAGGCGTACAACCCCGAGACGATGAACCGGCGGCACGACGATCACCCGGTCGCCTCCGACATCGTGATCGGCCCGGAGACCGAGATCATCTCCGGCAACGGCAAGATCCTCACCGCCGGCGGGGTGGACACCCACGTCCACTTCATCTGTCCCGAACAACTCGACGAAGCGCTCGGCTCGGGCGTCACCACGTTGATCGGCGGCGGCACCGGCCCCGCCGAAGGCAGTAAGGCCACGACCGTCACCTCGGGTTCCTGGCACATCGCCACGCTGCTGGAGGCGCTGGACGGCTCCGCAGTCAACATCGGGCTGCTCGGTCAGGGCGCCACGATGTCCAAGGAGTCGATGCGCGATCAGCTTCGCGCGGGCGTCATGGGGTTCAAGGTCCACGAGGACTGGGGCGCCACACCCGCCGTCATCGACGCCTGCCTGCAGGTGTGCGAGGAGTCCGGTGCGCAGCTGGCCATCCACGCCGACACGCTGAACGAGGCCGGATTCCTGGAAAGCACCCTGGAGGCCATCGGCGGGCGCTGCATCCATGCCTTCCACGTGGAGGGGGCGGGAGGCGGCCACGCACCGGACATGATCGAGATGGCGTCGCATCCGAACGTGCTGCCCGCGTCCACCAACCCGACCCGTCCGCTGACGGTCAACACCGTCACCGAGCACATCGACATGGTGATGGTCTGCCACCACCTCAACCCGAAGATCAAGGAGGATCTGGCCTTCGCCGACTCCCGTATCCGCCCCTCCACGATGGCGGCCGAAGACCTGCTGCACGACATGGGCGCCATCTCCATCATGTCCTCCGACGCCCAGGCGATGGGACGCATCGGCGAGATGATCCTGCGGACCTGGCAGACCGCCCACGTCATGAAGCGACAGCGCGGCCCGCTGGACGGAGACGGCGCCGCGGACAACCTGCGAGCGCGCCGCTACGTCGCCAAGTACACCATCAATCCCGCCATCGCCCAGGGCATCGCCCACAAGGTCGGCTCGGTGGAGACCGGCAAGCTCGCGGACCTGGTCCTGTGGGAGCCGGCGTTCTTCGGCGTCAAGCCCCACCTGGTGATCAAAGGCGGGCAGATCGCCTACGCCCAGGTCGGTGACGCGAACGCCTCCATCCCCACCCCACAGCCGATCCTTCCCCGCCGCATGTTCGGCGCGCTCGGGCACGCCCCGGGCGGCAACTCGGTCAACTTCGTCTCCGGGCACTTCGACGCCGATGTCCCCGGGCTCCGGAAACCCTTCGAGACGATCACCAGCACGCGGGGCCTGACCAAGGCCGACATGCGCGAGAACGACGCCCTCCCGCGCATCGACGTCAACACCGACAGCTTCACCGTGGTCATCGACGGCAGCGGCGGGACCTCCGAGCAGGACGACAGGACCGGAGACGTCGACGTGGAGGTCGGCGAGGACACCGTCGCACCGGACTACCGCACCGAACTCCCCATGGCCCAGCGGTACTTCCTGTTCTGACCGGCCACCCCCTGGAGCCATGATGAGCTCGGTGTCACTGCTGATCCTCGGTGACGGCCGCTTCCCGTCCGGAGGGCACGCGCATTCCGGAGGGGCCGAGGCCGCCATCGCCGCCGGGCGCGTCCACGACACCGCGACCCTGGAGGACTTCTGCCGCGGACGGCTGGCCACCACCGGCCTGGTCGCGGCCTCCCTGGCGGCCGCGGCGGCGACCGGGTACGATCCGCTGCTCCTGGACGCCGCCGCCGACGCACGGACCCCCTCCCCCGCACTCCGCCGAGTTGCGCGCAAGCTCGGCCGCCAGCTGATGCGCGCCGTCCGCACCACCTGGCCCGATCCCGAACTGGACCGCCTGGCCGCGGCACTGCCTGCCGGCGCGCACCAACCCATCGTCATGGGCCTCGCCGCACGCGCGGCCGGACTGACCCCGCACGACGCCGCCCGGGCCGCCGCCTACGACAGCGTCAGCGGCCCCGTGACCGCCGCGATCCGCCTACTCGGCCTCGACCCCTTCGAAGCCACCGCCGTCACCGCCCGCCTCACCGGCGACATGGAGAACGTCGCCGGTGAGGCCGCCGGCCACGCCGCACGACTACCGGCGGACGGGGTGGACGCGCTGCCCGCCGCGTCCGCACCCCTGCTGGACATCACCGCCGAACAACACGCGGCCTGGCCGGTACGCCTGTTCGCCAGCTGACCACCGCCACACCCGGAGCGCGCCATGCACCTGCACCACACCGACCCGGCCCTCACCGACATCATCCCTCCCACCGCTCCCCGCCCCGGCGGCCGTTCCGGCCCGCTGCGCATCGGCCTGGGCGGACCGGTGGGCGCCGGCAAGACCGCCACCGTCGCGGCCCTTTGCAGGCGCCTGCGCGACACCCTGTCCATCGCGGTGGTGACCAACGACATCTACACCCGCGAGGACGCCGAAGCCCTGCTGCGCCAAGCCGTGCTGCCCCCCGAACGGATCACCGCGGTGGAGACCGGCGCCTGCCCGCACACCGCCATCCGCGACGACATCTCCGCCAATCTCGAAGCCGTCGAAGACCTTCAGGAACGCATCGGGGACCTCGACCTCGTCCTGATCGAATCCGGCGGGGACAACCTCACCGCCACCTTCTCCAAGGGCCTGATCGACCATCAGATCTTCCTCATCGACGTCGCCGGCGGAGACGACATCCCCCGCAAGGGCGGCCCCGGCGTCACCACCGCCGACCTGCTGGTCATCAACAAGACCGACCTCGCCCCGCATGTCGGCGCCGATCTCAGCGCCATGGAACGCGACGCCAGGGCCGCACGAGGCTCCCTGCCCGTCGTCCTCACCTGCCTCAAAGACCAACACGGCATCGAACCCGTCGCCGACTGGGTCTGCCGCCGCCTCGCCGACCTGACCGCGGCCCGGTCATGACCACAGCGCCGCCCACCGCCAAAGCCGCGCAGACTCCCTACACGCTGAACGCCACCGCCCGCATCACGGCCGAAGCCGCGGACGGAGCCACCGACCTGCCATTACTCCACAGCGACGGCCCCTTCTCGTTCCGCCGGCTCCGCCCGTACGGCTCCCAGGCGCACATCTGCATCCTGAACACCATGAGCGCCCCGCACAACGGCGACCGCCTGAACACCGAGGTGATCGTCGGGCCGGGCGCGGACCTGCACGTCACCTCCGCCGCCGCCACGGTCGCACTACCTGGGCCCGTCCCCAGGCACGCCGCCCTCGGCGTGAATCTGCGCGTCGCGGACCACGCGCGACTGCGCTGGCTGCCAGAGCCCGTCATCTCGGCCGCAGGCAGCGACCTGCGCCAGCACATCCGCATCGACCTCGCCCCCACCGCCCGGCTCGTCCTCAGCGAACAGCAGATCCTCGGCCGCGCACACGAACCCAGCGGTCGGCTGACCAGCCGCATCACCGTCCGCCACGGAGGACGGACGCTACTGGACCAGCACAGCGCCTACGGCCCCGGCCTCCCCGGCTGGGACGGCCCCGCCGTGCTGGCCGGCAACCACGCCGTAGGCCAACTCCTCGTCATCGACCCCGCCTACCGCGACCCTCAACCCGATACGCAGATACTCGACGACATCCCCGTACGCGCACACGGCGTCATCACCCCACTGGCCGGCCCTGGCGTCCTGCTCACCGCAGTGGCTCCGGACGCCGGCGACCTGCAACGCTGCCTCGACGCCGCATTCGCCCACCTCGGTCTCCCGAACGGCTGACCACAGGTTCGGGTGCACGCAGTCCAGGAATCTGGGTCGGCACGGTGGCCGGGCGGTCCGGGCTGGTCCCCCGGACGGAGGCGCGCCCGGATCAGATCAAGGGCCGCTGGGCCTTGCGGTTCTCCTCGTAGCGGGTGCGGGCCTGGTTGGTGGAGTCCAGGTTGGAGACCTCGGCGACCGGGACGTCCCACCATGCCTCGCTGTCCGGGGCGCCGGTGGAGGTGTCGGTCTCGACGTGGACGACCGTGGTGCGGGTGCTGTCGCGGGCCTTGGTCAGGGCGGTGCGGAACTCCTCGGCGGTCGTCGCGCGCAGGACGTCGGCGCCGAGCGCGGCGGCGTTCGCGGCCAGGTCGCCGGGCAGTTCGAACTGGGTGCCGAGCCGCTGTGAGCCGACCGACTCCGACAGGTTGCCGATCGAGGCGAAGCCGTGGTTCTGGACCAGGACGACGACCAGCTTGATCTCGTCGGCGACGGCGGTCACGAGTTCCTGGGCCATCATCAGGTACGAGCCGTCGCCGACCATGACGAAGACCTCGCGGTCGGGTGCCGCGAGCTTCACGCCGAGGCCTCCGGCGATCTCGTAGCCCATGCAGGAGAAGCCGTACTCGACGTGGTAGCCCTTGGGGTCGCGGGTCCGCCACAGTTTGTGGAGGTCTCCCGGCATCGATCCGGCGGCGGACACCACGACGTCGCGCGGGCCGCTGACCTCGTTGACGATGCCGATGATCTCCGGCTGGGCGGGGAGGGGCCCGCGGGTCGGCGCGTAGGCGCGGTCGACCGCCTCGTTCCAGCGGGTGACGCGTTCGGCGATCTCGTCGCGGTAGGACGCGGTGACGGCGTGTCCGGTCATCGCCGTCCGGAGGGCTTCCAGTCCCGCGCGGGCGTCGGCGGTCAGCGGCAGGCCCGCGTGCTTGGCGGCGTCCGGCGCGGCGACGTTGAGGTTGATGAAGCGGACGCCCGGACGGGCGAACACGGTGCGGGAGGCCGTGGTGAAGTCGCTGTAGCGCGTGCCGATGCCCAGGACGACGTCGGCGTCGCGGGCCAGGGCGTTGGCGGCGGTGGTGCCGGTCGCGCCGATCGCGCCCACCGAGGCCGGGTGGTCCCAGGTCAGCGCGCCCTTGCCCGCCTGGGTCTCGGCCACGGGGATGCCGGTGGCCTCGACGAACTCACGCAGTGCTGCGGTCGCGCGCGAGTAGATGGCGCCGCCGCCCGCCACGATGAGGGGACGCTCGGCGTTGCGCAGCAGTGCGGCGGCGTCCTCGATGAGGGCGGGCTCGGGCACCGGGCGGGCGACCCGCCAGACCCGCTCGGCGAACAGTTCCGCCGGCCAGTCGTGTGCTTCGGCCTGCACGTCCTGGGGCAGCGCGAGGGTGACCGCGCCGGTCTCGGCCGGATCGGTCAGGACGCGCATCGCGGCGAGGAGCGCGCTCGGGAGCTGCTCGGGCCGGTTGATCCGGTCCCAGTAGCGTGAGACCGGCTTGAAGCAGTCGTTGACCGAGACGTCGTAGGAGCGCGGGTCCTCGAGCTCCTGGAGGACCGGGTTGGACACGCGGGTGGCGAAGACGTCGCCCGGCAGGAGCAGCACGGGGATGCGGTTGATGGTCGCGAGGGCGGCGCCGGTGACCATGTTGGTCGCGCCGGGTCCGACGGAGGTCGTGCAGGCGAACGCGCGGAGCCGGTCGTGAGTGCGCGCGTAGCCGACGGCCGCGTGGACCATCGCCTGCTCGTTGCGCGCGGCCCGGTAGGGCAGTTCGTCGCCGTACTCCAGCAGCGCCTGTCCGAGTCCTGCCACGTTGCCGTGGCCGAAGATGCCGAAGCAGCCGGCGAAGAACCGGTGCCGTTCGCCGTCCCGTTCGGTCCACTGGTTCGCCAGGAAGCGGACGATCGCCTGCCCGACGGTCAGTCGCACGGTCTCGGTCATCGATCCCCCTCGGGTCCGGCGGCCGAGCTCATCGGCAGCCTCGGGTCGGTCGGCTGGTCCGTCCAGGTGTCGCGGATCCAGGTGTGGGCCGGGTCGTCGCAGATCTTCCAGGCGCGTTCCTCGCCCGGTCCCGCCATCACGTTCAGGTAGTAGAGGTCGTGGCCGGGCGCGGCCATGGAGGGTCCGTGCCATCCGTGGGGGATCAGCACGACGTCGCCGGTGCGGACCTCTTCGAGCACGTCGGTGGTGCCGTAGACCCGCTGGTAGGCCATGCCCGCCCCGCCGTTCGGGGCGTCGGCGACCTCGAAGTAGTAGATCTCCTCCAGCACCGATTCGTGCTCGGTGTGCTCGTCGTGCTTGTGCGGCGGGTAGGACGACCAGTTGCCGCCCGGCGTCAGCACCTCGCACGCGATGAGCTTGTCGGCCTCGAACGCCTCGGGGGTGCAGAAGTTGTTCACCTGGCGGGTCATCTGCCCGGCGCCGCGCAGCTCCACCGGAACCTTCCCGGCGGGCCCGTAGCGGGGCGGGAGGCGCCGCTCGCAGCGCGCGGACGGCAGGGCGAACCGTCCGCCGTCCTTGGACCACAGGACGATCGAGGCGTCGCGCGGCGCGTAGGCGAAGTCGGTGACGCGGGAGAAGACGTCGGGACGGCCCTGGAGTTCGAACGTCACGGCGATCTCGTCGGCCGGGACGCCGACCGTGGCCACGCACGATCCGGCGAGCGGGAGCACGAGGGTCTCCGACTCCCCGGTCTCCAGTGTGATCTCCTCCCCCGCGGCGAGTGTCACCACGCGCAGGCCCGAGTACTCCCAGCCCGCGCTCTGCGGTGTGACCTCCATGGACACCTCTCCGTTCACAGCAGCGCCACCGCGGCGTCGACGGCGCCCGCGACGTCGTCGCCGGGCGGGTACAGCATGGATCGGCCGACGACCAGTCCGCGCACGGTCGGCAGGTCCAGGGCCGCCTTCCAGCCTGCCAGGGCGGCCTCGGAGTCGTCGGGCACCTCGCCGCCCAGCAGCAGGGCGGGCAGTGTCGAGGATTCCATGACCTCGTCCATCCGGTCGACCACGGGCACCTTCAGCCAGGTGTGGGCGGAGGTGGTGCCGAGCCCGGACGCGATCGAGATGGCCTTGGTCATCGCCTCGGGAGTGAGGATGTTGGTGATCTTCCCGTCGTCGCGCCGCGTGGACAGGAACGGTTCCACCATCGCGGGGAGGCCGCGTCCGGCGAGTTCGGTGACCGCGTTCGCGCAGTTCTCCAGTGTCGGGGCGGTCGCCGGGTCGTCGAGGTCGACGCGCAGCAGCATCTTGCCGCCGTCCAGGCCGCCGGCGGCGATCGAGGACGCGTTGTAGGCGGTGAACCGGTCGTCGATCTCGAACGAGGCTCCGGCCAGGCCGCCCCGGTTCATCGATCCGATGGCGTACCTGCCGTCCAGTTCCCCGAGCAGGAGGAGCTCCTCCATGATGTCGGGGGTGGCCAGGACGCCGTGCACGCCCGGCCGGGCGAGGCCGGCGCAGATCCGCTCGAGGAGGTCGCGGCGGTTGCCCATGGCCTGCGGGTCGGACCCGGCACGCAGCGCCCCGCGCGCCGGATGGTCGGCCGCGATGATCATCAGTTTGCCCGCGGCGCCGAGCGGGACGGCGGGCCGCGCGCGGCGGGCGGCGGCCTCGGCGATCGCGCCGGGCCAGGCGGCCCGGGTCTCGATCAGCTCCGCGTGGCGTTCGGCGAACGTGCGGGTGTTCAAACCGTGCTCTCCTTGTCGTCGGTTTCGGCAGGCGGGCCGGTTTCGGCGGATGGGCCGGTTGCGGCGAGCAGGCGTTCGACCTCGCCGGAATCGGGCATCGCGTCCGCGCAGGCGAGCCGCGACGCGACGATCGCCCCGGCGGCTCCGGCGAAGCGGACGATCCGCTCGAGGTCCCAGCCGTGCAGCAGGCCGTGGCAGAGGGCGCCGCCGAAGGCGTCGCCGGCGCCGAGGCCGTTCACCACCTCCACCGGTGTCGGCGGGACCTCGACGATCCCGTCCGCCGACGCGGCGAGCGTGCCGCGCGGCCCCTGCTTGACGATCGCGATGGACACGCCCCGGTCCAGCAGCGCGCGGGCGGCGGCGTGCGGCTCGCGTTCGCCGACCGCGACCTCGCACTCCTCCAGGTTCCCGACCGCGACGGTCGTGTGCTCCAGCGCGCGGGCGACCAAGTCCTTGGCCTCGTCGGGCGACTCCCAGAACATCGGCCGCCAGTCCAGGTCCAGGACGGTCGTGCCAGGGTGGGCGGCGAGCGCGGTCAGCGTCGCCTCCCGGCTCGGCTCCTGGGACAGGCCGGTCACCGTCGCCCAGAAGATCCGGGCGTCGGCGATGGCGTCGAGGTCGAGTTCGTCCGGGCGGATCTCCAGGTCGGGCGCCTTGGGGTGCCGGTAGAAGTAGAGCGGGAAGTCGTCGGGCGGGAAGATCTCGCAGAACGCCAGGGGCGTCGGCAGGCCGGGGACGCCGGTGACGAACCGGTCGTCCACGCCGTACTCCCCGAGCTTGCGGTGGATGAACCGGCCGAACGGGTCCTGGCCGGTCCGGGTGATCACCGCGGTGCGGTCGCCGTGGCGGGCCGCGGCGACCGCGACGTTGGTGGGGCTGCCGCCGAGGAACTTGCCGAACGACTCGACGTCCTCGAGCCGGGTGCCGGTCTGGAGCGGGTAGAGGTCCACGCTGACCCGGCCCATGGTGATGAGGTCGAAGGTCACGGCGTCCTTCCGAGGAAGGCCAGGCTGGTGCGCACGTCGCTGAGCGGGCCGGCGTCCGCCGCGGGCTCGGATTCCAGGATGGTGTCCTGTTCGAGGACGTACCAGCCGTCGTAGCCGGCGTTCTCGAGCGAGGCGATGATGCCCGCGATGTCGATGTCGCCGTGGCCGAGCGGACGGTAGATGCCGTCGCGGACCGCCTCGGTGTAGGTCGCGCGTCCCGCCTGGACGGTGCCGGCGAGCGCCGCGTCGACGTCCTTGAGGTGCACGTGGGAGATCCGCGCGGCGGCCGAGCGGGCCAGTTCCAGCGGGTCGGTGCCGCCGATCAGCAGGTGCCCGGTGTCCAGGCAGAGCGGGATGTGCGATCCCGCCAGTACCCGGTCGACCTCCTCGCGCCGCTCGACGACCGTGCCGACGTGCGGGTGCAGGGTCGCGCGGTGGCCGCGTTCGGCGGCGTAAGCCGCGGCGCGGTCGAGGTTGTGGAACAGGGTCTTCCAGTTGTCGGCGTCCAGGACGGGCCGCTCGTCGTAGCCGTCCAGGCCGGTGACGGCGGCCAGGACCGCCGTGGCGCCCGGGTCGCCGAACGCGTCGAGCGCGCGCACCAGCTCCGGCATCGGGTCGAGGCCCGGGTCGTGCAGCACGAGCGGGACGAAGCCGCCGACGGGGGCGAGCCCGTGGGCGGCCAGCAGTGCGGTCCGGTCGCGGGGGTCGGCGGGCAGGAAGCCGTCGGGGCCGAACTCGGTCGCGCTGATTCCGAGGTCGCGCATCTCGGCCAGCACCCGCTCGGGCTCCATCTGGTGGCCCCAGCCGGGAACCTCGCAGACGCCCCAGGAGATGGGGGCTGCGGCGACGCGTCCGGCGGCGATGTCGATGCTCATCGGCGTACCTCCTCGATCGTGACGGTGCGCCGCTCGCGGCGGGAGATCTCGCATGCCTCGGCCACGTAGAACGCCTCCAGGCTCTCCTCGGGCGGGCAGGGGCTCGCGCCGCCGCCCTTGACCATGGCGGCGAAGGCGTGCAGTTCGGCGGCGTACGCCTCGGCGAACCTTTCGAGGAACCCGCTGTGCGCCGGGCCCGAGGGGCGGAGGCCGTCGCCGGCCGGGGACAGCGGGGTCCGGTCGTCCAGGCCGGCGACGATGCCGGCGAGCGAGCCGAGGACCTCCAGCCGCACGTCGTAGCCGGCCGCGTTGTACCGGGTGGCGGAGACGACGGCGATGGTGCCGTCGTCGAGCGTGAGCATGGCCGAGCCGGTGTCGACGTCGCCGGACGCGGCGAACGGCCCCGGCCCGTGGTTGGCGCCGGTCGCGGTCACCTCGGTGACCGCGCGTCCGGTGACGAACCGCACGGCGTCGAAGTCGTGGACCGAGCAGTCGCGGAAGAGACCGCCGGAGTTCGGGATGTAGTCGTCCGGCGGCGGGACGCGGTCGAGGGTCATCGAGCGCACGGTGTGCACCCAGCCGAGGCGGCCGGAGGCCACCGCGTCGCGCGCGGCGACGTGGCCCGGGTCGAAGCGCCGCTGGAAGCCGATCTGCACCGGCACGTCGGAGCCGCGCAGCGCGGTCAGCGTTTGGATCGTTCCATCGAGGTCCGCGGCGAGCGGCTTCTCGACGAAGACCGGCAGCCCCGCCTCGACCGCCCTGATCACCAGGGGGGCGTGCGAGGCGGTCGGCGTGGCGACGACCACGGCGTCCAGGCCGGAGGAGAACAGCTCGTCCACCCCGTCCACGGCCGTGGCGCCGAGCTTCCCGGCGACCTCCCGGGCACGCCCGGCGTCGGCGTCGGCGATGACGACCTCATCGGCCAGGCCCTTCAACGTCTCGGCGTGTGCGGCTCCGATCCGTCCCGCACCTGCCAGTCCGACCCTCATGTGGCTGCGCCTCTCGTTCGCCTCATCCGCGCCTTCTCCATGCTGTCGCCGGCGCCCACGCCGGCGTGATCAAGTCTCATGGAACGCTCCAAGCACTGTCAATAGTTTGTCCTGACATAAGGACTTCAAGGCCAGGGTGCGTGTCGTCCGCTATCCTCCTCACGTGCAAGGACCCACCGTGACGCTCGATCGGGGCAGCCCGGTCCCGCTCTATTTCCAGGTCGCCCAGCAGCTCGAGGCCGCGATCCGCGCGGGCGAGCTGCCACCCGGCGCCCGCCTCGAGAACGAACTCGACCTGGCGGCGCGCTACCGGCTCTCCCGGCCGACCGTGCGGCAGGCGATCCAGCACCTGGTCGACAAGGGGCTGCTGGTCCGCAAGCGGGGCGTCGGGACGCAGGTGGTCCAGTCCCAGGTGCGGCGGCCGATCGAGCTGTCCAGCCTCCACGACGACCTCACCTCCGACGGGCGGGAACCCCGCACGCAGGTCCTGGAGCTCGAGACCGTTCCCGCCGACGCGGAGGCCGCCGAGCAGCTCGGCATCGCGGCGGGCACCGACGTGCTGCGGATCCGCAGGCTGCGCCTCACCGGTGGCGAGCCCCTCGCGCTGATGACCAACATCGTCCCCCTCCGGCTGATCGACGTCACCGCGGCCCATCTGGAGGCGCACGGCCTGTACGAGACGTTCCGCGGCGCGGGGGTCAATCTGCGGATCGCCCACCAGACCATCGGCGCGCGCGCCGCGACCGCCGCCGAGGCGAGGCTGCTGGACGAGCGCCGGGGCACCCCCCTGCTCACCATGACCCGGACGGCCTTCGACGACAAGGGGATCGCCGTGGAGTTCGGCACCCACGTCTACCGGGCCGACCGCTACTCCTTCTCGCACACGCTCGTCGGCAAGTAGTCCGCCGCGAGGCCCGCGGCGGCCGTCCGCCGTGAAGCCCGCGGCGGACGTCCGCCATAACGGACGTCGGCCACGGGCCCTCAGCGGACGTCGGCCGCGGTCGCCGGCCCGGGACCTGCCCGGACCGGCGACCGCGGCGTCATGTCAGCCGGTCAGCTGCGCGGCGCTGCTCGCCGTGCCTCCCTTCGCGGCCTCGAACGCGACGGTCAGCGAGCCGGTCGCACCCGGCACCGTCACGGTTTGGACACCCGCACGGGCGATGTCGACCTTCTTGCTTCCGAGCACCTTGCCGTCCCACACCAGGACGTGCGCCGTGCCCGGCCCGGTCGCCTGCAGCTTGAAGGTGACCGAGCCACCGGAGACCTTCGGCTTGCCCACGATCCGCGCGGTGTCGGACGCGGGCGCGGCGGCGGTCGCCGCCAGCGGGAGGCCGGTGCGCACGGACTGGAGGATCGACTCCGGCGAGGTCGCCGAGGTGGCCGCGTCGGTCGGCATGACCGGCGCCGGCGGCGTCGTCGGCAGCCCCGCGGGCGGGGTGTAGCCCGGCAGCGAGGTGAGGGCCCACCGGTACGGGTCGCCCTGCACGCCGCCCCAGGTCGACCAGCCGATACGGGTCTGGCCGGTCTTGTCCTGGGTGTCGGAGTCGTACACGAAGATGTTCATGCCCATCCGCGCCGGGTCCACGGCGGTCGGAAGGTCCTTGAACGGGATCTTCGCCTCGATGGTGTAGCCGTCGTAGGGCTCGTTCACGACCGAGGCGACCTGCATGCCGGGGGCCGTCTCCGCGCCGGTGCCCTGGTGGGCGTCGGCGTCCCGCTCGAAGCAGGGCTTGCCGTCCGACATCTGCGGGAAGATCCCCGTCTTGAACGTGGTGGAGGTGTTCTCGGAGTCGCCGCGCGGGTCGATCGCGATCTCGACCGAGTCCGAACGCCAGTGACGCTTGCAGTCATCGGCTCCGAGGATGGTGCCCTGCTTGTCGTCGCGGACCTTGACCAGCACGTACAGCGCGTCGTCGGTCCAGGAGACCTTGCCGGTCGCCGAGCAGTCGGCGGCCGAGTCGCAGGCCGTGCCCTCCCACAGGCGGGACAGGTCGATCTCCTGGCCCGGGTACTCGCCGGCCGACTCCTTGCCGTCGACCACCGGAGCGGTCGTCGCCTTGGCCAGCTCCGCGGTCGGGACGAGCTCGAGCCCGCCCTTCTCCACGTCGGCCGCGCCCGAGGAGGGGGTCGTGGTCACGGTGAGGTCGTAGTCGCCGCCGGAGCCGCCCTGGTTGGAGGTCGGCAGGGAGGCGTCGGTGTTGGTGACGGTGAAGGTGGCCGCGCCCTTGGCCCCGGCCGCCAGCGTGAACGGCTTGGAGTCCTCGTCGGCCGAGAAGCCCTTCGGCAGTCCCAGCTTCACCGTGCCCGACTGCGCGGACGCGGTGGTGTTGGCCAGGTCGACCCGCACCTTGCGCGACTTGCCGGACGCGAGCGTGAGCACGCGCTTCATCCGGCCGGTGAGCGCGGGCACGCCGTTCTTGCCGGCCCAGGCGTCGAAGTCGGCGACCCGCGGCAGCGGCTCCTGCAGCCCGGTGACGGGCGGCTGGACCTCGACCATCGTGGACGTCTGCCCCGAGGCCTTGCCGGCGGTGAGCGTCGCGGCGACCTGCACGCGGCCGGTCGCGGCGCCCGCCGAGGGCGTCACGGTGAACGTGGTGGTGCTCTCGCCGTCCGAGACGGTCCCGAGCGAGCCCGAGCCTGTCACGTTCCAACCGGACGGCACCGTGAGCGCCGCCTTGGCGCCGCGCAGCGCGCTCGGCGACGAGGCGTGCGCGGTCACCTTGAACGCGCGGCCTGCGCCGACCCCGAAGTCGCTCGTCAGGTAGAACCGGCTGCCGAGCGGAAGCCCGCCCTTGGCCGGCTGCACCGCGCCCTCGAGCATCGCCGCCGGGTCGGTGTTGCCCAGCGTGAACGGCACCCGGCTGTGGATCTGGGTGAAGAAGTCACAGCCGACCTTGGCCGGGTCCGCGGGCACGTCACCGAAGCCGCCCCAGCCCTGGCTCACGTACATCCGCTGCGCCTCGCGCTCGACCTGCGCCCAGGTCTTGCCGCCGTTGCGTGCGGAGGCACGGCCGCCCCACACGCCGTAGGACAGGGTGGCGGGGCTGGAGGTGGTCAGGCCGCTCGCGCAGGACGGACCGGTGGGACCGGAGGCCCCGCCCGTGCCGAACAGGCGGCCCGGCGACCAGGCCGTCAGCTTCTCCTTGCTCAGCTGCGAGGGGAAGGCCTTGGGGTCGGCCGCGGCGAAGTACGCCTCGGTCGCGAGGCGCGCCGCCTGCTGGTGGTTGCCGTGCTGGCCGGGCAGCGGCGCGGGCTCCATGGTCACGATGACCTTGGGCCGCGTCTCGCGCACGAGCCGCACGACCTTCTCCAGCGTGGCGTCGTGCCCCCACGTGTCGTCGGTCAGCGGGGCACTGACCGTGTAGAAGAAGTCGACCTTGTCGAGGTAGTGGATGTCGGTGACGCCGGCCTTGCCGACCGCGCGCCGCTCCTCGCTCTCACGAAGCAGGCCGAGCGGCGGACCTTCCTCGTTGCCTGCGGCGTTGCCGCCGCCCTCACCGCGGGTGACGGTGAGGACGCCGGTCCGTGCCTTGTCGAACTCGTTCCACTGGCCCAGAGTCGACAGCGAGCCGGCCTCGTCGTCGGGGTGAGCCCCGACGAAGAGCACGTCCAGCTGTCCCTTGTCGGCCTGTACCGGTGCCGCCGCGTGGGCGGGCACGCCGACCAGCGTGACCGCCGAAGCGGCCAAGGCCGCGGACAGGACGGCGGGCAGGGTGAGTTTGCGCAAATCAGCTCTCCTGTTCGTTCTCACTCCTTGATGGCCCCCGAGAGCATTCCTGCGATGAACTGTCGTTGCAGGAAGACATAGACGACGATGACGGGCGCCGCGATGATCAGCGCTCCCGCCATCAGCAGCGGGTAGTCGGTCTTGTGGGCGCCCTGGAAGAAGGACAGCCCGAGGGGCGCGGTGCGCAGCCCCTCGTCGGAGTTGACGATCACCAGCGGGAGCAGGAACTCGTTCCAGGTCCACATGCTGGTCAGCAGCACCATGGTGAGGATCGCCGGCTTGCCCACCGGAACCAGCACCCGCCAGAGCGTGGTCCAGCTGGAGGCGCCGTCGATCCGGGCCGCCTCGAGCAGCGACGGCGGGACGCTGCGGAAGAAGGCGCGCATCCAGAACGTGCCGAACGCCACCGACATCGCCACCTGCGGCAGGATCAGCCCCGCGTAGCTGTTGTCCAGGCCCATCGACCGCAGGTCGAAGTACAGCGGGACCACGATGGTCTCGGTGGGGATGGTCAGCCCGGCCAGGAACAGCAGGAACAGCACCGAGGCGCCGCGGAACCGCATGGTGCCCAGCGCGAACCCGGCCATGATCGACAGGACCCCGGACAGGACCACCGTGATCGAGGTGACGATCACGCTGTTGCGCAGGTAGGTGGCGAAGTGCCCGTCGCGCCACGCCGCGGAGAACGCGCCGAGGTCCAGGTCCGGCAGCTGCAGCGCCTTGACCGCCACGCCGAACATCGGGAACAGCGCGATGACCGCGAACAGCGTCAGGATCGCGTGGTTGAAGATCAGCTCACGCCGCGAACTCATTCGCCCTTCCCTTCCACCAGGCGGCCGATGGCGGCGGTGACGGCGAACAGCAGCACCGCCATGGTGATGCCGATCGCGCACCCGAGGCCGACCTCGCCGGTGTTGAACGTGCGGTTGTAGACCTCGTACGCGGGCACCTTGGTGGCGTTGCCCGGGCCACCGCCGGTGGCCATGTAGATGAGGTCGAAGTTGCGGATGGACATGGTCGTGGTCAGCGTCAGCGCCACCGCGAGCTCGCGCCGCAGACCCGGCAGCGTGACCGAGAAGAACTCGCGGACCGGCCCGGCCCCGTCCATGCGGGCGGCCTCGTACAGCTCACGCGGGATCCGCTGCACGCCCGCCATGAACAGGACGAACGCGAGACCGATCTCGACCCAGGTGCCGACCAGGCCCACGGCCGGCAGCGCGAAGGTGAAGTCCCCCAGCCAGCCGTGCCGCCAGTCGGGCAGCCCGGCGTCGTGCAGCCAGCCGAGCACGGTGTTGACCGGGCCGTCGGCGGAGTACACCCACTGCCAGGCCACGGCCACGGCGACCATCGCGATGACCTGCGGCAGGAACAGCACCGTGCGGAAGAACGTCATGCCGCGGATCTTCGTCCGCGACATCGCGGCCACCAGCACGAACGCGATGCAGCACGGCAGGATCGAGTAGAAGACGATCAGGACCAGCAGGTGGCCGAACGAACCGCGCAGCGCCGGGTCGGTCCAGGTGGTGGTGTAGTTGGACAGCCCGGCCCAGGTCGCGCTGCCGAGCCCGTCCCAGTTGTAGAACGAGAACTGCACGCCGCGCGCCAGCGGCCAGAGCAGGAACGCCCCGTACACCAGCAGCGCGGGCAGGATGTACAGCCAGCCGATGTTGCGTGACTCGCCTGGGGCACGGCTCTTCACCCGGCCCCCCGCCCGGCGCTCGGCGCGGATGGCGGGCGGCTTCTCCCCGGTCTTGCGGGTCTTCTGCCGCGCGACGCTCGTCATGGGCGGACTCCCTTGGCTCTGCCGATCTATCCCGATCTCGCCGCCGGGGCGCCGGGCGGCTGTTCCCGGCGCTCCCGGCGGCGAGGACGGTCGTTACTTCTTCTTCTGGGCTGCGGCGGCGTCGTCCTGCGCCGCCTTCATGACGTCCTCGGCGGACTTCCTACCGGCGACCAGTTCCTGCAGCGGCCCACCGAACCCGTCGGTGAACGTGGGGCTGGTGTAGTCGTTGTAGGGCGTCGTGCCGTCGTTCTTGCTCAGCTCGGCCCAGGCCGTCGACACCTCCTTCATCAGCGGCAGCGACGGCTGCTTGGTCGGCGCGGCGAGCACGGGCAGGTTCCCGGTCTCGACGGAGACGTCCATGGCCTCGGGCGAGGTGATGAAGTTGATGTAGGCCGCCGCCACGTCGGAGTGCTTGGACTTGGCGGTGATCGACCACGGCAGGCTCTCGCCGCCCATGGTCGAGACGGGCTGGCCGGCCTGGGCGGCCGGCGGCAGGACGAAGCCGACCTTGTCCTTCATGCGGTCGGCGAGGTCGGGGGCCCACCAGGTGCCGCCGAACATGAACACGCCCTGGCCCTTGGCGAAGTCGACGGGGGTGTCGTCCCACTTGCGGGAGTTGGGGTCCTTGGTGAGGTAGCCCTGCTTGGCCCAGTCGGAGAGCTTCTGCGCGGCCTGGACGTTCGGCCCGTCGGTCCAGGAACCGCCGTTGCCGAAGACCAGCTTGCGGACCGACTCCTTGTCGGTCAGGCCGTCCTGGATGATGCCGTACAGCTGCATCGCGGGCAGCTTCTCCAGGTTGTTGAACGCGATCGGGAGCTCGCCCTTGCTCTTGGCGGTGGCGAGGGCCTGGTCGAACTCCGCCCAGGTCTTGGGCGGCTGGAGGCCGAGCTTGGCGAGCTTCTCCTTGTTGTAGTACAGGCCGACGATCTCACCGTTCAGCGAGACGCCGTACAGGTTGCCCGAACCGATGAGCTTGCCGTCCGGGGTGACGCTGTTCAGGTCCATCAGGCCCTTGGGGTAGCGCTTCTTCCACCCGTAGACCTGGTCGTAGGAGTCCAGCGGGAGCAGCATCCCCGCCTTCACGTACTGGGCCATGTTGGCGTAGCCCTGGTTGGCCTCGACGACGTCGGGCGGGTTGCTGCCCGACAGCGCCAGCCGCAGCGTCTTCTGCAGGTCGCTGAACGACCGCGACACCCGGTTGATCTTCACGTTCGGGTACTTGGCCATGAACTGCTTGTTGAGCGTGTCGACCTGCTGCTTCAGCCCGCCCTGGACCTCCTGGTCCCAGACGGTGAGGGTGACGTCGCCGGCCTTCGCCACGTCGGTGCTGATGGCGTTCGGCGCCTTGTCCACGGGCTTGTCGTTGGACGAGCCCGGAGCGCAGGCGGTGGCGAGCGTCATCGCGAGGGCCGCGGCCGTCGCGACCGCCCCCCGCGTCAATCGTGTCGGCATTTCAGCGGCTCCTTCCTGTACTGGTCGTTCTGGTTCTTTGGTGCGGCGTTACTGCCGTGGTGCCGCGTTACTGCTGTGGTGCGCTGTTACTACTGTGGTGCGGTGATTCTGCTGTACTGCGGTGATTCTGTGTAGTGCTGTGGTGTGCGACGTCCGATCAGGACGCCTGCACGGGCTCGGCACGAAGCGTGGGCTCGGCCCGGACGACGGTGTCGGTCGCCGCCTCGGGGAGGAAGTCCACGACGAAGGCGTACGGTTCGAGGGCGGCCTCGGGGATCTCCCCCGACTCACCGAAGGCGGCGATCTCACCCCAGCAGGGCGCGCCCAGCGACCCGCTGCGATGCCGGACCGACAGGCCCGCGCAGAGATTGGCGAACTTCAGCCGTTCGGGCAGCGGGAGACCCGCCAGCGTCCCGAACATGAACCCGGCCCCGAAGACGTCGCCCGCGCCGGTCGCGTCGAGCGCCTCGACGGGAAGCGCCGTGGTCTCGGCGACCTCGCCCGTCCGGGAGTCGATCGCGATCGCACCGTCCCCGCCGCGCTTCACCACGACCACCGGCACCCGCTCCGACAGCGCGCGGGCTGCCTCCTCGGGCGAGTCCGTGCGCGTGTAGGCCATCGCCTCGACGGCGTTCGGCAGGAACACGTCCACGTCCCGCAGCCGGTCCAGCACCTCGCTCGACCAGGTCCCGGTCGCGTCCCACCCCAGGTCGGCGAAGACCAGCGCGCCACCGCGCCGCATCTCCTTGGCCCAGGCGGGAACGGGACCGTCGATGTCGATGAAGCAGGCCCGCGCGTCCGGCGCAGTCGTGCCCGCGGCACCGTCCGGGACGGGCTTCTCGTAGGTGACCATGCTGCGGTCGGAGTCGTAGGCCAGCGAGACCGTGACGGGCGTCGGCCACTCGGCCACCCGCCGCGACCAGGCGAGGTCGACGCCCTCCTGCTCGGAGAGCGTGCGCCACAGGTAGGAGCCGAACAGGTCGTCGCCGAACGGCGCCGCCAGGCCGACGCGCAGGCCGAGCCTGCTCATCGCCACCGCCATGTTGGCGATGCCGCCGGGCGCCGAGCCGAGGCCCTCGGTGAACAGCTCGGTGCCGGGGGGCGGCAGCCCGGGCAGCCCGGTGAAGATCATGTCCATGAAGACCTGGCCGCTCAGAAAGACGTCCAGGCTGGGTGCCTCCCCGGCGTCACGCTGGCCGTCCGCGCGGCGCAGCAGCGCGCCGCCGAGGTCGCGCTCGGAACACGGGTCCGCGAGCGACGGCTCGGGCGGACGGCCGGCCACCGCCTGCCCGGGGGTCTCCCGGACGGACTCTGCCTGCGTGGTCCCGTTCAGGGTGTCTGCTGTCATGATGCCTCCTCACGTGGGAGTCGGGGTTGGTGATCAGGTTGACCGAATGTCAGGACAATTTCTGGTCGAGTGAGATCCCGGGGCGGGCCGGGATCTCACTCGGGTCAGAGGACGGCGACCAGCAACGACACGGCCGACTCCTGCCGGGCGATGTCCGTGCGATCGAACGGCCCGGACCAGCTCAGTCCGTACCGGTCGTGCCCGTCCCGCCCGTGGGTGTACAAGGAGGTCGCCTGCGCGCGGAGGTAGCCGCGGTAGGGATGACCGGGCAGGACCCGGTCGAGCTCGGCGAGGTTCCGAGCGAAGATCCCCTTGAACGACGCCTGGTCGGCGTTGCACGTGCCGGCCGCCTCGCACGGCTCGGTCAGGATCCCGCCCGGCGACAGCCGAGGGCTCTTCACGACGGCGTCGGCGATGCGCCGCGCCGCCACCAGCAGAGAGCGGTCGTGGGTCGCCTTGTAGAGCTCAATGAGCCCGCCGAGGACGACGCCCTGGTTGTAGGTCCAGGTCGTCCCGCCGTTGTTGACGCACCCGCCGGACTGCGTGGCGAGACCGTCGTTGACCAGGTTCTCGCCGTTGATCATCCCGCTGCGCTGGAACCACGTCCACGCCTCGCGAGCCCGCTCCAGGTACACGCGGTCACCGGGGATGCGGTTGTGGAGCGAGGCGAGCACGGAGAAGTAGAGCTCCAGGCTGATCGCGTTCTTGTAGCTCTTGCCGGGGATGTCCCACCAGACGCCGCCGCCGCAGGTGTTGTCCCAGTACTCGCGGATGTAGGCCTCGTCGACCTTCGCGATGTCGAGGTACCGGCGGTCGCGGGTGAGGTCGAACAACCGGACCATGGCAAGGGCCCACCAGCCGGTGTCGTCGGTGGAGTCGGCGCGGAACTCGCCGCCGCCCTCCGGCCACCAGGGCAGAGGCTTGCGCTGCTGGGCGACGGTGTTCTTCACCGCGTCCATGAGACGGCGGTCACCGGTCTTGTCCATGTAGTCGAGCAGAGCCTGAAGCGCGTTGCCCGACTGCCACCACGGAGCGTCGGCGTCCCAGCGGCCCGACTCACGGTCGTAGAAGCCCATCATCGCGTCCACGGCCGCACTCGCCCGCGCCCGGTCCTGGCGCCCGGGAACGTTCCCAGGCGAGGCCTGGGCCGGGACGACGCCCGCCAGGAACGTCATCACCAGCCCGGCGGCCAGCACACCGAGCCTGCGGGACCGACATCGTCCGATCACGGCGTCCGCTCCTTCGCGAAGACCGCGGCCACCTCGGGAATGCGGTCGATGTAACCGTCCAGCAGCTGGCGCCCCACCGAGACGGAGTCCACCAGGGGGTGCAGCGCGAACGCCTTGGCGGCGTCGGCGCGCGAGCCGTTGCGCGCCGCGCTGATGACCAGCCGCTCGACGGCCTTGACCTGCTGCATGAGCCCGGTCTGGTGAAGATCGGGCTGGGTCAGCGTCAGCGGGTGCACGCCGTTCGCGTCGACCATCACTGGCACCTCGACGACCGCGTCACCGGGCAGCGCCGTGACGGTCGAGCCGTTGCCCACGTTGAGGATCATCTGGGCGCGCTCGTTGCGGCTGATCGCGTTCATCACGCTCAGCGCGACCCCCGCATAGCCCTGGTCGACCGGGTCGACACCGGAGTGGTCCTCCAGCTCATCGCCGGCGCTCGCGCCCTTCACCTCGGCCATGTAACTGGCGCTGCGCGCGGCCACGGTCTCACGCCACGTCTCCAGGGCGGCGCCACCGGACGCGCCGGCGATCCGCTCGTAGAACGCGGACTGCTGCTTGGCCAGGTACTCGCCGCGGGTCTGCGACGCGTCCAGCGTGGCCCGCACCGCCTCCCGGTTGAAGTAGTAGTAGTACAGGTACTCGTTCGGGATGACGCCGAGGTCGCGCAGCCACTCGTTGCCGAAGACCACGCCCTCCTCCAGCGACCCGAGCACGTCGTCGTCGGCGAGCAGCGCGGGCATGATGTCGACGCCGTCGTGCATGATCCGGCGCATCCAGCCGAGGTGGTTCAGTCCCACGTAGTCGAGCTGGATGCGGGCCGGGTCGAGACCGAACGCCGCGGCCACCCGCGTGCCGAGACCGGACGGGGTGTCACAGATCCCCATCACGCGGTCGCCGAGCACGTCCCGCATAGCCTCGGTGATCATCCCGGCCGGGTTGGTGAAGTTGATGACGTAGGCGTCCGGCGCCAGCGCCTTCACCCGGCGCGCGATGTCGAGCATCACCGGAATCGTGCGCAGCCCGTAGGCCAGGCCGCCGGGGCCGGTGGTCTCCTGGCCGAGGACGTTCAGGTCGAGCGCGACCCGCTCGTCGCAGACCCGCCCGGCGAGCCCGCCGACCCGGATGGCGGCGAAGACGAAGTCCGCGCCCTCCAGGGCCTTGTCGAGCCCGGTGCTGGTGAACACCTTGGGCGCGTCCGCCACGCCGTCGGCGAGCGTCGCGAGCACGGCCGCCATGCCCTCCAGGCGTCCGGCATCGGAGTCCTGCAACCAGACCTCTTCGATGCGCGGCGAGCCTTGGTCGCGCAACAGTGCCTGGTACACGTACGGCACCCGGAACCCACCGCCGCCGAGAATGGCCAGCTTCATGCGATGATCACCTTTCCACCCGCCTGCCGGCAGAGCTCGAGAGTCTGAGGATCGGCACCGGCGGTCGTGACCAGCGTGTCGAGTTGCTCGAGGGAGCACACGCGCAACGACCCGGTGCCGGGGAACTTGGTCTCGGACGCCACCAGGACGACCCGGTCGGCGGCCTCGATCATCGCCCGCTTTATCTGGGTCTCCACCTCCATGTCGTCCACGACATGGCCGTTGGACCGCACCCCGGTGCAACTGAGGAACACAAGGTCGGCACTGACCTGGCGGAGCGCGGACTCGGCGAGCGACCCGACGAGCGAGAGGTAGTTGCGCCGCACCACGCCGCCCACCAGCACCAGCCGGACGGCGGCGTCGTCGCGCAGTTCGTCGAACACCGCCAGGTTGGCGGTGATGACGGTGACCGGACGGCCGCGCAGGTGACGGGCGATGAGCCGGGTGCTGGTGCCTATGTCGAGCACGACGACCATGTCGTCCTCGACGAGCTCGGCGGCCCGGCGGGCCACCGCCTCCTTGCCCTCGCTGTCACGCTCGGCCGAGGCGGCGAAGGAGATCTCCGGCGCCCCCTGCTGCGACGGCGAGGACGCGGCCCCGCCGTAGGTCCGCACGAGCTCGCCGTTGCGGTCCAGCACGTCGAGATCACGACGGATCGTCGACTCGCTCACCTTGAGGCTCTCGGCCAGTTCCCTGACCGAGGCCACCCCCTTCGTGCGGACCGACGAAACGATCTGCGCACGGCGCTTGCTCGATGTCACGCAGGTGAACGTAACACCCGTGCGTGATGTCAGTCACCACCTGGGAAGAAGTTGCTCAAAATCAGTCATCCCACCCCCTGAAGTGCGAAGACTCCGTCAAGCCACTCCCGATGTCAGGCACCCGCGTCAACTTGGGAACGTTCCAGACACCCACTGGCCACTGCCACGTAAGAAATCACCCCCGCCCCACCCCAACCCCGACGACACGGCTGTCAGCACTGACCGTCAAATCACGCCCCGACGTCACCCGACGTCATTTTCCTGCGACGACCGCCCAGACCCGATCGAAGGGACGCCATCAACCCCCGCCGCCCACAAGAACCACTGCGCACCTCCGCACAGGTCCCTTCACGAGGGACGAGCAGCTGAAGCAGGACCGGAGCGGCTCCGATGGCTGACGGCTTGTCCGGCGATCTGGGCGAGTGCGTGAACGCGTGCGGCATGCCGATGCTCGACGGTGTCGGCGGCGTGCTGCGGGATGTGGATTCAAGTCCGGGCTTACAGGGGGTTGCTCCTCAACCAGGCGAGGACCTGCCCGGCGTGCTCGCTCGGAGGGAAGATCGGATAGAAGACGTGCTCGACGACACCGTCGCGGATGATCAAGGTCAGCCGTGTGTAGAGCGTCTGCCCGGCGGCCTCGAACGTGGGAAGAGCGAGCTCCCGGGCCAGGCTGCGTCCAGGATCGGAGAGCATCTGGAACGGCAGGTGAAGCCGCTCGACGACCTCACGCTGATAGTCGGTCTCCTGGCTCGACAGGCCGAACACGCCGTCCGCGCCGGCAGCGAGAAGGTCCTGATAGTGATCGCGGAAGCCACAGGCCTCCGGGGTGCAGCCGCGCGCCCCGGGGATCGAGTCCCAGCCGTCGGGCACGTCCACGCCCGGACGCCCGGTGAGCGGGTAGATGTAGACCACCGTGCGGCCCGCGCCGAGCGCCTCGAGACGGACGGAGCCACCACCGGTGCCCTGGAGTTCCAGGTGCGGGACCTTCGCGCCGGGCAGATGGGCGGCCGCGCCGTCGTCCTCGGGGACAGGCAGGTCGGCGGGCAGGTTCAGGTAGTCGGACATCAGGTCAGCTCCTTCGTCGGTCGGTGAAAGGCGGCTGCCACGGTTGGCGGCCTGGTGCAGGTGCGCGACCAGTACCGCCCGGCGGGCGGTGAGTCCGTCGATCCGCTGGGTGAGCTCGTCGATCGCGTCCCGGTATCCGGCCAGCGAAGCCGGACAGTCGTCGGCATGCCGGTGGCCCGCCGTGAGGCACTCCAAGAACGGACGGGTGCGCTCAACGGGGATTCCGAGCCTGGCGAGTGCCCGGATCTCCTGCGTGAGTCGAACGTCGTGCTCGCTGTAGTACCGGTAGCCGTTGGCCAGCCGCCCGGGCACGAGCAAGCCCAGCGATTCGTAGTAGCGCACCGCTTTGGTCGTCACACCCGCCCGGCGGGCGAGCTCGCCGATCTGCATGCCATTCACAGTGAAGAACGCTAAACCCTCCCCTCCAGGGCAAGGTCAAGGCGAGTCCGGGGGCAGGCGTTCACCCTCCTGAACTCCACTGCGCCACCGCAAGCCCGCCATCGGAGAGCCCCGCGCCTCCGAGGAAGGCAAGGTCTCCGCGCCGAGACCGACCCGGGCGCTGGCTCAGCGCCCTAGCCGAACCGACCTCCACCTACTCGCGAGTCCATCAAGCACCAAGCGCTCGGGCGATTTGTCGGCGGGCCCGCCTACTGTGCTCAAAGACAGATCGCTTGAGGTCGCGGAGGTACAGATGGCGGGGCTTGGATGGATGTACGGCCGGGATCTGCCACTGCTGAGCCTGACCTTCGCACGCGGCCTCACCGCACCTCAGCTAGTGGAACGCATGGGGGCCGACTCGACCACCCTGGCCCTACGCAGCCAGGACGTCTTCCTCGATGAGTTCGGTGACGTGCTCTACGACGACGATGCCTACGTCGTGTCCGCTGGGCAGTACGCCTCATGGGCATGGGCGTGGGAGCACGGAAGCTGGTTGTGCGTCGAAGACGACGACCTGGTGCGCAGGGTGTCGGCCGGCACGACGGCCGTGGTGCTGCACGCCAACGAAAAGCCCATGGTCGAATTCCTCTACGCAGAAGACGGGCGCCTGGTCACCGGCATCAACACCTTGCTCAGCCTCCGCCCCGAAGACCGCACCGGAAGTGAACCCCACCGCTTCGATGCCAGGCTACGTGCGCTGAAGGCCGACCCAGATAGCGACGACTCCGGGCCCCTGGGGTTCCGCGGACTCTTCTACCGGGTCGCCGAAGACCTTGGCATCGGGCTCCCGTACGAGGACTTGATCAAGACGCCCGTCTTCAGCGGACGGCTTCAGCCCCGGGTTCCATGACCAAGACCGGCGCGGCTTTCACGACGCGTCTCCGCTGTCCGCACCGACAAATCCTCACAAGCCGTGACCGCTTCACGGAAATTGAGCCAGGGCCTGAGGAGCGGGGCACTTTGCACATGGGTTGAGTGACCGTCGCGCGTCCATGGGGGCGGTGAGTCGACGAGGCTCAGTGAATGTGATGGGCCGGTGGATGCCGCACTGGGGAGCGGCGGGCGGTGAACGCGCGGTGGACGAGCCGGGTAGTGGAACTTCCGAAGGCCCCTCTACAAGGCGCTGGTTGCGGTGATCGTCGTGGCGTCAGTCGTCGGCTGCGACGAGGAGATCGAGGGTCCCTGCAGAGCGGTCGATGAGGACGAGCTCGAGGTAGTCGATGTGGATGGGGCCGTAGTCGTGGAACGCGTCCTCCGGAAGCTGCCGCAGCAGATATCTGCCGGTTGCCTTCCGGGTCGGGGCGTAGATCTCTCGCCGCAGGCGTGATGCGAGTGGTTCTGGGACGTTTCCATGTTGATTGGCCCAGGAGTGGATGATGTCGACCACTGCCGCCGCATCGACGGCCTCATAAGTGTCGGGAGTGATGCGGTCAAGCCACCACCGGCCGTGCCGCGGCCAGTCCTGGACGCCGGCTCCGTCATAGGTGTCCCGGAACTGCGGGTGGGAGATCAAGGCCGCCAGCGCGGCTCGGTCGTCCGGCACCTCGGGCGGCAGCCGGAAATGCCTGCCATCGACCCAGCGGTAGCCATGAAGGGAACCCTCACCGAAGTCGAAGTCTCGGAAGTTGATGAAGGAACTGTCCAGGTGGACGAGGTCGGGCGCTGGTTCCATGCCCGTCATCGTAGGTCGCGCCGTCTCCTCAACCCCTCGGCGCTCGTCATCAGCTTGACCAGCAGATGTTCCTGACGGCGCAGGGCCTGCAGGGGGTCGTACAGGGCGGGCCGGTCAATCCACGACCCGAATGCGGTCCGAGGGCGTGGACCTGCCCGTCGCGGCGCGACAGTGTCCGTTTGAGCTTGGTCTTGACACGAGGCCCTCGCTGACCTGGCCTTACTCGGTCCTTTTGCCTGGCTGCATGGGTCTTGGCGACGCCCCTTAGCGCGGCGGGGGGTTCCACGACCGCGGAGGACACGCGTCTTGACTGGGCGCGTCGGCGGGGCGATCTTGACGGTGCGGTGGCGGCGGGTGTGGACGGGAGTGGGTGGATGGGCGACGGAGGCCGGATGCGGATTCTCATCCTGGGGCCGATCGAGGTGTGGCGAGGCGGGGAGCGACTGCAACTCGGCGGGGCCAAGCAGCGGACGCTTCTGGCCGGGCTGGCGCTGCATGCGGGCCGGCATGTCGCGGCCGACCGGATCATCGGTTGGCTTTGGGGTGAGGATCCTCCGACGACCGCCGTGCAGCAGCTTCACAAGCAGGTCTCGCAGCTGCGGTCGCTGCTGGGGGCGGGCTCGATCGAGCGGCATGCGCAGGGCTACACGTTGCATGTCGGACCGGACGGGCTGGATCTGGCCGGGATGGAGGCTGCGGCGAGGGCAGGTCGTGCCCATCTGGCCGAGGGGCGGGTGCGGGAGGCCGCCGAGCGGTTCCGTGCGGCGTTGTGGACGTGGCGGGGTCGGTCGATCGCGGACGCGGCTCCCGGGTTGAACGGTGCCGGGCAGTTCCTGGAGGAGCGGAGGCTGGCCGTGGCCCTCGAATGGGCCGATACCGAGCTGATGATCGGTGGAAGCGCGGAGCTGGTGGCCGGGCTTCGGATCCTGGTGGCCGAGCACCCCTGTCAGGAGCGGCTCTGGGCTCAGCTGATCCTCTCCCTCCATCGTGCCGGGCGGGGCGCGGACGCGTTGGCCGCTTATGAGGAGTGCCGTGCGGTTCTCGCGGACCGCCTGGGCCTGGATCCCGGCGTTGAGCTGCGCAGACTCCATCAGGCCATGGTGGAGGACGACCCGGGCCTCAGCCTGCGGGCCTCTGATCCGGATTCGCCGCAGGCGGGAGCAGATGTGCCGCGGCCGGTGAATCTTCCGGCGGCGATCGGTGACTTCACCGGCCGGGAGGCGCAGGTGGCCTGGATCCGTGAGCGTCTGGTCCGGGGCGCGGTGGAGCGGCTGGCGGTGCCGGTTCTGGTGGTCTGCGGTCAAGGCGGTGTCGGGAAGACCGCCCTGGCCTTGCAGGTCGCCCACGATGTGGAGTCGGACTTCCCTGATGGGCGTCTGTACGTCAACCTTCGTGGCCAAGACCCCTGCCCCACCGACCCCATCGACGTCCTGCACCGGTTACTGCATGCCGTCGGAGTCGACGACAGTGCCATGCCTCGCGATCCTGACGAAGCCGGGGAGCTGTTCCGGTCTCGAACCGCTGGTCGCCGCATGTTGTTCGTCCTCGACAATGCCGCCGACGAGGCCCAGGTCCGGCCGCTGTTGCCTGGCTCGCCGTCCTGTTCGGTCCTGGTGACCAGCCGCTCCCGCCTGTCCGGGCTCAGTGGCACGCAGACCCTCAGCCTGGAGGTGTTCTCAGCGCGCCAGGCCGTGGGACTCATCCGGGCCATCGTCGGAGGTGAACGCGTCGCCGCCGAACCCGACACCGCCCACGACATCGCCCGGCTCTGTGGCCATTTGCCGCTGGCTGTGCGGATCGCCTCCGCGCGGCTGGCCAGCCGGCCGCACTGGCCGCTGGCCCGCCTGGCCGAGCGGCTCATGGACGAACGACGGCGCCTGAACGAGCTCGCCTTCGGTGACATGGAGGTCCGAGCGAGCGTCGCCCTCGGCTACCAGGGCCTGACCGAGCCGCAACGCCGCGCGTTCCGGGTGCTCGGCCTGGTCCAGATCCCCGACTTCGCCGCCTGGACCCTCGCTCCCCTTCTCGGCGTCCCCGTTGCCGAGGCCGAAGACCTCATCGACGCGCTCATCGACGCCCAGCTCCTCGAGGTCGTCCAGAGCGGCCCCGGCGGGCGACTGCGCCTGCGCTTCCACGACCTGGTCCTCTTGTACTCCAGGGAATGCCTCGCCCAGGAACCACCGCAACCCAGACACGCCGCTCTCGCCCGCATCAGCGACGCCTGGCTCCAGCTGACCCGGACCGCCCAGGGCCACGCCGGAACGCACCGCTCCTGGAGCCCCGCACCCGCCGCGGCCACGGCGTACCCGGGCCTGACGGAACGGGAGATGAGCGGGATCGTCTCCACTCCCCTGCCCTGGTACGACGAAGAGCGCCTGGCCCTCCGCACAGCCGTGTCGCAGGCATGTGAAGCTGGCCTGACCTCGACGGCCTGGGGCATCTGCCACCATCTCGTCGACTTCTTCGAGCTCCGCGGCCAGTACGACGACTGGGAGCACACCCACAGGACGGCGCTGCGGCTCTGCCTGCGTTCCGGTGACGCCTTGGGCGAAGCCACCACGCGCCTCGGCCTGGCCCGATGCCTCCTGCCCCTGGACTTCGACAGTGCGCTCACAGAGGTCGAGCTCGCCTTGAAGGCGTTCCGGGAACTCAAGTGTCACGCCGCGGAAGCGGAGGCCCTCACCACGCGAGCCACCTTGTTGCGGCTTGCCGGGCGGCACCATGAGGCGACGGAGGACCTGAACCGCGCGCGGGGCGTCGCCGAATGGGCCGGGAACGCCCTGGCGGCCGTCCGGGCCGAGCGGGAGTTCGCGCTCAACGAGCATGAGCAGGGCCGCCACGCCGAGTCCATCGCGGCCATGCGGCGGAGCCTGGACCATGCCACGCGGCACGGGATGTCCCATGAACGGGCCGCCACCCTGCAGCGCCTGGCGATCATCAAGCGGGAGCACTGCGATCACGCCGCGGCGTTCGACCTGGCCGGGCAGGCGCTGGCGTTGTACCGGGAGCAGGGGGACGTCCGGTCGGAGGGGTTCACGCTTCTCACGCTCGGGATGGCGGCGCTGTCGCTGGAGGAGCCCGGGGCGGCGTCGCTCATCCGTGCAGGGTTGGGTCTGCTGACGCGGCTCAACATGAACGTCGGGGGCGTCCAGACGCGTTATGTCATGGGTCGTCTGGATCTGGCCGAGGGGCGGGTGGCGCAGGCGATCGACCATCTGGACAGTGCCAGGAGACCGGGGCGGTCGTCCACCTCCCCGCATTTCCTCGCGCAGGTCCATTCATGGCTGGCGGAGGCGTACCGGAGATGCGGCCGGGACCAGGAGGCCCATGCCGCCTACCTCACGGCCCGCACCCTCTGCCAGCAGATCGGGAACCGGACGGCCGCCGACGATCTCGACCGGCTGATGACGGCCCTGGGACTGGCCGAACCGAAGGGCGGCGAGAGCTCCCCGCGCTAGGACGCGTCGGGCGCGGGGCTCCCGGCGAACTCGCGGATCAGGGCGCTTTCCGTGGCGGCGGGCCAGACCGGAGCACAGATCACCGGAGGCAGGCCGGACACCGGCACCGTGACGACGTGGGGGTTGTCCGGACGGACCGAGGCGACCGTCAGGTGGATCACGTCCCCCTGGGCGACCAGGACGATCGCCTCCTCCAGCGACGCGGACCTGTGCCGGGGGACCCGGCGCAACGGGACGCCGCCGGGGGTGGCGGGCGGTATCCACAGGTCGGCCAGGTCCGTCGGCATGCTGCTCGGATAGAGGACGTCGTGCTCGGCCAGTTCCTCGGCGTCGATCATGACGTGCCGTCCGAGCGGGTGCCCGGTCGCCAGCAGGGCCGCCCGATCCTCGCGACGCCATGCCCGGCCCACGCGCAGGCCCCTGGCCTCGATCGACGCGGGGTCGCTGGGCAGCCAGCCGACGAAGACGTCCACCGGCCAGTCGTCGGCCCACCGTTGCGGTTCGGTGTTGGGATGCGCGGAGCGCACCACGGCACAGCGCGGGCGAGTCCCTGCGAACGCCTGGATCCTCGCGTCGACCACGGCTGCGGGCAGGCTGGTCGCGACGCCGACGCGCAGCACCTTGGTGCCGTTGCCTTCGCGTGCGTCGGTGAGCGCCCGTTCCATTCGCTCGTGCGCGGGCGCGAGTTCGGCGCGCAGCCGCTCGCCCAACGGTGTCAGCCGCACCCGCCGGGTCGTCCGCTCGAACAAGGGGGCGCCGACCCGGCGTTCCAGCGCGCGCACCGCCTGGCTCACCCGCGGGGGCGATACGCGCAGCCGCTCGGCGGCGCGGCCGAAGTGCAGCTCCCGGGCGACCTCCAGGAACGCCTCGATCTCGCGCATCTCCATCCGCCCATTGTGACGCGCAGCGAAACGATCATGGCGGAACAGGTGATTGATCACTCTTGTGTGTTCGACCAGCCTGAAGAGTCATGGGACTCGAAGAGCACCTCCCCGGCGACTTCCTGCTCACGACCGTCGAGAAGATGGCCGGGCTGGCCCGGCAGTCGTCGATGTGGCCGATGACGTTCGGGCTGGCCTGCTGCGGCATGGAGCTGATGGCCGTGGGAGACCCGCGTCACGACTTCGCGCGGTTCGGCATGGAGCGTGCCTCGGCGACGCCCCGGCAGGCCGACCTGATGATCGTGGCCGGACGGGTGAGCCAGAAGATGGCGCCGGTGCTGCGGCGGCTCTACGACCAGATGGCCGGACCCAAGTGGGTCATCGCGATGGGCGTGTGCGCGTCGTCCGGCGGCATGTTCAACAACTACGCCGTCGTGCAGGGCGTCGACCACATCGTCCCGGTCGACGTCTACCTGCCCGGCTGCCCGCCCCGACCGGAGATGCTGCTCGATGCCATCGTCAAGCTGCACGACCAGGTCCGGAACACCAAACTGGGCGCCCATCGCCAAGCCGAGATCGCCGCAGAGGAGAAAGCCCGCCTCAGCCGGCTCCCGCTCATCAACGTCGGTCCGCCTCGAACCGGGAGCCCCGGCGATCTCGACTGACAGTGGCGGTGCGGTTGGGGCCGGCCCCTTCGCCTGACTGACCAAGAGGTTCCACAGGACCGGGTGCCCGAGGCGTGGCCGAAGGCACCCGGTCCGGCGTCGCCCGGGAGCGGGCGACCCGCACGCGTCAGTCGGTGTGGTCGAGTACCGCCGCGACGATGCCGTCGGTGTCGATCCCGTGCGCGTGGTGCACACTCTCCAGATCCCCGGACTGGCCGAACGCCGTGACGCCCAGATGCGTCGCCGGGGTCCCGGTCACCCCGGCCAGGAACGCCAGGGTGTGCGGGTGCCCGTCCAGCACCGTCACCAGGGGCGCGGCGCGGTCGGCGGGGAAGAGGGTGTCCAGGATCCACGTCGGGGCGTCGTCCAGGCCGCGTCGCGCCTGGACCGCGCGGAAGAGCAGGTCGGGGCTGACGACGCAGAGCACGTCGACGGCCGTGCCGAGCTTCTCCAGGCGTTCCGCGGCCTCCAATGCCTCGGGGACGAGGGCGCCCATGGCGACGATGGTGGCGTCCGGGGTCCCCGGTGCGCGCCGCAGCGCGTAGCCGCCGGCGACCACCTGGCGGCGGCGGCGTTCGCGGGCGGCGGGGTCCTCGGGGATCGCCGCCAGGCGCTGGTCGACCGGACGCGTCGACAGGCGCAGGTAGGCCGAGGATCCGCCGGGACGGCCGAGTCGTCCCAGTGCCGCGAGCAGGCACCACTCGGTCTCCAGGGCGAACGCCGGCTCCCAGGTGGTGCATCCGGGCTGCTCGATGCCGATGGACGGCGTGACGATCGACTGGTGGGCCCCTCCCTCGGGGGCGAGGGTGACGCCGGACGGAGTGCCGACCAGGATCGACTGGCCGCCCGCGTAGATCCCGAACGACCAGGGCTCCAGCGCCCGGGTGACGAAGGGGTCGTACAGGACGCCGATCGGCAGCAGCGGCTCGCCCCAGCGGCTCCAGGTCGCGCCCAGCTCGCCGAGCAGGCCGACCAGGTTGCCCTCGGCGATGCCGAGCTCGATGTGCTGGCCGGCGGGCCCCTCCCGCCAGTGCAGGATCGTCTCGCGGTCGTCGGCGAACCAGTCGAGGTGCTCCTCGGGCGACCACACGCCCACCTTGTTGACCCAGCCGCCCAGGTTGGTGCTGGAGCTGACGTCCGGTGACACGGTGACGACCCGCGCGCCAGCCTGCGGGGCGGCGCGGTTCAGGTCGAGCAGGGCGCGCCCCAGCGCGGACTGGGTGGTCGCGGTCCCGGACGGGGTGCGGCCGAGGTCGGCCGGGACGGCGGGCGGCGCGGCGGGCGCGGTGACCGGACGGCGCAGCCGTTCGGCGGCCCCGGCGCACAGCGCGGCGGCGTCGCTCCCGGGCGTGAACCGCTGCCATGGCGCGTCGGCGGACATCCCCACGCGCGCGGCGAGTTCCTCGACCTGGGGACCGGTCAGCAGCGCCGAGTGGTTCTGGGGGTGGCCCTCGATGGGCAGGCCGTATCCCTTGACGGTGTAGGCGATGATCACGGTCGGCCGGGTGTCGTCGATGGCGCGGAACGCCTGCCGCAGCGCGGCGTGGTCGTGCCCGCCGAGGCCGCGGACGGCCTCGGCCAGCCGCTCGTCGTCGACGCCGGCGAGCAGGTCGCGGATGGCTCCGGCGCGGGGGCCGGTGCCCGGGAGGAGTTCACGCAGCCGGTCCGGAGCGTGGCGCAGCAGGCGCTGGTACTCCGGGTTGGCCATGCCGTCGATGCGCTCGCGCAGCGCGTCGCCGCCCGGACGCCGGAACAGCTCCTCCAGCGCCGCGCCGTACTTGACGGTGATGACCTGCCAGCCGGCCGCGGCGAAGAACGACTCCATGCGGTGCGCGCCCGCGATCGGCACGACCCGGTCCAGGGACTGGCGGTTGAAGTCGACGACCCACACGAGCTCGCCGAGTTCGGCGACGCGCGGGTCGAGGATGGCCTCCCAGACCGCGCCCTCGTCGAGTTCGGCGTCCCCGACCAGCGAGTACTGGCGTCCGGGCGCCTGGGGGGCGAAGTGGCCGCCGACGTACCGGCGGGAGACGGCGCCCCAGATGGGGGCGGTGGCGCCGATCCCGACCGAGCCGGTGGAGTAGTCGGCCGGAACCGGGTCCTTGGTGCGCGACGGATAGCTTTGCAGCCCGCCGAAGGCGCGCAGGGTCGTCAGATGCCGCTCGTCCAGCGAGCCGAGCAGGTACTCGATGGCGTGCAGGACCGGCGAGGCGTGCGGCTTGACCGACACCCGGTCCTCGGGCCGCAGGTGCTCGAACCACAGCGCCGTCATGATGCTGGTGATGGACGCGCTGGACGCCTGGTGTCCCCCGACCTTGAGACCGGTGGGGTTGGGGCGGACGCGGTTGGCGTGGTCCACGATCGCGGTGGACAGCCACAGCACGCGCTGCTCCACTTCGCGCAGGGTGTCCAGGCTGGTGTCGGTCACGGGTGTGAAGATCTGATCAGTCATGGCGCGGTCCCGGCGGTGACGTTGACGGTGGCTGTGCGAGCCGCCTATTCGGCGGCTTCCACGAGGAGACGGTCCGACTCCTGCCGTGTCTCTGGGGTGGCCTGCACGGGGGCAGCGGTCGCGGAGAAGGATATCGAGTGGGGTGCGGCCAGGGCTCGGTCGAGGTCGGCGATGAGGTCCTCGGCGTCCTCCAGCCCGATGGAGAGCCGGACAAGCCCGGCGCCCGGACGGGCCTCCGCGGCGACGGGCCGGTGGGTCAGCGCCGCCGGGTGCTGGATCAGGGAGTCGACGCCGCCCAGGGAGACCGCGTGGGTGAACAGGCCGGTCGCCGCGGTGACGCGCTCGGCCTGCTCGTATCCGCCGCGCAGGTCGACCGAGAGCATCGCGCCGGGCCCGTCCATCTGCGTCCCGAGCAGGCCCTGCGGGTCCCCGTCGATCCCGGGGTAGTGGACCCGCGCGACGCTCGGGTGGGTCGTCAGCCATGAGGCGACGCGCTGGGCGTTCGCCTGCTGGGCCCGCACCCGCACCGGCAGTGTCGCGAGCCCGCGGTGCAGGAGGTAGGCGCCCAGGGGGTGGAGCAGGCCGCCGGTGACGGCGCGGACGCGGCGCAGCGCGGCCGCCTGCCGCTCGTCACACGCGATGACGCCGCCGATGACATCGCCGTGCCCGCCCAGGTACTTGGTCGCGCTGTGCAGGACCATCGCGGCGCCGAGGTCGATCGGGTTCTGCAGAACCGGGGTGGCGAAGGTGTTGTCGACCAGGACGGGAACCCCCTGGGCGGCCTCGACGACGGCGCGGATGTCGACCAGGTCCAGGGTCGGGTTGGCGGGTGTCTCGAGCACGACCATCGCGGTGTCGGGGCGACGTTCCGCGGCGACCCGCGACGCCGAGCAGTAGGTCACCTCCGCCCCGAGGAGGCCCGAGGCGAGCAGGTGGTCGGTCCCCCCGTACAGGGGACGCACCGCCAGGACATGACGGCGGCCGCTCTCCTTCAACGTCGCCAGGATCGCCGCGGTCACCGCCGCCATGCCGGACGAGAACGCCACGGCGGCCTCGGCGTGCTCCAACCGGGCCAGCGCCGACTCGAACCGCGCCACGGTCGGGTTCCACAGCCGCGCGTAGACCGATCCGCCCTCGGCGTTCGGCGTTCCTCCACCGGCCATGGCCTCGTAGGACAGGCCGCCCGCCTCGATGCTGGGGAGCGGGTTGGTCGTGGAGAGATCGATCGGCAGCGCGTGGACGCCGAGTTCGGCCAGGTCCTCGCGTCCGGCGTGCACGGCGACCGAGTCGAGTTGCAGATGCGGCGAAGTCATGACGGAAGACTGGGCTGATCCGCAGTGATCTGCAAGACTGCTTGCTGAATAGACGGCCATGCACGGGTATCGGTGCAGATTCCACAAGAGGAGGACGTGTGGCCGGGCCGCAGCCGAAGAAACCACAGTTCACTCATTCCCCTCTGGACGGCACAGACCTGGCGATCCTCGCCGCCCTGGTGGACGACGGCCGGATGACCAACGCCGCGCTCGCGGCCCGGGTGGGCATCGCCGAGTCGACGTGCGCCTACCGGGTTCGCGCCCTGCGGGACTCCGGGGTCATCACGCGCATCACCGCACGCCTCGACCTCGGCGTCCTCGGCCACCCGATCAACGCCATCATCAAGGTCCGCCTGGGCAGCCACAGCCGCGACCACGTCCGCACCCTCTACGACCGGCTCGTCGACGTCCCGGGCGCCCTGACGGTCCTCCACGTCGGCGGCGACGACGACTTCCTCCTGCATGTGGCCGTGGCCGGCCCGCAGGAACTCCGCGACCTCATCCTCGAACACGTGACCGTCCACCCCGTGGTCCGCCAGACCGAGACCCAACTGGTCTTCGAGGTCCGCGACGGCCGCGGCGTCCTCACCCGCTGAACCGGAACGGCGTCGGCGGCGCAGAACCCGGCCCGGCACGCCCATCGTCCGCACCCGCCGTCCCCTCGGCCAGACGACCGATAAGGCCGGTTCCATGAGCGGAACCGGCCTTTCACCTGGACGGTGCAGAGGTCACGCCGCGGCGTGCTGCGCGCGGTGCAGGAGGTACACGGCCGACGCGATCGAACCGGCCGCGGCGACCAGGCCGAGCGTCAGGGCGACCCCGACGGACGACCCCGAGGACGTGCAGGAACCGCTCGGAGAGCACTGACTGGATCCACCCGAGAAGAGGAGGAACCCGACAAGGGCCGTCAGTCCTCCGGGGAAGACCAGCGTGCCGATCAGCTTGTCGCGGGTCGTCCAGCGGGCGGAGGCCCACAGGAGCACCACGGCGATCACCCAGCCGAGACCGGGCAGGACGATGCCGCCGACCAGCAGGAGGATGACGGTCACCAGATCGAAGGCGCCCACCCGGCGTCGCCCTGTGGCCGTCGCCTGAGGCGGAGACTCCACTGTGAGGTCGGTGCCGGCCTCGCGGGCGATGTCCTCCGGTGTTCCGAGGCGGTCGAGGACGGTGCGCACCGCCGCCTCGCCCCGGCCTTCCTCATGAGACAGCGTGATCTCAATGTGTGTTCTGATCTCGGTGAGCAACTCCGCCCGCTGGGCCGAGGGCAGCGTGCTCGCCGCCGACTCGAGGCGGCCGAGGTAGTCCTCGATCAGTTGGTCCGTGGCCGTCATCGCTTTGGATCTCCCTCTCCTATGAAGTGCTCCACGGCACCGCTGAACCGTTCCCACTCCCCCGCGAAGGCGTCCAGTGCCTGGTGCCCCGCGGCGGTGAGCTGGTAGTAGCGCCGTGGCGGACCGGCGGTGGACTCCCGCCATGTCGTCTCGACCAGGCCCTGCCGGCGCAGCCGGGACAGCAAGGGGTAGATGGTCCCTTCGCTGGTGACCATGCCGTCGACCTCGCCGAGCAGCCGGACGATCTCCACGCCGTAGCGCTGCTCGTCCCGCAACAGCGCCAACACGCAGTACGGCAACGCGCCCCTGCGCATCTGGGTGAGGAGGTTCAATGCATCACCCTGTTCCATGCGTCGCATGGTACCTGTCTCGGCATGGATCATGGAAGGGGTGAGCGTGCGGGCAGGCACCGTCGTGGCGCGACGGGTGGTTCACCGACCGCCGGGCGCGTGTGTCCTCGTGGCCCGGCGGTAATCGGAGGGGAGTGGGGCGGAAGGTTTACGGAAGTCGGTTCCCGGACCCTTGGGACATCACCCGTCAGCCGGTCGGCCGGCCTCCCTTCCCCGGCCTCGGCTGGATCCCTTCGGGCCTGCCAGCACCGCCGCGTCCGGGCCCGGACCTTCGCAAGGGAGAACTCCGTGCACCGCTCGATCCCCCGCGTCTCCACCGGGCTGGCCGCGCTCGCGCTCGCCGTGTCCCCGCTGGTCGCGGTGGCCACGCCGGCCTCCGCGTCCGAGATCGGCTCCTGCTCCGACGCCTACCAGGTCGGCAGTACCAAGGTCGTCCCGGACGAGAACGGGCAGTCGGCCATGTCCATCAAGCAGTACTGGTCGCCGAGCTGCCACCAGAACTTCGCCTACGCCTACGTCTGGCAGTCCTTCCGCGACAGCCACTCGGGCACCTGGACGGTCGACCTGGGCGAGATCTGGGTCCAGTCGCCCGGTGTGGAGACCGACGGCGGCCACCGGACCACCTACAACACGCGGCAGGCGGACTTCTGGTCGCCCGGCTTCGCGGGCAGCGGCAAGTGCACCTACGCCGACGCCGCCCTCTTCTTCGGCTCCTACGTCAGCAACGGCCAGACCGACCAGCGCTGCGGCTGACCCTTCACCCCGGAAAGGAACCCCCCATGAGGAAGCTCACCCGCGCGATGTTCGGCGTCGTACTCGCGGCCCCGATGACGCTCGGCGTCACCACGGCGGCGCACGCCGAGCAGGCGCCCGGCTGCTCCAGCACCGTCCAGATCGGCTCGACCGCCTACATCAACATCAGCGGCCAGACCTTCGCGTCGGTCAAGCAGTTCAAGGGCTGCGGCAAGAACTACGGCTACCTGTACGTGTGGCAGGGCTACCGCGACACGCACAGCAACTGGGACGCCTGCATCTCCATCGCGACCGTCCAAAGTGACGGCACCCGCCTTCTGGAGGACCTCAGCTGCCCGGGCAAGGTCGTCGAGGCATGGTCGCGCGGCGCCGCGACACTCGACCAGTGCACCGTCGCGGTCGGCTGGTACCCGGATGTGGCCAACGCCGCCACGGACGTGCGCTGCTGACCCGTTGAGTGCTGCGGCCCTGACGTATCCGTGCGCCAGGGCCGCTTCCGACTGTGAACGGAGAACCATGAAGCTCAAGGCCGCCCCGCTGTCCCTGACCCTCATCGTCGGGATGCTCCTGCCTGCCGTGAACGAAGCCAACGCGTTGGCCGACGCCCCTGCCATCCCCGCTGTCGCCAGCGACGGTTGCAGCGGCACCCTGGTGGAGACCGAGCCGATCGACACCGTCCAGACATCCACGACCGTCGGCTACCTGAATCTGTACTGGGACGGCTCCACCGGCCAGAACTGCGCAACGGCCACCTCGGCGTCCGTCGACTGGGGCGTCGTCAAGCCGATGGGCGTGACCATCTACCAGTGCGCGGGCAGCGCCCCCTGCAGCCCTCCGTACAACCTGCAGCGCTCCGACCCTGCCGGCGGCGGCCTGGCCAACTACGGCTACTACGCCGGCCCGGTCTCGGTGCCCGGCGCGGGGCACTGCGTATGGGCGAGCGCGGGGATCATCTGGAACGGCGACCGCGGCTCCGCAGTAACCCGCTGGCACTGCTGACCCACCCACAGCAACGGGGAGTGTCCACATAGCGGCCGATCTGGGAGTGGCGGTCTGTGAGCACACCGCGTGGCCGGGACGTCTGGCCTGCCGCGGCAGGCCGCCGCTGCGGCAGCGCGAAGGACGGGGCCCGCGCGTGGACGGGACTTCGGCCCGACATCCCGGCACCGCTCCCCCGGCAAGATTATTCCCATACCTGGCGGAGCGACGTCCCTTCCAGCGCCCCGGCCCTGGTGGCAGGAGATCGCCTCCTATGTAACTGGTTTCGTTAGACGCCGGTCGTAAGGTCGGTGGCGAGTTCGTCGAGGTGGAGGGCGTGGCCGGCCTTGATGAGGACGACGACGCCGGGTTGGAGGACGCCCTGGAGGGCGCGGCCTGTGCGGTGCCTCGATCCTCGACGGAGTCGATCGTGAGTCCGGGGCGGGTCTGGTGTGCGGCGGTGGCGATGATGGCGGCGGCCACCGACGCGTTGGAGGTGTTCGCGATGCGTGGATCAGTCTCGGGAATCCGGCGAGCGCGCCAGTTCCGCGACGTCCTGGAAATCCTCGGTGAACAGAGCCGAGCCGACGAGTTGAACGAGCTGGTGCGTGCACGGCTGCGAGCCACACGATGAGTGAGATCCCGGCGGAGCTGGTCGCCCGGTCGACCGTGGCATCCGGGTCTGTGTCGGCTGCCACGGCCGACCGGAATCGCCGAGGCTCACGCCAGGCGGGAGGTCGTTCACTTCGGTCCCCGGCTGCGTCGGGAACGGTCAGTGCCAGGCACGTTGGTCGTCGGAGGGCTAGGAACACCCAGGGTCGGCGGGGCCCAGGAGTGTGGAACGTCCGCCCTCGCAACGGTCGCAGGGGTTGGCCGTCGGGGGTGGTCATGGGAGAGCCAGGGCGTTCGGTCGTGGGCGGCCTTGGAGAGGTGTGTGCTCGCCCCCTTGACGGCGTCGCTCTGTGGCTCGTGGCGGTGGAGGTGGTGCAGGTCTCCGATGGTGTCGATGAGGGTCAGGAGTGCGGACGCGAGCGCTGCCGGGGGTTGGAGGCCCGGGTCGCCGCTGGTTCGGGCGATGGCCATGATCCGGGCCGCGCCGCGGAGTCGGTTTCCGCTGGGTGTGGGGTGGGGGATGCGGCCGTGGGGTGGGCGGGCGGCGCGGTCGTAGGCGTCCGCTGCGCCTCTCAGATGCCGGTCGCCGGTCGCGTCGGCTGCGGCGTGCAGAAGGTCGGCGGTCGCCCAGCAGGCGTCGCGGGCCGCGTGGGGGTCGGTGACGGTGTGGCGGCGGATCTCGGCGCTGGCGAAGGCGGCTGCGCGGGCGGCGTCGCTGTAGATCGCTCGGCGTTCATCGGCTGAGAGTTCGGTGACTGGTGTTGGGGACGGAAGACCGTTCCAGGAGCGGCATAGGGATGTCCAGGTCAGGTCTTCCGCGAGTTCGCTTCCCGGGTACCAGGCGGGATGGCCTTGGGCGTCGTGGTGGTCCGGGAGGGCGACGGCGTACCCGGTGATCTCATTGGGGTCTTGGACGCTGCGTCCGGTCTTGACGGTGACTCCTGCGGCCTCCAGGTGGGTGAGGAAGTCGGCGGCGGTCCGGGATGTGCCGGCCGCTTGGCGGACGGTGGTCCGGAGGTAGGCGCGGACGGTCGGTTCGTCCAGGCCCCGTCCGGACACCGGCGGATCGGTCGAGGACCAGCGGATCCGGAGCCTGGGCAGGGTCAGGTCGGCGGCGAGTTTGCCGCCGCCGTACCAGACCGATGGTCCGGCGGCCGTCCGGTAGTTCGGCAGCGCGACCGCGTAGCCGGTCACCTGGTCCGGATGGTCCTGGCTGAAGCGGCGGTGGACCAGGACTCCTGCCTCGCGCAGCCGCTCGAAGAACTCGGCCTCCGTCCGCGCGGTGGCGGCTGCGTCCTGGACGCGTCGGCGGAGAGCGGTGCGGGGATCCTCCGTCAGGCCGACACGTTGGGCTTTCTCCACTTCGCCGCGGGTGGGGCGGCGGGCGGCCGTCAGGTCGCCCGGGGCGGTCCGTCGCAGTCCGAGCTCGTCTTCGATTGCGCGGCAGAGGTCCCGGATCAGGTACCCGTTGTTCCTGGTGGTCGGGCGAATGCCGTCGGCGCGGGCCAGCGTGGCGACCACGTGGATGTGGTCGACGGCGTGCCGGACGGCGATCCAGCGGACGGCGTTCGGGTCGCCCTTGGGCGCGAGTCCGACTCGGTCCATCATCTGGCCCGCGATCCGCGCCCATTGCGCATCGGTCAGGATCGGGTCCTCGGGCGCGGCGCGAAGGGACGAATGCCAAACAGGTCTGTCGTAGTTCCGGTCTCCCAGCAACTTCACCGGGTGAGTGAGTAGCGCGCGGAGCCGGCGAAGGTCCCGGGTTCCGTCCGCCCGCTGCGGAGGTTCGAGCTCCGCAGGAGTGCGGAAGCCGGTGACGAGGTGGGCATCGTGATGCTCACCGTTGGCGCCGGGCCCGAACAGGTACCGCAACAAGCCGTCCACTCGCCTGCTCCGCGTCACCTTGCCGATCACGCTGGCCGTCCAGGTCGCCTGGTCACGGCAGACGCCTGCAGATCGCGTCGGCCACCCGATCGACCTTGTCGACCAGGCGAGCGCAGGCTTGGGCGTCGGCGCCAAGTTGCTGTGTCAGTTCACCGGGGTGCAGTTCCGCGGCGACTTGGTCGAGGGTCACGCCCAGCTGTCGGATCTCCCCGCCCACCTGCATCAACTCCTCCAGGAGCGCGCGGAGCTCAGCGTGCTCGGGTTTGCGGGTGCCCTTCACCTCCGACAGCACCGTGTGCGCGACGAACGCTCTGAGGGCCCAGTGCGAGCGGTTCGCGGCCTCGCGGAGGGCTGCGTACTCCTGCTGGGTCAGCCGGAAGTCGATCGTCTTGTCTCGGGGTGGTGACTGTCGCCTGCGTTTGGTCCGACCGGTGCCAGGCCTTCTCTCCGCTGCCTGCTTCGAAATTGGCTCTTCTGACATGCCGCCTCCATACGAGATCGCGCAATCCGGCCCGCGCTCCCTGTTCCGCTCGGTCGGGAGCGAGAGTCCTGGGACTGCCTTTCCTGTTCTGCGGAGCCGAGCTCATATGGGCGGCATCGCCCCAGCTCGCTCGGCTTCACCGGGCCCCGGCCCCGGCTATGGCGCTCGGCTGGGAACAGGCCGAGGAACGCTCGAACGAGTTCGAGGAATCGGTGGTGATGGCGGACCGCCGGCGTCGATGGGGTTGCCGGCCTGCGCCACCGCTGCCCAACAGGGCTCACCGGCCGTCGGGATGCTCCCGTGGAGGAAGCTCGGAGTGGCACTGCGCTCGGGGACGACCAGGACGGCGATCTCGCGCCGTGCGTGCTTCAGTGCGTTGCCGAGTTCCCGCTCCAGGGACTCTCCCCGCCGCTCAAGCCGCTGATCGCATCCGTAGGCGGCCTCGTTCGGGTCGCCCAGGATGGCGTGGACGGCCTGCGATGCCGTCAGTCCGGACGGCCCGGACGTCGCGTGGTTCAGGTCCCGGACCCGCGCGGGGAGGGCGCGGGCGGGCTGAAGCGTGTGCTCAGCGTTCGGAGTACCAGGCTCGGTCATGAAGGAGCTCCACAATCAGGCGCAGTCTGATCATCTGGGTCTTCCTTCCTCTTGAAGCTGGCCATCGATAACACTCACAGAGACGAAGTAGCGTTCTCTGCGCTCCATACTCTGCGATCAGGGACACAGAGTCAACACTCAAGCTCGGCGTGTAACCGGGTGATGGTCGCCACCGCTGTCACCGACCCCAGCAAGAGGACGGGCGACGCGGCGATGGTCGACATCGGCTCGCTCTCCGGTCGGCGTTGTCAGGGCCGTCGAGTTCGGCTGGATCAACAGCGTCGTCGGCTGACGAACGCGCACCGGGCCGGGCACGCGCGTGCCCGGCCCGGTGGTCCGCTTCACGTCATCCGCTCAGCGGACGCGACGGTCAGAAGACCGGCGTGCCGTTACGGGTGAGCTTCCAGTTCTCGATGTGGAAGTCGGCCGGGTCGATCGTGCCGGACGCCGACGCGTAGGCGACGATCGCCTCGCGGATGGCGACCTGGGCGTTGTAGACCACGGGCGCGCCGCTGATGTGCGGGAAGCCGCCGCCGCCGGACTGGCGGTAGTTGTTCACCGCCACGACGAACTTCTGGTCCGCCGCGATCGGGGCGCCCTTGTAGGACAGGTTCGCGATGCGCGACCCGGCGTCCTTGGAGATGTCGACCTCGTAGTCGACGCCCGCGAACTGGTCGTAGTTGTAGTCGGGCCGGTTGGCCTCGTTCGTCCAGGACGCCGGGTCGACGGGCGCGTCCGGGGCGGTCTTCTTGAAGTACTGCGCGGAGTACTCCAGGTAGTCCTTGATCTGCGCGCCGGTCAGGACGCTGCCGAGCAGGGTGTTGTCGTAGATGTAGAGCCCGGCGATGTCCTTGATGGTGACCTGCCCGGCGGGGAAGGTCGCGGCGCGGCTGAACGGCGCGGCGATCGACAGCACCGGCAGCGACGCGTACTCGGTCCCCGCGATGGCCTCGGTGACCTTCGCCGTCTGGACGAGCTGGACGTAGTCGAGGATCGCGGTGTCCTTCCAGCAGGACTCCGCCGCCGACAGCGCCTGGGTGGACGTCGCCACCTTCTGGTTGACGTAGGCGACCACCTTGTCGTGCTGCTTCTTGACCAGCGAGACGATCGCCGCGTCCTCCTGGACGGTGTTGGTGTTCACCGTCGTGGCGGACTTGCCGGTGACCGTCCAGCGGCCCCGGTCGTGGGTGAGGGTGAGGTCGAAGACCGACAGCCGCTCACCCCAGCACTTGGGCTCGCTCATGACGACGCCCTGGCCCGTCGTCTTGTTCGTGACGTACCGCACCGGGATGTCGAGGTGCGCGTGGCCGAACAGGATCGCGTCGATGCCGGGAACCTGCTCGGCGACCATCGCCGACGCGTTCTCCACCGGGAGGTCGGTGCCGTAGGACGACAGGCCGCTGTCCCCGGCGTGAGCGCTGACGATCACGACGTCCGCGCCCTGCGCGCGGATGATCGGCACCCAGCGCTTGGCGGTCTCGACCAGGTCGAGGAACTCCAGCTTCCCGGAGACGTTCGCCTTGTCCCAGATCGCGACACCGGGGTTGGTGAGGCCCAGCAGCCCGACCTTGATCGGCGGGTGGCCCGGCACGTGCATCCGCTTGATGATGTACGGCTCGAACGCCGGACGGGTCGTCCCCGCGTGGACGGCGTTCGCGGCGAGCGCCGGCGCGTCCATCTGGTCGATCCACTGGCGGAGCATCGGCAGCCCGTAGTTGAACTCGTGGTTGCCGAGCGCCACCGCGTCGTAGCCGATCCGGTTCATCAGCCGCGCCATCGGGTGGACGTCGCCGGTCTTGGTGATCGGCTCGACCGTGGCGTAGTAGTAACCCAGCGGGGTGCCCTGGATGGTGTCGCCCGCGTCGAACAGCAGGGTGTGGTCGCGTCCCCGCGTGGAACGGATCTGCTCCACCAGGCTCGACACCCGGGCGAGACCGACGACGTTCCCGGCGCTGTCGGTGTACGCGGCGTCGGTGTAGTAGTCCCAGTTCACGGCGTGACTGTGCAGGTCGGACGTCCCCATCACGGTGATGGTGACCGACTTGTCCTTGCCGGGCGCCGCGGCCTGCGCCGACCCCGGCCATCCCGCCATCGCCAGCGCCCCGGCGGCGGTGAGGCCACCGAGCACCTTCCTGCGGCTCACACCGGACGGACGCTCCGCGTCGTCCGGCACCCGACACGAACACCAGCGCGGCGCCGGACCGGATCCGTTACCCGCATCAACCATGTTTATATTCCTTCACTCTGAGGGCAAGGCGACACGATAGCCCCTCAAGATCCGGTCCGACCTGGCGGTATCCCGCAATCTTCACCACCCCCCGTTGGCACACCTTGCCCCGCACAAAGCGCCCGCCCGTCCCCGTCCCGTGGACAAGGAACGGGGACGGGCGGGACGACGCTCCGCTACTCGTTCGTTCCGCTGACGACGTCGAGGACCCAGGTGACGCCGAACCGGTCCCGAACCATCCCATAGGCGGCCGCCCACCCGGCCGGGCCCAACGGGATCACGATCGTCGACCCCTCGATGAGCCCCTCCCAGTAACCGGTGACCTCCTCGACGGTCTCGCCGCGCACCGACACGAAGAACGCGTTCTCGCCCTGGCCGTAGGGCAGCCGCGAGGGGACGTCATAGGCCATGACGTGGAAGCCGTTCGCTGCGAGCACCTGACCCCACATCACCTGGTCGGCCTCGGACTCCTCCTGGACGGCCCCGGCGTCCTTGTAGGTGACGACGGCGAGGTCCCCGCCGAAGACGGACCGGTAGAACTCCAGCGCCGCGCGAGCCTCGCCGCGAAGGTTCAGGTGGGTCGTGGTCGTGACGGACAAGGTCCGCTCCTAACTCCAAGCTGCTGTCTGACACGAGCCAACGTCCCAGGAGTAGCGGCCAGGATGTGTCCTACTCTCCGTCCAGAATGGCAGTCACACCGAAGACTGGCGTCGACACTTTTAATCCGTAGGTTGTGGGTTCGAGTCCCACGCGACCCACCCACCTGACCTGGGCAAACGCAAAATTGTCGCGTTTGCCCAGCGTCATTTTTGCCCCAATTTGCCCCCGTGGCTGTCCGGTGGTTGCTCGGCAACGATTCAGCCAGGTCACCTTCGGCATGCCCAACCGCTGGTGACGATCAGATGGGGCTGTACTCCCTCTGATGGCTCCCTGCGGCGTGCGCGACCGCCCCGTCCGGCATCCCCGCACGACCGCCTGCCAGTGCAGGCGGGGCACGCTGCGGACGTAGTTCGTGTCAACGGCCTGAAGGCGCAGGGCGGGCACCTTTACGCTTCCCGCATGGTCACCAAACGGCCCAATCCGAAGAAGGACAAGTCCGCCCGCCGCCGCCGACCGGCGCCTCCTCCGCTGGCCTCCTCGCATGCGGGAATCGATGGCGCTGCGCTAACCGCCGCCACGCTGACGGACGGGCTGGTACTGGCGAGCGGGGTTCGGATCCGCATGGCGCAGGTCGGGGACCTCGAAACGGTGCAGCGCTTGATCGCGTCGACTGGTAGCGGGGTCAACCTGGAGAACAGGCTCGCGGACGCGATGGCCGATGGCCGGCTGGGGACCGCGGTGATGAAGGGGCTTGCCGAAGGCGAGGAAGCGCTGACGTACGAAATGGCGGTGGCAGCCTCCCCCGAGGGCGAAGGGTCGGTGGACGACCTGATCATCGGTCTGTCATGCATCTTGGTCGCCGACCACCCGAGTCACGGGGTGGTGGGGGCGCTGCTGGCACTCCCACCAGCGCGAGTCCTATCGAACCTCGGCATCCCAGAGATGGAGGCACTGGCCGGCCTGCTGAAGATCATCAAGCTAAACGCTGTAGCGGTCGAGCCCACTCATCGGTCAGGCGGGATCGCCGCCGCGCTCATCGCCACCTGCCGCCAGCTCTACAGCCAGCTTCGCTATCTGCTGCTGTACGGACAGTTCAGCGCCAGGAGCGGTCTGGATGCCTACTATCGCCGACAGGGCCTCACAGTGCTCCGCGAGGGGCAGGGCGTCAAGCTGACCATGTTCAGCGTGCCAGCTGGGATCTACACCGATCCCTCGGAACGTTTCTTCGCCTGCGATCTGTGATCGCATTCAGCACGAACAAGTTCGACGTCCACCACTTGAGCACGCGGATGCCCGCGCTGCTGGCGCTCCCGTCCGGAACGACGAGTGGAGACGGCCTTGAACACAGCCGGCCTGGTATCCCTGTCGCATCAGTAGGCGAGGAGGATCGCCCGATAGTGTGCGGCGCATGGCGGAGCACAACCCCTCACGCGGCGGCGCGAACGACTCCGCTCAGGGCGCGCTGCCGCTGGCGGGGGTGGGGATACCTGAGCTGGGGAGCGGCCGCGATGTCCCCTTTCGATTGACGGCCTACTCGAGGCTCTGGCCTGACAGCGATCCTGCCGAGGATCGGGACACCTTCTGGGGCCCGATGCGAGATGCCCGAGGGCACCTAGTCAAGGCACTCGGCGGCGGACCAGCCGGCAGTCAGGTCATCCAAAGGATCGGCCGCAGCAGCTACCGCCTCAACAACGGCTTCTGCCAGACCGACGTCTGGCAGCTTCGCGACAAGCTCAACGCAGCCCGAGCCGCCACTCCGCCCAACAAGGCCGCACTCCTACAGAGCGCCGTCGACCTCTACACCGGCCCCTACCTGCCCGGCTCCGAGCACGAGTTCGCAATCACCGCCCGCCGCGCACTCGACCGCGAGGTGGTTGAAGCCCTCGTCCAACTCGCCAGCATGAGTCCGCTGGAGGCCGCCCCTGCACTTCTCGAACGAGCCACAAGCATCGCCCCGAACTCTGAACACCTGTACCGCAGCCGCATACAGGCCTACGCCGCGCTCGGCGACACAACCGCGATTCACCACTGCTACCAGGAGCTGACCGAACTCCTAAGCCCCATGAAGCTTCGACCGGCTGCCCCAACAGTCGACTTGTATCAGCGGGCTGTCCGCAGCACCTGAGCCCACGCTCCCAGGCCAGCCCCATGGCCGTCCTGCTTGAGAGTCTGGCGACATTCGGCTTGGGGTCGGACGGCCGCGACCTGTGCTGAGGGCATTCGGTGCCTCGGATCACTCCTCACGCGAGCCGGGCAGCACGTTCGTTGAGTTCGGTTGCCTTGTCGTTTCGAAGGAGCTCGTACAGCTGAGCGGCTCTGGTCCAACTGCGTCGCGCGTCCGTGCGGTTGCGCATCTCCTCGAAGACCTCGGCCAATGCCTCCCAGGCCATCGCTTCACTCTGCCGGTCGGTAAAGCGGGCGAAGGTCTCAACGGCCTGGCTCAGGCGGACCTCGGCCTCGGCGGCGCGCCCCAGTTGCCGCAGGGCCGGCCCCAGCGAGAGTGCCGTCCAGGCGGTGCTCCATTCGTCTGGCAGTGCTTCGAAGATTTCCGTGGCCTGCTCGCCCAGTGTGATGGCCGGCTCGATGTCCCCTGCTGCGAGCGCGCTTCGGCTGAGGCTGAGCAGGGCCATCCCTTCTCCCCGCCGCCATCCGGCATCCCGGAAGACGTCCAGGGCGTTGAGGACCAGAGCGTTCGCCGCGTCGAAGTCACCTTGCTCTTCGCGGATCAGTCCGAGCCCGCGCAGAGTGAAGCCCTCCAGCCACGTGTCCCCGAGGCCGCGTGCGATGTCGAGAGTGCGGTTGTAGTTCTCGATGGCTTCCTCGTGCCGGCCGCCGCGCCAGGCGGCGTCGCCGAGGCAGAACAGGTTGGAGGCTTCGCCGAGAGCATCTCCCAAGGCTTGTGCCGCTTCCAGGCCGAGCTGGTGAACCTTTTTCCATTCGGTCCAGTGTGAGCCGAGTTCAAAGAAGCCATCGGCAACCACCGGTAGCTTCCAGGCGATGTCGTACTGCCCGAGCTCGAAGGCTTGGCGTATGGCGGCGAGTAGGTTCTGGCGCTCCTGCTCAAACCACCCCATGGCTTGCGTCGCGTCCGGGAATCGGGGCAGGCTCAGCTTCTCGGCGGGGACGAGGGAAACCTCGTGCGAATGCGGGAGTATCGCCTTGCGGCCGCGGTCGGTCGTGTGCAGGTACCAGCTCAGTAGCTGCCGGACGGCCCGAGTTCGCGCATGCTGGGGATCCTCCGCCTTGGTGCATTCGAGGGCGTACGCCCTGAGGAGGTCGTGCAGGCGGAAGCGGCCGTCCTTCGGTTCCTGGAGGAGGTGCGCACTGGTCAGCTCCCGCAGCCGTCGCGCGGTGGTGCGTTCATCGGTGGCGGTGAGTGCTGCTGCCGCGCCGATGCCGAACTCGGGGCCGGGGTGCAGTCCGAGGAGCCGGAACGTCTGCTTCAGATCCGAGTCGAGTGCTTGGTAGGACCAGGAGAACACGGTGCGGACGTCACTCAGCTCGTCCTCGCGTTCGGCGAGCGCATCGAGTCGGTGCCGCTCGTCTGTCAGTTCCTCGACCAGACCGGTCAATGACAGGGCCGGGCGCGAGGCGGCGTGTTCCGCGACGACGCGGAGTGCGAGCGGAAGATAGCCGCACAGGTCAGCCATCCGAAGGGCGGCTTCCGGCTCCGCTTCCACACGGTTGGGTCCGATCACCTGGCCGAGCAGCTCCACGGCTCCTTCGGGAGTCAGGATGTCGAGTGTCACTCGCGTCGCTCCCTCCCTGGTGACCAGCCCTGCGAGCCTGCTTCGGCTCGTGATCATCGCAAAGCACCCGGATGAGGCAGGCAGTAACGGCCGCACCGCAGCGGTGGAGGCGGCATTGTCGATGACGACCAACAGGCTTCTGCCATCGAGTATCGACCGGTACAGCGCCGCGCGCTGGCCAACGTCCTCAGGGATGGCCTCTGCGGGAACGCCCAACGCTCGCAGGAACCCGCCTAACGCGTCCGCGGCCGTCAGCGGCAATCCTGGCCCATACCCGCGCATGTCCACATACAGATCCCCGTCGGGGAAGCGATCCCGCCTTCGCCGGGCCCAGTGGATCGCCAGAGCGGTCTTGCCCACGCCCGGCGCCCCGGCGATCGCGGACACTACAACGGCTGACACTGCCTCCCTGCCCGACGAGTCAACCGCTTGCAGAAGCTCGTCCAGCTCTCGCTGGTCGTCCTCCCGGTTGACGAACCCCGGAACGTCCAACGGCAACTGCCGAGGGGCCGGCAGCCCAGGAGGCGTCCCATCAACACGGATATCTCCGTTGAGGGTGTTGACCTGGACAGCCGTCCTGGCTTCCCCGCGGTACTGGTTGCCTGTCGGGCCCGGCTCTCTGCCGGGAGCCTCAGCCATGACCGGGGGAGAACTGCCCGCCGAAGCGAGTCGCGAACTCGCGGTAGGGCACCGAAGACACCATCGCCATGTCACGCCAGTAGTTGGCCAGGACGACCTGCTCAGGATCGTCGACGATCTCGGCTACGGCGAACGTTCCATCGTCCTCGTAGTGCATCGTGACCAGCTGACGCGAGTCGAACAACCAGTAGTCGTAGTGCGGCAACCCATCCAGCCACTCGCCCTGGCCGACCGGCGCGATCCGGACGTCCTCGCCGGCGGCCACCGTGTGCTCATACGACCAGGCACACTCGAACCGCACGTAGTCCGACAGCGGCTCTTCCACCACATGGACCCGATGCATGCGCTTGCCCGCACGGACGGCCGGTCGCACCGTCCCCTCGATCCAGTCGGCGATGCCAGGGAACTCGCCCCGCTCCTGGCCGTCCATGAACAGTGCGAACTCGGCCTCTTCGTAGAAAACGCCGTACCGCTGCAGCGACTCCAGCCGGTACGCGGTGAACCGGAAGTCGCTGAACAGCCGATTGAACTCCGGGTCCGCGAGCGAGTCGAAGGTCCGCCCCACTTAGCCAGTCCCTCCCATGGCCCGCAGCCGCTCGACCGCCTCGAGCAGAACCTCCGGTGCGATCCGCACCGCCGTCTCGCCGGGCAGAACGTTGGCCAACTCCGCGTGCGTCGCGGTGTCCACCTCACCACCCTGGACGACGAGCTCACCCGACTCCGCCAGGTACACCGAGGGACAGCCGTTGCCACCCGATCCCTTGTCCTTGCTCAGCAAGACAAGCTTCACGGCCAACCACCTTCAGTAGTCCAGCACACAGCTCCGTCCCGAGTCTAAGAAGCGGTCGTCGGGCAAACAAGCCCCACCATCGTGTCCGCAGCGGTCAAGAAGTTCCCACGTCCGATGGCAGAGCAGCTCGACTGGGCTCCCCAGCCGCTTCCAGACAGCGGCTGGCATCACGTGCTCGGTGGTTGGGCACCTGGCCCTTCGAGGGCTTCGGCGATAGCGGTGAACTCAGCCAGTGCGGCAGTCAGGTCTTCTACGATCTCCCGAGCGATGACCTCGGGCGAGAGGAGACTGTCGGCATCCGAGTTCGCCGCCCGCGGCCGACGGGTCCTGGTGATCGCCGACAACGTCAACACCGCCCATCAGGCCCAGCTGCTGCCCACCGACGGGGCTGAACACCGCGATCGTCACCTCCCGCCACACCCTGGCCATGCTGAATGCCCGGCTCCTCGACCTGGACGTGCTGGACGTCGAGGGCGCGGTGGCGATGCTGGAGGAGACGCTGCGGATCGCCGACCCCGACGACACCCGCATCCCGGCCGACCCGGTCGGCGCCGCGGAGCTGGCCAGGGTGTGCGGGTATCTGCCGCTGGCGCTGCAAATCGCCGCCGCGCTGCTGGCCGAAGACCCCGACCACACCCCCGCCGTCCGCAGCGCGCTGAAGGACCTGGCCCGGGCACACCTGATCGAACGCGGCACCACACCCGACCTGGGCGAACGCGATAAAGCCGCGTTCGTCTAGCGTCAGTTTTCGGCTGTTCCGTCGCCATGGGTGCACCGTGGTCGTTCGGCGGTCGGTTCCCCCTGACCATCCCCGGTTCCGGCGGCCCGCCGTGGGCGGTCACGGGCCCGGTTCCCCGTCCCGGGATGCCCGGTGGGCGGTGGCCGTTGTCCGTCGACCTTGAGTCTTCCCGGCAGGCGACGTATGCGTCCGTCACAGCCTTTTCGGCGGATATGGACGACGGCGCCGACGGCAGATGACCCATGACAAGGCGGCTTCTCGTCGGCTGGTTGTTCTCGGGGTGGTCTGCACCCTTGGCGGTGCTTTGGCGTGCGCAGCATGTTCGGAGCATCGTCTGGCTGGCAGCCGAGGCGGCGAAGCCGTTCGCGGTCGACACCGAGCCGCCGATGCGGGCGACCCTCCTGCGGACCACCGACGACGCGCACGTCCTGGCCCTGGCGTTCCACCACATCGTCGTCGACGCCGGTTCGGTCCCGGCGGTCCTCTCCGACATCGCCGCCGGCTACGCCGGCCCCCGCCGCCCCACGTCTGCAATACGCGGACATCGCGCAATGGGAGGCGAACCGGACCGACGCGTCCGCCGACACGGACCTGGACTGGTGGGCGACCCGGCTGGCCGGCCTGCCACCGCTGCTGGACGTGCCCACGGACCGGCCGCGGCCCCCGGTGGCCGACATCGCCGGAGCCGGCGTGCCCATCCCCTGCTGACGTCGGTCCTGCTCAAAGGCCCAGGGATCACCTCATGGGGCGTCCCGAGGGCGAGGGGCCGTTGGGCGAGATCGCGGCAGGCGCACGGGCTGCTCGGCGGGCAGCCGACCATCCGCCCGAGCTCCGGCACACCGGGCAGTGAGGCACGAACCTCGACGACGGCAACACGTGCGAGGCGGACCTCTACGCGCGCCCGGACGCGGCGGCCGTGACGTGCCCGGAGTGCGGAACCCGCTGGGACGGCGCGCTGTCCCGTCCTCTTGGGGATTGATTGGTGTCGCGACACCGTCTATATTGGTGTCACGACACCAGTCCGGGAGGAACCATGTACGAGATCTCCGCAGAAGCCGTCATCACCGGGGACATCGAGACCGTGTGGGACACGGTCTGCGACGTCGCCGGGTGGCCGGCCTGGGACCCGCACGAGAAGGACGCCCGGCTGGACGGCCCGTTCGAGGCCGGCACCATCGGCTGGTCCAAGCCCAACGGCGGCCCGTCCACGGACTGGACCATCACCGAGGTCGTGCCGTTCGAGCGGTGGGGCTCCGAATGCGGGTTGCCCGGTGGCAAGATCACCGGAATGAACGAGTTCGAGCCGCTGCCCGGCGGCAGGATCCGCTGCACGAAGACGATGCGGGTCAGCGGCCCGCTGGTCCCGCTCTTCCGGTTCTACTTCGGGCGCCGGGTGCGCGCCGACATGTTCAAGACCTTCACGGCTCTGGAGGCCGAGGCGGCCCGCCGCGGGGCACGGGCCGCATGAGCGGCCCGCTGCAGTCACCGGGCTTCTGGCTGCACCACGCCGCGCTGGCCTGGCGCGCCGAACTGGACGCACGACTGCGCCCGCTGGGCCTGACCCACACCCAGTTCATGCTGCTCGCCACGGCGAGCTGGCTGGAACATCTTGAGGGCCCGCCCACCCAGCAGCAGGTGGCCGACCAGGCCGGAACCGACCGGCACATGGCCTCGCGAGTCCTGCGGACCCTTGAGGAGCTGGGCCTCATCACCCGCCACGCCCACGAGACCAGCGCCCGGGCCCTGCGACTCACGCTCACCCCGCAGGGCTGGACGCTGACCCGCCAGGCCGTCCAGATCGCCCAGGCCCTCGACACCCAGCTGTTCGGCCCCGACCCGGCCTCGCTACGCACCACCCTGCGCACCATCGCCGAACACCGCGACGCGCCCTGACCCGTGCGAACACCGCTATCCGATCAGAAAGCGGGCGCGCTAGTCGGTCGCGATGTCGGCCAAGGCGTGCAGCGTCTTGGGGTCATGGGTGAGCCAGCCGCCGGTCTGGTGGCCGACGGGTCCGTGCCCATAGTCGTGGACGAGGGCGGTGTGGGAGTCGAACAGGAGGAAGTCGAAGTAGCCGTTCACAGGGGCCGGTGGCACGAAGCACTCGATGCGCTCCCCCAGCCGGCTTCGCACCTCATAGTTGATCATTTCGTGGTGCAGGTAGTCGGTGAGGGGGTAGGAGAGCAGCCGCACCCGCGTGAACTCCAGACTCCGCGACCGCACCTCGTCGCGGAGAGGCTGATCGTCCATCGCCTCTTCCCCATGGAGGCGGCGGGCCAGCGGTTGATGCATCATTCGTCCGGGATGTCATTCTTGCGGCGATGAGAGTGGCGCGGGTGATTCGCACGATGTGTTCGGAGCCCCCGTGCGGCCTTGCTGCCGGGGTCATGAACCGGCCCGGTTCCGGCCGCCCGGCAGGTCGGCATGATGTCGGCGTCGGCCAGGCCCGTCCGTCAGGTATGCGGAAGGCCCGCCCCAGGGGGCGGGCCTCGTGGTTCGCGTCGGGGCGGTTCTTTTAGCCGTCTTCGATGTCGGAGATCAGTTTGGTGCTGAGGTCGCTCTGGACGGCGAGGCGGGTGTGGCCCGCGTCGGGGCCGGTGCCCCAGGTCAGGGTGACGGTGGTGAACAGGTGGCCGGCGCCCGAGTCGTGGTAGCGCACCTCCCAGTGGGTCGGGACGTCCTGGGCGCGCAGGACGCCGTCCGCGTGGTTGGCCTCCTCCCACGCGGCGAGGCGCTGGCGGAAGTCCTCGGTGAGGTAGTGGGCGCGCAGTTCGTCGCTCAGGTCGTCGGTGCCGTCGGAGACCGCGTCGATGTAGGCGCCGTAGAAGTCGGCGACCCGGTCGACGGCGGAGTCCGGGCTTCCGCTCCGGACGGGGGCACCCGCGTCATCGCTCAACGCTCGTATCCCTTCAGTCACAGCTGGACACAGCGACCTCATCGTGTCGGTGCGCGGTGACCGTCCGCTACGCGTGAGGGGTGACAGCCCTGCCACCTCGTGGGTGCGGTCAGGTGGCCTCGTCGTCGAAGGGCGGCGGGGCGTCGTCGAAGATCAGTGGTGTGCTGGGCGACGGCACGGCGGCCCGGGGTGTCCCGGTTGGGCTCGGCCAGGACGGCGGGACGTCGTCGAAGAGGTGTTTGCGCAGGAAGGTGTTGGGGTGGAGGTCGGCGGGGTCGAAGTCCTCGAACCCGGGTCCGAGCGATTCCCGCATTCCCTGCCGGGCCGCGTCGGCCATGGCCCGCACCTCCCTCAGGGTCCGCCCGGCCTGCCGGGCCACCTCCGGGAGCCGGTCCCCGAAGATCAGCAGGGCCAGCACCCCCAGCACTCCCAGCTTGACCAGCCCGATATCGAACACCGGCACCCCTTCGTCCGCCCGTCAGCCCGCACATGACATTTAAGCACTTACGCAAGCGCGGAATGTTCGGGTGGGGCGGGCGTGGTCAGAGGGCGGGGGCCGGGGCGCCCAGGTGGTAGTCGCTGTTGGAGAACGCGGCGGCGACGGCGAAGCGGTCGGCGCGGACGAGGGTCTGGCGCCATTCGATGAGGCGCAGGTCGCCGTCGCGTCCGAGGCGGTCGATCGCGAACAGGGCGGTCGACGGCGGGCAGTCGAGCAGGAGGCGTTCGGCCGGGCCGGGGACGACGGCGCGGATGCGTTCCCAGCCGCTGCGGATGGGGCTGCCGCAGTGGCGTTCGAGTTCGTCGTAGAGGGAGGTGCGGGTGAAGTCGACGTCCAGGAGCGGGGCGGCGATGTCGGCGGGCAGCCAGACCCGGTCGACGGCGAGGGGCTCCTCGTCGGCCAGGCGGAGGCGTTCGAGGTAGACGAGCGGGGTGGACTCCTCCAGGCCCATGCGGACGGCGATCACTCCGTCCGCGCGCCGGTCGAGGACGCGGACGACGCTGCGCTGGACGGCGCCGACCTCCTCGACGGAACGGAAGAGGCTGTAGGCCTGGCCGACCGGCTGCTCCAGCGGTCGGCTCGAGGTGAACCGGGACGCCCTGCCGCGCTGGGCGGTGACCAGGCCCTCGGCGCGGAGCTGCCGCAGCGACTCGCGGACCGTGTGCCGGCTGACCTGGTACTCGGCGACCAGGTCGTGCTCGCCGGGGAACACGTCGTGGAACTCGCCTTCCTCGAGGCGTCGCAGCAGGTCGGCGCGTAGTTGTGCCCAGAGCGGCTTGCCGGTGGACCGGGTGAGCGGGCGGGGACCCGGCTGGAGGCTCACGACGCCCTCCCGAGCTCGCGGGACTGGGAAGCGGTAGGGGACACGGCGCAAATCTACGAACGTTCGGGGAACGACACAAACCTCGCGCACGTGAAGGCGGGGTCTCAGGCGAGGACGCCGACCAGCATGAACGCCGCCACAGCGATCAGCAGGGCGGCGAAGGCCCCTTGCAGGGCGGCGCCGGACAGCCTGGACGCCAGCCGCTTGCCCTCCCAGGCGCCGACGATGCCCGCGCCCACGAACGGGAAGAAGATCGCGAGGTCGAGGGAGTCGCCGCCGACCGCAAGGCGGGTGGCGAGGGACACCACCGAGTTGATGAGGATGACGACGAGGCTGGTGCAGGCGGCCTTCCGCATCGGCAGGCGGAGCACCGACACCAGCGCGGGCACGACGAGGAACCCGCCGCCGACGCCGAGGAGTCCGGTCACCGCGCCCAGGCCGGCCCCGGCGGCGGAGGTGCGCGGCCATCTGTTCCGTCCGGGGGTGGGGCCCGCTCGGCCGGCGCCAGGTGCGGGCTCCGGTCGGGCCATGCCGGGTTCCCAGCAGCTCGCGTCCTCTTCCTGGTCGGCGAGGATCGTTCCCCCGGTCGGCCGGGAGGCGGTCGCGTCCGCGCCGCCTTGGCCGGTGGCGGCGGTGCTCGCGGCGGGCACTGGGGACGCGGCGACGGGACGAGCGGGACGCGCCGCACGGGCACCGCGCAGCATCGCCGCGGCCGCGACGGCGGCCAGGACGGCGAACGCGCTGGTCAGCACGGCCTGCGGGATGCGGTGGGTGAGCACGGACGCCCCGATGGCGGGGAGTACGCCGGTCGCGGCGAACAGTGTGCCGGTACGCCAGTCGATGTTGCCGGTGCCGGAGTGGCGGACGAGCGCGGTGACGGACGTGGCGGTGACGATGGCGAGGCTGGTCGTCCCGGCGTCGGCGGGCGTGACGCCCAGGAGGTAGACCAGGGCCGGGACGGCGAGGACGCCTCCGCCGCCGCCGAGCGCGCCGAGGGCCACGCCGACGACGGCCCCGCAGAACAGGGCCAGGATCACGACGGTCACGCGGGCACGCCGTCCGGGGTGGGGTCCTCGGAACCGGTGCCGGCGGGGTGCGCCACCTCGCCGTGCCAGGCGGAGAAGCCGCCGCGCAGGTCGACGGCGTCGAAGCCGTGGGCGCGCAGGGCGGAAGCGGCGACCGACGACCGGGTGCCGCCCGCGCAGAACACGGTCAGCGGACGGTCCGCCGGTAGTTCGCCGAGGCGGGCGAGCAGCTCGGGCAGTGGGACGAGCCGGGCGCCGGGGATGGTCCCGACGTCGCGCACCTCGCCCGGTCCGCGCACGTCCAGGAGGGTGAGGTCGCCCGGGGCGTCGGCGAGCCGGTCGGCCAGGGCGTCAGCCTCCACGCGTGCGGCGACGTTCAGGTGCTCGGCGTCGACGACGTCGACGACCGTGCTCAGCGCGCCTTGGACTCGGTCGAAGCCGATGCGGGCCAGGCGGTTGCGGGCCTCGCGGGCGGCGGCCGGGTCCCCGCAGAGGACGATCGCGTCCCCCGCGTCGAGCACTCCCCCGGCGAGTTCGGCGAACCGGCCGCCCAGCGGGATGTTGATCGCGCCTCGCAGGTGGCCGGAGGCGAACGACTCCGGGTCCCGGGTGTCCAGGACGGTGGCGCCGCCGGTCCAGGCCCGCAGGAAGGCGTCGGGTGTGAGGGGTTCGACGGGCGCGTCCTCGTCCAGGACGGGCCGGGCCTGGCGGTTGCGCACGGAGGTGAACGCGAAGTAGGCGGGCACGGTGGGCTGGGCCTCGATCACGGCGGCGGCGAACTCGTCCTCGGTCATGTCCGCCAGCGCGTAGTTGTCGCGCCGCTGCTCGCCGATCGTGGAGCTCAGAGCGGTCGAGAGGTTCTTTCCGCAGGCCGAGCCCGCTCCGTGCGCGGGCAGGACGCGCGTGTCGTCCGGGAGGGCGAGCAGGGCGCGGGTCGAGCCGTAGAGGGCGCGGGCCATCTCCTCGGCGGACCGTCCCCGGGAGGTGAGCAGGTCGGGGCGTCCGACGTCGCCGATGAACAACGTGTCGCCGGTCAGGACTCCGTACGGGACGGCGTCACCGACGTGCTCGCGGACGACGACGCAGATCGACTCCGGGGTGTGGCCCGGGGTGTGCAGGACCTCCAGGTCGACTTCGCCGAGCGCGAGGTGCTCGCCGTCGGCCAGCGGGTCGATGTCGAAGTCGAGCTCGGCGGCGGAGCCGTAGGAGATGCGCGCGCCGGTGCGTTCGGCCAGCTCCAGGTGCCCGGAGAGGAAGTCGGCGTGGACGTGGGTCTCGACGACCCGCTCGATGGTCAGGCCGTGCCGCTCGGCGGTGGCAATGTAGTCGTTGACGTCCCGCTGGGGGTCGACCACGACGGCGCGGCCGGAGGTGCGGTCGCCGACGAGGTAGGAGGCGTGGGACAGGCACTCGAGATAGAACTGCACGAAGACCAGAGGTCCGGCAGGGGCGGTCATTGGGGGCTCCTGGATGCGACGTTGTTCGCGCGCGTTGAGGGCGCTGGGGGTGGGGCGCTTCGGCCCGGCGACGGCGCAGGTGCAGGCGGGCCGGGGCGCGGACGGCGTCCGGGCGGGGTCATGTGGTGACCGCTCGGGCCGGGGGGCCGGGTCAGGCGAGGCCGCGGAGCATGAGGTTCCAGTAGAGGAACGGCAGGCCGCGGCGCTTCAGGTACCACATGTCGGTGCGTTCGCGGAGGGTGTCGATCACCGGGATCGACGGGGTGGGCCGTCCGCTGTAGTCGAACTCGGCGAGCAGCATCTTCCGGCGGGCCGTGGTCAGCGGGCACGAGGCGTACCCGGTGTAGGCGGCCGTGGGCTCCCGGCCGTTCATCGCCGCGAGGAGGTTCGCCACGACCACCGGCGCCTGCTTGCGCACGGCCGCGCCGGTCTTGGAGTTCGGGGACGACCCGACGTCCCCGAGGGCCCAGACGTCCGGGTACCGGACGTGCCGCATCGTGTGCTTGTCGATCTCGACGTACCCGGCGGGGTCGGTGGCACCGGCGAGCGGGCTCCGCTTGATCCAGTCCGGGGCGCTCTGCGGCGGCACGAGGTGGGCCATGTCGTACGGCAGCGTCGTCGTCTCCCCGCTGCCGAGACTCGTCACGACCACCTCACGGGCATCGGGGCGCACCTCGGTGACCTCGCTGCCGAAGTGGACGTTGATGCCGTACCGGCGCACGACGCCGTCGAGGACGCGCGCGAACTCGGGAACGCCGAACATGGCCGCGCCCGGCAGCACCAAATGGACGTCGATCTTGCCCAGTACGCCCTGCTCACGCCAGTAGTCGGCGGCCAGGTAGGCGATCTTCTGGGGCGCTCCGGCGCACTTGATGGCGCCCGACGGCATACCGAACACGGCGGTGCCCGACCGGGTGTCGCGGATGAAACGCCAGGTCGCGGGGGCGGTCTCCGCCAGGTAGTTGCTGGACAGGCCGTCCTTGCCGAGCCCGGCCTCGAGGCCCGGCACGCGGTCCCAGTCCAGCTGGATGCCCGCGCAGACCACCAGCTGCTCGTAGCGGAGCGCGCCGCCGTCGTCGAGCGTCACCACCCGCGCCTCGGGGTCGACGGCGATCGCGGCGCGGCGGATCCACCGGACGCCCTTCGGCATCACGGACCGCTGGGGACGGATGCTCTCCCGTAGAGGCGCGCGCCCGCCGCCGACCAGCGTCCACAGGGGCTGGTAACTGTGGCGGAGGGCCGGGTCGACGACCGCGACGTCCTGCTCGCCCGCGCGACGGAGCCGGGCCGCGACCGAGATCCCCGCGCTCCCACCCCCGATGACCACGATCCGGTGCTGCCGCTCGGTCGACACGAGAACCCTCCCAACACAGCAAATGTACGGACATTAAGCTGCCAGGCGGTCGGGCCGCACGCAAGGGCCCAACGGACATCCCGACACCTTTGTACGTACATTTCAGCCGCGACGCGAGGCCCCCAGCCCCAGTGAGCACTCCAGAAGAAGCAGTCCCCTCACCCCGGCCCCACCCGAGACATCCGAGCCCAGGCAGGCGACGCCCTAATGCAGCACGGCAAACTCCCGAAGGAGGCGGCCTGGCCACCGCCCACGCCCGGGCCCGCCCCTGGTGGAGACCCCCGGTGGCCCCAAGGAACGCCTGTGGGGCAGACTCGTTGGCCAGGTCCTGCCCGGCGGACATCCGGCAGAAGATGCATGACCAGGTGCCGCTGAAGCCGCGTCGAAGATCTCCTGGGCGATGGAGAAGTCGGGGCGCGGAGGAGGGTTCGCGGGGATCGCCCTGCAGCCCAAGTCGGTCGAGTTGTGGTGGAAGGGCTGTCGACGATCACGTTATTGAGCCGGGTTGACGGCCTGTCGATCACGGAATTGAGCCACTTGCCTGGGGCGCGATCACGTTATTGAGCCGGATCACTCTGCGTGGCGTGTCGGGTGGACTCCGTCACGGTGTTGCCAAGATCCTCTTGTTGGTCCTCAAGGACGCCGGGGGGAGTCTGTGGCGAGGAGACGGTTCGAGATGGTCGACGTGGTGGAGATCCTGACGCACTGGCAGGCGGGCCGGTCGTCGCGGGAGATCTCCACGAGCCTGGGGGTGTCGCGTAACACCGTCGCCCGGTACGTTGCCCCGGCGGCGCGGGCGGGGCTGGGTCCCGATGGGCCGGAGTCGGGTGGGGCGGAGTGGGCCGAGCGGGTCCGCCGGTGGTTTCCCGACCTGGTCGACACCCGGGTGCGGCAGTCGACCGCGCCGGAGATTGAGCGGCATCGGGACTACATCGTCCAGCAACGGCGGCACGGCGTGACGATGGCGACGATCCATCAACGGCTGGCCGACGAGCACGGGCTGGGCTGCAGTGTGGCGTCGCTGCGTCGGTGGGTGACGGCCAACCTTCCCGATGAGCAGGCGCGGGCCGAGCGGGTGGCGGTGCTGCGCCCGGACCCGCGCGAACGCCGCGACCACGACCACGACCACGAAAGCGGCCAACGACAGGAAGGCCCGGAAAGCGGCTTGACCACGTTGACACCGGATGCCTCTTCGCCATCCGGTAAGCGACTGACCGATGGTCAGCACAAAGCGCTGACCATCGAACTAAGCGAACGCTTACGAGTCCGGCGAATCGATCCAGGCGTTACTCAAGGCACGAGCCCCACGGGTTTACGCACAGCGTGCTAATGGAGGCCGGATCACCAGCCGTCCGCAGGTCCGCGACAACCCGCCGAATGACAACTGACACCGTCACTCTCAAGATGCCTAATGCATACTGAGCGTTTCTGGCGTGACGCATGCGGAGAGGAATAGCCATGTGACGACTGCTCTCAACAGAAGGGGATGATCTGGATGTTCCGAGGCTTCAAGGTTTCACTGGTCGCCTTGCTTGCATTCGTCTCCATCAATTATCCGGCGGTGGACGCCACTGCGGCCACGACTCGCCAGCAGTGCAGTCGGACGGATTGCGCCGATCAATACGAAAGCGACTCGGCCCGTTGCAGGAAGGTCCCAGCAGCCGCAGGACGGGCACGATGCTGGTCCTCCGCTTCGGAGCGCAGAGCGTTCTGCATCAGAACGGGAATACTGGACTCACCCGCCCTGCTGACCAGATAGGACGGTGGCCCATGGAACCGATTGCGACACGGAAACTCACCCTTGAGCGGCAAGGTGGGCACGGCGAAGTGTTCGTCCTTCTGGGGTGCCCGCAGCAGGACGAGCACGGAGACTTCGTATGCCTGCTCGAGATTACCGGCCTAGGCGAAGAGCACCAGTACGCATCCCATGGAGTGGACGGAGTCCAAGCGTTGCAGCTTGCTCTTAAGACGGCGAGTGCAGTCCTCGACACCTTTACACAACAAGGAGCAACACTGCGCTGGAATGACGAAACCAATCTCGGCTTCGACTCGTAGTCCCACCCACGCCACGGGTCCGCCTCCTCCACACTTCAGAAGCGGTGGATCGCTGGAAGACGGCTGCACCGCAGCGGTCGATACACCGGTGCCACATTCTCGACGCACTCGTCCCCACGGGCACCGTCCAGGCGGCCATCATGCTCACAGCTCTGGACCAGGCCGACCGGCAACGGGCGCCACATCGCCAGCCCATGGCGCGTTCGCCACGTCCGGTGAACGCGCCGTTCTGTGTTCGGCCCACGACCGGCCAAGCAACCTTCAAGTCCGGACGACGCACCACCGCCCCCCAGAACCGGACTCTCTCAACCGGAGCCAGCCGATCCCGAACACATGACAGGTGGCTCAATTCCGTGATCGTCACATGGCTCAATAGCAAGATCGCTGACACTGTGGCCGCCCCGGAGGCGGCTGGCGCAACGGCGAATGGGGGTGGACGACCAGCCGGTATGTCGGCACGGCCACAATCGGCTGAACCGACAGCAACTCGGGACGGCACCCGTCGATGCCGCGGCCCCCGATCCGTTCGGGTCGGGGGCCCTTCACGTGCCCGGGTGCTCGTGTCCCGCCGTCGGCCCAGCGTCCGGGCGCACTCGACCTCGAGACCACCACGCCGAGCGGCCGCCGACCAATCGGCGGGGCGGGCGGCAGCAGAGACTCGGGAAACTGCTCCAGGATGCGGCGGCCCGGCCTGAGACCGGCCGGCGTTCGACCGCCGTTGTGCTCAGCGTTGGTCGGGGGTGCGGCGGCGGAGGCGGCCCCATGGCTTGAAGACCGACAGCCAGGTGGCGAAGGTGAGGGCGGTGAGGGACACCGCGGGCGGGAAGAACAGCTTCGCCACGGGGTCGCGGGACGGGTTGCCCGTCAGGAGCTGCTGGCCGTAGGTGCCGACCGCGTCCATGCCCGGTTGGAGCACCAGGATGATGACGGTGCAGAGCGCGACGTTGAGCACCAGCTTCACGGCCACCCACCAGTAGCGCACCAGGCCCCACTTCGTCCCCAGGCTGAGCAGGACGCCGCTGACCAGGCAGACCAGCCCGGAGATCAGCATCGGCCACACCACGAACGCCGCCAGGGCCCGGTAGGCCAGGCTCCGCAGGTCCACGTCGTCGGCGAACCAGCCGGTCAGCACCATGAGGGCGACGAGCACGTCGATCCCGATCCACGCCCCCGCCGACACCATGTGCAGGACGAGGACGGCACGGCGCACGCGGCGGGAGAGCTTCACCCGCGCCACCGCGGGCGCGGGCCGGCCGGTTCCGGCCGTGCGCCGCGCGCCTTCGATCGTGCGAGGTGTGCCTTCGATCGTCCCTTGCGTGCCTTCGGTCGTGCGCTGGGGTCGCGCGGCCATGGTCGACTCCTTCTCCCTCGCCGGACGGCCGGCCGCCAGCATCCCCGGAGGGTGGCGGGAGGCGCATCGGCCGAGGAGCGGCTCCCGCACTACGCCCTGCGTCGTAGTACGGCCTGGAGAAGTGCCACCGCCTGACCGATGCCTCCCCGGCGACGGCCCCCGCGATCGTGAACCACCGAAGGGTTGTGGACCGTGCTCGGGAACGCCGGCCCGGACCTGTCTGTTCGGTGAGACCTTTGTGGCGACAGATCCGTCTTAACGGGACGTACACCTCCTAGTGACCTCAAAGGGTCAGGCTCCTGGTCGTTTCAGCCGTCGCGCAAAGGTCGGCGGCTCGACACCCAGGGAGTCGACGTGCCCCTTCACGTCCACACCGCCAAGGCCCTGGCCGCACTCGGCGCGGCCGTGCTCGTCACGGCCGCCGCGACGAGCACGGCGTCCGCCGCGTCCCCGGCTCTCGACTCGTTCCCGCCCGGCTACTGCCACGCCTCCAGCCTCGACCCGGCGACCACGCGCCCGGACCCGAACTGCACGCCCGGCGCCCTCAACCCCGACGTGACGCAGGCGACCATCCACCAGACGATCTGCGTCGGGGGCTACTCCGGCTCGATCCGCCCGCCGTCGTCCTACACCACGGCCCTGAAGAAGCAGCAGATCATCGAGTACGGCTACAGCGACACCAGCACGTCCTCGTACGAGGAGGACCACTTCATCCCGCTCAGCCTCGGCGGCGCGCCCCGCGACCCGCTGAACCTGTGGCCGGAGCCGGGCTCCTCCCCCAACCCCAAGGACGCCATCGAGTACAAGCTGTACAAGGCCGTCTGCGCGGACCAGGTCACTCTCGCGGCCGCGCAGCACGCGATCGTGACCGACTGGACCACCGCCGACCAGATCATCCCGTAATCCCGCGCGGACACCGCAGGCCCCGGGACGGATCCCGGGGCCTGCCCTGTTCCTCCCCGCGACGGCCGGGGCGCGGGCTCAGGTCGCCTGGTCCAGGACGCCGGTGACGACGGCGTGCAGGTTGCGGCGGAACCGGTCGAGGACGGCCAGGTCGCGGGGGCCGACGCGGCGGCCCGCCGGGTCGATGATCCCGGCCTGGCCGAAGGAGTGCGCGGTCCAGACGATCGTGAAGGTCAGCATCTCGACGTCGACGCCGGCGCCGAGTCCGGCGCGGTCGAGGACGGCGCGGACCGCGCCCGCGACCTCGGCGACGAGCGGGCCGGCGAACTCGTGCTCGATCTCGGTGACGTCGGCGCCGTCCGACAGCCAGCGGCGTATCCACAGCGTCGCGACCTCGGGGCGGCTCAGGCAGAACGAGAGGTAGGCGTCGACGAAGCCGAGCAGCGCGGCCCGGGTCTCCTCCCCCGAGGATCCGCAGGTCGCGAGCTGTTCGAGGGCGGTGGTGACCACGTCCCGCTGGGCCAGGTGGGTGCGGCGCATCACCGCGCGGTACAGCTCGGGCTTCCCGCCGACGTGGTAGGCGACCGTCGCGATGTTGAGCCCGACGGCGTCGGCGATCGCGCGGGTGCTGGTGGCGTCGTACCCGCGCTCGGCGAACAGCCGAGTGGCGGCCTCCAGGATGCGTTCGCGGCGGTTCTGACCGTCGTCGGACTGGGCGCTCATGCGCCCGAGGCTACCGGACACGCCGACCCGATGCAATCACTTGATGGAGACAAAAAGACCAGGTCAGGGGGTATTGCACTGCTCTCCATCATTCGATTGAATGAGCGCCCTCGACGGAAGGGAGACCCGGCATGGGCGCGACGAGGGTGGCGGTGGTCGGCGCCGGCGCGGCAGGGCTGGCCGCGGCCAAGGCACTGCTGGACGACGGCCTGGACGTCACCGTCCTGGAGCGGGGCGACCGCCCGGGCGGCCTGTGGGTCCAGGACGCCCCCGGCGGGACGTCCCCGGCGTACGACAGCCTGCACCTCAACACCAGCAAGGGCCGCACCGAGTTCGCCGACCACCCCATGCCGTCGCTGTGGCCGGACTATCCGTCCGCCGCCCTGATCGCGGGCTACCTGGCGGAGTACGCCGACAGGTTCGGGGTGACCGACCGCATCCGGTTCGGCACCACCGTCACCGCCGTCCGCCGCACCGGCGCGGGCTGGGAGGTCGACTCGCGCGACGCCGCGGCCGAGACGGTGACCGAGGAGTTCGACGCGGTCGTCGTCGCCAACGGGCACAACTGGGACCCCAAGTGGCCGTCCCCCGCCTACCCGGGCGACTTCGACGGCACGCAGATGCACGCCCACGACTACCGCGACCCCGCCGTGTTCGCCGGACGCCGGGTGCTCGTCGTCGGCATGGGCAACTCCGCCATGGACATCGCCGTCGACGCGTCCTACGTCTCCGAGGGGCCGGTGCTGCTCTCGGCCCGCCACGGCGCGCACATCGTCCCGAAGTACCTCTTCGGCCGTCCGTCGGACGCGACCGGCGGGCTCCTCGCCGTGCTGCCGTGGCGCGTCCGGCAGCGGATCGCGGAGACCATGCTGCGGCTGGCCGTGGGCACCCCGGAGAGCTACGGGCTCCCGAAGCCCTCCGGCGGCCTCTTCCAGAACCATCCGACGATCAGCGACACGATCCTGCACCGGCTCACCCACGGCGAGGTCGCCGCCCGTCCCGGCATCGAGCGGCTCGACGGCGGGCGGGTGGTCTTCACCGACGGCGCCGCCGAGGACGTCGACGTGATCGTGTGGGCGACCGGCTACCGGGTGACCATCCCCTTCCTCGACCGCCGGTGGCTCGGCGACGACCCTGAGGCGATGCCGCTTTACCAGCGGGTCTTCCACCTCGACGACCCGACGCTGGCGTTCATCGGGCTGATGCAGTCCACCGGCGCCGCGCTGCCGGTCGTGGAGGCGCAGGCCAGGCTCGTCGCCGCCCACCTCGGCGGACGCTACGCGCTGCCGCCGCGGGCCGAGCAGCGCGCCGCGGTCCGCCGCGCCCACGCGGCTGCGGTCCGGCGGTGGGGCCGCAAGCGGCCGATGATGCGCATCGACTTCGACCAGTACGTCGCCGCCCTCCCCCGCGAGATCCAGGCGGGCGTCCGCCGGGCGGCCCAGGGCGCCACCGTCCACACCCCGAGCGCGAAGGCAGACGCATGACGATCCCCCTCCTCGACCGGCTCCAGGACCCCCGCGGACGGCGGATCCTCATCACCGGCGCGTCCGGCACCATCGGCCGGTCCCTCGGCGAGCGGCTCACGCGGGCCGGGGCGCACGTGGTCGGCCTCGACCTGCGGCCCTCCGGCGACGAGCCGTTCACCGTGATCGGCTGCGACATCACCGACTCCGCCAGCGTGACGTCCGGGGTCGCCGAGGCCCTCGCCGAACTGGGCGGACTCGACATCCTGGTGAACAACGCCGGGATCGGCGGCCCCGCACCCGCCGAGTACGCCCCCGAGGACGAGGTGCGCCGCCAGCTCGAGATCAACCTGCTCGGCACCTGGCGCGTGACGGCCGCCTGCGTCGACGCCCTGGTCGCCGCGCGCGGACGCGTGGTGATGGTGACGTCCCGGATGGCGGTCATGCAGCTTCCGCTCGCGGCGGCGTACGGCGCGTCCAAGCGGGCCATGGTCGCCTACGCCGACGCGCTGCGCCTCGAGCTCGGCACCCATGTCACGGTCAGCTGCGTCTACCCGTCCGCGGTGCGGAGCCCGATCCACGACTCGACGAAGGCGGCGGGGCTGTCGCTGGAGGGCATGAGCGTGTACGAGCCGCTCGACGGCGTGGTCGACGCGATCGTCCGTACGGCGCTGTCCACCCGCGCGCGCCGGGACGTGACCACGACCCGCAAGGGCGCGGTGGAGTTCTTCCTCGCCCGCCACCTGCCCGCGCTCACCGACCGGATCGTGGCGCGCACCCTCGCCGCGCGGGCCCTGGCGGGCGCCTTCGACGGGGCCGCCCTCGCCGCGGGCGTGATCGAGCGCCACCGGAACCGGAAGCGGCCGTGACCTCCCCGGACACGCGTCCCCGCCTCCAGGCGGGGGCGGGCCGGGGCACGCTCGCGCTGTACGGCACGGGGTCGGTGGGGATGGGCGTCTGGGTCACGGTGCCCGGCCTCCTGCTGCTGTACTTCCTCACCGACGTCCTCGGCGTCCCCGCCCTCCTGGCCGGCCTGGTCCTGCTGCTGCCCAAAGCGGTGGACGTCGTCGTCCACCCGCTGCTCGGGTCGCGTTCGGACCGGGAGGCGCGCCGGTTCGGCCACCGCCGCCGGATGATGCGCGTCGGCCTGCTGCTGGGCGTGGCCATGGTCGCCATGTTCAGCGTGCCGTCCGCGCTCTCGGGGGCGTGGGCGGCGCTGTGGGTGGGCTGCTGGTTCGTGGTCGGCAACCTGCTCTTCGCCGGTTTCCAGGTGCCGTACCTGACGACGCCGTCCGACCTGCTCGTCGGGTACCACGAGCGGACGCGGGTCTTCATGTTCCGCATGGTCCTGCTGACCGTCGGGCTGCTGGGCGCGGGGATCGCCGCGCCGGCGCTGAGCTCGGCCGGCGGACGCGGCGACTACACGCGGATGGCGCTGCTGCTCGCGTCCGTCATGGTCGTCTCGGCGGCCGTGGCGCTGGCCGGTGTGCGCAGGCTCACCGGCACGTGCGGATTCCGCGCGCCGGACGAGCGGGCCGGGCACTCCACGCTCGCCGACCTGCGGGTCGCCTGGCGGGACCGGGACTACCGCGCGCTCGTCCTGTCGTACCTGTTCACCGGCACGACCACGCATCTGTTCCTGGCCGCGCTCCCCTACGTCACCGAGTACGTCTTCGACGACTCCAAGCTCACGGCGCTCTTCATGGGCCTGTTCCTCGGACCTGCGCTGTTCGCGGGCCCGGCGTGGACGGCGTGGTCGCGGCGGATCGGCAAGCAGCGCGGGCTGCTGCTCTCCCAGAGCGTCTTCGCGGTCGGCTCGTTGTCGCTGCTGCCGGGCGCCGCCCTCGACGGGACGCCCGGGATCGTCTGCACCGCCGCCGTCGTGATGGCGATGGGGGTCGCGTTCTCCGGGCTCCAGCTGTTCGCGTTCTCGATGGTGCCCGACGCCGTCGCCGCGGCGGAGGCGGCCGGATCGTCGAAGGCCGGGGCCTACACCGGCGTGTGGACCGCCACCGAGGCGACCGGCACCGCCGTCGGCCCCTACGTGTACTCCGCGATCCTGGCGCTGGGCGGGTTCGTGTCCAGCACGGCCGACGAGCACGCCGTCCAGTCCGGTGCGGCGCTGACGGCGTTGCGCGTCGGCTTCACCGTCGTCCCGGCCGTGCTGATGGCCGTCGCCTTGGGGTTCCAGCGGCGCTACACCCTCGACGACGCCTCATGACCGGGACGCCACGTGACCAGGGACGCCGCGACATCGGGCACGCGGCGTGAGCGGGGTCGAGGTGGTGGCCGTCGCGGCGGTCGCCGTGGGGGCGTTCGCGCAGGCGGCGACGGGGATGGGGTTCTCCCTGGTGGCGGCCCCGGCGCTGATCGCCGCGTTCGGGCCGCACCGGGGCGTCCCCGCCGTCCTGGTGCTGGCCGTGCTCGCCTCGCTGCTTCCGTTGTCCCGCGACTGGCGGCACGCCCGTCCGCGTGACGCCGGTAGTCTGCTCGTCCCCACGCTGCTGGCCACACCGGTCGTGGCGTGGCTGCTGAGCGGGGTGGACACCCGGGTGGTGGCCGTGGCCGCCGGATGCGGGGTGCTGCTCGGGGTGGCGCTGCTGGCCCGCGGGCTGCGCTCGTCGTTCCTCCTGCGTCCGGCGGGGGCCTGGCTCACGGGCCTCGGCAGCGCCGGGCTCAACGTCATCGGCGGCGTGGGCGGGCCCCCGATCGGCCTCTACGCCGCCAACGCGGGCTGGCCTCCGAGGGAGAGCCGCGCGACGCTGCAGGTGTTCTTCCTCGTCCAGAACGTGGCCACCGCCGCCGTCCTGGGCTTCGTCCTTCCGCCGTGGCCCGCCGTCCCCGCGCTCGCCGTCGGCGCGGCCATCGGCATGGTCCTGGCCCCGCGCATGCCTCCGGCCGCGACGCGCACCGGCGTCCTCGTCGTGTCCTGCGTCGGAGCCCTCGCCCTGATCGTCAACGCCCTCACCTGAGGGACCGTCTTCGCGCGCGGGTCACCGGCCTTCGCTCAGGAAGGCGGGGATCTGCTCGCGGGTGGGGTAGTTCGGCAAAGGCGCGGGCCGGTCTTGCAGGAACGCGGTGATGACGGCGGCAGCCCGGTCGTTGTCGCCGTCCAGGCCGTTCCACATGTGGTGCCCGACGCCGGGCATGTACTGCGTCCGCTGGACGGCGAGGTCGGTGGCCAGGACGGTCGTCTCCCACTGGCGGATCTGGGAGGAGCACTCGGCGATCATCAGCATGGCGGGCGTCTTCGAGCGCCTCAGCTGAGGGGCGATCGACGGCGAGTCCTTCACCGTCTGCTGGATGTGGAGGCTGGCGGCGGCGCTGAAGGAGAAGTTGTCCGCCGTGTCCTCGGTCGGGATGCGGTGCGCGTCCCGCGCGCAGTAGGCGGAGGCGGTGTCGCTGCCGAGGTCGGCGGCGGTGAACGCGTTGACGCCCTCGGCCTGCCCGACCAGCCCGGTGCCGGGGCTGAGGAGGCCGAGCCGCATCAGCCCGAAGGTCACGGCGTACCGGGGGACGCGGGTCGAGCGCGGTCCGGTCATGGCCGGGGCGAGGCCGCGCGCGGACGGGCGCCCCTTGTGCCCGCCGAGCTTGGCGGTGGGGCCGTCCATCGGGCCGGGCTCGGCGACGACCGCCCGGTGCAGGCGGGCGGCGACGGAGGGTTCGGCGAGGGCCCGGGTGAGCAGGGCCCCGCCCGACGAGAATCCGAGGACGTCCGCCTTGCCCTTCCCCAGCCGCTGGACGAAGGCGCCGAGGTCGCGGACCGATCGGGAAATCGTGTACTCGCCCATGGGGAGCAGGTCGCTGCGTCCGCCTCCGGCCTGTTCGTAGGTGTAGACGTCGTAGCCCCGTCCGGCCAGAAGCCGCAGGAAGCGGTGGTCGAGCACCGATATACCGCGGACCGGTCCCCCGTTGAGGTACACGAGCGGGATCGGATGGCGAGGGCCGGAGCCGGTGGGCGGGTAGTGGTACACGGCGACCCTGCTGCCGGTGCTCAGGCTCCAGTGGTCCGTGGCGACGAAGGGCAGGTCGGGCGGGAGCCGCCGGGTCGTGGACACGGTCGGGACGCAGACCGTGACCGTCAGCGCCGCCGCGACGAGCACCGGCACGAACGGCACGAGCCGCGCCGCGCGGGCACGGCGGCGGCTCCGCCAGAACGCGACGGCGAGGGCGAGGGCGAGGGTCGCCGCCCAGGCGGCGAATCCCGAGGCGGCCCCGTCGGTGAGGACGATCGACACCAGGAAGAGGACGGTCGCCGCCATGACGGCGGCCAGTGCCGCCAGCAGGCGTCCGATGAGGCGGAGGGAACGCAGGGCGAAGGTGGGCATGGGGGATCCCGTCGTTTTAAAACGTTGTTTCAAAACGACGTTACCACGGGCGGTAGGCTCTCCCGCATGGGACGACCGAGGACGAACGACGAGGCGGTCGGAGAGCGGCTCGTCGCGCGCGCGACCGAGATGCTGGCCACGGGTCCACGGGAGTCGGTCACCGTCCGCGCCGTGGCGGCCGCCGCCGACGCCTCGACCACGGCGGTCTACTCCCTGTTCGGTGGCAAGGACGGGCTGATCCGGGCCGTGCGCGACCGGGCCGTCGCCGGCCTGTTCCAGGACCTGTCGGCGGTGCCCTCCTCCGAGGACCCCCTCGCCGACCTCCATGCCCTGGCCGCCGCCTACCGGCGGTGGGGGCGCGGGCACAGCCACCTCTACACGGTGCTGTTCGGGGGCGCGCAGTCCTTCGACCCGTCGGGCGAGGTCGGCACGCAGGACCCCGTCCGGCCGCTCGTCGCGGCGATCGACCGGGCCGTGGCGCGATCCGTCCTCGCGGGCGACCCGACGTCGATCGCCCTCTCCCTGTGGATCACCCTGCACGGCCTGGTGACGCTCGAACTGGCCGACGCCCTCGACGCCCCCACCGCCGACGCGGCGTTCCGCTCGGCGATCCCCGCCGCGCTGCGCGGGTGGGCGACCCCCTCGACGTTCCGCGAACTCCGCGACGCCGAACCCGCCCCCTGACCGGGCCGGGCCTCACCGGAAGAGCGCGGGCGGTCAGCCGAGGATGCCTCGCTCATAGGCGGTCGCCACGGCGGCGGCGCGGTCCTTGACCTGCAGCTTTCCGTAGATGTGGGTGAGGTGGCTCTTGACGGTGGCCTCACTGATGAACAGGAGCGCGGCGATCTCCCGGTTGGACGTCCCCTGCGCGACCAGGCGCAGGACGTCGCGCTCGCGAGCGCTCAGAGCGTCGTTGCCCGGGGAGCGCATCCGGGAGACCAGTCGGGCGGCGATGGCCGGGGACAGCATCGTCCGGCCCTCGGCGGCGGCCCGCGCGGCGTCGAACAGCTCGTCGCGCGGGGTGTCCTTGAGCAGGTAACCGGTCGCCCCGGCCTCGATGGCCGCGACGGTGTCGGAGTCGGTGTCGTAGGTGGTGAGCACGAGCACCCGCGTCCGGACGCGTCGCCGGGACAGCTCCTCGATCGCCTCGACGCCACCGCCGCCGGGCATGCGCAGGTCCATCAGGACGACGTCCGGGTCCAGGCGGGCCACCAGCTCGACCGCCTCCGGCCCGTCGGCGGCCTCGCCCAGCACCGCGAAGTCCGGCGACGAGGCGAAGATGCTGTGCAGGCCGTGCCGGACGACGGGATGGTCGTCCGCGATGACCAGCGTGACGGGACGCGGCGAGGACGACGAGGCGGCATCACCGGAGGTGGCATCGCCGGAGGTGGCGAGGGGGTCAGTCATGGCGCACCAACGGTACTTGCGCGGACAGGGCCGTCCCGAATCCTGGGGCCGACTCGACGTTGAGGGTTCCGGCGACGCGTTCGGCGCGGGCCCGCATGCCGCTGAGGCCGAAGCCTCCGGCGCCCTCGCGCGCGGGAGGCGTGCGGGGGTCGAAGCCGGTTCCGTCGTCGCGGACGTCCAGGCTCACCTCGTCGTCCATGTAGGAGAGCGTGACGCCGGTGCGCCGGGCGTCCGCGTGGCGGGCGACGTTCGCGAGCGCCTCCTGGGCGATGCGCAGCAGCGCGGCCTCGATCTCGTCGTGGAGGGGTTCGGCCGTGCCGGTGAGGACGAACTCCGCCTGGACGCCCGTCTCGTCCGACCAGTCCTTGACGATCTTCTCCAGGGCCGTGCACAGCGGGTCGTGCTCCAGCTGGCCGGGCCCGAGGTCCTGGACGGACCGCCGGGCCTCCCCCAGGCTGTGCCGGGCCAGCGCGGACGCGCGCCGCACATGGCCGCGGGTCGTGGCCGGGTCGGGGCTGTCGGCCGCCGCCTGGAGCTGGGTGACGATGCCGGTCAGGCCCTGGGCCAGCGTGTCGTGGATCTCGGCGGCGAGCCGCCTGCGCTCGTCGGCGACACCGGCCTCCCTGGCCTGGAGGAGAAGCTGGGCGTGGAGTCCGGCGTTCTCCTGGAGCGCCTGGGTGAGGCGGGCGTTGGCCCGGCGCGCCTCGGCCAGGGCCGCCGCTCTGGACGCCGCGTACTCGGAGTCCTTGACGACCAGGTGGTCGAAGCCGAGGGCGAGTCCGGCGTGCAGTGCGAGCAGCGCCACGAACGCCAGCCAGTGCCTGCCCTCGGCGGGCGGGAGGCCACCGGCGTTGGAGCCCGCCATGGTGACGGCGGTGGCGAACAGCGCGGGACGCACCAGGTGACGCGGCAGCAGCCGCTCCGCGTCGTAGTAGCCGAGCAGCGCGTAGACGGCGAACAGGGGGTTGCACCAGGCCAGTCCGAAACCGGCCGCCCACCGCAGCAGGTAGTAGATCCGATGTGCCGGGCCGCGCGGACGCCCCCTCCCACCCGCGAGCCCCCACCACGTCTCCAGGACCAGCGCCGCCACCGCGAGGACGACCGTGGCGCGCCTCCTGTCCGGCGTCATCAGCGCGTCCGCGCTGACCGTCGCGAGCGCCGCACCCGCTCCCAGCAGCACGAACGGCGCCCCGGACCGCAGCCAGCGCGGCCAGACCAGCACGCCGCGCGCGTCCCCCGCGTCCCCCGCGTCCGGCATCTCGCTCACCGCGAGCGCGGTGTCGTTCGCCGCGAGTGCCGTGTGGTTCGCGGCGGGCGGGGGCTCTTTCACGGCGAGTGCCGTCCGCCCGTCCGGTGTGCCGTCCATCGCCTGTCCCCCCGCGTTCTGATCATTCCCAGCGGAACCAGCGGGCGGAGACCCCTCCCAGCACCACGGTCCACACCAGCATGATGGCCAGGTGGGACGGCCCGGGCCAACCGCCGGACGACGCCTGGTGGAGCGCCTGGGAGGCGGCGCCGAACGGGGTCAGTTCCACGACGCGCCGCAGCTCCTCCGCCATGGACTGGACCGGAACGTACACCCCCGCAGTGAACGCGACGGGGAAGAACAGGATCGTGGCGACCGTGGTGGAGCCCTTCGCGGTGCGCGACAGCGCGGCGACGAGCGCCCCGGCGACCAGGGCGGTGAGCGTGACCAGGACCAGCGTCCCCGCGTACGCGGCGGGGTTGGCCGGAAGGGCGACGCCGTACAGCACGCGTCCGACGACCAGGACGACGACCCCGCTCGCCAGCGCGGCGGCGCCGTGCACGACCACCTGGGCGGCCAGGAGCGCCGACGGCCGGACCGGCGTCGTCGACATGCGGCGCAGGATGCCCTTCTCGCGATAGCCCGCGAGGGTCGGCGGCAGCGACTGGAGACCGGCCATGACCAGTCCGAGCAGCACGGTCACCGGGACGTACAGGTCGATGGTCCGTCCCCCGCCGGGGGAGGTGGCCTCCGCCCGGAAGGACGGGACCAAGCCGACCAGCGCCAGCAGCAGGGCGGGGAAGGCGAGGATCCAGAACACGCTGGCCGGTTCACGGGACAGCAGCCGGGCCTCGGCCCTCAGGACGGCGATGGACGCGGACATGTCAGTGCTCCCCGCGGGTCAGGTCGAGATAGGCGTCGTCGAGGGTGGCGCTCTCCACCCGGAGGTTGTGCGCGGTGATCCCGTCGCGCGCGAGCAGGGACATCAGCGCCTCGACGGTCGCGTCCGTCCCGCTGACGACCAGCCGCCCGTCGTCCGCGCGCCGGACGGTCCGGAGGGCGGGCAACGCGGCGAGCGCGTCGTCACCGGGCGGCCGCGAGGGGGTGAAGGACACGACGGTCGCGTTCCGGGCATGCTCGATGAGCCCGGCGGGCGTGTCCAGCGCGGCCAGGACCCCCGACCGGAGCACGGCGACGCGGTCGCACAGCCGCTGCGCCTCCTCCATGAAGTGGGTGACCAGCAGGATCGTCACGCCGTCGTCGCGGAGGCCGTCGATGAGCTCCCAGGTGTCGCGGCGCGCGTTCGGGTCCAGGCCGGTGGTCAGCTCGTCCAGGACCACCACCCTCGGACGTCCGATCAGCGCCAGCGCGATGAACAGGCGCTGCTTCTGCCCGCCCGACAGTGTCCCGAAGCGCCGGTCGAGCAGGTCGTCCAGGCCGAGCCGCCCGGCCAGCTCGCGCCGGTCCGCCGGGTGCGGGTAGAAGGCGCCGTACAGCTCCAGCGCCTCGCGGACGGTGAGCTTGTCCTGAAGGTCACTGTGCTGGAGCTGCACGCCGAGGATCGGGGTGACGCGCCTCCGGTCGGTGGCCGGGTCCCTCCCGGCCACCCGCACCCGACCGCCGTCGGGACGGCGCAGCCCCTCCACGCACTCGACGGTGGTGGTCTTCCCGGCGCCGTTGGGACCGAGGAGCCCGAAGATCTCCCCCTCCTCGACGGCGAAGGACACCCCGTCCAGCACCGTCCGGCCCCCGTAGGACTTCGCGAGCCGGTCGACTTCGATGATCGCCATGCCCGAGGATCTCCCGGCGTCCCCTTCCCGGGCATCGCCCATCCCGCCGGACCCGGCATCAGCCGATCGGCTGATTCCCGCCTCCGACCTCCCCCTCCGCCGTCAGACGCTCGCCGTGTCCTGACGGCCGGCGAGCTCACGGGTGGTCTCGTCCAGCCATGCCCGGTACCAGGCGGTGAAGGTGACCGGCTCGCCGTCCGGGCCGAGCATCGGGGCGAGGTCGACGAGGTCGACGTCGTCGACCCGGTCGTCCGACCACAGGTGTCCGCGCTCGGGTCCGCTGACGACCAGCCACACGCGGGACGCGCATCCCGCATGGCACAGGACGATCGCGCCGACCGTCCGGTCGGGGTTCCACAGCAGCGCCTCGCACCTCGCGTCCCAGTCCTCGTAGGCGCGGTCGAACTCCCCGATGTCGTCGAAGGACTCCTCGTCCGGGCACTCGGCGCGCAGCGCGCCGATGTCGGCCTGGGCCCGGACGATCTGTGTCTCTGCCCCTTGTCTCTGCCAGGGCAGAGGTCAGGGCTGCCCCAGCAGCCGGTCGACCAGTCCGGCGATGTAGTCCGGGGTGAGCGGATCCTCACCGAACAGGACGCGGATGTACATCGGGGCCATGATGTGGTCGAGCACGTCCATCACGTCGGGTGGACGCTCGCCGCGTTCGGCGGCGCGGTCGAGCATGGCCTGCAGGAAGCGGGTGCGTTCGGCGAGGAACTCGTCGCGTGCCCGCAGCCCCTGCTCGCCCTTGTTCGACAGGGCGAAGGCCAGGCGGAGCACCGCGAGGCCTTCAGGTCCGGTGATCTCGCGCACCACCTGGGCCGCGTAGGCGTGCAGGTCACCGGCCAGGCTCCCGGTGTCGGGCATCGGCGACCGCGCGTTCAGGCGCGTGAGGACCACGTCGGCGAGCAGGGCCTCCAGGGTGCCCCACCGGCGGTAGACGCTGGTGTCGGCCACGCCCGCGCGGGCCGCGACGTCACCGACCGTGAACTCGCCGTAGCCGCGCTCGCCGACCAGTTCCGTGACGGCCTGGTGCACTGCGGCCCGGACGCGGGCACTGCGCCCGCCGGGCCGCCGGACCGGTTTTCGCTCCTCCATGCCCCGACCTTAGCGCAGCCCGCAGTTGCGTTTACGGCGCGCGCTGCGTAGCCTCCTAAAGCAGTAGGGAACTGCTTTAGGAGGCTGGATGAAGTCTGAACCGCCGGTGGCCGTGCCGAACCGGGCGGCGTTGCTCACGGTGACCTGCCTGGGGCAGTTCATGGTGCTGCTCGACAACACGATCGTCGGCGCGGCGCTGCCCGACATGCGGGAGCGGCTCCACACCCAGTTGACCGGGCTGCAATGGATCGTCGACGCCTACGTGCTCCTGGTCGCCATGCTGTTGCTGTCGGGCGGCGTCTTCGCCGACCGCTTCGGCCGCAAGAGGATCTTCCTGGCCGGCGTCGTGGTGTTCACCGCCGCGTCCGTCCTGTGCTCCGCCGCGCCCTCGATCGGCTGGCTGATCGCCGGGCGGGTACTGCAGGGCATCGGGGCCGCGGCACTGAGCCCCGCCTCGCTGACACTGCTCGCCGCCGCGTATCCGGTTCCGCAGGAGCGGGTCAGGGCCATCGGACTGTGGGCCGGACTCAGCGGAATCGGCCTGGCCGCCGACCCCTTGGCCGGCGGCGTTCTGGTGGAGGCCTTCGGCTGGCCGGCCATCTTCCTCGTCAACCTGCCCGTCGGCGTGGCCCTGCTGGTCGCCGGCCTGCGCGTGCTGGACGAGTCCCGCAACCCGAACGCGCCGGCGATCGACGTCCCGGGAACGGTCCTGTCCATCCTGGGCGTGGGCGCGCTCACCTACGCGCTGATCGAGGGCGGCTCCCGTGGCTGGACCTCGCCGGTGATCCTGGGCGGCTTCGCCGCCGCGGCCGTGATCCTCGTCGTCTTCGTGGTCGTCGAAGGGCGGGTCCCGGCACCGATGCTGCCCCTGCGACTCTTCCGGGAACGGCTGTTCACGGTCTCCAACACGGCCATGGTCGTGGTCGGTTTCGCACTCATGGGCTCGTCGTTCTTCTTCTCCCAGTTCTTCGTCTACGTCCAGGGCAGCTCGATCCTGCGCGCCGGGGTGCAGACGCTGCCCGCCACGCTCGCGATGGTCGTCGTCAGCCCGTTCGCGGGCCGGCTCGCCGCCCGGTACGGCTTCCGGATCATGGTCACGACCGGCCTGGCCCTGGCCGGACTGGGACTGCTGGCCCTGGGCTTCGTGCACGCCGACACCGGCTACTCCAACGTGTGGTGGCGGCTGGCCGTCGTCGGGATCGGGTTCGCCCTGACCATGTCCCCGCTGACCGGCGCCGCCATCCAGTCGGTCAGCCCGCAGGAGGGCGGCCTGGCGTCGGGTGTCAGCAGCACCACCCGGCAGATCGGCGCGGTCCTCGGCGTGGCGGTGCTCGGAGCCGTCGTCCGCACCCGGCAGTCCAGTGGCGCCTCCTTCGAGGCGGGGCTCGACAGCGCCTTCGTCGTGGTCGGCGTCGCCACCTTGGCCACAGCCGTGCTCACGGGCCTGTGGCTGACCAGGAGCGCCGGAACGTCACGACCGGCGAGCCCGGCCCCACGCGTTCACGAGGACACCATGAGTCACTGACGCGACCAGAGCCCGGCACTGCTCAGGATCGCCAGGAGGGGCTTGCCGGGTATCCCCGGCCCGTGAACGGAGTGGATCTATCCGCTATCGTTTTAAACGAAGCGTTTCTATCCGTTTCTGAGGGTCATGCGTGCCGTGGTGGTGGCGGTGGATACGCCGAGCCGACAATGAAGGGATCCCCCCTGTGCGAGCCGAAGTCTTCTTCGACGTCCTCTGCCCCTGGTGCTACATCGGCAAGCGCAGACTCTCCGCCGCGCTGAAGGCCGTCCCCGGCGCCGAGGTGGTGTGGCGCAGTCGTGAACTGGGCCCGGACGCGTCGTCCGTCCCCGCCGGGACCGCCGCCGAGCTGATCGCCTCCTACCAGCCCAGCCCCGAGCACGCCGCCGCGCGCATCGAGCACATCCGCACGCTGGGCGCCGCCGAGGGTCTTGCCCTGAATCTGGACAAGGCCCGTCCCGTCAACACGTTCGACGCCCACCGGCTCATTCATCTCGGCGCGTCCCAGGGCAGGGCCGATCAGGTCCTTGAGCGGTTGCTGCGCGGCTACCACACCGAGGGCCTCAACATCGCCGACACGGACGTCCTGAGAACGCTCGCCGCCGACGCCGGTCTCACCTCCGACGAGGTCGACGAGGTTCTCGCGGGCGACGCGTTCGCCGACAGCGTCCGCGCGGACGAACGGCGGGCGGACGAACTCGGCGTGCAGGGCGTCCCGACGCTGGTGACGGAGACCGGGGCGGCCGTCTCGGCCGTGCAGGGCGTCGAGGCGCTGACGCGACTGCTCGGCGGGTAGCGTCCGGGGAGCGGCACTAAACGGACAGGAAGGCTTCGTTTGGCTGGTAGGGTGCGCGCATGGCACGCAAAGCCGCCCGGCACGCCGAGGCCGCCCGCAACGACCGGGCCCTGCTGGACGCCGCCAGGGAGGTCCTGGCCAGGGACGGCGCGCACGCCTCGGTCGCCGCCGTCGCCGCGCGCGCCGGGGTCGGCATCGCCACCGTGTACCGCCGCTACCGCACCAAGGACGAGCTCTTCCAGCACCTCTGCGCGCTCTCGCTCGACCAGTGGGTCGACGCCGCCGAGGCCGGGCTCCGGCAGGACGACCCCTGGGAGGGGCTCGTCCACTACGTGCGGGCCGCCGTCGAGTTCAGCGGCGGCTCGCTCGGCCCGATGGCGGGCACGATCGCCGTCACCGACGAGATGACCGACAAGTCCACCCGCGTCGACGGGCTGCTGCACGACCTGGTGGCCCGCGCGCACGCCGCCGGAACACTCCGGAGCGACGTGACGTCCACCGACATCTCGCTGCTCGTCGAGCAACTCGCCAAGTCGCCCCTGACCGACCAGCTCGACCGGCAGGGCCGCGGCGATCTCGCCGACGCGGCGCGTGAGGCCCACGCCCGCATGATCACGATCGCGCTCGACGGCCTGCGCTCCGGCAACCCTCCGCTGCCGGGATCCGCGCCGTCCCCGGACCTGCTCTCCTGCCGCTGGGAGCACCGCCCGCCGCGGTAGGCCGTCACCCCTCGGGGTTCTCGCCTCCCCCGGGCAGCGCCCGGACGGCCCGGACGACGTCCGCCCGCATCTCGTCGAGACCGTGGTCGGCGCCGAGGATCATGCGGCGGACCTGGGGCAGGGCCAGGCTCCAGCCGACCAGGCCGAGCGCGAGGAACAGGCGCGTCCGGGAGTCGTCGCCGTCCTCGGCCTGCATGGCCCGGACCTTGTCCTCGTAATGACGCGTTCGGGGCTCTTCCCCAGGAACCGGCTGGTCGCCGAGTTCGAGAGCCTCCCACATGAGCATCCGCAGCGCCTCGGGATGCGCGCGGTGGTGGTCGAAGAGCCGCTCGGCGTAGGCGGACAGGTCGTCGTCCCCGGGCGGGACGGCCTGGGCCAGGTCCGTCATGAGACGTTCGAGGACGGCCGCGAAGAGCTTGTCCTTGTCGCCGAAGTAGTCGTAGATCGCCCGCTTGTTGGCCTGGGCCTGGGCCGCGATGCGGTCCACGCGCGCACCGGCGATGCCGTACGCGGCGAACTCACTGGTCGCCGCCGCGAGGATCCGCTCTTTGGTCGCCGTCGAGTCGTACGCCATGACCCGATGGTAACGAACTGGTTCGTTTGACGTCGCCCCGGTCCGCGTGCGACGCTCTCGCCATTCGAACCATCTAGTTCGTTCGGTTGGAGTCACGATGCCCCGAAGCGATCCCCCCACATCCTCATCCCTCCGGCGGCTGTCCCTGGTGATGGCGCTGGCCTGCGGCGTCAGCGTCGCCAACGTCTACTTCCCGCAGGCCCTCACCCCGCTGATCGCCGACGGATTCGGGATCACGCCGGGGACGGCGGCGAACGTCGCCACGGTGACCCAGCTCGGCTACGCCGCCGGGATCTTCCTGCTCGTCCCGCTCGGCGACCGGCTTCCCCGCCGTCCGCTGATCACGGTGCTGCTCGCCCTGACGGGGTGCGCGCTCCTGGCCGCCGGACTCGCCCCGGCCACCGGCTTCCTGGTCGCCGCCGGAGCCCTGGTCGGACTCACCACGGTCGTCCCCCAACTGCTGCTGCCCCTGGCCGCCGGCCTGGTCGCACCCGACCGGTGCGGCGCGGTGGTCGGCACCCTGCAGGGCGGACTCATCGGCGGGATCCTCCTCGCCCGCACCTTCGGCGGCGTCCTCGGCGAACACCTCGGCTGGCGCGCCCCCTACCTGACCGCCGCCGCGCTCACCGGACTGCTCGCGCTCGTCCTCGGCCTGGCCCTGCCCAGGGTCGCGCCGTCCGCCCGCGACCGCTACCCCGCCCTGCTCGCCGACACCCTGCGCCTGCTGCGGACCGAGCCCGACCTGCGCCGCTCCGCGCTCTACCAGGCCACCCTCTTCGGCGGCTTCAGCGCCACCTGGACCGCGCTCGCCCTCCTGCTCACCGGCCCGCACTACCACCTGGACGCCCAGGCGGTCGGCGTCCTGGCCCTCATCGGAGCGGCGAGCATGTTCTGCGCGCCCGCCGCCGGACGCCGCGTCGACCGCTACGGCCCCGACCGCGTGAACGCCTGGTGCATCGGAGCCACCCTCGCCGCGTCCGCGATCCTCTCCGCCGGCATCGTCGGCGGCGCGGTCGGCCTGGCCGCCCTCGCCCTCGGCCTCCTGCTGCTGGACGTCGCGATCCAGTGCAGCCAGGTCGCCAACCAGGCCCGCATCTTCGCCCTGCGCCCCGAGGCCCGCAACCGCCTGAACACCGCCTACATGACCTGCTCGTTCCTCGGCGGCAGCGCCGGCTCATGGCTCGGCATCCGCGCCTACACCCACCTCGGCTGGCCCGGCGTCTGCGCCCTCACAGCCCTCACCGCGACCACCGCCGCGGCCACCGCCCTCACCGCCAGAACCAGACCGGCCCACCGCACCCGTTTGGAGGACGCCCTGAAGGCCGGCCCCTCAACCATCACCACCCCAAGGTGACCGACACCTCCACTCCCCGACCACAAGTCAGAACACACCGAAAGGTTCCGTCGTGACCTTCCCAGCCATGCCCCACGCCGTCCTGCAGTTCTTCCGCGCCTCCCAGGAGGGCGACGTCGACGCCTGGGCGGACGCGTTCGCCGAGGACGGCGTCTTCCACGACCCCGTGGGCACGACCCCGATCACCGGACGCGCCGCCATCCACGACTTCATCGCCTCCGTCCTGCCCAACTTCCAGCCCTTCCTCGGCCTGACGCCCCTCGAGGCGCACACCATCGGCGACCACGTGGCCGTCTCCTGGCGCGGCGCCGCCGTCGCCCTGGACGGCAAGCCGGTCAACTGGTCCGGCATCAACATCTACGAACTCAACGAATCCGGCCTCATCCGGGAAGCGAAGGCCTACTTCAACAGCGCCATCTTCCAGTCCCAACTCGCCGCCTAACGCTCAGGAGCCAGTGAAGCCGAGCAGGCCGGACGCACCGATGCCCGGCCTGCTCGGCCTGTTCGCCCCCTTCAGGAGGCCGACCCCACCCGCCGCTGACCGTTCGCGCCTTTCTTCATGTCCGAGATCGCGGCGAAGAACCATGGGAACCGGCAGCACCCGGCCGTCGTCCTAGTCCCCAACCCAGCGCGTATCCCGCAGCGCGCCGGGGCCATGCCGGAATTCCAGCATCCACTGCTGGCAGCCTGCCCCGATCGAGGAGTTCCTCTTGCGGATCCGTCGTGTTCACATGATGCAATCCCGCTCCTACGCGCCTGGGCTGCTACTTGCCGGAGCGCTCACGCTCAGCGCTGCGACGGGCTGCACCACAGGCTCCGGCTCCCCCAAGCACCTGACATCCTCCTCGGCAACTCCCACCTGGAAACCGACATTCCGTCCAGGTGAGATCCCGGGTCTGTCCAGTTAACGGTGTAACTGGGTGTTGTGGGGGTTAGTGTCGGGTGTTGGTGAGGCGGCCTTCGAAGGCGATCTCGAAGGCGTTGAGGGCGGGCTTCCAGCGCTTGGACCAGCGTTTGCGGCCCGCGCCGGTGGGGTCGAGGCTCATGACCGCCAGGTAGACGCACTTGAGCGCGGCCTGCTCGGTCGGGAAGTGGCCGCGGGCCTTGACCGCGCGGCGGATCCGGGCGTTCACCGACTCGATCGCGTTGGTGGAGCAGATCACGGTGCGGATCTCGGGGTCGAACGCCAGGAACGGGACGAACTCGGCCCAGGCGTTCTCCCAGAGCCGGACGATCGCCGGGTACTTGCTGCCCCAGGTCTCGGCGAACTCCAGCCACCGCTCGGTCGGGGCCGTGTAGACCGGCTTGAGTCCGCGTGCGATCTTGTCCCAGTCCTGCCGGCTCGCATACCGGAAGGAGTTGCGCAGCAGGTGGACGATGCAGGTCTGCACGACCGCCCGCGGCCACACGTGCGCGACCGCGTCGGGCAGGCCGGTCAGCCCGTCGCAGACCACCATGCACGCATCGGCCACGCCCCGGTTCTTCAGCTCGGTCAGCACATGCAGCCAGTACTTGGCGCCCTCGCCGCCGTCACCGACCCACAACCCGAGAATGTCGCGGGTGCCATCAACGGTCACCGCCAGGGCCACGTAGATCGGGCGGTTGGCGACCTGCCCGTCCCGGATCTTCACCTGGATCGCGTCCAGGAACACCACCGGATAGACCGGGTCCAGCGGCCGGTTCTGCCACTCGACCATGCCCTCGATCACCTTGTCGGTGATGGTGGAGATGGTCTGCCGGGACACGCTCGCGCCATACACCTGCGCCAGATGCGCGCTGATCTCACCATGGGTCAGGCCCTTGGCCGACAGTGACAGCACCATCTCGTCCACCCCGGTCAGCCGCCGCTGCCGCTTGGCCACGATCTTCGGCTCGAAGGTGCCCTCCCGGTCCCGGGGCACCTCGATCTCGACCGGCCCGATCTCGGTCGTCACGGTCTTGGCCCGATGACCGTTACGGACGTTCCCGCCCCGCTCACCACTGCGTTCGTGCCGGTCATGGCCGAGATGGTCGGTGATCTCACCTTCCAACGCCGACTCCAGCACCCGCTTGGTCAGCTGGGCCAGCAACCCACCCTCACCGGTCAGATCCAGACCCTGCTCGCGGGCCTGGGCCACAAGCTGACCGATCAGGTCCTGGCCCACCACGTCACCGGTCAGCTGGTCGGGCTCGGCCACCGCGGCATCCGCCTTCGCTTCAGTTGTCATCACGAGCAACTCCTTGATCAGGAGTTACACCGAAAACCGTACAGTCCCGAGATCCCGGCCGTCCCCGACGCTGGTCGACTGCTGTCCCCCGCGTTGCTCAAAGCCCTGCGCCCCCAAGCCGATAAGCACCCCGTATGCAGCCCGATCGAGGGCACGAAACTGGGCTCTTGGATATGCAATCTGCTCAACTTTCCACCCCATCAGAGGTGGCCCAACGCGACCACGATCACGCTCAAGGTGTTCTGGCCGGAAAACCCGTGGGACGCGACCGCCGAAGCGAGTGGGGCTTTCGCCCAAAAGAACCGAATCAATATGAAGTACGTCCATCCCGACGCCAAGTCCTGGAGGCGGGTCCCGCTCGGCGACGAGGCATACGCCACGACCACGTTCGGTCGCCTCGGCTTCAGCGACATCCTGCTCCGCGTGCAGAACGTGATAGTGGAAGTGATCACCGAGGACGGCGATACGGGCGAGAACGCCCACGATCGCCTGATCGACCAGCAGAACCGCGCCCAGCGGGTCGCCTCCGAGCTGACCGCCGCCCTCAACCGGCTTCGCCGCTGACAAAGGCTTCCTGGCAACCTCGTCATCCGCCGCCGCAGGTGCACAGGTGGCCGCTCCAGCAGACGCATCCTTCGGTGGGTGTTGTAGTGAGAGTCGGTGCGGTGCTCTCCGGTCGGGAGGCGTTCAGATAGGTCTGCTGGAGATTGAGGACGGCGACGCCCTCCGGTCGCCGCTCAGGCCACTCTTCAGAAGCCGAAGCGCGGGATTCACGCCGCCTGGCCCGCAGGTGTTGCCGGGTGAGGGTGCGGTCGAGGCGGATGTCGACCGGGCCGGGCAGGCCGACGTCGGCTCACCGCGTCCGCGCCGGCACGTGGCAGCTTCCGCGGCGGACGGTCGAGGCGAGTTCGACGAGCGCCACCGCCAGGTCCCCGACGTGGACGGACAACCCATGTCGTCGGCGAACGCCCCCTCCTCCCGCGCCATGGGGCGTGGCCGGGTCAGGTATCGCCACCGCGTTTCGCTGGCCGCCCGCGTCCCTATGCATGTTCGGCCCAGCGTTCGTGAGCCTCTGCTGGTAGGTCTCTGAACTCGGCGGCATCGGTCGCATCCCGAGAGGATCAGGGTGTGGCGCTTGGTTGCTGGATGCGGACCGGGCCGGGGCCGTGGCCGCGGAGGGTGTCGTCGGGGTTGAGGAGCAGGCAGGCCTTCATGGACAGGCAGCCGCAGCCGATGCAGCCGGTGAGCTCGCGTTCGAGGCTCTCGATGACCCGGCGGCGTTCCTCCAGTTGTTTCTTCCAGCGCCGGGAGACCCGCTGCCAGTCCTTGTGGGTGGGGGCGCGGTCGGTGGGGAGGCCGGCGAAGACCTCGGCGACGTCCGACAGCGGGATGTGGAGGCGCTTGGCCACGATGATCAGGGAGATCCGGCGGAGCATGTGCCGGGAGAAGATCCGCTGGTTGCCGCTGGTGCGTTCGCTGAAGATCAGGCCCTTGCGTTCGTAGAAGTGCAGGGCGGAGGCGGGCATGCCGGTTCGGCGGATGACCTCACCGATCGTGAGGTGGTCGTCTGGACTGGCATACATGACGCTGCTCTTTCCCTTCTCCGGAGCGTTGGTGGTCAGGTGGAACGGGACGTCGCGGCGCGACCGCCGATCAGGGCGGCCACGGTGACGGTCAGGACGAGGCAGAGCAGGCCGACGCCGAGCTGGGTCACGTGCCACGACCAGGTGAAGGCGTCCAGCTCCACGCGCTCGGCTCCCTCGGTGAGCCGTCCGGCTCCGACCTCGGCGGCGCGTCCGGTATCGCCGAGCCTGGACGCCAGGCTCCAGCCGAGGAATCCGCGGTTGGCGACCAGGGCGGGCGCCAGCACCGGAGCGTCACTGCGCCGCTGAACGACGCCGAAGGCGATCAGCACGACCAGCCCTGCGATTCCGGTGAGCAGGACGACGAGGTGCGTCCAGCCGAGCGCGGGCGCCTCCAGGAGCGCGAACATCAGCAGTGCCAGTGCCGCGACGAACAGGAGGCCGCCCGCCCAGTCGAACCGGCCGGCACCGGCCGTGCGGGACTCGCGGGCGCGTGTCCCGCCCGCGGCGACCAGCAGGCCGACGACGGTGAAGACCGCGAAGCTCCCCCGCCATCCGGCCGCGCTGACCATGAGGCCCGACAGGGTGGGGCCGACGGCGATCCCGACTCCGGCCATGGTGCCCATCAAGGCGAAGGCGCGGTTGCGGGCCGCGCCGTCATAACTGGACGCCAGGATGGCGCCGCCCGCCGCCATGATCCCCGCACCGCCGGCACCGGAGACGACGCGGGTGACGTCGGTGACGACGATCGCCGGGCTCAGCGCCGTCCCGAGGAACCCGGCCGTGAAGACCAGCGCCGAAGCGACGAACACCCGCCGTCTGCCGATCCGGTCGGCGGTCGATCCCGCGATGAGCGTCATCGTCGCGAAGGCCAGGTTGTACCCGGCGACGACCCAGTTCAGCGGGGACCCGGAGGCATCGAGGTCACGACCGATGCTCGGCAGCGCCACCGCGGTCCCCGAGATGGACATGGCCACCAGGACGACTCCGGCCAAGACCACCGGGAGCGTCAACGAGGACGGCCGATCCGCCGGAGCCGCATACGAAGGGGTCCTGCTCTCCGCCGTGTCCCTGCTGTTCGCCATGGCTGCTCTCCGTCTCCTGTCCCGAAGCAGATGGCGAAACCTCACCAGCTCAACCACAGTTGAGGTCAAACTCGCTGGTACGAGGCCCTCAAAGAGACCTCAGCCAGCTCAGCGGCGGGCTGCAAGGAAGGAAGCGCTTTCCAGGTGAAGAGGTGCAGTCGGGCGTGTGTGTCCTTCTGCCCCCTGAAAAACCGCTGGTCGCGGGTGAGGGCTGCACGGGACCCTGGGCACATGCCTCGACGCCTCATGTTCGTGCAGTTGAAGTCTGGTTACGACACCGACCGCGGACCCTCGTGGATCGGGTGGGTGGACTTTTCGAAGACGTGGAGCACCGCGTATTTTCAGGGAAGGACACTGCGCCGGGCAGGCGGGATGTTCGACGCGAACTTCTACGACACGCAGACCGATGAGGAGTTCTGGGTCTCTGGACCGAAGCGGGACCGCACCGACACCCGCTACGGCCCCTCCAGCCCAGAAGTCGAGCCGGATGCCATTGCGACCTATCACGCGTTCCTGGACGGTGCGCCCCTGCCAGGCCGAGAGCACGGCTGACCCGGGCTCTCACGCGTGGGCCTTGCCTGGGTCTTGATCAACCAGACGGAGAGTGCCTCTGCCCACCCGACGCGAGAGCCGGGCCCGTCGGCCTGCCCGCACCAATCCGCACAGCCGAGTCGGCCCGCCAGGCAAACCGGCGGACCGTCACGAAAGTCGTGGCTAGTGCGGTGCGGTAGTCGCGAGGGCGGCGGTGTGGAGGAGCTCGGTGACGCTGCCGACGAAATCCGGAAGCATGCGCAGGGCGAGCATCCAGGAGTCGCGGGACGGGTCGAGGTACTCGCGGACCAGGGGGGCGAGGGCCGCTCGCGCGTCCGGGCCGGTCATCGCGGCCAGCGCGTTCTCGGCCGGCTGCGCGAGCGCGGCCGCCTGCTCCCAGGTCACCGCGCCCTCGCGAACCGCGACGTGCAGCCACGGGCCGGCGGTGTTGTCGCGGAGGATCTCCTCAGGGGTGTCGCCGACGATGACCTCGTTGGTCTCCCTGATCCAGCGCCACTGCTGACGCTCGGCCTCATCGCGGAGTGCCTGCGGGCATTCGGCCATCTCCGCCAGGCCCAGCAGGACGATCGTGCCGAGGGGTTCGCGCCGGTGTTCGGCGAGGAGCCCGTCCCACTGCCACAGGTGCGCCTCGCGGAACACCTCGGAGGCTTCGGGGTGGGTGCCGCGCTTGCGCAGCAGGGCGGCCTGGGCCTCGGGGGTCTCACCGGCGGTGACGACGGCGCGGAGCTTCTCCAGCGCCTCGTCGGCGTCCGGTTCGGCCAGGAGGTTCCTGACGGGCTTGCGCGCCTCCGCGCGAAGGACCTTCTGGGAGAACTTCCGCCCCTCGGGCTCGTTCTCCAGGAGCCTGCGCACCGCGTCCGGTCCGCCGCGTTCCCACAGGTTGAGCATCAGCCGCTGCTGCGGGAGGATGCCGCGCACCCGGACCAGGGTCAGGATGTGCCGCTGTAGTTCCGTGTTGGAGCAGCTGACCGCGTCGCGGCCGCGGAAGCCGCCGTCGCGCTCCAGGAGGCGTTCGACCAGGTCCTTGCTCAGGCGCCCGGACAGCAGTCGTTCGCGTTGGGGTCCGGTGGCGGCGGTCCGCAGGAAGAGCCGGGCGTTGATCGCCGGGTCGTCCCGGCCCATCAGCGTCCCGATCGCCTCGGCGGTGAGCGAGGGCCGCTGCGCCAGCGCCAGCCGGTACAGCTTCGGCCTCGCCTTCATGGCGAACTCGAGCCAGTCATCATGCCAGACGCCCTGGCCGAACAGGTCGCCGACCGTCCGGTCGTCCAGATGCTTGACCAGCTTCAACTGCGTCTCGACGGACGCGGCGTCCATGAGGGCGAGGAACTTCGCGCGGTTGCCCGAGACGGAGGCGACCTTGTCCCAGGCGGGCAGCTCCCCGGCGCCCGGCCAGGCGGCCGGCTTCGCGCGTCCTTTGGGCGGCGCGGCCTCGCCGATCTCCACGAGAAGGTCGGTGAGGTCCCCGTGGAATCGGGGCAGCCGGGCGCGGACGGCACGCCACCTCTCGACATCGTCGCCGAGGTGCTTGGCGACGAGGGCGGCCAGTTCGCGCCTGCCGGCCTCGTCCTGCGTGGCGTGCGCGGCTTCGGGGGACGCAACCGGACGCAGGTCCGCGAGGCAGTCGGGGTGGGTCGCGAGCGCCTCCAGCGCGTGATCACCGAACGGACGGTCGGCGTGAGCGCGGCGGAGGGCCTCCCAGTCGGGACGGACGCGCAGCCCCAGCATGTCCAGGCATTCGTCCAGTGAGTCCAGTTCGTGGAGCTCCTCGATGAGCCCCTCGGTGCCTTCGGCGACGGCCACCGCCTCACGCAACGGGGCGGCGTCTCCGGTGGCCAGAACGGTCCGCAGAACCTCGGCGGCCTCCGGGCGGAGCTTGTTCTGGTTGAGATGTCCCAGCTGCACCAGTCCGCCGTCGTGGTCGTGGACGGTCAGCAGCCCCCGCAGCTGTTCGGCGCGCGTGAGGTCGGAGGCGATGTCGATCAGCGTCGATCGCGCGGTCCGTCCGATCGGGCACACCACCAGGGCACGACGCCGATGCGGGCCGTGGCTCGCCAGCCGCCACACGGCGCCGCCCGGGAGCGTCCAGTCCTCGCCAGGCCGCGCGGCGGCCAGAATGTCGCGGCACCCGCGCAACGTCCACCAGGGGCTCCTGCTGGTCCGGTCGATGGCGATGGCCTCGCCGACCTTGGGAAGACCGGTCGCGGTGAGGCGTGCCTGCAGCTCCGGATCGTCGCCGAGAACGTCCCCGTTCACCGCCAGATGCTGGAGGCGCTCGCCGCTCCCCTCTTCCATGAGGGTCTCGACGAGTCGCGAGGGCAGCCGCCCGCTCGCCAGCGACAGGGCGAAACAGTCGGGAGCCGAGGCCATGAGGGGACGCCAGTCCGCCAGGTCGGAGGCGGCGAACAAGGTGGAGAACGCACGCTGCACGGTCTTGATGAGAAGCTCCCGCTGAATCATTGACAGGACATGACCGAGCCGGCTGCGGGCATGTCGAGGGGCGCCCATGCCACGGCCGGTTGACGACAACCGACTTGGACGCCCTTCTTCGCACCCTATGTCCCTCTGGATCTTCACGACCCGCCTTCGTGGCGGCAAGCAGAACTCGGCCGATCTCGCCATGTCGTGTGACATTTCGGCCACGCCTGGTGGACGTCCTCAGCGCGTCGCGTTCGTGGACGTCCGGCTCTGGTGGGCGACCATGTCGGCGAAGGCGCGGGCGAGCGGGGTGAGCGCGTCCCAGCGGCGGACGGCCCATCCGACCGACAGCGGAGGAAGCTCCGGCAGGGGCAGGAACCTCAGCGGTCCGCCGGACGCGCCCTGCCCCGGCAGCGCCGGGACGACGGCGTGGCCGACACCGAGCTCGGCGAGCAGGATGGCGGTGTCCCAGTCGGCGACGCCGGTGTCCGAGGAGAGGTGGACGCCGAGGCGGGCGAACGCGGCGTCCAGATGCGCCCGGGACGAGGAGTTCTCCGGGAGCCGGATGTGCCGGATCCCGGCGAGGTCGGCCGCCGCGACCGACTCCCGGCGGGCGAGCGGGTCGTCGTTCCGCACCGCGAGCACCCACGGCAGCTCGGCGACCGGATGCTGCTCCATCCCCCGCGCCTGGCCGCCGATGGTGACCCAGGCCAGATCGACCGAACCCTCCGCGAGCGCGTCGAAACAGCTCTGGCTGGACGTCTCCGTCCGGAACTCCAGGCTCGCGCCCGGATGACGTTCGCGGAACGCGACGACCGCCTCGGACATGAAGTGCCGCACCGTCGTCGAGCCCGTGGTCACCCGGACCGATCCGGCCTCCCCGCGCGCGAGCTCGCCGAGTCGGCGAAGGGCCAGGTCGAGTCCGGTGAGCCCTTCCCGCGCCGCGGCCTGGAGCACCAGCCCCTCCGGGGTGGGGACGACGCCGCGCGGCCGGCGCTCCAGCAGCCGCACGCCCGTCTCCCGCTCGAGCCGTTTCACGTGCTGGCTCACCGCGGACTGGGTGCAGGACAGGTCCCTGGCGACCGCGCTCAGGCTCCCGGCCTGGCAGACCGCCACAAAGACCCGCAGGTCGTCGAAGGTCATGGACACACCGGGCACCCTACTCCCCTGCACCCAAGACCTCTCTTGGGGATGTGCAAGGAAACCCGAGGATTGACTTGGCTCTCGGTGTCTCGGAATCATCGCTGCGAAGGGCGGCAACCCGTCCCGCTTCCTCCGGCGACTCCCGCGCGGGGCCGGAACGGAGCCGGACGGGTGCCGACCCGCAAACCCGAAAGGAACCTTGTGCACGACGACAACGCCGCCGCCGTGATCCCGTCCCCCGCGAAGGTGGCGGTTCTCGGCCCGGGAGGGGTGGGCGGCCTGCTCGCCGCCCTGCTCTCCCGCGCCGGACACCGCGTGATCTGCATCGCGAGCGAGGAGACCGCGAACACCCTGCGCAGCACCGGAATCCAGGTGCGCAGCGGCCAGTTCGGAGGCTTCACCGCCGAGGTCGAGGCGGACACGGCGCTTCGCGAACCCGTCGACCTCTGCCTCGTGACGGTCAAGCACACCGCGCTCGGCTCCGCGCTCGAGCGCGTCCCCGCCGAGCACCTCACCGACGGCCTCGCGCTGCCCCTGCTCAACGGCATCGAGCACGTCGACGCCCTCCGGGCGCGCTTCGGCGCGCGGCGCGTGGTGCCCGCGGTGATCCGCGTCGAATCCACGCGGACGTCCCCGGGCGTCATCGAGCACGGCAGCCCGTTCACCGAGATCGACCTGGCAGGTTCCCCAAGCCGCCTCGCCCCGCTCGCCGCGCTGCTCACCGCCGCCGGGACGAAGACGCGCGTCCTGCCGGGCGAGGACGCCGTCCTCTGGGCGAAGCTGGCCTTCCTCGCCCCCTTCGCCCTGCTCACCACCCGCTACCGGCTCCCCATCGGCGGCATCCGGTCCGAGCGGCGCGAGGAACTGACGGCGCTGGTCGAGGAGACCACCGCGGTGAGCCGAGCCTGCGGCGCCCCCATGGACGCCGCCCAGGTCCTGGCGCGCTACGACGCCTTCCCAGCCGGCAGCAAGTCCTCGATGCAGCGCGACGCCGAAGCGGGCCGTCCGCTGGAACTCGACGCCATCGGCGGAGCCCTCCTACGAGCGGCTACCCAACACGGCGTCCCGACCCCCCTCGCACAGAAACTGGTCAGCGAACTGACCCCGCACGCGGCGACAGGTGTCTAGAGCCCGCCTGAGGGTGTGGTGAACAGCGGCGCGGCCGCCGAGAACGCTGAGGATGTCCTCGCGTGACCGGCGACCGCGCCGCTTCCCTGTCTACGGCTTCATGAGGCGGCGTGGACGCCGCGAGCACGAGCGGCACCGGCGCGGTGCCGGCCTCGCGTGCCGTGGGCCGATGAATGCACTTGCATAGATCGCCGTCCTGGGTGCATAGTTGGTTTGGGCCAACCAACCAATATGAGTGAGGGTGCCGGGATGGACGGTGTGCCGGAGGGTGGGGACGGACGGCAGCGGGAGGCCACCGATCGGGTGGCGGCGGCGCTGGCGACAGTGGGCAACTGGATGTTCGCCCCGTCCACGCGGCGGCGGATCATGGCGGCCTCCGGGCTGGAGCTGTCGCTCGGGGACTACACGCTGCTCGCGCAGATCTCCCTGCACGCTCCCGTGCGGCTGTCGGTCCTGGCCGAGCTGATGGAAGTGGACAAGTCCACGCTCTCGCCACCCGCCAAGCGCCTGGAGTCCCGCGGGTTCATCGAGCGGCGGCCCGACCCGTCCGACGCGCGGGCGCAGCTGGTGAGCGTCACGCGTGAGGGCAGGCTCGCCATCCGCGAACTCTGGAAGGCCAGGACGAGCACCATCGCCGGTCTCCTCGACGGCTGGGAGCCGTCCGAGATCGAGCACCTGGCCGACGGGTTGGCCGCCTTCGCCCAGGCGATCAAGAAGGGCTCGTAACTCCGCCACGGTCCCTGAAGGACCGCGCGCGATTCCCTTGAAGGAGATGAGCACCATGCGTGCTGTTGTGCTGCGCGAATTCGGGCCGCCCGACCGTTTGACGATCGGGGAGGTGCCCGATCCGCGACCGGGGGCGGGCCAGGTGACCGTGCGGGTGGCCGCCGCCGGCGTCCAGTTCCTGGAGACCCAGGTGCGTTCGGGGGCGATGCGCGGCGCGCTGGGCGGCGCGGCCCTGCCGGTCGTCCTCGGCAAGGAGGTCGCCGGGACGGTCGCCGAGGTCGGTCCCGGCGGTGACCCCGCCCTCGTCGGCTCTCTCGTCCTTGGCAGCACCGCGGGGACGGGCGGGTACGCCGAGACGGCCGCCGTCCCCGCCGATTCGCTCATCCCGATTCCGGCGGGGCTCGACCCTCACGACGCCGTCGCGCTCTACCGGTACGGCGCCACGGCGCAGGGCCTGGTCTGCGCGGCCCGGGTCGCCCCTGGTGACCGCGTCCTGGTCCTGGCCGCGGGCGGCGCCGTTGGAACGGTCCTGGTGCAGTTGCTGAAGCGGCTCGGCGCGACGGTCGTCGGAGCGGCACGCGGCGAACGCAAGCTCGACCTCGTCGCCGGTCTCGGCGCCGACCATGTCGTCGACTACTCGCAGCCCGGCTGGGCCGATCAGGTGCGCGCGGCGGCTGGCGGTTCCGTGGAGGTCGTGTTCGACCACGTCGGCGGGACGCTCGGACGGCAGGCGTTCGAACTGCTCACGCCGGGGTCCGGTCGGCAGGTCGTCTTCGGCTTCTCCAGCGGCGCGCCGCTGGAGGTCAGGCCCGTGGAGCTGGTGGGCCGGGGCCTGACGCTCAGCGGGTTCAGCACCGGCCCCGTCTGGAGCCGCCCCGCCCAGGCCCGCGAGCTGGTGACCGAGGTGCTCGACCTGGCCACCGCGGGCGAACTCACGCCCGTGATCGGTCAGCGCTTCCCCCTGGAGCGGGCGGCCGACGCGCACGCCGCCGTCGAGGCGCGCGACACGGTCGGCAAGACCCTGCTCCTTCCCTGAGTCCTCAGCGGACTCCCCCTGACACCCATGAGCCGATACCGGCGTGGGTGAACCTAACGATGTGTTTCTGAACTAGGAGTCAACGTGTCCACTCCCTCCAAGGTCTTCGTGGCCGGCGCCACCGGACTGCTCGGAAGCCAGATCATCAGCTCCCTGCTCGACCAGGGCGCGCCCGTCCGGGCCATGGTCCGACCGGGTGCGGACGCCGAGAAGCGGGGCGCGCTGACGGCGCTGCGGTCGCGTGGCCTGGAAGTGGTCGAAGGCGACATCACCGACCCGATCGAGCAGCTCGCCGCGAGCATCGGCGACGCCGCCACCGTCGTGTCGGCCGTGCAGGGCGGACCCGACGTGATCGTGGACGGCCAGGCCAACCTCGCGCGCGCCGCCGCGAAGGCCGGTGCCGGACGGTTCATCCCGTCCGACTTCGCCGTCGACGTGACCAAGCTCGACGACGGCGACAACTTCATGATCGACTGGCGTCGCCGGGCCGCCACCGAGTACGCCGACGCCGGACTCGAGGTCGTCTCCGTCCTCAACGGCGCGTTCTACGAGGTGATGGTCGGTTTCATGGGACTGGTCGACTGGGACCGGGGCACCCTGTCGCACTGGGGCGACCCGGACCAGCCGCTCGACATGACCTCCGTGCCCGACACCGCCGCCTACACCGCCGCCGTCGCGCTCGACCCGGAGGCCACCGGCACGCTCCGCTTCGCCGGCGAGGTGCTGTCGATGCGGCAGTTCCATGACGCCGTCCAGCGCGGTTCGGGACGCACCCTGGAACTGCGCCGCCTCGGCACCGCCGACGAGCTGCGCGCCGAGATCGAGCGCCAGGCCGCCCTCACCCAGAACCCGTTCGACTACATCGCGCTCCAGTACCAGTGGTGCATGGTGACCGGGAAGGGCAAGTTCGACGCCCTCGACAACGCCAGGTACCCGCGGATCACCCCGACGTCGGTGACCGACTTCGTCCGCGCCGCGTCCCCCACGGCCTGACCCTCGGAGATCCGTGGCCGGGCGAGCCCCGGTCACGGACCCGACGGCATGCCAGGCCCGCCGGCCCGGCGTGCCGACGCCCGGCCGCTTCCCAACACGCGCGCCCGCTCCGTGATCTCCTGGGCTCGTCCACCTTCACGACGGCCCGCACGGTGCTCCTGACGGCATCGTGATCACGGGCCGGACGGCTGGGGCCGGGGCGGGCGTGGCCGGGTTCGGTGTCCGTTTTAGACTCACCAGAGTGGATTTTGACGATGCGCTGGGTCTGTGGGACCCGGAACCGGGATGGCTGAACTCCGCGAGCTACGGCATCCCGCCGACGCCCGCGTTCGAGGCGATGCAGAGCGCGCTGGCCGAGTGGCGGCGCGGATCGAACGGCTGGGACACGTGGGACCGCTCCACGGATCGCGCGCGCGGCGCGTTCGCGCGGCTGGTCGGGGTCTCCGCCGACGATGTGGCCGTGGGCGCCGCCGCGTCGCAGCTGCTGGCCCCGGTCGCGGCCTCGCTGCCGCCCGGCTCGCGTGTCGTCGTCCCCGAGATCGAGCAGACCTCGAACCTGTTCCCGTGGCTCGTGAACGACCTCGACGTGCGGACGGTGCCTCCCGCCGACCTGCCCGGCGCGATCGACGCCCGCACGGACGCGGTCGCCTTCAGCCTGGTCCAGTCCGCGACCGGTGAGGTCGCGGACTCGGCCGAGGTCGTCGCGGCGGCGCGGGCGCACGGCGCGCTGGTCATCGCCGACGCCACCCAGGCGGTCGGCTGGCTGCCGGTCGACGCGACGCCCTTCGACGTCCTGGCCGTCTCGGCGTACAAGTGGCTGATGTGCCCGCGCGGCACGGCCTTCTGCTACGTGAGCCCGGCCGTCCGGGATCGCATCCGGCCGCTCGCCGCCAACTGGTACGCCGGTGAGGGGGACGCGTCGTACGGCCCGCCGCTGCGCCTGGCCGAGGACGCCCGGCGGTTCGACATCGCCGTCCCCTGGTTCTCCTACGTCGCCGCCGCGCCCACGCTGGAGCTGCTTCTGGAGATCGGCATCGACCAGATCCACGAGCACGACGTTCGGATGGCCAACAGGTTCCGGGCCGGGCTCGGCATGCCGCCCGGCGACAGCGCGATCGTCAGCGTCGCCCGCCCCGGCGCGGCCGGGCGTCTCGAGGAGGCGGGCATCCGCGCCTCGGTCCGCAAGGGCGCGGCCCGCCTGGCCTTCCATCTCTACACGACGGAGGCCGACGTCGACACCGCCATCACCGCCCTGACCTGACCTGCCCCCGGCACTCGGCCGCGTGCACGCCCGCTCGTGTCAAGCGCCCCCCGTACTCTGCCGCGACGGACGCCCGTGACAACGGCATCCGCGGACCGGCGCCGTCTGCTCCTGTTGGGAGGCGAGGCGGCGGAACGCGGATGCCGTGGTCAGAGGAGGCGGCTCGGGGTCAGCGGGACACCAGTTCCTCCCAGTGGGGGATCCGGGGCTTGAGGCGGAGGGGGAGGCCGGCTTCGGAGGGGGTGCGGTCGGCTTTGCGGTTGTTGCAGCGGCCGCAGGCCAGGACGGTGTTCTCCCAGGTGTCGCCGCCGCCGCGGGACTGCGGGAGGACGTGGTCGATGGTGTTGCCGCGTCCGCCGCAGTAGGCGCAGTGGCCGCGGTCGCGCAGGTAGACGCCGCGTTTGTTCCACGGAGGGCGCTTGCCGTGGCGCCAGCGCATGGCGACGTAGCGGACGAGACGCAGCACCCTCGGCACGGGGAACCGGCCGATGGTGCGTCCCTCCTCCGCCTCTTCGACGACGGCCACCTCGCGTACGAGCATGCGGATGGCATGCCGCAGATCCACTTTCTGTAAGGGCTCATAGGACGCGTTCAGCACGAGCACGTTCACCGCTCACCTCCCCAACCGTGTGCCGCTCCCCCACCAGGACTCGAACCTGGATTTCCGCATTAACGGTGCGGCGTTCTGCCTTTGAACCACAAGGGAAGGGACTGCAAATTCCTCAGGACTCCGAGCATTCCGGAGCCCTGGAACAGCCTGCCTACCGGCCCCACCTCACAGCAACGGGTTTTCTCCCTCACGAAGAGAGCTCGCCTCCGTCCGCCCGGCGGGGATCCGAGGGCTCGCCATGGACTCGTCCACGGGCCGCGACCGGCGCCGCAGCGGGTCCGTGTTGCCCAATAGGTCCCCATCTGTGAGTGAGGCCAACCCGCGTTTCGACGCGCTCCACTCCCCCGGCGATGTGCATCTGTTCCGGGCTGCACGGAGGGGATTTTCGTGAGCGCACCCGGTAAGGAGGGAGCCCTGTCCGACCGGAGTCGGAGCGGAGGGACGGCGGGTTCGGGGACGGGGCCTGAGGGGTCCGGGGACGCGATCAGGACTCGCACGCACCCGAGCCGAAGCCCGGGAGACCCGGGCTCAGAACAGGATGATGACGATGAAGACCAGGCAGCAGATGATGTTGATGAGCCAGCTGTTGGTGTTCATCCAGTCCCGCACCCCGGGCATGGCGCGCCGCGCCCGGTGGCGGAACAGCAGCAGGGCGAGCAGGGGCAGGGCCGCGATCAGGACGGTGACCGCGATGAACACGGCCGCCGAGCCGATTCCCGCGTGGTTCTGCTCGAGGTTGGCTCCGACCGTCAGCATCACCATGACGTCCGACGGCATCAGGAGGATCATGAGGAAGCCGGTCTTGAGGGCGCGGCCCGGATCGGCGTTCATCAGCGCGCCGAGCCATTTGGGCGGCTCCACCGTCGCCCGCTTCGCGTAGGTCCTCAGTATCGCGGCGACCAGCAGGGCGACCAGCACGTACTGGATGATGTGCCCCACGGACGAGTTGTCGGAGTCCTTGCCCAGATCGACGTTCTTGCCGACCAGGGCGAAGATGCCGCGTGTGATCGTCACGCCCAGGCTCGCCGCGGCGAGCACGCCGAGCAGGAAGGCGAGCGAGACCCGCACCGGTCTCGCGGTGGTCACCAGGATGATCGCGGCCATGATCTGCGGGCCCGCCATCATCGTGATGGCCAGCGGGAGCACTTGAAGGCTCATGGTCCCCCCGGTCGGTCCCCGGCAGGACGACGCTCCCCTGCCTACTGAGAGTCACGATAGGTGAGGGAATGCCGCCGTATCGACCACCGACCGTGTTCTTGACCAGGACGTGGTCCATCCTCATGATCGCGTGGGTTCGCCTTGTGCTCCGCATCGGCGGACGGCCGGGGGATCAGGAGGAGGGAAGGTCGTCGGCCGAGGCCAGGTACTCGCGGGACTCGCGTTCGCGGCGGAAGCCGATCTCCTCGTTGACGGCGAGCATGTGCGCGTTGTCGCCGGAGTTGTCGGTCTCGATCTCGGTGACCTCGGGGCGCTCGCCGGCGAGCCAGGTCAGCATGGCGGCCTTGACCCAGATGCCGAGGCGGCGGCCGCGGTGCTCGGGGGCGACGGCGGTGTCGTACTGGGCGGCGCGCCCGGCGCCGTCGGCCGGGACGACGATCTCGGTGAACCCCGCGATGGCGCCGTCCTGGACGGCGGCGACGGTGTAGAGGTCGTCGCCGCGCTTGGCGACCATCTCGGCCATCTCGCGGACGCGGTCGGCGTCCCAGGGCGCGCCCTCGTACTCGGCGAGGTCGGCCATGGCGTGCTTGGCCTTCGCGAGCGCGTCGGCGTACTCGTCCGGGACGACACCGCACCAGCGGACCAGCTCATATCCGGACGGACCGGACGCGAGGAGGGTGTCCACGCGGCCGGGCGGCAGGTCCGGCAGCCGCAGCAGGAGGCCCTGGAGGGTGAGGACGAGCCGGAAGCCGTGCGCCTCGAGGAAGCCCACCGCGGCGGGGCGCGCGAGGACCTGGGCGATGACGCTGGTGCGGCCGTCGGCGCGCAGCGCGTCGGCGGCGACGGCGAGCAGGCCGCTTGCCATGCCCCGCCGCCGGTGGTCCGGGTGCACGTGGATGTCGATCTCGCCCGGACGGTCGGCCCCCGGCTCGCCGGGCAGCCGCAGGCTCGCGACGCCGATCATCTCCGCCCCGGACCGGACGGCCCAGAGGCGCTGCCGCGAGCCCTGCTCCGCGCCGAGCAGGCGGGCGGCGGTCTGGTGCGGCTGGGGGGTGGGTTCGCCGTCCGGCTCGGCCGCGTGCACGGCGGCCAGGACCGCGTGCCATCCGCGGATCTGAGGGTCCGTCGGATCATCGAGCGCGATGACGTCCATCCCGACTTTCTACCGGATCCTGACGCCCCGTGAGCCGCACGCGACCCAACCGATACGACGCGACCGGAACCCGGCGTGCGCTTCGGCCCGATCTCGGACGTCCCGTCCCACTCCCGCGGCGCGTCCGCGACCGCCCCCGAAGCGTGCGGTGAGGGCGGTCGGGGACGGCCGTGGTCAGCGGGTGAAGGCGGCCAGGATCCGCTCGGCGGCGAGCGCGGGGGTGAGGGTGCCCGCCGCGACCTCCGCGTCCAGTTTCGGAGCCAGATCCCGCACAGCCGGATGCGCGTGCAGTTCGGTGAGAAGTCGATCCTGGACCATGGCCCACGTCCAGCGGACCCGCTGGGCGCGGCGGCGGCGTTCGAGTTCGCCGGTCGCGGCCAGCCGGTCCTGGTGGGCGACCAGGGCGTCCCAGACCTTGTCGAGGTCGACGTTCTCGATGGCGCTGCAGGTCAGGACGGGTGTGTCGGCGACGCGTTCGTCGCTGCGCAGCAGCCGGAGCGCGCCGGCGAGTTCGCGGGCGGCCCGCCGGGCCTCCATCTCGTGCGGCCCGTCCGCCTTGTTCACGGCGATGACGTCGGCGAGCTCCAGGACGCCCTTCTTGATGCCCTGCAACTGGTCGCCGGTCCGGGCGAGGGTGAGGAACAGGAAGGTGTCCACCATCTCGGCGACCGTCGTCTCGGACTGCCCGACGCCGACGGTCTCGACCAGGACGACGTCGTATCCGGCGGCCTCCATGACGACCATCGCCTCGCGGGTGGCCTTGGCGACGCCGCCGAGCGTCCCGGCGGTCGGCGACGGGCGGATGAACGCGTGCGGGTCCACCGCCAGGCGGTTCATCCGGGTCTTGTCGCCGAGGATCGAGCCGCCCGAGCGGGTGGACGACGGGTCGACGGCGAGGACGGCGACCCGGTGCCCGGCCGAGGTGAGGTCGGTGCCGAGGGCGTCGATGAAGGTGGACTTGCCGACGCCGGGCACGCCGGTGATGCCGATCCGGCGCGCCTTCCCGGTGAACGGGGTCAGCTCGGCGAGCAGCCGCTGCGCGAGCGCGCGGTGGTCCGGCCGGGACGACTCGACGAGCGTGATCGCACGGGCGATCCACGCGCGCGAGCCGTCCCGGACGCCGGCGACGTAGTCCTCCAGCGTCGGTCGCGTCACGCCCCGGACTCCCCCTGTCCCTGGCCGGCGTGGCCGAGGCGGGCGGCGAGGTCGCGCAGGAGGTCCTGGGCGGCCTCGGCCAGGACGGTGCCGGGCGGGAAGATCGCCGAGGCGCCGGCGGCGCGCAGCTCGTCGAAGTCCTGCGGCGGGATGACGCCGCCCACGACGATCATGATGTCCGCGCGGCCCAGCCCGGCGAGCTCGGCGCGCAGCGCGGGGACGAGCGTCAGGTGCCCGGCGGCGAGCGAGTTCACCCCGACGACGTGCACGTCCGCCTCGACGGCCTGGCGGGCGACCTCGCCGGGGGTCTGGAACAGCGGGCCCACGTCGACGTCGAAGCCGAGGTCGGCGAAGCCGGTCGCGATGACCTTCTGGCCGCGGTCGTGGCCGTCCTGGCCCATCTTGGCGACGAGGATGCGCGGCCGCCGCCCCTCGGCCTCCTCGAACGCGGCCGTGAGGGCCCGCGCCTCCTCGATCGCCGACACCTGGCCCGCCTCTTCCCGGTACACACCGGAGATCGTACGGATCTGCGCGGAGTGCCGTCCGTAGGCCCGCTCGAGCGCGTCGGAGATCTCCCCGACGGTCGCCTTGGCGCGGGCCGCGTCGATGGCGAGGGTCAGCAGGTTCTCGTCCAGGCCGGGGCCGCGGGTGCCCGCCTCGGCGGCGGTCGCGGCGCGGGTCAGCGCGTCGAGGGCCGAGCGGACGCCGTCCTCGGACCGCTCCTCGCGCAGCCTCCGCAGCTTGTCGATCTGCCGCGCGCGGACGGACGCGTTGTCGACCTTGAGCACCTCGATGTTCTCGTCGGCGTCCGGCCGGTACTTGTTGATGCCGATCAGGGGCTGGCGTCCGGAGTCGATGCGGGCCTGCGTCCGGGCCGCGGCCTCCTCGATGCGCAGCTTGGGCAGGCCCTCGTCGATCGCGCGGGCCATGCCGCCCGCCCGCTCGACCTCGCGGATGTGCTGCCAGGCGCGGCGGGCCAGGTCGTAGGTGAGGCGCTCGACGTAGGCGGAGCCGCCCCAGGGGTCGATCGTCCGGGTCGTCCCGGACTCCTGCTGGAGCAGCAGCTGGGTGTTGCGGGCGATCCGGGCGGAGAAGTCGGTCGGGAGGGCGAGCGCCTCGTCCAGCGCGTTGGTGTGCAGCGACTGGGTGTGGCCCTGCGTGGCGGCCATGGCCTCGACGCAGGTGCGGGCGACGTTGTTGAAGACGTCCTGCGCGGTCAGGGACCAGCCGGACGTCTGGGAGTGCGTCCGCAGCGACAGCGACTTGGGGTTCTCCGGGTCGAACTGCTTCACCAGCTTCGCCCACAGCAGGCGCGCGGCGCGCAGCTTGGCGACCTCCATGAAGAAGTTCATGCCGATCGCCCAGAAGAACGACAGGCGCGGCGCGAACGAGTCGATCGTCAGGCCCGCGTCGCGTCCGGCGCGGATGTACTCGACGCCGTCGGCGAGCGTGTACGCCAGCTCCAGGTCGGCCGTGGCCCCGGCCTCCTGGATGTGGTAGCCGGAGATCGAGATGGAGTTGAACTTCGGCATCCGCCGCGAGGTGAACGCGAAGATGTCCGAGATGATCCGCATGGACGGCGCGGGCGGGTAGATGTAGGTGTTGCGGACCATGAACTCCTTGAGGATGTCGTTCTGGATGGTCCCGGCCAGCGCCTCGGGCGGGACGCCCTGCTCCTCGGCGGCCACGATGTACAGGGCCATGATCGGCAGCACCGCGCCGTTCATGGTCATCGACACCGACATCCGGTCCAGCGGGATGCCGTCGAACAGCTGCCGCATGTCGTAGATGGAGTCGATCGCGACGCCCGCCATGCCGACGTCCCCGGACACGCGCGGGTGGTCGGAGTCGTAGCCGCGGTGGGTGGCCAGGTCGAACGCGACCGACAGGCCCTTCTGCCCGGCGGCGAGGTTGCGCCGGTAGAACGCGTTGGACTCCTCGGCCGTGGAGAAGCCCGCGTACTGGCGGATCGTCCACGGCTGGGTGGCGTACATGGCCGGGTAGGGGCCGCGCAGGAACGGCGCGATGCCCGGCAGGGTGTGCAGGAAGTCGAGCGGGGCCAGGTCGTCGCCGGTGTACAGGGACGGGACGGCGATGCCCTCGGGGGTGTCCCAGACGGGGGTGTCGTCCCCGGCGGCGGCGCGCCAGCGCTTGGCGGCCTCGTCGGCCGTGACGGGCGCGCCCAGCTCGATCTCGGAGAAGTCGGGGATCATCGGTTCACTCCCAGATCGGTGAGGGTGGTCGTGAGGACCTCCACCGCGTCGACCCCGGCGAAGATCCGCGCGTCGACTCCGTCGTGGGAGCCCTTGCCCGCGAGCCACACCTTCACCGCCCCGGCGTCGCGGAGGGCGCGCGCGGCGTCCGCCGCCTTCTCCTCGTACACCTTGTCGGACGAGCACAGGCAGGCGATCGTGGCGCCGGACGCGGCGAACCCCTCGGGCGGGCCGGCGACGGTCTCGACGCCGCCCGCCTGGAAGAGGTTGGCGGCGAAGGTGGCGCGCCCGGTGTGCGCGGCGACCGGGCCGAGCGTCGCCAGGTACACCCTCGGGCGCGCGCCGGTCGCGGCGAGGTGCGCGTCGGAACGGTCCCGCAGGGTCTCGTAGTCCTGCCCGTAGGTGACCACCGGCAGGCCCTCGCCCGCGACGGACGGGGCGGGCCGCCGGGACGGCAGCTCCTCGGTGAGGTTCGGGAACTCGCTGAGGCCGGTCAGCGGCGCCTTCCGGTGGGCGATGTCGCGGCGGCGGCGCTCCCAGGTCGCCCCCAGGCGCCGTTCGACCAGGCCGGACGCGAGCGCGGCGGCGAGCCCGCCCGCCTTCTCGATCTCGGTGAACCAGGACCAGGCGGCCTGGGCGAGGTCCTCGGTGAGGCGCTCGACGTACCAGGAGCCGCCCGCCGGGTCGACGACGCGCGCGAGGCTCGACTCCTCCAGCAGGAGCGTCTGGGTGTTGCGGGCGATGCGGCGGGAGAAGTCGTCGGGCAGGCCGAGGCGCGCGTCGAACGGCTGGACGGTCACCGCGTCCGCGCCGCCGACTCCGGCCGCGAACGCCGCGACGGTGGTGCGCAGCATGTTCACCCACGGGTCGCGGCGGGTCATCATCGCCGAGGACGTGACGGCGTGGATCGTCGCGACCGTGCCGTCCGAGGCGCCGGACACCTCGGCGACGCGCTGCCAGAGGCGGCGCGCGGCGCGCAGTTTGGCGATGGAGGCGAACTGGTCGGCGTTGACGGCGAACCGGAAGTCGATCTGGCCGAACGCCTCGTCCACGGTCAGGCCCGCGCGGGTGAGGACGCGCAGGTAGGCGACCCCGGCGGCGACGGCCGCGCCGAGCTCGTCGGCGTCCCCGCCGCCCGCGTCGTGGTAGGGCGTGGCGTCGACGGTGAAGGCGCGCATCTTCGGGAACTCCCGGACGCACCGCAGGGCCAGGACGGCCACGTCGTCCAGGATCGCGGGAGCGCCGGTGCGGGCGGCGAGGCCGAGCGGGTCGGCGCCCAGGTTCCCGGACGGTTCGGTGCCGCGCGCGGCGGCGAGGGAGAGGAACAGCTCGGCGGCCTCGCCGGTCTCCGCGCCCGCGTCCAGGACGACGGGCGCGAGGTTCAGGTGGACGTCGCGGAGCACGTCCGGGAGCGCCGCGACGGGGACGCCGCCCGCGCCGAGCGTCAGCCAGACCGAGGTGGCGCCGCTCTCCAGGTCGGCCAGGATCGCCGCGCGGGTCGTCTCGGGGTCGGGGTGGCCGTGCCGCTGCCGGACGTCCCAGCCCGCGAGGCCCTCTCCCTCCGGGCGGACCTCGTGCACGCGCGGGGCGAGACCGGGCCGTCCGGGGGCGGAGTCCTCGGCGGTGTAGAGCGCGGCGATCGTCACGCCGTCGCCGGTCTCGTGGGCGAGCAGCCCGTCGATCTCGTCGAGGGGGGTGTCCTCGGAGGCCGCGCCGGACTTGCGCAGCACGCCCCTCACCATCTCCCGCCACCGGTCGCGTTCGGCCGGGGGGAAGGCGGCGGCCATTTCGAGTTCTTCAGGCGGCACCGTCATGGCAGGGATCGTAGGCGAGCGGCGCCCCGGCTCCGACGACCGGGGTGCCCGGAGCCGCCCTGCGGGCGCCCCATATTCTTGGGGGCAGGAGGCCCGAATCCCGGCCGGGTGACGTGACTCTGACCGGAGGCGTGCAACCGGACGAACGGGCACGTACCGTCATAGGTGACCGTCCGGTCCGGCGGGCCTCACCGGGCCCCGCCGCGCCGGCCCCGGCACCGAGGTGGTGGGATGGCCCTCAGGTTCGGTATCGAGGAAGAGTATTTCGTCGTCGATCCCCGGTCCCGCCAGGTGGTCCCGCGCGCCGGGGCCGTCGTCGCCCGCGCGGCGGAGACCCTCGGCGACCGCGCGTCCGCCGAGCTGGTCTGCTTCCTCGCCGAGGCCAAGACCTCCCCGTGCGACGACCTGGACAAGCTGACCGAGCAGATCCGCGCGATGCGGGCGACCATGGCGGACGCGGCGCGCGCCGAGGACCTGATGCTGGTCGCGACCGGCACGCCCGTCCTCGGCGACCTGCTCCCGGCGCCGATCACGCCGGGCCCGCGCTACGCCGACAGCCTGGCCACCTACCGGGCACTGGACGACGAGCAGTGCATCTGCTCCTGCCACGTCCATGTGGAGATGCCCGACCGGGCCCGCGCCGTCCAGGTCAGCAACCATCTGCGCCCGTGGCTGCCGACCCTGCTCGCGATGACGGCGAACTCGCCCTTCTGGGCGGGCCGCGACACCGGGCACGCCTGCTGGCGGGTCATGTCCTGGGCGCGCTGGCCCGTCGCCGGGCCGCCGCCGATGTTCGAGTCCCTCGCCCACTACGAGGACCTGATCGCCGCGCTGCTCGGCTGCGGCGCCCTGATGGACCTGGCCACGGTGTTCTGGGACGTCCGTCCCTCCTCCCGCCTGCCGACCCTGGAGATCCGCCTCGCGGACGTGGCGCTCGACGCCGAAGGGGCCGCGCTGTTCGCCGCGCTCGTCCGGGCGCTCGCCCAGGTGGCGCTCGCCAAGGTCGAGGCCGGCGAGCCCCCGCCCGCGCCGTCCCAGGAGATGCTCCGGGCCGCGTACTGGCTCGCCGCCCGCGACGGCCTCGGCGGCAAGGGCCTGGACGTCCGGACGGGACGCCCCGCGCGGTTCGCCGACCTGGCCGCCGCACTGCTCGCGCACGCCCGCCCCGCGCTGGACGACGCCGGCGACACCGCCCTGGCCGAGACGGGCCTGGAGCGGCTGCTGGC
>NZ_RFFG01000001.1 GCF_003696215.1 Actinomadura harenae | reverse complement strand
CACCGACGTGGTACTCGCCGAACTGGACGTGCATGAGGCCGGGGACACGCGTCTCGGGGGCCGCGTCCTTGTAGAACTCGACACCCTGGACGAGCGAAGAGGCGCAGTTCCCCACACCCACGATGGCTACGCGCACCGAACCCATCCGGTAGCTCCTTCTCTGTAGCGGTTTGCGATCCTCGCCCGCCCCGGAGGGCGAACGCCACCTCTGCGGGACATGAGGTGGTGTTCACCCGTCCCTCTCGAGGCCGTGCCGCGGGTCAGCGGCCGGTCTCCCGAGGCATGTTCTGAATCGATTGATTACGTTCTGATGTTCTTGCTTGCTCCTGCTCGGCCCGCTCGCGCCCGATCAGCTCGTTGAGCCATCGGACCTCGCGCTCGACGGACTCGAGCCCATGGTTCTGCAGCTCGAGCGTGTACGAGTCGACCCGCTCGCGGGTCCGCGCCAGCGCGGCGCGCACGCTCTCCAGCCGCTCCTCCAGCCGGCTGCGCCGGCCTTCGAGGATCCGCAGCCGCACGTCGGCGCGGGTGTGCGAGAAGAAGGCGAAGTGAACGCCGAACCCCTCGTCCTCCCACGCCGCCGGACCGGCCTCGGTGAGCAGCTGCTCGAGCCGCTCCTTGCCGTCGGCGGTGAGCTTGTACACGATCTTCGAGCGCCGGCTCTGCAGTGCCAGCGGCACGATCGGCTCCTGCGGCCGGTCCTCGACGATGAGCCCCTTGGCGAGGAGCAGCTTGAGGCACGGGTACAGCGAGCCGTACGAGAACGCGCGGAACATGCCGAGCAGGATGTTGAGCTGCTTGCGCAGCTCGTACCCGTGCATCGGGGACTCGTGGAGCAGCCCGAGCACGGCGAGCTCCAGCACGCCCGCGCCCTTCTTGCCCGCCATGAGCCCGTCCCGTTCGTTCGCAGAGCCGATGTCTCCATGTGATGTATCGAGTGAATGTATCGACTCGATACATCTGAAAGATACGTACGACGGCGCGTCATGGCAAGTCCACCCGGTGTGATCACCGCCCCATTCCCGGGTCGCATGCCATCTGACCTGCGGTTTTGTGCGGACTCGCGCTTCACTTGGACCTCGCCGCGCACAGCTTCCCCAGAGGAGCCCCGCAACCACGCAGTGGAGAACAGGCGTTCTCGCCGGCCGAGCGCCCTGCCCTGTGTGCCACGCCGTCCGGCTCACGCTCGTCCGGTACGTCTACGGGGACGAGGTCGGACGCCTTGACGGGCGGGTCGCCGCCCCCGCCGAGCCGGCCGAGATGGCGCGCCGGTACGGCGAGTTCCGGGTCTATGTGGTCGAGGTGTGCCAGAGTTGCGCCTGGAACCACCTGTCACGTTCCTACGTCCTCGGCCACGGGGATCCGCCGCCCGGACGATGAGCCCGTCCGTCCGCCGGGAACCTCCGCCGGACCTGCTCGTTCACCGCCTCCGGCCCGCGTGCGCGCCGCCGCGGACCGCGCCAGGGTCTCGCCCGCACCCGGCACGGGCCTCTCCCGTTCACCGGACGGCCCAGTACTCTTCCGACACCACACCTGTCGTAGTCCCCTGCCGAACGAGGTCACGTGAGCACTCCAGGCCAGCCCCGACCGGAACCCGGTCCGCTGCGGCCCGGCGGACGGCACGTCCCCGCGCCCGGCGGCAATCCGGACGCGTCGGCGAACAACCCCTCGACTCCCGGCCGCGACGCCTTCGGCGCGTTCGGCGGCCCCGGCGACAGCCCGCCTCCGGGCGGCTCGAGCCCTCCGGCCGGCCCGCCCGCCTTCGGCGGCGCGGGCGCCCCGGGCGGCCCGCAGGGGCCCGGAATTCCGAACGGCCCTGGCGGCCCTGGAAGTCCGAGCGGTCCAGGTGGACCCGGCGGGCCGAGTGGTTTCGGGATGCCCGGCCCCGGCCCCGGCCCCGGCCCCGGCCCCGGCGGTCCGGCGGGCCCTGGTGGCCCTGGTGGCCCTGGTGGTCCGGGGGGTGCTCCTCGTGGGTTGCCGGGTGAAGGGGCCGTGCCGGGCGTCTTCCACTTCGGGTACGGCGAGCCGGAAGGTCCGCGCGGGCCCGGAGGCCCTGGTGGTCCTGGCGGTCCCCGGGGGCCCGGCGGTCCTGGCGGCCCGGGTGGCGGGGGCCGGCGGCGGAAGCCGCAGGGGAACGGTCCGCGGCGCTGGTACGACCATCTGCGGTCCCGGTCGACGGGATGGCGGCGGTTCCTGCCGTCCTGGAAGCTGGTCGTCGGGTCCGGGCTGCTCGTCACGGCGGGCCTCGGCACGATGATCGGCATCGCGTACGCGCAGACGCCCGTCCCGGACGAGGGGAACGCGGACGCGACGAAGACCGCCGCGATCTTCTACTACGACGACGGCAAGACCGAGATCGGCCGGATCGGCAAGAACCGCATCACGGTCCCGATCAGCAAGGTGCCGATGGACGTCCGCTACGCGGTCGTCGCGGCCGAGAACCGGTCGTTCTACAGCGACAGCGGCTTCTCGGTCTCGGGCATCAGCCGCGCCGTGTGGACGAACGTGTCCGGCGGCGACACGCAGGGCGGCTCGACGATCACCCAGCAGCTCGCGAAGAACTACTACCTGAACGACAAGCGGACGATGAGCCGCAAGTTCCAGGAGCTGTTCATCTCGCTGAAGCTGGAGGACAAGCTCGGCAGCAAGGACAAGATCCTCGAGCTGTACCTCAACACGATCTACTTCGGCCGCAACTCCTACGGCATCGAGGCCGCGTCCAACACCTACTTCGGCAAGCACGTCAACGAGCTCAAGCCGGACCAGGGCGCGCTGCTCGCCGCGATCATCCAGCAGCCGGGCAAGTTCGACCCGCGCAGCGGCAACAAGCAGTGGCAGGCCGAGACCAAGGCGCGCTACCTGTACGTCCTGGACGGCATGCACAAGATGCATCACCTGTCCGACCAGCAGTTCGCGCAGTACAGCAAGCAGATGCCGCTCACGAAGGAGATCGGCGGGCCGTCCACGTTCGGCGGGCAGCGCGGGTACGTCATCAAGCGCGCGCTGAAGGAGCTGGACCGGCAGGGCATCGATGAGAAGACGGTCATCGAGAAGGGCCTGCGGATCACCACGACCTTCGACCAGGCGAAGATGACCGCCGCGCGGAAGGCCGTCGAGACGACCGTCCCGGGCGTCGACCCGGGCAAGCTGCTGAAGAAGCACATCCGGCTCGGGCTGGCGTCGGTCGACACGTCGAACGGCGAGGTCCAGGCCATCTACGGTGGCCCGAGCTACCTGAAGGACTCCTACGACAACGTCTGGATGGGCAGCGCGCAGGCCGGTTCGGCGATGAAGCCGTACGTCCTGGCGGCCGCGCTCGAGAAGGGCTACGGCCTGAAGAGCCTGGTCGAGGGACGTTCCGGACGGGGCTTCGACGGCCAGGGCAACTCGGTCGCGGGCGGCGCGGCGAACGACGTGACGCAGGGCGGACTGCCGAACTCCCACAGCGCCAAGGGCGGGATCACCCTCATCCAGGCGATGAAGGAGTCGACGAACACCGCGTTCGCCCAGCTGGCGCTGAAGACCGGCCCGTCGCAGATCGTCTCGATGGCCGAACAACTCGGCGTGAGTTCCGACATGGTCGGGAGCTACAAGGGCCAGTACGGCATCGCGCTGGGCATCAACAACATCCGGCCGATCGAGCAGGCGTCCGGGTACGCGGTGTTCGCGAACGGTGGCACCTGGTACCAGCCGCACGTGATCCGCAAGGTCGGCACGTCGGACGGCAAGGTCTTCAAGAAGCTGGACTGGGAGGTCAAGCGGGCCGCGCTGTCCAAGCCGATCACGCAGGACGTCACCTACGCGCTCCAGGGGCCGGTGAAGCCGGGCGGCACCGCGCCGTCGGCGGCACTGTCGGACCGTCCGGTGGCCGGTAAGACCGGTACGACCGACAAGAACATCGCGACGTGGTTCGTGGGGTACGTCCCGCAGATCTCGACGGCCGTGACGATGTACAACAACGACCGGAAGACGCTGGTCGTGCCGGGCATCGGCGAGGTCGTCGGCGGCAGCGTCCCGGCGAAGATCTGGCACGCCTACATGGCCGAGGCCACCAAGGGCCTGTCGGTGGAGCAGTTCCCGCCGCCCGCGTGGGTCGGCACCCCGCAGAAGTGGGTGGACGTCTACAAGGAGAAGAAGAAGGACAAGCGTCCAAAGTGGTGTGACAACAACCCGTGGGCGCAGTACGACCCGCGCTGCAAGGGCGGCGACGGCAACGGGGACGGCAATGGCAACGGGAACGGGAACGGCAAGCAGCCGTGCCAGTCGCCCTTCCCGGACGGCAACTGCGACCCGAACAAGCCGCCGTCCAACCCGCCGCCGAACTGGTGGTGCTCGATGCACGCCGGCGACCCACGCTGCAACGGCCACAAGAAGGGGCGGGGCGGTAACAACGGGCCTGCCTGGCCGTACTCCGTGACGGACGGTCCGAGGCTGCTGGTGACGCCACCGCGGGCGCGACCATGACCCCGGACTTGACCGGCTGACGATGAGCCCGGCCCGACACCCCGTCGGGCCGGGCTCGCGTCTTGTCGAGGGGTGCTGAGGCCCGTCATCGACCCTGGGTGTCCGTGACGGCACTCAGTGCAATCTCTCTCTTTCAATGACAAAACTGTAAAACCACTGCTGAAGTGGGATTTTTCGTGTCGTTCTCGCGTTGATCCGGCGTCCGGGACCGCCAGGGCCGCCCCCAGCGCCCCGTGGTGAGCAGTACTCTCGGACGACGCACAGCCGTACCCCCACCAATGAGGTCGTGTGAGTTACCGAAGCCAATACGGACCGGAAAACGGAGAGGGCCCGCCCCAGGGGCAGGGCCCCAACCGCCCCGGCGGTAGCGCCATGCCCCCCGGCCGGGGTACACCGAACGGTGACCCCGGCGCCCCCGCTCGCGGCCGCAGACCGGCCCGCGTCGGAGGCCGGGGCGCGCCGTCCCGCCAAGGGGGTGGAGGGCAGGCCGGCGGCCGCCGCGCCGCACCGCCTCAGAACGCACCACACCGCGCCGCCCCCGGCGGACCCGGCGTCGGCAGTCCCATGGGGCCGGGAGGCCCCGGACGTCCCGGTGGCGGCGGAGGCCGCGGCCCCGGTGGCGGTGGTCCTGGAGGCCCCGGCGGTCCCGGTGGTCCCAGAGGCCCTGGCGGTCCGGGCGGCCCCGGCGGACCTGGTGGTCCCGGTGGCCCGGGCGGCCCCGGAGACTTCTGGGGCGCGGAGGAGCGCGAGGACAAGCGCGGACGGCGCGGAGACGGCCGCCGCGGTAAGAAGGGCAAGCCGCGCAAGGAGGGCTGGCGCCGTTTCGCCCCCTCCTGGAAGATCGTCGCCGGTGTCACCGCGCTCGGCGTGCTGGCCTTCTCGACGCTGATCGTCGTCGGCTACATGCTCACCGACGTGCCCACGGACGCCCAGAAGGGCGTGAACGACCAGGGCATGTCGATCATGTACGCGAACGGCACGACCCCGATCGCCCGGGTCGGCACGCACCGGCAGAGCGTCTCGATCAAGGACATCCCGCCGGTCGCCCAGAAGGCGGTGCTCGCCGCCGAGGACCGCAACTTCTACAGCGAGACCTGGGGCGTCTCGCCCAAGGGCCTCGCCCGCGCCGTCTACAAGACGGCTAGCGGCGGCGACGTCCAGGGCGGTTCGACCATCACCCAGCAGCTCGCCCGGAACTACTACCAGGGCCTGAGCCGGGACAAGACGATGAGCCGGAAGGTGAAGGAGATCTTCATCTCCATCAAGCTCCGGCGGAAGATCGACCCGAACCAGATCCTGGAGATGTACCTGAACACGGTCCCGTTCGGGCGCAACGCCTACGGGATCCAGGCCGCGTCGCAGGCGTACTTCCACAAGGACGTCAAGAAGATCGACTACCAGCAGGCCGCGATGCTCGCCGCGATGATCCAGCGGCCGAGCTTCTTCGCCACGCAGGGCAAGACGATCAACCACACGCTGCTGGTCGAGCGCTGGCACTACGTCCTCAAGGGCATGACCAAGATGGGCGTCATCACCGCCGACCAGAACAGCAAGGCCGTGTTCCCCAAGACGACCAACGCGTGGAGCGACGTCAAGGGCAACGCCCAGGCCATCTACATCCAGCAGCGGGTCGACGCCGAGCTGAAGGGGTTCGGGCTCGACCCGAACTGGGCCAAGGACGGCGGGCGGATCACCACGACGCTCGAACCGAAGTGGATGGGGTACGCGGCGTCCGCGATGAAGGAAGCGGGCGTCAAGGCGTGGCCGAAGAGCGTCTACAGCGGGCTCATCGCCGTCGACCCGGCCAACGGTGAGATCAAGGCGTTCTACGGCGGCGACAAGAAGCACAACGGGGACTACGACACCGTCTTCAACCCCAGCGCCCAGGCCGGTTCGTCCTTCAAGCCGTACGTGCTGGCGACCGCGCTCAAGGCGGGCTTCAGTATCAAGTCCACGATCGACGGCCACTCGCCGCAGTGCTTCGACGGCGAAGGCGAGAACATCCCCGGCGCGACCGACCGGACGACCTGCATCAACAAGGGCGGATACCCCGTCCAGAACGACGCGGGCGACGGTCCGATGGGCACCATCGACCTGGTGAAGGCCACCGAGAAGTCGGTCAACACCGCCTACGTCAAGCTGGGCATCAAGCTGCACACCAGCGAGGTGGCGAAGACGGCCGAGGAGTTCGGCGTCCCGGACTCCTCCCTCAAGCCGCACGCGCTGGCGGGCGGCGGGTACAAGGCCGGTATCGCCCTCGGTATCGCCGACGTCCCCGCGGTCAACCAGGCGGCCGGCTACGCGGCCTTCGCCAACGGCGGCATGAAGGTCACCCCGCACCTGATCCAGCGGATCCAGCGCTACAACGCCACGAAGAAGGCGTGGGAGGACGTCAAGCTTCCCTCGGACAAGCTGAAGCCCAAGCGGATCCTGGACTCCGATCTCGCCGCCCAGGCCGACACCGCCATGCAGGCCGTGGTGCGCAGCGGTACCGCGACGGGAGCCCGCCTCGACGACGGACGGCAGGTGGCCGGCAAGACCGGTACCACCGAGCAGAACGTCGCCGCCTGGTTCGTCGGCTACATCCCGCAGCTGTCCGCGGCCGTGACGATGTTCGACAAGAACCACAAGACGATCCAGAACATCCCCGGCTTCCAGGGCAACAGCGTCTACGGTGGCACGATCCCCGCGAAGATCTGGAAGTCCTTCATGGAGAAGGTCATCCACGGGGAGAACATCCCGTCGAAGGACTTCCCGACCCCGACCTACTCGGGCACCCAGCCCAAGGCGTGGGACACGCCGACGCCGACGGACAGCCCGACCGACACGCCGACCGACACCCCGTCCTGCCCGCCCGGCCAGACTCCGGGCCCGGGCAAGGGGCGCAAGGCGTGCAAGCCGACCGGCCCGACCAGCCCGGTCACGACGCCGCCGACGACCAACACACCGCCACCGGGCAACCTTCCTCCCTGCATGGACAGGAATGGGGGGAAGCCGCTCTGCGACCCGAACAAGCCGCCGAACGGCCCAGGCATCCCGCAGCCGAAATGGTGGTGTGACAAGCACCCGGACAACGCGGACTGTGACACCACGGGCCCCGGGAACGGCGGCGGTGGCGGCGGCGGAGGGGGCGGAGGCAACAACGGCCTTTCGCCGCAGTACGCGGGAACGCCCCGCGAGTTCGACTAGAACCCGGCCGCCAGACCGTCGCGGGGTCGTCGTCCAGGAATGGGCGGCGGCCCCGCGCCCTTTGTGCCGACGAACAAGGCGCGCCCTCCCGAGCGGGAGCGGCGCGCCTTGTTCGCGCCCAGGGCTATTCGTGCGAGGTCACTGGAAGATGGTCCGCCAGGCGGTGCAGCGGCTGTAGGTGATCTGCGGGTAGGCGCCGCTCGTGTCGACGTTGCTCGCCAGGCACGTGCGGACGCGGAACATGCCGGTGCACTTGGACCCGAAGCTCGACGTGTGCGTCTCGCCCGGCTTGGCGAACTCGACGCCGTAGTCGCATTGAGGCCCGCCGTTGGAATGCTGGTGCTCGAAGACGGCCCAGCCCGTGGACGCGGACATGCGCAGGACCAGCGTCCCGACGAACCGCCCGCCCCTGGTGTCCCAGTTGCCGGAGGCGCTGATGCCGGGCGCGGCGGACGGAGCCGACCAGCTACCGGTGGTCTTCGGGGTCTTGTTCCCGTCCGGGGACGGCGACTTGCTGGGGCTGGGTGACTTGGACGGCGACTCGCTCGGGCTGCCGCCCTTCTTCGCCACCGCGGGAGTGCTGGCCCGCTTCGGGGACTTCGCCGGTGTCGTCGGCGAGGACGGCCCGGACCTGCCGGTCGCGGCGACGGGAGCGGAGGAGTGGCCGTCCGGCCAGAACGCGTACGCGGCCGTCCCGGCGACGATGAGTCCGGCCGCGACGCCCGCGGCGGCCCCGGCCATCGGATTGACGCGACGCTTGGGCGAGGGGGCGGGCGCGGGCGCGGGTGCGGGTGCGCCCGGCATCGTCTGCGGGGGCGAGAGCGGGCCCGCCGCCCCCATGCCGTGGGCCGCCGCCACGTGGGCGGGCGGCTGCGTCGCGGGAGAGTGCGCGGCGGCGGGATGCCCGGAGGAGGGGCCCTGACCTGGGAATCCAGGATGCCCAGGCACATGCGCGGCCGTCGCCGCGGGACTCCCGGGACCACCCGTGGGCACCATCGGGGCACCCTGCGCTGCACTCGGGGAGCCCTGAGCTGTGCCCGGGGAGCTCTGCGTCGCCGCCGGGGAGTTCCGCCTCGCGTCCGTGCGGGCGTTCTGGTCGCCGGACTGGAGGGGGCTCGCGGCGAGGTCGGCGCCCAGGCCGAGGATCTGGGACGCCGTGGGCTGCTGCGGGACGGTCCCGGAGGCGCGTCCGGTGAGCAGGCGCAGCAGGAGCTGGTCGGCGGCCGGACGGTGGGACGGGTCCTTGTCGAGACAGGCGGTGATCAGCGGCAGGAGGCGTTCGGGGACGCCGTCCAGCGCGGGCGGCTCGTGCAGGATGCGGTGGGTCGTCATGGCGTCCGCGCCGAACGGCGGACTACCGGTGGCGACGAAGACCAGGGTGGCGGCCCAGGCGAACACGTCGACGGCGCCGGTCGGGGACGTGCTGCTGATCTGCTCGGGGGCCATGTAGGCGGGGGTGCCGACGACGGCGGTGGTCGTGGCGGCCTCCGGCCCGGACGCGCGGGCGATGCCGAAGTCGATCACCCGCGGGCCGTCCGGGCCCATGATGACGTTGGCGGGCTTGAAGTCGCGGTGCACGATGCCGGCCTCGTGGATCGCGACGAGCGCGGTGGCGGTGGCGACGGCGATCCGGTCGAGGTCGGATCCGGTCCGCGGGCCGCGCTCGCCGACCAGCGCCTGCAGGGACGGTCCGGGCACGTACTCGCTGACCAGGAAGGGCCGTCCCTGGTCGCTGCCGACCGACAGGACGCGGGCGGTGCAGAACTGCGCGACGGCCATCGCCGCGTCCGCCTCGCGGGAGAACCGGCGGGCCACGTCGTCGGACACCGCGCCGGGCGCGTCGCCGCCGAGCAGTTTGATCGCGACCAGGCCGTGCTCGGCCGATTCGGCCAGATAGACGACGCCTTGCCCGCCGCGCCCCAGTCGGCGGCGGATATCGTACGAGCCCAGCGTCCTGGGATCCCACGGCCCCAGCGGTTCGCCTATCGCGACCGGATCCATGCGCCGGGCCCCCTTAGCTACGCGGACTATGGAATGAGACGAACGAGTATGCCGACCGAGCACCCGGACGATCAGGATTTGATGGCACAGTGAGGCTACCTACCGGCCGGCTCCGGCCGAGTGACCGCCGTGCGCTCGCCCTCTGGCTCGGGTCCTGGGTCGGCGTGATGTTCTTCGTCGCCGTCGTGCCCCGGGTGCTGCCGTCGATCTACGACGGCAAGCCGTACCTGGACCGCTGGGCCCAGTGGGACGCGGTGCGTTTCCTCAACATCGCGACCTACGGTTACGGGGGCGTCCCCGGCGAGAAGTTCGATCCAGGATGGCCCGCATTCTTCCCTGGTTATCCGCTCGCTCTCAAGTTCGTCGGGCTTTTCACGGGCGGTGACCACAAGTTCGCGGGGCTGCTGATCTCTTTCGTCGCCGGTGGTGTCGCGGCGCTCGCGCTCGGTCGCCTCGCCGAGGACGAACTGCGCGCCGCCCCGCGCCGCACCGGCATGATCCGGGCGCGGTTGTCCGGTTGGACGTCCCGTATCACCGCCGACGCCGAGGATTCGGAGAACGGCGGCGGGCGGACGGTCCGTCGCGGCGTCCACGCGACGGACGTGGCGGTGTCGCGGACGACCGTCCGCAGGTCGGCGGTATCGGCGAACGGCCATGCCGCAGCCGACACCGAGCACGAACCAACCGAGCGCGAACTGGAGGACGACGCCGGAACGGTAGGCGTCGGCGCGGTCGCGGCGATGCTGGCGGGCCCGGCGGCCGTGTTCCTGTTCGCGGGCTATTCGGAGTCGCTGTTCCTGGCGTTCGCGCTGCCCGCGTGGCTGATGGCGCGACGTGGCCGCTGGGCGTGGGCCGCGCTGCTCGCGACGCCCGCCTCGGCCGTCCGGATCACCGGGCTGTTCCTCGTCCTCGCGATGATCGTGGAGTACCTGGTCGGACGGCGCGGACGGCGTGAGCAGGGCTGGGCGCCGCTCGCCTGGCTGGTCCTGCCGTTCACCCCGCTCGCCGCGTACATGACGTACCAATGGCACCGGACCGGCGACTGGATGGCGTGGCAGCACGCGCAGGAGGCCGGCTGGCATCGCCAATTCACCATGCCTTGGGACGCGTTCTCCCTCACGTGGCGATCGGCGTTCGACACCAATTATGAATTCACGCTCGCGTTCCGTATCGAGATCTTCGCCGCGGCGGTCGGTGTTCTTCTCTCGCTTTATCTGCTTTATCGGCGGCGCTGGCCGGAGTTGGCCTATGTCGGGCTTCAGCTCGCGGCCCTGATGACCTCGTCCTTCTATCTGTCGATCGGGCGCGCGACGCTGCTGTGGTGGCCTTTGTGGCTTTGGTTCGGAATGCTGGCCCTTCGTCACCGTTGGCTGTTCGGGGCCATCATGGCGGCCGCCGTCCCGTTCGCGGTGCTTCAGTTGCTCACCTTTACCTCCGGTGGCTGGGCAGGGTAAACGCAACCTTCATCCCACGCGTGGGTTATTTCACCTGGGGACGCTTGCGTGTCGTCCGGAAAATCGGAAAAGTGGCGGATCGTCAAACCCCCTACCGAGGAGGACACATGCGGCGTACCGCTATGGCTCTGGGCACGATGGGACTCGTCGGCGCCCTGACCACTGGTACCGCTATGGCCGCGACGACCGACGCGAGCACCGCGAAGGCGCACGGCTGGAACCTGTCGGTGAAGGGTGGCAAGGCCAACGGGGCGTACACGATCTCCAAGAAGGGCTTCAAGTCCAGCCTGGACCTCAGGAAGACCGCCAAGAACGGCAAGTACCTGGTCTTCGAGCACTGGCAGGCGACCAAGGGCGGCAAGTGGGGCCGTCCGGGCGTCAACTGGACCAAGTCCAACGCGCTGTACAAGGCGACCTTCAGCGCCCCCGAGACCGGCTACCTCGGCGCCAAGCTGTGCTGGGCCGACAAGGTCACCGTGACGAAGCACGGCGTGACCTTCAAGAACCTGAAGTGCGGCAAGCTCCACACCTGGAAGCTCGCCCGCTAGTTCGGCGACCGCCACCGGCCGCAGGCCACACGTGAGAACGGCGGGACGCTCCCCAGGGCCCGGGGCGCGTCCCGCCGTTCGCGTTTCACCGCCGACCGGTCCTTCCTGAGCTCGTCCGGCCGCCCCGCCCCGGGGCATCTCGCCCGATTCCGGGCCGCCAAGGTCAAGATCTCGGAAGCGCCGAATGAATCCGCAGGTCGGAGGGGTACTCACCCGGTCATGCGGATCACGCTCCTCATGGTCGCCCCAGCCGGCCTGAGCCTCGCCCTCACCGCCCTCGCCCCGCCCGCGACCGCGGCATCACCCACCAGAACGCCCATGGGCGCCGACTTCTCCCAGCAGTCCTCCCAGCAGTCCTCTCCACAGTCCTCCTCGCACGGCGACGCCGGAGCCCCCCGCGGCGTCCACGCGCGGTCGGCCTTCCTCATGGACGACTCGTCCGGCCACGCGCTCTGGGCCCGCAACTCCCGGACGCGCCGCCCGATCGGCAGCATCACGAAGGTGATGACCGCACTGGTCGTCCTGCGCGAGGGGCACCTCGACCGGCGGATCCGCGTCCGCTCCTCCGACCTCGCGTACGCCACGGCGCGGCGCGGCTCGACCGCGCACCTGCGACCGGGCGAGCGGTTCACCGCCCGCGAGCTGCTCACCGCGATGCTGCTGCCGTCCGGATGCGACGCGGCCTCGGCCCTCGCCACCGCCTACGGCCCTGGGCGCGCCCGCTTCATCCGGAAGATGGACCGGACCGCCCGCCGCCTCCACCTGCGCGACACGTACTTCAACGACCCGTCCGGCCTTCCGCCGTCGCCCGGCTGGTCCACCGCCCGCGACCTGGTCACGCTCGGCCGGTACGCCATGCGCTTCCCGGAGCTCCGCGACATCGTCGACCGCGACCGGTACGCCGCCCACAGGACGCCCGCCCACGGACGGTACGTCTGGTACAGCACCGACACGCTCCTCGGCCGCTATCCCGGCCTGCTCGGCATCAAGAGCGGCTTCACCTCCCAGGCCGGCTACAGCTTCCTGTTCGCCGCGCGCCGCCACGGGCGCACGCTCTACGGATCCGTCCTCGACAGCTCCCGAACCCGCCCGGGCGTCCGCTTCCGCGACGCCACCCGCATGCTCAACTGGGCCTACCACTGAGCCCCGCGACCGTCACGGAGTCGGCACACCGCAGTGCCCGGCCACGATTTCGCAGGTCAGCGCGTCGGACGGGACGGGAGGCTCCGGCCGTGTGCGACGATCACCGGGTGCACAAGGAGGGTGGCGTACCGATGACGGTCGGCCGAAGGCTTCGACGGACACTGCCGGCGCTGGTCCTCGCGCCGCTGCTGGCGCTGACCGGGCTCACGGCCTGCGGCGGGACGTCGGGCGACGAGGCGGGCGCGTCCGGGCCGTCCTCGCGGAACGGCGTCCGGCAGACGGCCGGCGTGCCCAGGACCGGTCGCACGTCGGCGCCGTCCGGCGGGATGCGCGAGGTCCCGGCGTCGAGCCTGCCCGCCGAGGCGCAGCGCACCCTGAGGCTGATCGCCGCCGGCGGCCCGTTCCCCTACCGCAGGGACGGGATCACCTTCGCGAACCGCGAGCGGCGGCTGCCGTCCGAGCCGACCGGGTACTACAAGGAGTACACCGTCCCGACGCCGGGCGCGGGCGACCGCGGGGCGCGCCGCCTCATCGGCGGGCGGGCCGGTGAGCGTTACTACACCCAGGACCACTACCGCAGTTTCGTCCGGGTCACCGGGGGATGATCCGTCCGCCACGGGACGGACACGGATTTCGGGAGTTGACGTGGACGCGAACCAAGCACTCGACGAGCTGCTGACCGGACGGCTCAAGCCGGGCGTCTACCAGTGGCGGGCGGCCCCGGGACGCGCCGCCTCCCACGATCTCGGCTGGATGGAGCGCGCCGCGGAACAGGGCTGGCGCCCCTTCCACCTCGACGGCCGCCGCGCCCGCGACAAGGACGCGTTCCTGCGCCTGTGCGCCGAGGCGTTCGACCTGCCCGACTACTTCGGGAACAACTGGGACGCCCTGGAGGACTGCCTCACCGATCTCTCCTGGGCCCCGGCCGAGCAGGGCTACGTGGTGCTCTACGAGTCCTGGGCCGAACTCGCCGACGCCGACCAGGCGTCCTTCCGGACGGCCCTGGACGTCTTCGCCGAGGCCGTCGCGTCGTGGCGCGACACCCCGACCCCGATGACCGTGATGCTGTCCAGCGTCGGTGTCGAGGTCGCGGGTGTCCCCCGTCTCACCTGAGAATCGTCGTGATCAGTACGTGGTTCCCGTGCTGGACGACCCGACCATCGCCGCCCAGAGCCCGATGTAGAAGATCCAGAAGATGATCCACCCGATGGAGACGATGTAGCCGAGGATCAGGCCGGCCGTGGCCATCCCGGCGCCGCCCTCGCCGGTGCGCTTGATCTGGCTCTGCGCGATGTGCCCGAAGATGATCGCGAGCACGGCCGTGAAACCGCAGAAGAAGATCCCGATCAGGCCCAGGACCATCGACGTGGTCGCCATGCCGTTGTTGCGCGGCGCGGCGACATGGCCGCCGTAGTAGTTGTGCTGGACAGGGGCGGGCATCGGCGCGGGCTGGTACGGCGGGGGCTGCTGGGCGGCGTAGGGGTCCTGCCCGTAACCGCCGTACGGGTCGTAGGGGGGCTGTGCCATGAAGTTCCCGATCGGGTCGCGCGCCCGCTGTCGCAGCTGCTCCGCGCGTGCGCTGATGGTAGGGGGTATCCGGATTATGCCAGTGTGACCTGACATCGGGTCTGCGCGATATTAGATGGTTTGCACCCTGACCCGGTTCCCACCGCGCGCCACGAGTTCCCACTCTCCACGGCCGACACCGGCCAGCTCACGTGCGCACCGAGGCTCCGGACGGCCATGACGGCCGCCCGGAAGCGGGCGTGCGAGGGGAGTTCCGGGCCGGACGAGAAGGCGCGGAACGGTCAGGAGAGGTGGTCGCGGAGGAAGGCGATGTCGGCGGCCTGGCCGTCCGACGGCGTCTCGACGACGACCGGCGCGCCCGCGGCGCGGACCACGCCGAGGATCAGCTCCGGGTCGATCGTGCCGCCGCCCAGGTTGGCGTGCCGGTCCGCGCCGGAGTCGAAGGCGTCCCGGCTGTCGTTGCAGTGCACCAGGTCGATCCGCCCGGTGATCGCCTTGATCCGGTCGACGGCGTCCGCGAGGTCCTCGCCGCCCGCGTGCGCGTGGCAGGTGTCCAGGCAGAACCCGATCTTGGAGTCCAGGCCGGGGACGCCCGCCAGAACCTCCCAGAGCCGGGCGATCCGGTCGAACTTGCGGGCCATCGCGTTGCCGCCGCCCGCGGTGTTCTCGATCAGCACTGGCACGGGGACGTCGTCCAGCCGCTCGAACACCTTGCGCCAGTTCTCGAACCCGGTCTCCGGGTCGTCGTCCTTCAGCACGTGCCCGCCGTGCACGATCAGGCCCTTCGCGCCGACCGACGCGGCGCCCTCCAGGTGCTGCGCGAGCAGCTTGCGGCTCGGGATCCGGATCCGGTTGTTGGACGTGGCGACGTTGATGACGTACGGCGCGTGGATGAAGACGTCCACGCCGGAGCCCGCCAGGTCGGCCGCGCCCTCGGGGATGACCGGCTTCTTCCAGCCCTGCGGGTCGCCCAGGAAGAACTGGACGACGTCCGCGTTCCGGGCGCGGGCGCTGTCGAGCGGGTTGGTCTGGTCGACGTGGGCTCCGATGCGCATGGTGACGAGCCTATCCGCCTGCCGGCCCCCCGCCCCCTGAAGCGCAGGACACCCGATCTCGCGGTCTCGGCCGCCGAACCCCTGGGCCCGCGGCCTCCGGGCTCGGGTGCCCCAGGTGGCTCGGGTGGCTCAGATGCCTCAGATGCCGAAACCGCCGTGGCGCAGCGCGAAGCCGAACCCGACGAACGAGGCGACCAGGCCGATGATGTTCAGCCAGCGCTCACCCGTCGTCCTGGACGTCATCTGGGAGTACAGCGCCAGGGGGAAGCCGATCACGCCGGCCAGCGCGCCGAAGAAGTGGGTCGCCGGGATCCAGCCGAGGACCAGGGCGATCAGCCCGACCGTGATCGCGGCGCCGGCGAGCCCGTCCTGGAGCGCGTGCCGTTCACCACCCGCGCGCGCGGGCGCGCGTGCGCCGACGGCCTCGCTCTTGCCGCTGCCCCCCGCTACCTCCTGTGGCATCGGGACACCCCCTCGCTCGGTGCGGTGTGTGGTTCGGGGTCCGTTGCGTGCCCGTGCCGTGCCCGCCGTCCGCCCGAGGCGGGACGAGCCGTGCACCTCCCAGAGATTCCCGGACGGGGCGGGGATCAATCCGGAGCGCGTGCGCGGAAATGTCGGCGGCACCCGGTAACGTCGAACAGGAATTCGACCGGACGCGTCCGGCCGGGGAGGGACTGATCATGAGGGAGAGCGAACTGGCGGTCATCGGCGACGCCGAGCTCGTCGAGGAACTGTCCATGCTGACGACCCAGACCGCCCGCATGCGGGCGCGGATGGTCGACATCATGACCGAGCTCGAACGCCGCCGCTGCGCCCGTCCGGCACAGCACGCCGCGTCCGTCCGGAACTGACGGTCCGTCCGGAACCGACGGCGTGTCCGAGCCGGGGTACAGGCGTCTGGTGACCGCCGCGAGCGGGGCATGCCCCACAGGCGCGGCCGGGTCGCTCGCGGTCGAGGCGGTACGGCGGGGTGGGAGCCGGGGAATGGCTCACACGCTGCCGAGTCTTGATAGCCTGTATCGGTCTCGCGGCCGGTCCACCAGTGTGGACGGGCGCCGGAAGGCGCGGCCGCGATGGACGCAAGAGCCCTCCTGTCACGGAGAGACCGTGACCGCATCAGTCCAGAGGAGGTAGGGACAAGCATGCGTCGCTACGAAGTCATGACCATTCTCGACCCCGCGGTCGACGAGCGCACCGCCGGTGCCGCCCTCGACCCGTTCCTGAAGGTCGTCAAGGACGACGGCGGAAGTGTCGAGAAGGTCGATGTCTGGGGCCGCCGTCGGCTGTCCTACGACATCCAGAAGAAGTCCGAAGGCATCTACGCGGTGATCGACCTCACGGCTGAGCCCGCGACGGTCAAGGAACTCGACCGCCAGCTCAACCTGAGCGAGACGATCCTGCGTACCAAGGTCATCCGCCCCGAGGTCCACTGAGCCGGAGCGGTCCAGCCCAACACCAGCCGGAGCGAAGCCCCATGGCAGGCGACACCGTAATCACGATCGTCGGGAACCTCGTCGAGGACCCGAATCTGCGCTTCACCCCGAGCGGCCAGGCGGTCGCCTCCTTCCGCATCGCCTCGACCCCGCGGTCCTTCGACCGCCAGTCGAACGAGTGGAAGGACGGCGAGTCGCTGTTCCTGACCTGCAACGTCTGGCGGCAGGCGGCGGAGAACTGCGCCGAGAGCCTGCAGCGAGGCATGCGGGTGATCGTGCAGGGCCGGCTCAAGCAGCGCTCGTACGAGACGCGCGAGGGTGAGAAGCGCACCGTGTTCGAGGTCGAGGTCGACGAGGTCGGCCCGTCCCTGCGCAGCGCCACCGCGAAGGTCAACAAGACCCAGCGGCAGGGCGGCGGCGGAGGGGGCTTCGGCGGCGGTGGCGGCTTCGGCGGCCAGCAGGGCGGCGGCCAGTCCGGCGGCGGCGGTTTCGGCGGCGGCGGTCAGGGAGGCCCCGGCGGGGCCCCGGCCGACGACCCCTGGGCCACCGGCGGCGGCGGCGGGGGCGGCGGGTTCACCGACGACCCCCCCTTCTAACCATTCACACCACGTCCATTCCCGCGTGAGCGGGGCTCTCCCCAAAGGAGCACCACGATGGCGAAGCCACCTCCGCGCAAGCCGAAGAAGAAGGTTTGCGTGTTCTGCCAGGAGAAGATCTCCTACGTCGACTACAAGGACACGGTCCTGCTGCGGAAGTTCATTTCCGACCGCGGCAAGATCCGCGCCCGTCGCGTAACCGGCAACTGCACCCAGCACCAGCGGGACGTCGCCACGGCGATCAAGAACGCCCGTGAGATGGCGCTGCTGCCCTACACCAGCACCGCGCGCTGAGTCAGGGGGACGTAACACCATGAAGCTCATCCTGACCCAGCAGGTCACCGGCCTCGGCGAGCCCGGCGACGTCATCGAGGTCCGTGACGGCTACGGCCGCAACTACCTCGTCCCGCGCGGCTTCGCGATCCAGTGGACCCGCGGAGCCGAGAAGCAGATCGACTCGATCAAGAAGGCGCGTTCGGCCCGCGAGATCGCGACCGTCGAGCACGCCAAGGAGATCGCCGGGCGCCTGCAGGCGCTCAAGGTCAACCTGCGCACCCGTACCGGCGCCAACGGCCGCCTCTTCGGCGCTGTGACCGCCGCCGACATCGCCGCCGCGGTCCAGGCCGCCGACGGCCCCGAGCTGGACAAGCGCCGGATCGAGATCGGCAACCCGATCAAGACCGTCGGCACCCACCGGGTCAGCGTCCGGCTGCACCCGGAGGTCAGCGCCTCGATCGACGTCGACGTCCTCGAGGGCTGAGTCCGCCCCGGTATCGGACGACCGGATCCCCGCTTCGGGGGTCCGGTCGTTTCCGTTTCATGTGAAACGTCAGTGAACCGCCGGGTGCTTGGGGTGGGACCCGCCTGCGAGCTACTTTCCGTAACCACACCGTTGGTTCGAAAGGGTCGGCATGCAGGGTCTTTCGTCGGACGTGCCCGAACACGCGGATCAGCCGGATCGGCCGGATCGGCCGGAACGGGCCCATCCGCGGAACTCTCCGGGACGGCTCGAAGCGGTGACCCGGCGGAGCGTGCTCGGCGGCGTCCTGGGGCTCTGGACGGCGGACGCCCTGTGCGGCCCGCAGAATACGGCCATGGCGGAGAACGTTCCGGGGCCCCGCCCCACACCCGACGGCCATGGCGACGGCACGTACGACGGCACTGGGGGCGGTGACGGCTCGTCCCTCGGCGACCCGCCGCCCGGAGACGCGTATCCGGACGAGGCCGGTCACGTGCCGGACGACGTGCCGCCGCGGGCGGAGGGAAGGCCGCGACCGGTCGTCCATCCGCGTCGTGAGTGGAAGGCGCGGCCGCCGCTGCGTCCGGCCAAGATCCTGGACCGGGCGCCGGACCGGATCATCGTGCACCACACGTCGACCCCGAACTCGCCCGACATGTCCCTCGAGCACGCCTACCAGCTGTCGCGCGATGTCCAGCGCTTCCACATGCAGGGACGCGGCTGGGCCGACAGCGGGCAGCAGCTCACCATCAGCCGCGGGGGCGTCGTCATGGAGGGCCGCAACCGCAGCCTGGACGCCATCCGCGCGGGCAAGCACGTCGTCGGCGCGCAGGCCCTGCGCAACAACTCCCACACGATCGGGATCGAGAACGAGGGCACCTACAAGACCGAGGACGTCCCCGACGCACTCTGGGGCTCCTTGATCGAGGTCTGCGCCTGGCTGTGCGTCCGGTACAAGCTCACGCCGTCCCTCGCGATCATCGGGCACCGCGACCTGAACGACACCGACTGCCCGGGCGACCGCCTCTACGCGCGGCTCCCCGACCTGCGCGACGCCGTCGCGCTGCGCCTGGGCCCGCAGGCCCTGCTCTCGTCACCGGTCCCGGGCGTCCCGGACATGCCGGATGGCGTAGGTCTGCCTTCGCCCGGCGACGCCAGCTCCCTGCCGCAGCCATTCCGGCGCAGATAGGGCTCTGGGACGCGGCGCTGTACGCGGCCCCTGGACGGGGGTTGTTGGGCGTCCTTGTCGAGCGTGGCGAGCTGTGGATGCCGTGGATCGGCTGGCAGGGCGCGCGGTCAGTCGGCGGCGAGTCTGCTGAGGGCGGCGGCCGTATCGGTGAACGCGGTGTCGCCCAGGACGGCGCGCAGCTCGGCGTTGAACCGGTCGAGCGCGGGGCGTGCGGCGCGCAGGGCGTCCTCCCCGGCGGAGGAGAGGCGCAGCACGACGGCCCGGTGCTCGTCCGGGTGCGGTTCGCGGACGACCAGGTCCGCCGAGGTCAGCCGGGCGACGAGCGCGGTGACGGCGGACTCGCGCAGGCCCAGCGTCCGGGCGAGCTCCCGCTGGGTGAGTCCGGGCCGCTCCTGGACGGCGAACAGCGCGCCGAGCTGGGCCGTGGTGATCCCGGCGGCGGCCTGGCAGCGCCGGTCGGCCACGATCCGCTGCCGGTGCGCGGCGCGTTGCAGCAGGAAGAAGAGGCGCTCCTCGGGTTCGGCCATGCGTCGATCTTGACAGGGTCGGCCGCTCCGGACCATCCTCACTTCACCAGTGAAGTGAGGATGTGGCCCATGGAACTCGATCTGGACCTCGCGCGGAAGGTCCTGGACGCGCAGCCGTTCAGCCGCCTGCTGGAAGCGCGGATCACGGCCTTCGCCGACGGCGTGGCCACGCTCGAAATCGACATCCGCGACGAGTTGCGGCAGCAGAACGGTCTCGTGCACGGCGGCGTCCTCGCCTACGCGGCCGACAACACGCTGACCTTCGCCGCGGGTACGGTGGCGGGCGCGAACCTGGTCACGGCGGGATTCAGCATCGACTATCTGAAGCCCGCCCTTGGCGAGACCCTGCGCGCACGCGCCGAGGTCGTCCGGGCCGGGCGCACGCGCGTCGTCTGCCGCTGCGACATCTCGACCGTGGACGGCGACGGCGTCGAGACGCTGTGCGCGGTCGCCCAGGGCTCGATCGCCGTCGCGTCCGGCGGCTGAGGGCCGTCAGCCGGAGGGCCGGGGCCGGTCGTAGAGGGAGCGGCGGCGGGCGATCTCGGGGTCGAGGTCTTCGACGAGGGACCACAGGCCCGCGATGCGGGCCGCGAGCTCCTCGGGGCCGAGCGCGTCGGGACCGGCGTCGGCGAGATCGTCGATCGCGTCGGCGAGCCGGTCGATGCCCTCGCCCTCAGGGGAACACATGTTCGAATAGTAGCGACTGGGACGCCCGGGACGGGCGAGGCTGACGCTATGTCCGTGAAGGTCGGCCTCGTCACGTGGTGGCGACGTCCTCCCTCGGATGCCGGACGGCGCCGGTCACCAGCCAGGCATCGCCTCGTGCGCGCGCGCCGAGGGTGACCATCCGGGTGAGCATCCACAGGCCGATCGCGCACCACAGGCCGGTCAGGCCCCAGCCCGCCCAGTAGGAGGTCAGGGCGGCGGGCAGGAAGACCACCGTGGCGATGAGCGTCGTCCACGCGAGGTACCGGCCGTCGCCCGCCCCGATGAGGATGCCGTCCAGGACGAACACCACGCCCGCGATCGGCTGGAGCACGGCCACGATCAGCAGCGACGCCAGGAGCAGGTGCCGGACGTCCGGATCCGAGGTGAAGAGCGAGGGCAGCCAGGGGCGGATCGCCAGGATCGCCAGGCCGAACACCACGCCGCAGCCCACGCCCCAGACGACCATCCGCCGCGTAACCGCGCGCACACGAGCGGCGTCCGATGCGCCGAGGTATCGGCCGGTGATGGCCTGGCCGGCGATGGCGAGCGCGTCCAGGGCGAACGCCAACAGCGTCCACACCTGGAAACCGACCTGGTAGGCCGCGATCTGGGCGTCTCCCATGCGTGCGGCCACGGACGTCCCGACGATCAGCACGAGGCGTAGCGCGGCCGTCCGCACGAACAGGGACGCCCCTGCGGACGCGGCCGTCCGCAGGCCCGCCAGGTCCGGGCGCATGCTCGCCCCGTGCCGTTGTGCCGCGCGTACGACCACGGCCACGTACACCGCCGCGCTGGCCGTCTGTGCGATGACCGTCCCCCAGGCCGATCCGGCGATGCCCCAGTCGAGCCCGAGGACGAAGACGGCGTTCAGCGCCAGGTTCAGTGAGAAGCCGCCTAGGGAGACGAGGAGCGGGGTGCGTGTGTCTTGCAGTCCGCGTAGTACGCCCGTCCCGGCGAGCACGACCAGCATGGACGGCACCCCGAGCAGGCTGATCGCCAGATACGTGCGCGCGTAGGGGTCCACCTCGGGGGACGCCCCGAAGATGTCCACCAGCCACGGGACCATAGGCAGCCCCACGGCGACCACGCCCGCGCCGATGGCGAGGGCGAGCCACATGCCGTCCACGCCCTGCCTGATGCCGGCGCGCACGTTTCCTGCGCCGACCTGGCGCGCGACGCCTGCGGTCGTTCCGTACGCGAGGAAGACCGACAGGTAGACCAGGGTGGTCAGGAGCTGGCTCGCCACCCCGAGGCCGCCGAGGGGCGCGGTGCCGAGCGTCCCGACGATGGCCGAGTCCGAGAGGAGGAAGAGGGGCTCGGCGACCAGCGCGCCGAAGGCCGGCACGGCCAGCCGCAGGATCTCGCGGTCCTGCCTGCGGGATGCGCTCATGGCCCTCGTCACGCCGATGTCAGGTAATCGGCGTTCATCGTACTCCCCTTACTCGGGGCGACTTGCCCGACTTTCTTTCCCACACAGGCGGTGGATGACGTTTTTGCAGGTCAGAGCCTCAACGTGGAAAACCTGCCGAAGATTTCCCCAGGGTTGTCCACAGGTCGTGCACAACCTTCCCGGCGTGTCTGCACAGGGACTCCACAGCCCTGTCCACAGATCCTTTTGGCCCCGGCACGGCGGACGGGGAGAATGTCACAGCCCTGGGATAGATGTGGCTGGACGGCGGCGAGGCGGACGGGGCCGCCGACGCCCGAGGTGAGGGGGTGTGCCCGGGATGAGCGTTTCCGAACTCGAACCCGGTGATCGGGAGTTCGAGCGGACACCGCCGCACGACATCCCGGCCGAACAGGGCGTTCTCGGCGGCATGCTGCTGTCCCAGGACGCGATCGCCGAGGTGATCGAGGTCCTGCGGACCGCCGACTTCTACCGTCCCGCGCACCAGATCATCTACGACGCGGTCCTCGACCTCTACGGCCGCGGCGACCCCGCCGACGCCGTCACCATCGCGGGCGAGCTCACCAAGCGCGGCGAGATCGCCCGCGTCGGCGGCGCCCCCTACCTGCACACCCTCATCTCGTCGGTGCCCACCGCGGCGAACGCCGGCTACTACGCCCGGATCGTCCGCGAGCGCTCCGTCCTGCGCAAGCTGGTCGAGACCGGCACCCGCATCGTCCAGATGGGCTACAACGCCGACGGCGCCGACGCCGACGAGATCCTCGACCGCGCCCAGGCCGAGGTCTTCGCCATCGCCGAGAAGCGCTCCGGTGAGGACTACGTCCCGCTGTCGGAGATCATGCCCGGCGCGCTCGACGAGATCGAGGCCATCGGCAGCCGCGGCGGCCAGATGGTCGGCGTCCCCACCGGCTTCGCCGACCTCGACGCCCTCACCAACGGCCTCCACCCCGGCCAGATGATCGTCGTGGCCGCCCGTCCCGCGATGGGCAAGGCCCTGGGCCTGTCCACGCTCGTCCCCACCCCCGAGGGCTGGACGACCATGGGCGCCCTCGAGGTCGGCGACGAGGTCCTCGACGCGGACGGACGACCCACCCGGGTCGTGGCCGCCACCGAGGTCATGCACGGCCGCCCCTGCCACGAGGTCGAGTTCTCCGACGGCGAGATCGTCGTGGCCGACGCCCTGCACCAGTGGCGCACGTCCGTCGCGGGCGTCACCGCCGTCCGCACCACTGAAGAGATCGCCGCGACCCTCGACGAGGTCCACGTCATCGACGGCCCGGACGGCCGGGTCACCAAGATCGTGGACGTGCGGCCGGTGGCGAGCGTGCCGGTCCGGTGCATCCAGGTCGACAACACCGACCACCTGTACCTGGTCGGACGGTCGCGCGTGCCCACGCACAACTCGACCCTGGCGCTCGACTTCGCCCGGGCCGCGTCCATCAGGCACGGGCTGACCTCGGCGTTCTTCAGCCTGGAAATGGGACGCAACGAGATCACGATGCGCCTGCTGTCCGCCGAGGCGCGGGTCGCGCTGCACGCGATGCGCTCCGGCACCATGCAGGACGAGGACTGGACGCGCCTGGCCCGCCGGATGAGCGAGGTCGCCGAGGCCCCGCTGTTCATCGACGACTCGCCGAACATGTCGATGATGGAGATCCGCGCGAAGGCCCGGCGGCTGAAACAGCAGCACGACCTGCGCCTGGTCGTCATCGACTACCTGCAGCTGATGACGTCCGGAAAGCGCGTGGAGAGCCGTCAGGTCGAGGTCTCGGAGTTCTCCCGGTCGCTGAAGCTGCTGGCCAAGGAGCTCCAGGTCCCCGTGATCGCGCTCTCCCAGCTGAACCGTGGTCCCGAGCAGCGCACCGACAAGAAGCCGATGGTCTCCGACCTCCGTGAGAGTGGTTCCATCGAGCAGGACGCCGACATGGTCATCCTGCTGCATCGCGAGGACGCCTACGAGAAGGAGTCCCCTCGCGCGGGTGAGGCCGACCTGATCGTGGCCAAGCACCGAAACGGCCCCACGGCCACGGTCACCGTGGCCTTCCAGGGGCACTACAGCAGGTTCGTCGACATGGCCCAGTAGATCCCCCGGCGGGCGCGGTCGCTTTGTCGGGAGGCGGGTGCGTCGGGGCAAAGGGTGGGCAAGATCTGGCCATCGTGCGATTCCGCCCGTGTGGGGCGGGAATGGGGAGCCCCAGCGGGCCCGGACCGTCGCCGCCCGGGGCCGAGGTGCTCCTGTCGCGCGATCGGAAGGCCGTCATGTCGATTCTGGCTCGTCCGCACCAGATGCCGGTGCGGATCGTCACCGGAGCGTTCATCCTGAACTCCGGGCTGGGGAAGCTCCGCAACACCGAGGAGATGGCGGACGGCATCCACGGCACCGCCGCGACCGCGTACCCGTTCCTGAAGGAGTGGGAGCCGCAGAAGTTCACCCGGACGCTCGGCACCGCCGAGGTCGCCATCGGTGCGACGCTGCTGCTCCCGTTCGTCCCGTCGCTGCTGGCCGGGACGGCGCTGACCGGGTTCGCGTCCGGCCTGCTCGGGCTCTACCTGAAGATCCCGGGGATGCGCGAGGAGGGCAGCCTGCGCCCGACCCAGCAGGGCCTTCCGCTGGCCAAGGACTCCTGGATGCTGGGCATCGGGCTCAGCCTGGTCCTCGAGGCGCTCGGCGGGAAGAGGCGCTGCCGCACTGACTGATCATCCGCTTCGGGTCCCGGCCGCTCAGGGCGGCCGTCCCGGGGCGGGCGGCGGGGAGGGGCGGACATCCGCCGCCGCCCCGCCGTCGTCCCCTGTCCGATCACGCGGTTCTCGCCTGGTCACGCTGCCGTTCGGGTCACGCGATCGTTCGGACCACCCAGCCGTTCGGACCATCCAGTCGTTCGGACCACGCTGCCGTTCGGGTCGCAGGGTCGTTCGCACCGCGCTGCCGTTCGGGTCAAGCCGCGTGCGGGTCAGGCGGCCGCGGGGACCTTGTCCAGGAAGCCGTGGACCTTGGCGATCCGGCCGTCCGCGTCGAGCACCGCGACGTCGAAGCCGACGACCGGGGCCTCGGCGCCCTCGGGGCCGAGCTCCCAGGTGAAGCGGACGATGTCGTGGTGCGTGTCGACCGGGCCGAGCAGGCGGAACACCAGGCCGGGGAACTGGCCCTGGGCGCCGGCGATCAGGGCGTCGATCGCGTCGCGGCCCTCGACCGCCGCGAGCGGGTCGGTGTAGGCGGCGCCCTCGGCGAAGACCTCGTCGATCGCGGCGCGGCGCGCGGCGGCGTCCGTCTCGTTCCAGGTGGCGATGTAGCGCTCGATCTGCTGCTGCACGTTGTTCATGATCTTCCCTTCGTGCCGGGCCCGTCCCGACGTGTTCAACTCTGTCGCGGTCCGTGCGGAAGATCGATTACCTCCCGGGTCATGACGTTCGATGGTTTTCGCTCCGGATAGGGTCGGGCCTCCGGGAAGGGGGCGCGGTGAGCGCTGGAACGATGACCATGGCGGACGCGCGGGCCTGGGGGCGTCCCGCGGGACGACGGCGGCGGCTGGGCGCGACGTGGCCGGGCGGCGGAGCGACGGCCTCGATCGGCCTGGGCGTGCTCGGCGCTCTGTTCTTCTCCTCGTCGTTCATCGCGAACCGCCTGATGGCGGTCGGCGGCGGCGCGTGGGAGTGGACGGCGTCGCTGCGCTTCCTCTACTCGCTGCCGATCTTCCTGGCGATCGTCGCCGTGCGCGGCGCACGCGCGTCCCGGGCGAGCGCGGAGTCCGCTCCGGAGCTCGGGCTGGGGCCGGTCCTCGGCGCGCTGCGGGCGGCCCCCGGACGCTGGATGCTGTGGAGCACGGTCTGCTTCGGCCTGTTCTACGCGCCGCTGTGCTTCGCGGCGACGACCTCTCCCGGCTGGATGGTCGCCGCGACGTGGCAGGTCACGATCGTGTGCGGGGTCGTCCTGGCGCCGCTGCTGTACGGGCGGGGCGACGAGCGCGGCCGGGTGCCGATGCGGGGTCTGGCGCTGTCCGGGCTGATCCTGGCCGGGGTGTTCGTGACCCAGCTGGGCGGCGGGCAGTCCGCGCTGACCTGGAAGGCCGCGCTGGGCGTCGGGGCCGTGCTGTTCGGCGCGGTCGCCTACCCGGTCGGCAACCGGCGCGCGATGGACCTCGCCGGGGACGGCCTGGACACCTTCCAGCGGCTCGCCGCGATGTCCCTGGCCAGCCTGCCGTTCTGGCTGGTCATCGCGGTGATCGGCGGTCTCCGGGCGGGGCTGCCGACGAGCGGGCAGCTCAGCGCGACCGCGGTCGTCGCGGTCTTCTCCGGCGTGATCGCGACCACGCTCTTCTTCGCCGCGACCAACCGTGAGCGCTCCCACCCGATGCGCCTGGCCGCCGTCGAGGCCACCCAGGCCGCCGAGGTCGTTTTCGTGGCGATGCTGGAACCGGTCATCCTGCACTCGTCCGCGCCCGGTGGGGTCGGCTGGGCGGGGATCGGCGCGATCACGGTGGGCGTCATGCTCTACGCTCTCGCCGGAAAGCGCTGAACTGCGGCTTTTTGGCGTCCTGGCGAGGGTGAACGCGGGCGCCGCGGGCGTCCGGCGGTGATGTTGATGTCGTTTTTCCGCTAGTGAAAGCCCCGGTCCTCGGTGATGCTGGAGGCATGCATGAGGACACGGAACGGTGCGTGCGGGCCGTCCAGGCGAAGGACGCCCGGTTCGACGGGTGGTTCTTCACCGCGGTGGTGACGACGGGGATCTACTGCCGTCCGAGCTGCCCGGCCGTCCCGCCGAAGCCGCAGAACATGCGCTTCTACCCGAGCGCGGCGGCCGCTCAGCAGGCCGGATTCCGGGCCTGCAAGCGCTGCCGTCCCGACACCAGCCCCGGCTCGCCGGAGTGGAACCACCGCGCGGACGTCGTCGGCCGCGCGATGCGCCTGGTCGCGGACGGCGTCGTCGACCGCGAGGGCGTTCCCGGCCTGGCGACCCGGCTCGGCTACAGCACCCGGCAGATCGAGCGGCAGCTGCGCGCCGAACTCGGCGCCGGCCCGCTCGCGCTCGCCCGGGCCCAGCGCGCGCAGACCGCGCGGCTGCTGATCGAGACGAGCGCCCTGCCGATGTCGGACGTGGCGTTCGCTTCCGGATTCGCTTCGATCAGGGCGTTCAACGAAACGATTCGTGAGGTTTTCGCCCAGACGCCGACCGAATTGCGTGATCGAGTGGCCCGTGGCCATCCGGTCGCCGCGAACGGGACGCTGTCGCTGCGACTGCCGTTCCGCCAGCCGTTCTATCCGGACAACCTGTTCGGGCACCTCGCCGCCACGGCCGTCCCGGGCGTGGAGGAGTGGCGGGACGGCGCGTACCGGCGCACGCTGAGGCTTCCGCACGGCCCCGGCATCGTCGCGCTCAAGCCGACCCCGACGTACGTGGCCTGCACGCTCACCCTCAACGACCTGCGCGATCTCACGATCGCGATCAGCCGGTGCCGGTGGATGCTGGACCTGGACGCCGACCCGGAGGCCGTGGACGAGCTGCTGTCCGCCGACGAGGTGCTCGAGCCGCTCGTCCGCAAGGCCCCCGGACGACGCGTGCCGCGGACGGCGTGCGGCGCGGAGTTCGGGATCCGGGCCGTTCTGGGGCAGCAGGTGTCCACCGCCGCCGCGCGCACCCACGCGGCGCGGCTCGTGCGCGCGCACGGGGAGCCGGTGGAAGATCCCGGCGGCGGCCTCACCCACCTGTTCCCGATGCCCGGGGCGCTCGTGGACGTGGACGAGGAGAACCTCGCGTTCCCCGAATCCCGCCGGACGACCCTGAAGTCCCTGGTCACGGCCCTCGCGTCCGGAGACCTGGACCTCAGCGTCGGCGCCGACTGGGACGAGGCCCGTGCGAAACTGGCGGAACTGCCCGGTATCGGACCCTGGACGACCGAGACCATCGCGATGCGCTCGCTCGGCGACCCGGACGCGTTCATCGCCTCCGACCTGGGCATCCGCTATGCCGCGCGGGCCCTCGACCTGCCCGTCACCCCGGCCGCCCTGACCCGGCGCGCGGCGGCCTGGCGCCCTTGGCGCTCGTACGCCGTCCAGCATCTGTGGGCGACGGGCGACCACGCCATCAACACCATTCCCGCATGACCGACCCGCATGACCGACCTACACGACCAATCCGCATGAATCGAGATCTGCTGTGAACACCCACGTCGTGATCGACAGCCCGGTCGGGCCGCTGACGCTGGTCGCGGACGGTCCGGAACTGGTCGGGCTCTACATGGCCCAGCAGCGGCACCGTCCGGAGGAGGAGACCTTCGGCACGCCCGGAGACCCCGGGGACGAGCCGTTCGTGTCCGTCGCGTCCCAGCTCAGGGACTACTTCGCCGGTGACCTGCACGAGTTCGAGCTGCCGCTCAAGCTGAAGGGCACCGAGTTCCAGCGGAGCGTCTGGGACGCCCTGACCCGGATCCCGTACGGCGAGACCGTGAGCTACGGCGAGCTGGCCGTCGAGCTGGGCAACCCCGCCGCTTCCCGCGCGGTCGGCCTCGCCAACGGCCGCAACCCGATCGGGATCATCGTCCCGTGCCACCGGGTCGTCGGCTCGACCGGCAGCCTCACCGGCTACGGAGGCGGCATCGAGCGCAAGCGGTTCCTGCTCGACTTCGAGCGCTCGCACCAGTCCGCCGAGGAGTCCGCCGTTCTGTTCTGAGCGATGGCCGTCAGGCCCCGTGCACCGCGTGCGCGGGGCTTTGGCGACGCCGCATGAGCCCGGTGGCAAGGCCGAACAGCACGCCACCGGCCATGAACCAGGGCTCGTAGAGGAATGTGACGAACCGGTCCTCCGCGCTTAGGGTCGCCGCATCGCGCGCGCCCGTAGAGAGGGCGATCCAGTCGGGCACGCTGGGCAGCGCGTGCACGATGAGCAGTGCCGTCGTCCCCCAGAGGGCGGTGTTGAGCATCCGCTGCGGCAGGCGTTCACCCCAGGAGCGGAGGAGCGCGAGCGCCATCCCGGCCGCGACCAGCGACGCGGGGACGGCGATCACGTCGATGACCAGGAGCGCGGGCGTCCCGTAGATGCTGCGTCCGTGGGGGAGCCCGAGCCGTCCGTCCGCCAGCCAGTAGACGTGGACGGCCGAGAACAGCACACCCCAGAGCGCGGCCGCGTGAACGGCGACGCGTCCGAAGGCGGTCCGCCGCCGGGCCGGCGTGTGACCGGCGGTGGGGGCCGAAGGCCGGACGCTCGCGGCGGGGTTCGCGGGACGGACGGGAGCGGCGGGGGCCGGGGCGACCTGGGTGCGGACTGGGCTGATCTGCATGGATCCGATCTTGCCGACGCGCCCCTGACCTGCGCTTCCCCCGTGCCGGTCGACCGGCTCCCCCGCGCGGGGGAGTTCTGTCGGTGGCGGACGTTAGGTTCGGGACGCCGCCGGTTCCCGACCAGTGAAGGGGAGATCATGGAGTTCCGGGTCGATCGTGGGGCGCTCGCCGACGCCGTGGCCTGGGCCGCCCGCACCCTTCCCGCACGCCCGGCGCAGCCCGTCCTCGCGGGTCTGCGCCTGGTCGCCGACGACGGCGGAGGCCTGGAGCTGGCCGGGTTCGACTACGAGGTGTCCGCCCAGGCCCGCGTGGACGCCGATGTCGCCGAGCCCGGCCGCGTCCTGGTCCCCGGCCGGCTGCTCGCCGAGATCGTCCGCAGCCTGCCCGCGCGGCCGGTCGAGTTCCTGACCAAGGACGCCGAGCTCGTGCTGCGCTGCGGCAGCGCCGAGTTCGGCCTCCAGACCATGCCCGTCGAGGACTACCCCACCCTCCCCGAGCCGCCCGCCCGCGCCGGAACGGTCGCGGGCGACGCGTTCGCCGCGGCGGTCGCGCAGGTCACCCCGGCCGCCGGGCGCGACGACACGCTGCCGATGCTCACCGGCGTCCGCCTCGATCTCGAGGGCGACACCATGTGGCTGGCCTGCACCGACCGGTACCGCATCGCCGCCCGCGAGCTCACCTGGTCCCCGGACGCCGGCGACTTCCGCGCGGGCGTCGTCGTGCCCGCCCGCACCCTCGCCGACACGGCCAAGGCCATCCGGCCGGGCGCGACGGTCTCGCTGGGCCTGTCCGGCGTGGACGACACCCTGATCGGGGTGTCCGGCGGCGACCGCAGCATGACCACGCGCCTGCTCGACGACCAGTACATCGACTACCGCAAGCGGATCACCGGCGAGTGGACGTCGGTGGCCCGCGTCCGCACGGCGGCGTTCGCGGAGGCGATCAAGCGCGTCGCGCTGGTCACCGAGCGCAACACGCCCGTCCGGCTGGCGTTCACCGGGAGCGAGGTCAGCATCCGCGCGGCCTCCGGCGACGCCGCGCGCGCGAACGAGTCGATGTCCGCCGAGCTCGACGGCGACGCCATCGACATCGCCTTCAGCCCGCAGTACCTGCTGGACGGGCTCGCCGGCATCCGTTCCGAGTTCGCCCGTCTCGAATGCGCCGGTCCGACCAAGGCCGCCCTGCTCACCGGCATCCCCGACTCCCAGAAGGAGGACGAACAGTCCGACCTGGACGCGGACACCGGTTTCCGCTACCTCGCCATGCCCGTTCGCCTGACCTCCTAGCGTCGCTGTTCGCGCCGGGCAGGGGCGTCACGCGTCCTTGGGCTGCGCGGTGACGGCCGTGGAGGCGGACGTGTCGGAGGCCGCCTCACCGGAGCGGGTGCCCGCGAGCCAGACCGTGCGGTCGGGCGCGGCCGCCGAGGCCAGCCAGACGGCCGGCTCCGCGCCTGGCGGGACGGTCCAGCGGCGGCCGTCGAAGCGCGCCGCCTCGCCGTCGCCACCGGCGATCCAGACATCGTCGGACGCGATGGCCGTGACGGTGTTCGCCGAGGTCAGCGGGGTTTTGACACGAGACCAGCGGCGGCCGTTCCAGTGCAGTACGCCGTGATGGCCGACAGCCCAGACGTCATCCGGTGCCGCTGCCGAGACACCCGTCAGCGGTCCCTTGGCCGGGCTGGGGACGCGTGTCCAGGTGCGTCCGTCGAAGTGGAGGACGAGGCCGTCGCGGTCGACCGCTCCGACCGCCCAGACGTCGTCGGGAGCGACGGCCGTGGCGGCGACGAGCCGTCCGTGCGGGATGTCCGGGATGTCGGAGGGCTTCCAGGACGTGCCGTCCCAGTGGAAGGCCCGCGGGCCGTGCGGGCCGGCATTCCCGACCGCCCAGGCGCGGCCGGGCCCGGCCGGGGCCACGGCGTTGAGGACGAGGCCGCGCAGCAGGTCAGGGGCGTCCCAGGACGTCCATGCCGAGCCGTTCCAGTGCCGGATCAGCGCGATGTCGACGTGCTCCAGGCGGTCGTAGGCGCCTCCAACGGCGATCACCGTCCCGCCATCGGAGATCACGCCCGCGCCGAAGGGCCGTCCGGACTCGGTCGTCTTGGCGCTGACCTGCACGGACGCAGACTCCGCCTCAGGCGGCCCAGGGCCGCTCGACGTCGCTGTGTCCGGACCGAAGCGGGACGACCCGGGCACGCATGCCACGGCCCTCAGGCGCGCTCCCAGGAGTGCCGCCGACGCCAGGGACGAATCGGACGGATCCGGAACGACCGTCCATGACGTGCCGTCCCAGCGCGCCGCGAGCGGCTTCTGGCCGGCCGACCCCACCACCCAGACCGAGGACGGCCCCACGGCGATGCCGGACAGCAGACCTCCCGACACCGGAAGCGGTCCCGGCACAGAGGCCACGGACGGGGAGGGGGACGCGGTGCCGGGGGAGAGCGCCCTCACCACGCCGGTCAGTCCGGCGCGGGCTCGGGTCGCGTTCCGGTTCACCGTGTGCAGCCCCTCGTGAAGGTGACAACGAGATCCCCGTCGAAGGATCATCAACGGTCCGGGGGCGTCTTGACAAGCGTCCCCCACCTCGTCAACGTGTGAGCCGCTTTGGCCCGTTCCAGCGGATCCGGACGGTTACAAGTCCTGTACCGCGAGGATGAAGCGCACTGTCTCGGAGGTGTCGTTTCCGTAGCCGTGCGTGCGGTCGCCGGGGAAGAGCGCGGCGAATCCTGTGGGGACGGGCTCGGCGAAGCCGTCCACGTAGAGGGTGAGCGTGCCGGTCTCGACGTGCACGATCTCCTTCGTGCCGGGCTTGTGCGGCTCGCTTTCGCGCAGTTCGCCGGGCCGCAGCTCCCAGCGCCACAGTTCCAGGGTCGGGCCGGGGTCGGTGCCCGCGAGCAGCGTTCCGGTGCCGCCCGACTCGCCCTCCCACAGGACGACCTGCCGTCCGGGCGAGACCAGCCGGATCGGCGGTTCCTCGGCCACCTGCACCAGCCGGACGAGCGGGACGCCGAGCGCGTCCGAGACCCGGATGAGCGTGCCCAGGTTGGGGTTGCCGCGCGCCTGTTCCAGGTTGACCAGCACGCCCTTGCTGACACCCGCGCGTTCGGCGAGCTCGTCCAGGCTCCAGCCGTGTCCGGCGCGCAGCGTCCTGACGGTCCGCGCGACGGCGCCGCCGACCGCCTCCTGTTCGCTCATCGCGTCACCCTACCGTCGGTCGTTCTAGTGATATACATGGTTCACTGAAATGACCGAAGGGGTGCTCGTCATGCTGGAACGGATCGTCGTCGACACCGCGGTACGCGAGCTGCGTCCCGACTTCGCGGTGCTCCTCATGTCCGCGGAAGGCCTGGTCAACGGCCCCTCGGGCGCCGCGTCCGAGGGATGGCTCAAGACCGCCGGGGCCGTCGCCGACCCGTCCGACCCGCATGTCGGGGCATGGCACGAGGCGTACACCGCGTTCGGCGCCAAGCCCAAGCGCACCCGCCCGTCCGTGGACGCCCTGCTCCGCCGTGCCGACTCCCTGCCCGCCATCAACCAGGTCGTGGACGCCTACAACGCCGTCAGCGTCGAGTACGCCCTGCCCATCGGCGGCGAGGACCTCGACACCTACGAAGGCCCGGCCCGCCTCGTGCGCGCGCGTGGAGACGAGCCCTTCGACGTCATCGCCAACGGCGAACCGGCCGTCGAGCACCCGTCCGAGGGCGAGGTCATCTGGCGGGACGACAAGGGCGTGACGTGCCGCCGCTGGAACTGGCGTCAGTGCGTCCGCACCCGCATCACCGAGAACACCAAGAACGCCCTGTTCCTGTTCGAACGCCTCGAGCCGTATCCGATCGACCGCCTCCGCGCGGCGGGCGACGCCCTCGCCGACCACCTCCGCGCGATCTCCCCGGAGGTCCGGATCGCCACCCGGCTGCTCGACTGATGGTGACGATCCTCGCGCTGGGGGCCGCGCTGGCCTACGGCGTCGCCGACTTCCTCGGCGGCACGGTCACCCGGCACTCCAGCACGCTCAAGACGCTGCTCTGGTGCGTCCCGGCCGGACTCACCGTCCTGTTCGTGTCCGCGCTGCTCACCGGCCGCGCCCCCACGTCCGCCTCACTGGCCTGGGGATTCACGGCGGGGGTCGCGGGCGGAGCGGGCCTGATGACCTTCTACAGGGCGCTCGCCCGGGGCCCGATGTCGGTGGTCGCGCCCGTCTCCGCCCTCGCGTCCGCGCTCCTGCCGATCGCGGTCGGCGTCGCGCGCGGCGAACGCCTCGACGCGACCGTCCTCACCGGCGTGCTGATCTGCCTCATCGCGATCGGCCTGGTCAGCATGGAGAAATCGGACGCCCGGTCCGAGCGGTCCGGCGGCCGCCTCGACAACGGACCGCTCATGGCGCTCGTCTCCGGCGTCTGCTTCGGCCTCTTCTTCACCCTGATCAAGTCCGCCGGGACCGGCGGCGGGCTCTGGCCCCTCGTCGCGGCCCGCGCCGGCAACCTCGCCATCGTCGCGGTCGCCCTCGCCGTGGTCGTCGCGCGCGGCGGAACCCCCGGGACGAGCGTCTCAGGCCGCCGCCTCATCGGCCTCGCGCTCCTCTCCGGCAGCCTCGACGCGGCCGCGAACGCCCTGTACTACCTCGCGGTGAACAGCGGTCTCCTCAGCCTCGCGGCCGTCCTGACCTCGCTCTACCCGGCGATCACCGTCCTGCTCGCACGCATCGCCTTCAGCGAGCGCCTCCGCACCGTCCAGCGCCTCGGCCTCGCCCTGGCCGCGACCGGTGTGACCCTGGTCACCATCGGCTGACTTCGCGACGGCCGGGCGGTCATGATCGTCCGGCCCCTAGAGTGGACGGCCGTGCCCGATTCTTCCTCTTATGTCAGCGCCACCGCGGACGCCTACGACGCGGTCGCCACCCTGTACACCGAGTTCGTCCAGGGCGCCCTCGACGACCAGCCGCTCGACCGGGCGGCGCTCGCCGCCTTCGCCGACCTCGTCCGCGCGTCCGGCAACACGGCCGCCGCCGAGGTCGGCTGCGGCCCCGGCCACATGACCGCCCACCTGCGCGACCTCGGCCTCTCCGCCTTCGGCCTCGACATCGCCCCCGCGATGATCGACATCGCCCGCGCCGCCCACCCCGGCCTGCGCTTCGACCTCGCCTCCATGGACGCCGTCGACGCCCCCGACGCGTCCCTCGGCGGCGTCCTGTCCTGGTACTCGGCGATCCACACGCCCCCGGCGGAGCTCCGGCCCTACCTGGACGAGTTCCACCGCGTCCTGGCCCCCGGCGGCCACCTCCTGCTCGGCTTCTTCGAGGCCGAGGGCCCGGACGTCCTCCCGTTCGACCACAGGGTCGCCCCCGCCTACCGCTGGCCCCTCGACGTCCTCGCCGCGCGAGCCGCCGAGGCCGGGTTCACCGAGGTGGGCCGCATGCGCCGCGAACCGGCGTCCAACGAGCGCCACCGCCAGGGCCGCCTCATCCTCCGCCGCTCCTGATCAGCGCGGGCACCGACCGGAAGGCGGACGCATGTCCCTGACGACCCAGGCCGCGCTCACCGTGCTGCCCGTGACGGCCGGTGCCCTCATCGGATTCGTCCCCGCCTACCTGATGGAGCGGCGCCGCGAACGCGAAGCCCTCAGGAAAAGGTGGGACGAGCCGATGCACCAGCTCTGCTCCGAAACCGTGGTGCGCGTCAGAAAGATCCTCCACGGACGCAACAGGGTCAAGCACGCGGGAGCCGACCGCGACGCCGTCCTCCACGAAATGGAGGACGAATACCACGAGCTCCGCCTGCTCGTGGAACAGATCAGGCTTCTGGGAACTAGGGACCTCCAGGTCGCGGCACGCATGATGCTCCGCCACTCCTATGCCGTCCTGGCCGAGACCCGCGAAGAACCCGACCCGAGAGCCGACGAATACGCGGAGCCTCCCTACGAACGCCTCGTGGACGCCGTCCAGCGATTCCGCATCGAAGCCCGAAAGCAGCTCAGTGTGGAAACCCCCGAAGAGATCGCCCCGGAAGACCCTTGATTCAACGGCCCTGCCCGTCAATCCGGCTGCGCGGAAGTCCATTGATAAAGCCGCATCAGCTTTCCGTCCTCGAACAACGGGGAAACCCTGACGAAGGTGAACCCATTGGGGATCAGCAAGGTCCGTTCGACATGGTCGATGGCCGGATGCGTCGTCTCCATGCGCACCATGATGATGGGGAATCGCGGGTCATCCTGGACGGCCCCCAAGAGGGCCTCGGTCGCTTCGAGGCCGTAGTTCTCACCCCACCATTGGCGGATCATGAGGCCACTGAGTTCGGGATCGCCGTCCTCGTTGGGTGTCATGCCGCTCAGCCCGACGATCCGGCCGTCGCTGCGTCGTACGACGGTCGCCATCGAGTAGCCGAGCCGGCGGTGCTGATCAGCCCAGCGGTCCAGACGGTCGGCGGTGAGATCGCGGTTCCAGTTGGCCTGGGTGCCCACGTGCTCCAGCGCGATCGGATCCTCGTACAAGTCCCGTAGATGATCCAGATCGTCGGCTTGGGGCACGCGCAGCACCAGCCGCCGGGTGGTGATCGGAAAGGTCAGCATCGCGGGCCTCCGCTCAGGCGCGGTGGCTGAACACCAGGCGCAGGTCACTGGGGGTCAACGCGCCGGCGGTGGTGAGCCGGAAGGGTTCGGGGGACGGGCACGACAGGCGCAGGGCGCGGGCCGTCAGCGCCACGAGCAGGGTCAACTCGACGCCGGCCAGCGCGGCCCCCGGGCACAGCCGCGGTCCGGCTCCGAAAGGCACATAGCCCCCGGTCGCGGCGGCATCACCGCCGGACGCGGCGTCAGGACACAGCCAACGATCAGGGTCGAACCGCTCCGGATCGGCGTGGTAGCGCTCATCGTGATGGATCAGATAGGGCGAGAGCATGAGCCGGTCACCGGAATCCAGCCGATGCTCGCCCACACGGGTGGACGTCGTCGCGAGTCTCGTGCTCAGCCAGATGGGCGGATAGTGCCGCAGGGTCTCGCGGACGAAGGCGTCGGCGTGGGTCAGCCGGGCCAGATCGGCGGCGGTGATCTTCCTCGGATCGTCGGGGAGCAGGGCGGCCTCGTCGGCGATGCGGTCCGCCAGGTCAGGATGCCGGGCCAGACCCAGCAGGTGCCAACCGCCGGCCCGGGTCGGCTGCTCCTGCGAGGCCAGGAGGATCACCGCCAGCGGAAAGGTGATGTTGACGCCCGGGGGCGTGCCGTGCCGCAGGGACGATTCGATCATGACGCCGAGCAGGTCGGGCTCGGCCGTGCGCCCCTGTCTCAGGCGCTCCTCCATGAGCGCGCCGATCCGCCCGGCCAGGGCGCCAAGCCGGCGCTGAAGCCGCCGGCGGGTCGGGGTCGGCAGGTAGAGGGTGCGGGGCGGAGCGGATTCGCGAGCACGGGCGAGGGCCGCCTCCACGTGCATCAGCGGGGCGGCGTCGACGCCGAAGCAGTAATGCGCGCCCATCCTGGAGAACATCCGCCTGAGCGCGGGCAGCACCGGGACCGCCTGGTCCGTGGGCCAGAGGTCGGCGGTCCGGGCCGCCTCCGTGGCCAGCACCCCGACGGATCGGCTGACGGCACTGTGCCCGAAATGGCTGCGGGCGGGGGCGATGCTGTTGGGCAGGAATGCCCCCGCGGGCAGAGCACGGCGCACTTGGTCGGGGAGCCGGAACATTCCGTCCGGGACCTTGAAGTCCTTTCCGGTGCGCCGGTAGGCCTCCTTCGCCAGTTCGGCACTCGCCGCCACGTACACGTGCGAGGCGAACCGCCAGAAGTCACCATGGCGCGCCGTGCCTTCCGTCAGAAACGCGATCCTGTCGGCCTGGCGTGAGGGGCTTTCCGGTGCACTGACCCGCCGATGAGGACGCATGCCGTCATCCTTGTCGTTCTCTCGACTGAAGCAGCGGCCGCGACCGGCCGCCTTCGCCACGTCGGACTGAAGAATCTCGTTCCCCGGACATCCTTATCCGTAGTAGAACAGGTAGGCGCCGGACTTGATGGCCCGGACCTTGCTCATGAATTTCATCATGATCGGCTGACCTCCCTTCGTTCGTGTCGAGGGACATGTGGGCACCTTTCCGAATACCCGGGATGTGACCTCGATAACTGGCCGAATCAGTGACGCCTTACTCACTCGCGAGGCCCATAAAATAAGGATCGGCGAAGTAATTCCCGCTAAAGGATGACGAAGGCCGTGATACTGCGTTCGCGCATGGCCGCCACCATGGTGGAGAAAGCCGCGCGATCGGTCCCGGCGGCGAGGACGAGGACCCGCGCAGGGGTCGGAACCGCCGCCGCGTCCGCAGGGGCCCGCGACAACGGGACCCCCGACCGAAGCGCAGCCCCAGCCGCCCCTGACCATCCGATCCCCGGGACGACCGAGCCCAGAAAAACGCCGAGGGCGGCACCCGTAGGTGCCGCCCTCGGCGTTTGGCCAGGTCAGGGGCCATCTAGATGGCGGTGGCGGTGGGATTCGAACCCACGGAAGCTTGCACTTCACACGCTTTCGAGGCGTGCGCCCTCGTCCACTAGGCGACGCCACCGCAGGAGAGCCTACCGGACTCTGCGCGATGCGAAGAACTCGATAAGCGGGACGGCGCACTCGTCGGCCAGAACGCCGACGATCACCTCGGGGCGGTGGTTGAGGCGGCGGTCGCGGACGACGTCCCACAGCGAGCCGACGGCGCCGGCCTTCTCGTCGATCGCGCCGTACACGACGCGGTCGAGACGGGCCTGGACGGCCGCGCCCGCGCACATCGTGCACGGCTCCAGGGTCACCACCAGCGTGCAGCCGGACAGCCGCCACGAGCCGAGCGCCGACGCGGCCTCCCGCATCGCGACGATCTCGGCGTGCCCGGTCGGATCGCAGGTCCGCTCACGGTCGTTGTGGCCGCGTCCCAGGACGTCCCCGTCCGGGCTGAGGACCACCGCGCCCACCGGGACGTCTCCGGCCTCCGCCGCGAGACGCGCCTCGTCCAGCGCGAGACGCATGGTCGGCTCGTATTCGCGCGCTGCGTCGTCGGTCGCCGGGATGCCGTACTTCGCGGCCGCGCGCGGCGGCACGGCGTCGTCAGTCACGGAGCCGGTCGAACTCCTCGCCGAAGCCCACCCGCTCGGCGATCGTCAGCAGCGCGTCCCCGGGCAGGGCACGTTCGCCCAGCTCGGCGATCTGCCCCGCGTCCACGCCGAGATCGGTGAGCAGGGACGCGTCGCCGGACGGATCACCGTCAGGCGCGTCCCCGACGAGCGGCAGGAACAGGCCCGCGAGCGGGTCGTCGCGGACGGCGGACACGTACGCGCGCGGCTCGTCGTCACCGTCCAGCCGGACGATCGCGAACCAGTCGTCCTCCTGCTCGACCAGCAGGACCACCGCGTCCCCGTAGGACTCGACGGCGGCCTCGCGCATCTGGTCGGCGATGTCGTCGACGCTCTCGGCCTCGGCGAGGGCGGCCTCGGTCCCCAGCCAGCCCTGGGGTGTCCGGGCGAACACGGCGGCGAAATACGACACCCGTTCATTGTGGACCACGAGGTTCGGCCGGGCACACCCCCGCCCGCCCCCTGGCCCGGGGCGGGGTCAGGCGACGGTGTCGAGGGCGCGTTCGAAGGCGGCGGCGAAGCCCAGGCGCCCGGCGATGCTGAGCAGCATCTCGTCCGGGTACAGCTCGAGGTCGCCGGAGATCGCGCCGATCTCCATCTCGTCCAGGCCCAGGTCGGCGAAGATCGACATGTCGCCGACCGGGAGGACCTGGTCCAGCTCCTCGTCCTCGGGGACGGGGATGTCGAGGTACTCCAGGACCTGCTGGGCGAGCGGCCAGTCCACCGAGGCCGTGACGTCCGACAGGAAGACCATGTCCTCGTCGCCGAGCAGCCGGATCGCCACGAAGAAGTCGTCGCCGACCGAGACCAGCCCGATGGTGCCGCCGAGACTCGGCTGCTGGCGCAGGGCGTGGATCAGCCCGTCCAGGTCCTCGGTCAACGCGACCGGAAGGACCTCGGCCTCCCAGCGTGCGTCCTCGCGGTACACCACGACGGCGAAGTCCGCCGCGTCCACATCCGTCATGTCCACCCCACCGGCGCGCGTGTCCTGCGAGGACGGAACACGGACGTGCCCCTGCTCCTCGCGAACCCCGCCGCCGTGCCGGGCGGGGTGCCTCGGCGCCCGTCCGGGCACCGCGCCGTCCGAATCTACTCGATCCGGCCCCGCCGGGAGTCTCGGATGGCCACCAGGCTCCTGTACCGGGGAGGTTCGAGCGCTCGGCGGGGACGCCAGGACCCCGCCGAGCCTCGATATCCACCGTTTTGATCAGGGACGACGCCGCGAGGGCGGCGAGGTCAGCCGAAGAACCGGAAGGTCTTGCGGCGGAGCGCCGCGTGGATCTGCTTCCGCCTCGCCCGGTGCGGTGTGACCCGTTCGCGCAGCTCGCGGGCCTCGGCGAGCTCCCGCAGGAACCGCGCGCGCCGGCGCAGCCGCTCCCGCGACTCCTCCGGGGTGAGATTCAGCACCCCCGCCTCCTGGGCATCGGCGGCCGCCGACCGCGACGCACCGTCCCCGTCCTCCCCGTTCTCCCCGTCGTCCGGACAGGGCGATGAGGACGCGATGTCCAGATCATCCTCGTCCGCGTACTCGTCTCCTGCCGACGCCGAGCGCGCCCCGTTACGCCAGACGACGCGCTTGCTCTCCGAACGTCTCCTGCGCTCGGCGCCGAGTTCCAGATCCAGATGGGCGACTTTCCTGGCCATGACCCCAGGATCACCGATACTGGACAGTGCACCTGTGCGCCCTGACTCATCCCAGGCCGCCGAAGCACCCCGCCCGGCCCCGTTCCCCGAGGCGCGCCTCGTCCCGCCGGACACAGAGGTCCCCGACCCCCAAGCGTCCCGACCAGCATCGGAATCACCTTCGGCAAGGCCACCGCCACTCACCACAGCCCCCAACCGGCCGCCCGTGCGGATCTCCACCGGGGCGCCCGTCGAGCCTCTCGATCGGCCGCCCGCTCCGGCCTCCTGCCGCGCGTACGCGCCGACCTCCGACCACGCGTTCGTCCCGGACTCAGCCAGATCACCCGCCTCGGCTTCCGGCGGGTCGGTTACTCCGACCCCAGGTCGGCCCTCTGTTCCACCCTCCGACTGGTCGTCGGCTCCAGTCCTCGACAGGCCGCCCGCTACGAAACCTGATCGGGCGGCCCTTCCAGGCTCAGGTGGTTTGTTGGCTTCAGCCTCGCATCGGCTGCCGATGTGGGGCTCCGAGCGGGCACTCGGCCGAGCCTCCAGCGGGGCGCGGACGTCGGCCCCTGGCCGGTCGGTCGCGTCGGGGGCATGGCGCGCGCCTGGTGTGACCTGCGAACGGACGGTGGTCTCGGTGGCGCGGCGAGGGGCCGGCCCGATCTCGGGCCGTGGGGGATGATGCGGCGGCGTGGTCGCCGCTCCGGTGCTCGGGGGGTTCCGATCCGTCTTCGGGGTCCGCGTGCCTCCGGTCGCCAGTTCGCGTTCCGGACGGCCCGACTCGGCACGCGCCGAGCCACGATGCGCTCCGACAGGCGCTCCCGAACTCTCCGTGACGGCCGGGTCCTTCGCGTTCCCGGTGATCACTCCGACACGCGCCCGCGGGCTCTCCTTCCCCTCGGGCGGGTCCGGGGCGGGCTCCCGGACGGGCCGGGGGCCTCCTCTCGGGCGGACTTCACGATCGCTGTCCATATCGGCATGGTGCCCAGCGGTTCGAAGTCCTATCCGCAGGCCGGGCGCGATCTGATCGGCCATCCGGGGTCGGCTACCGTGAGTACATGCAGACCCTCGCCGTCGACCACCCGCTCGTCGCCCACAAGCTGACCACGCTTCGGGACGTGCGCACCGACTCGCCCACCTTCCGCCGTCTGGCGGACGAGCTGGTGACCCTTCTCGCCTACGAGGCGACCCGGGACGTGCGGGTGACCGACGTCACCGTCCAGACCCCCGTGGCCGAGGCCCACGGCGTCCAGCTGGCCAGCCCGAAGCCGCTGGTCGTGCCGATCCTGCGCGCCGGTCTCGGCATGCTCGACGGCATGACCCGCCTCCTGCCCACCGCCGAGGTCGGTTTCCTCGGGATGATCCGGGACGAGGGCTCGCTCCAGGCGCAGACCTACGCCACCCGCCTCCCGGACGACCTGTCCGGCCGCCAGTGCTACGTCCTCGACCCGATGCTGGCCACCGGGGGCACCCTCGCCGCCGCCATCAAGCTCCTGCTCGACCGCGGCGCCCGCGACGTCACCGCGCTCTGCCTGCTCGCGGCCCCGGAGGGCCTGAAGCACCTCGAGGAGGCCGTGGGCAGCATCGACGCCCCGATCCGCGTCGTCACCGCCGCGATCGACGACCACCTCAACGAGCACGGATTCATCATTCCCGGCCTCGGCGACGCCGGCGACCGCCTCTACGGCGTCGTCTGACCCGCCACCACCGAGCACGCGCCGTCCCCGAGCGGCCACGACATACCCCGTGGCCCCAGGGGACGGCCGGCTCCCACCCCGGGGCAACCCACCCCACCCCCCAGCACCACCACCCGCCTCCCCGCTGCTCCCCCGCACCCTCACCTCGCCCGCCCTTGCCGACCCGCGCCGCACAACACGTCGTCCACCGTGGTCAGCGCATGATTGCCGCCGTGAGCGCGACGTAAGACCGCGCGCTTCGCCTCCCGAGCTTGCGGGCTCTGCATACAGGGCGTTCCTGCCCGGAGGCCGTCTCCCTGGGGCTCATCCACAGAAGCCGCGTCGCTCGGTCATGGGCTGGCCCCGATGCCACCAATGTCGGCGCGCTTGTATTGGTCCCGTGGGCGTAACCGCCTCTGCCTCGCTGCCTCCGCGTAGCGCGGTCTGGCTGGGTGGACGTGTTTCGATTTCGCGTGCCGCTTGTGCGTTGGCAGCATCGGCGCGGCGATGAGTCCGGGGTGCCGCCGCCTGGCGTGATAGCGCTGCGTGCGCGAGTGGATGCGGAATGCGCCTGCTCTTGGACTGTGGGGCTGAGGGCCTTGGTGGCCTGCTTTTCGCGTTGGTCGGAACCCGAAGGCAGGGGCGCGATGCGCTCGATTCAGGGCCTTGTCTGCCAGGGCGTGACCTGGATATGGACGGCCTGCCGGGTGCCGGCCTTCCGGCAAGGTATTCAGGTTCGGGCAGGTCGGGGGTCGATATCCGCTGGGCTTGTCGTCGCCTGGGAGTGGTCTGAGGGCGCGGGGGTTTGGGTGCGGCCGAGGCGGGTCGTTGCTGGTGGGGCGGGGTTTGGGGTGGCCATGTGGTTTGCCGGGCCTGGGGTTGTGCGTTGCCTTCTCATGGGCGGTGGTTGGCTGCTGGGCGGGTGAGGCCTGGGGTGTTGTCCGGCGGCCTCGGCGGGTGTGCATTCGCGCGGATCCTTCTTTCGGTGTCTTGGTGTGCATGACGGCTTGGGGTCGGCTATTCATGGCGTGCTCTGGGCCGTGGGGTTGTGTTTGGGCAGGTGGGCGGGGTGGGGCTTCCTGGGGATGGTGATCTTGGTGGTTCGGGGGATGGTCACCATGGGTAGTAATGGATTTACGGAACGTCGAAGGGCGTTCCGCTCCGCCGCTTCGGCATAACGGGGACGGTTCAGGATCGGGGCGGGGGGAGCGAGCTTGGGGGATGCGTCATGGCTCAGCGTCCGGACTCCGAAGCGCCATTCGGCGAGATCGGCGAGCGGCTCGCCCGCGAGTTCTCAGGTGTGCACGATGGACGGACCGTGGAGCGGTGCGTGACCGCCGCGCGGTTCGGGGCGCTCGAGGTGACCGGCGCGGCGTCGCCGGATTTGGTGGAACGCGTCGCGCGTAAGCACCTTCAGGTGCTCGCCGTCGTTGCCGCCGAGAAGAAGCGCCGTTCACCGCGCACCTCACTGGGCAACACCCCCTGACCCTTCCGTCTCCGTCGTCGCTCACCCCACAGAACGAGCGGGCGCCCCGAAACGTTGGGGTCATGTTCTGGTGACACGGCGGTGGAGGCGTCGCGCGAATGCTTTGCCGTGCCTGAACGCTGTGCGAAACTGGCCGAGGGTCTGTGGGTCGTCCGCTCAGGGAGGCATGAGTGCCCGCCAAGAAGTACATCGCCTGGGCAGCCGCCGCGGTCGCGGTGGTCTATCTCGTCCAACAGCCCGACGGTGCGGCGCGCGCGGTCGCCCGCATCGCGGACGGGCTCACGTCCGCCGCGAACTCCGTGGCCACCTTCCTCGACGCGCTCGGCTGAGGTCTCCCATGCGCCTGGTCACGCCCGGTGACTCCGCTCCGGCTTCGGTCAACAAGTACCTGCTCCCGCACGAGACCCAGGTCATCACGGTCCGGCGCCATCCCGCCGTGCTGATGCTGCCGGTCGGGCTCGTCCTCGGCGGCCTGATCCTCGCCGGGGTGCTCAGCAACACGCTGGCCAGCGATGCCGGCACGGTCATCAGCTGGATCTGGTGGGGCTGGCTGATCCTGCTCGCCTGGTTCGTCTGGCGGGTGGCCGAGTGGTCCGTGGACTACTTCGTGATCACCAATCAGCGGATGCTGCTGACCACCGGCCTGATCACGCGCAAGGTCGCGATGATGCCGCTGGCGAAGGTCACGGACATGAGCTTCAAGCGGACCGTCGCGGGCCGGATGCTCGGGTACGGGGAGTTCGTCCTGGAGTCGGCCGGTCAGGACCAGGCCCTCTCGGCCGTCCCCTACCTGCCGTACCCGGAGCAGCTGTACCTGGAGGTCTGCGAGATGATCTTCCCCAACAAGAACGCCTCCGACGACTGATCCCACAGGTGTGATCTACATCACGTACTGACTCGGGTGAGTGCGGCCGTGGTCCCGGGCGGACGGGGCGACACGCCTTGTGGCGTGCGTTTTCTCGGTGACGGGCCCGCGGATCCCCGGAGCGGACGGCGGATCCGGAGGGTCGCGGTCGGGTCTCGCGGGCGTGGTACGGCTTCCGTCCAGGGCGTCCGTCGAGCATGATCTACTGGGTTGAACCGTTATCACCGCCAAAGCCGTATCTAGGGACGACTGGGACCGCTTCGTTACTCTCGACGTGCGATAACCGACGATGTGCAATTATGTCGGAACCCCAGCCGCCTGTTTACTTCCGCTAAGTGAGTTCTCATGCCGGGTCCAGGCAACGTCGGGGAGCGCGTCCGCAACCTGCGGCTGACCAGACGCTTGTCGCAGGCGCAGCTCGCCGGACACGACCTCTCCGACAGTTACATCTCGTTGATCGAGTCCGGCAAGCGGACTCCCACCCCGACCGTCCTGCGGATGCTGGCCGAGCGGCTCGGATGCACGCCCGAGTACCTCGCCGAGGGCGTGGAGCCCGAGCAGCGCGCGCACCTGGAGGTCCGCGAACGGCACGCGCATCTGGCCCTGCTCGCCGGTGACCCGCGCGGCGCGGCGTCCGTCTTCGAGGACGTCATCAAGCGCAGCGACGACCCGGACCTCACCGCGCGGGCGCGTGAGGGACAGGCCCGCGCGCTCGAACGGCTCGGCCGGATCGATGACGCCATCGCCCTCTTCGAGGAGCTCCGCGAGCAGGCCGAACGCGACCCCGGACGGACCAGCTGGCTCCCGCCCGTGATCTCGCTCGCCCGCTGCTACCACGCGGTCGGCGACCTCGGCCAGGCCATCGCACTGGGGGAACGCACCCTCACGCGCCTGGACGAACTCGGCCTCACACGCGGGCACGAGCGCATCGAGGTGGGCCGCATGCTGCTGCTCGCCTACGTCGACCGCTCCGAGTTCGAACGCGCGCACGCGCTCGGACGGACGCTGCTCGCCGCCGAAGAGGCCGGACGCTCCGGCGACGGCGACACGTTGAGCGCCTGCTACCAGCGGGCCAGCGTCACGGCCCTCGACCAGAACGCGATCGGCGACTCGCTCTACTTCGCCGACCAGGCGCTCGCCGTGCGCGGGGAGGGCACCCGTCCTCGTGCGCTCGCGCGTCTGGACCTCGCCGCCGCGAAGGCCCTGCTCCGTGGCGTCCCGGCGTTCACCGCCGAGACGCCGGTGCGGGAGAGCATGCCGCTCGGAGCGTCCCCGGCCGCCGCGGAGGAGGCGCTGCGCCTCCTCAAGGGCGCCGAGGACCTGGAAGGCGCCGAGATCACCGAGCGCACCGTGGAGACGGCACGCGCACTGGTGATCCTTGGTCAGCCCGCGCAGGCGATCTCCCACCTGGAGGAGTTCCTCGAGACCGGCATGGCCCTGGCCGTGCCCGACGAGGACGTCCTCACCGCCCTGGGGCCCCTGCCGGACACCGACTCTGTCGCCCGCACGCACAAGGTGGCGCAGGCCCGGCTCGTCCTGGCGCGCGCACGAGTGGCGCAGCGCGACCCGAAGGCCGCGCTCGTGGTGCTCCGCGCGGCGTCCACGCAGCTGACCTCGCTCCCGGCGAGCCGGGCGTCCGCCCGTCTGCTTCACGAGCTGGGCGATCTCTTCCAGTTCGCGGGTGACACGCACGCCGCCACCACCGCCTACCGGCGCGCCCTCGAAGCCGTGGGCCTCCGTGCTGCCCGTCCGCACAACGCCCCCTGCGACGTCGGAGTCTGACCCGCTACGACCGACACGCGCGTCCGTCCGCCCGCCCATCCGGCTTTCCGCTGATGGGCGGGCGTGGTCGTTTTGCGGGGCTGTCGGGTTCTGACGGGCCGTGCTTGTGGATGAGGTGAGCTGTGCGCCGACTCCGTTGTGATCGAGACGGGCTGTGCGCGGGCCGAGCTGGGCGAAGTGAGCGAAGGCACACGTCCGGGGTGGATGGGTTCGGGCGCGATGACGCTTGATCGGTGTGGTGGGGCGAATTCGCAGGTCACCGTGGTTGCGGCGTTCGTTCTTACGGCCTGAGCGGGCGTGGCGGTGGGCGGTCGCGGCCTTGGGGGCGGGAATGACGGAGCCTGCGCGGACGTCCTAACATGGAGACATGGGATGATTGGCCCATTGGGGGTCAGGTTCGTCCTGGACGGCTTGTGAGGAGGGAACGTGACGCTGCGGACAGCTCGCCGCTCGTCCCTGGTGGAGCAGGTGATCGACCAGCTCAAGGGCGAGATCGTCGCGGGCACGTGGCCGGTCGGCGGCCGGATCCCTCCCGAGCCGGTCCTGTCGGAGAGCCTCGGCGTCGGCCGGAACACCGTGCGCGAGGCCGTCCGGGCCCTGACGCACGCCGGGATCCTGGAGAGCCTCCAGGGGGACGGCACGTACGTGCGCGCGACCAGCGAGATGTCCGGCGTCATGCGGCGCCGGCTCGAGCGGGCCGAACTCGTCGAGACCCTGGAGATCCGGCGCGGCCTGGAGGTCGAGGCGGCCCGCCTCGCCGCCGCCCGCCGTACCCCGGCCGACCTCGCGGCGATCGGGGCGGCTCTGGCGCTGCGCGACGCGGCGTGGGCGGCCCGCGAGCACCCCGAGTTCGTCGAGGCCGACCTCACGTTCCACACCGCCGTCGTGGAGGCCACCCACAACGGCATGCTGATCGAGCTGTACCGCGACTTCAGCGCCGCCCTGCGCGCGAGCATCGGCGCGGCGGGCGCGGTCGTCGAACACGCCGACATCCCGCACGGCCCCATCGCCGCCGCCATCGCCGCGAGTGACGGGGAAGCCGCGGCGGCCGCCGCCCGCCGATGTCTCGACCAGATCATGGACGAGGCGGACGACCACAACACCGACGACGAGGTCGAACGGTCCGTCCCCGACGTCCCCTGAGCTTGATCTGGGCCCGCGACGATTCGCGGCGGCCGTGATGCGTTCCGGGGCTGGAACCGTGCTCGCTTTTGGGTGAGGCGTGCGATTCTGCGCCGTCCCCTTGGCTGCGTTCATTCCAGCTCAGTACAGGTGCCGCGCCGGTAGGTGAAGCTGCATCGGCAGTGGAGACCGGGTGCGTGGACGAGTCCTTGAGCTGGATGACCTAGCGGTGCGCACCGGGTTCGAGTGTTCGGGCCTGCCCTCACCGGTGCTTGGTCGAGGGGGGCTCGTGCGGTGCGTCTGGTGGGGCGCAGGCTCCTGAACAGGTTCCGCGCGGCTTTGCAGTGAGTGGTGCCCAGCACAGCGCGGTGCGGATTCGCTCTGGGGTCAGCGGTACGTGGCGGCCCGGTGTGCACGGCGCACTGGTCAGGCTCGCACGGCGCTTCGGCTTCCTGGCCGCGGGCCGAGATTCACCGGACAGAACATTCACGACGATGGTGCTGCTCAGGCGGCGCCCGGGACCGAAGGATCATGAACACCAAGGCTTCGACCACTGCCCCGGCCATTTCTCGGCTGACGACTCTCTGGACTCTTGCCGGACTCATTCTGCTGACCGTCAACCTGCGGGCCGCGATCACCGGTGTGGCGCCGGTGCTCAGCGACCTGCAGGGGTCGTTGGGGCTGAGCGGCGTCGAGGTCAGTGTGCTGACGACGCTGCCCGTGCTGTGCCTCGGGGTGTTCGCCTCGATCGCTCCCGTGCTGGCGCGGCGTGTCGGGCCCGAGGCCGCGATCACCGTGGCGCTCTCCCTGATCACGGCCGGGATCGTGCTGCGGGTCGTTCCCGCGCAGGTGGCGTTGTTCGGGGGGACGGTGCTCGCGGGGGCGGGCATCGCGATGGGCAACGTGCTGATGCCCGCGGTGATCAAGAGCGCGTTCCCGAGCCGGGTGGGGTCGCTGACCGGGCTCATGATGATGCTGATGGCGGGCAGCGGCGCGATCGCCGCGGGGCTGGCCGTGCCGCTGGACAACGCGGGCGGGTGGCGGATGGCGCTCGCCGTGTGGGCCGTTCCGTCGCTGATCGGAGCCCTGGCCTGGGGGCCGCTGGCGCTTCGTTCGCGCCGTGACCGGCGGTCCGCGCCCGCCGAGGAGTCCGACGCGGCACGTCCCGCCGGTGTGGAGGGCTCGCTGCTGCGGTCGCCGCTGGCCTGGTCCGTGGCGGGCTTCATGGGGCTGGCGTCGCTGATGTTCTACGTCCTGATGTCGTGGCTGCCGCAGATCATGCGGGACCACGGGTTCGCGGCGGGGGAGGCCGGGGCGATGGTCTCGGTGATGATGCTGATCGGCATTCCGCTGGGCTTCGCGACCCCGGTCACCGCGGCGCGGATGCGCCGTCAGGGCGCCCTGGTGATCGCGGTCGCCGCGACGATGGTCCTGGGCATCGGCGGTCTGCTCGTCGCGCCGTCCGCCGGATGGCTGTGGGTGGGCTTCCTCGGGCTCGGGACGGGCAGCGCGTTCCCGCTGGCGTTCACCCTGCTCAACCTGCGGTCGCCGAGCCCGATGGTCGCCGCGCGGCTGTCCGGGATGGCGCAGACCGCGGGATATCTGCTCGCCGGTGTGGGGCCGCTGGCCGTCGGTCTGCTGCATGACCTGACCGGGGGCTGGACGGTGTCGCTCGGGCTGCTGTTCGTCCTGATCGTGCCCGAGGTGATCCTCGGTGTCATGGCGTCCCGGCCGGGGTTCGTGCGTCCGAGCATGACGACCGCCGAGTCCGAGCTGGAGCAGCTGATCGAGTCCGAGGCCGCCCTGCCGGTTCCGGAGCCCGCTCGCGCCCGCTGACCCGGGCGCGGGGTCAGCGGCCTCGTTTGGTGCGGCGCCAGGCCTGGTAGAGCTCTTCGACGTCGTCGTAGAACCACTGGGGGAGTTCTCCGGTGGCGCGGAGGTGGTCGATTTCTGACCTGGTCAGGCGTTCGGACGCGTCGTCCACGGCCACCGCGTAGTCGGAGAGCCGGTCATCGCTGGTCTCCTGGGTGTAGGAGTGGGCGGTCGGGGGCAGGGCGTTGCTGTTGAAAGGTGTGCGTCCTTGGCCCGCCATCAGGATGCGCAGCGGGACCGACCACCAGGACCGGGAGCGGCGGGCCAGGACCGGGCGGGCCGCCTGCCAGGCCAGCGCCGACACTGCGAGGTTTCGGCCGGGTACCCAGTCGCGCCGTTTCTTCCCGGTCTTCGTCATGGCTCGTCCCCCGGCCCCGAAGCGTGTTCATCCTCAGCCTGCGCCGGTCTCAGGACGTGTTCAAGGTCCGGTTCGGGATATCGCCTCGTGGAGTGTGCGTGAGGTGTCTTCGGGCGACGGGCAGCCGTTCGGGGGACGGCGAGGTTCGGCCCCCGAGGTCCGGCCTGGGCTGCACGCGGCTGCCGAGACTGTGCGGGGGCGCCGGGGCGTCCGGGAGACGGATGGCTTCCCGGCGATGGTGCCGGTGGGATCAGGTGGGGGTGCCCAGGTCCACGACGTCCAGGTCGAGGATCCGGGCGTGCAGGACGAGGCGCTGCTGGAGGGCGGCGCGGAGGGCCCGGTGCAGGCCGTCCTCGAGGTAGAGATCGCCCTTCCACAGGACGACGTGCGGGAACAGGTCGCCGTAGAAGGTGGAGTCCTTCGCGAGGAGGGACTGCAGGTCGAGCTCGCGCTTGGTGCTGATGAGCTGGTCGAGCCGGACCTGGCGCGGCGGGATCCTGGCCCAGTCGCCAGAGGACAGGCCGTGCTCCGGGTAGGGCTTTCCGTTGCCGACCGCCTTGAAGATCACGGTTTCGAGTCTACGGTCTCGGGAGCCGTGGACGGCATGCTCGCCGCCGGGGCCCGGCCGGTGTCGGATCGGAGCGGGGGTGTGACGCCCCTGTATCCGGCAGATGTGGCGTATTCGGCTGTGGCCTGCGCGGACGCGGAGGAGGCGGAGGACGCCGGGTGGCGGAGGCCGATCTCGCGGGGCGTGGTCATGGGCGTCCCCCGGGGGGTGGCGGGGCGGCTCAGAGGGAGCCGGAGAAGGTGTCGCATCGGCGGGGATCTCCTGTCTGGTAGCCGGTCGAGAACCACCGCTGACGCTGGGCGGCGGTTCCGTGGGTGAAGCCCTCGGGGTCGACGCGTCCCCTTGCACGCTGCTGGATGCGGTCGTCGCCGACGGCTCCGGCGGCGTCGAGGGCCTCGTTGATGTCGTCGCGGGTGAGGCGGGTCAGGAAGCCCGTGGAGACGGCGTGGTTGGCCCAGGTGCCCGCGTAGCAGTCGGCCTGGAGCTCGAGGCGGACGGAGCCGCCCGTCGCGCCCTTGGCGTTCGCCTTGACCTTGCTCATCGTGCCGAGCAGGTTCTGGATGTGGTGGCCGTACTCGTGGCCGACCACGTACGCCTGAGCGAACGGGCCGCCCTTCGCGCCGAAGTCGCGCTGGAGGTCGTCGAAGAAGGACAGGTCGAGGTAGACGCGGTGGTCGGCCGGGCAGTAGAACGGGCCGACCTGGGAGGTGGCGCTGCCGCAGCCGGTCTGGGTGGCGTCGCTGAACAGCCGCGTCTTGGCCGGTGAGTAGCGCCGGCCCTGGTCGGCGAACTCTCCCGACCAGTACTTCTGGACGCTGTTGACGGTGCCGACGATGCGGCAGTCGGCGGACTGGTCGGCGTCCGCGCCCGTGCGGCACTTGGCCGACAGGTTCGTGCCGGAGCCGATCCGGCCCTGGCCGCCGCTCGGGTGGGAGCCGGACCCGGAGCCGCCGGTGAGGTCGAGGCCGAACACCAGCGCGACGACCGTGACGATGACGCCGACGGCGCCACCGCCGATGATCATGCCGCCCGGCATGCCACCGCCGCCGCCGCGCGCGTCCTCGACCTGGGAGGCGTCGAGCTCCGCGTCGTCTCTGAAGTCCATCCCGACCCATCTCTCCGGTGCCCTCGGGGGTCGAAGGCGTCCGCACCAGGGTGGCACGGACGCCCGCAGCACCGCGCCGTCCGCTCGGAGTTGTGGACAACTCCGCGGTCGGGACGGCTGAGCAGGGGAGACGAGGGGGACGGGTCAGTTCGCGGGGGGAGGCAGGCGGATGTCCTGCCCGCCGAGGCCCAGCCGCCGGAGGATCCCGCCGGCGTGCTCCTGGAGCAGTCTTCGCGCGCGCGGTGCGTCGGCGTCGCGGAGCGCGGCCGCGATCTGGCCGTGCTCGGTGACGTCCTCGGCCGCGTTGTCCGGGTCGGCGACGGAGCCCGCCGTCAGCCGGAGCTGCTTGTTCCACAGGCGCGCGTACATGTCCTGGACGACGGAGTTCCCGGCCGCCGCCAGGAGCCGGTTGTGGAAGGACGCGCCCATGTCGACGAAGTCGTCGTCCCGGACGGGACGGCTGGGGTCGGCGTCCGGGGCGAGCCCGCGTCCCAGTTCCCGGAGCTCGTCCGGGCCCATGGCGGCGACGCGGTCGAGCGCGTAGAGCTCCAGGAGCAGGCGGGCCTCCATCGTCTCCCGGCCCTCGGCCAAGGTCACGGGGACGACCAGCCAGCCGCGCTTCGGGTAGAGCCGGAGGAACCCCTCGGCTTCCAGCCGGTGCAGCGCCTCGCGCACCGGCGTCCTGGAGATGTCCAGCTGGTCGGCCAGCGCGCCCTCGGACAACAGCGTGCCGCCCGGATGCGTGCCGTCCAGGAGGCTTCGCCTCACGTGCGAGTACGCGCGTTCGGCGGCGGGGGTGCGCATGGTCATGGCGTCATCGTCCCGCAGATCGCGCGTCGCTTTCGGCGTCCGGCCGTTCTGGGGGCGCGTGCGCACGTCCTTCTGGCTATGGCGTGTGCCTGCATGGCCCTGGCTCATGCCTGCGCGTCTGCCCGGTCCATGGCCCGCGTGCCCTGGGGGGCACCCGCGAACGCGGCCTTGGGGAGATGGCGGCGCGAGTTGGTCGCCACGACGGCCAGGCAGGCGAGCACGACGGCCGTCACCAGGAGAAGGAGAACCGTGTAGGAGACGGTAGAAGAAAGAAGTGCCAGCGTGGCGGGCAGGAGGAAGCCCGTGTAGGCGAGGGCGTAGAAGACGCCTGTGAGTCCGGCCAGGTCTCGTCCTGTGGCGATGCGCTGGATCTCCAGGAGCCCGTTCACGAGCCCGATGCTGTAGCCCGCACCTAGGACGACCGCCACGGCCAGCCCCGCCCACGGCGAACGGGGCCCTGCGTTAAGCGCGGCCATGAGCGCGCCCAGACCGACAAGACCCAGGGAAGCCATCGCGCCCCGCGCTGTGGAAAGCGAGTCGAGACGCTTGGCGATGGGCTGCACCGCCACACCCGTCCCCAGCGTGAGGACGGTCAGCGCCGTCGCGTAGACGAGCTGCCAGGTGCCCATGCGGTCGGCTTCGAGCTGAGGGGTGATGGCGTAGGCGATACCGGCCGCGCCGAAGACCCAGGGGGCCGTGGGGAGCACGACCTTGACGAAGCGCCGGTGCCCCGCGGCCGGGACGCGCAGGTCACGCCAGAGCGGCCCTTCAATTCGGCCGGGCGACAGTTGCGGGACCTTCGGCAACAGCATCAGCACCGCGAGGGAGAGGACGATGGGCGGCAGGTAGGGGAGCACCATGGGCCACGGAGCCCACTGGGCGAGGAGGCCCGCGACACCCGCGCCCATGCCGAACCCGGCCGTGAGCGCCAGGGAGGCGCGCCGCGCGCCCGCGCCCGGCGACGCGTCCGGATCGAAGGGCGCCCCGGAGAGCTCCTTGACCCAGCTCGTCCCGACCGCCATCGCGACGCCGACCGCCACACCGGTCAGCATCCTGCCCAGGAAGATCGGGCCGACGCCCAGGGGACCGGCCGCGAGGACCGCGCACGCGATCGCCGACAGGGCCGTCCCGGCGAGCATCAGCGGCCTGCGGCCATAACGGTCCGAGGCCGGGCCGCCGACCAGGAGCCCGGGGACCAGGCCGAGGACGTAGGCGCCGAGCATCGCGTCCACGGTGAGCGGCGAGTACCCGCCCAGCCGCCGGTACATGACCAGCAGGGGCGTGAACTGGTTGCCCGCCCAGCCGCAGCAGAACATCGCGGCGGCGACGGGCCGCCAGGCGGACGCGGCGGTACGGGATGGGGCGATCTCGGGCATGGCGGCGGGAATCTCTCGTTCCGGGGGACTTGCATCCATAGAGTATGCGACTTGTATACAAGTTGCACGCATGGAGGTGCGGCGGCCCCGAGCGCGCCCGCCGCGCCACTCGATCTCGTCTGGCGAGGACGTGAGAAAGGGCGGCGTCCGGTGGACGCCGCCCTGGGTGTGCCTGTCGCCTCCGTCAGTCGGTCGCCGACGGGACCGGGGCGGCCTGGTCGACCGAACGCAGCCATTCTTCGAGGTCGATGCGGCCGTCGCCGTCGGTGTCGGCGCTCATGAGGTGGTCCAGGGCCGCCTCGGGGAGGTCCAGGCCGAAGTTCTTGTAGGACGTCCGCAGCTCGTCGCGGGTGACGAAGCCGTCCGCGTCGCTGTCGAGGGCCTTGAACGTCGCCTCGGCCTGCCCCAGCAGGGAGTCGGGGCCGCCCGCGCCTGCCTGGCCGTCGGCGCCTGCCTGGCCGCCCGTGCCTGCCTGGGCGCCCGCGCCAGCCTGGCCGTCAGCCGCCGCTTCGGTGTCGGTGATGGTCTCTTCGTCCGCCATGTCGTCCTCTTGTCAGGGGGAGCCGGGCAGCATTCTGTCGCATGTCTCCGACGGTCACCGCTTGTTCACTGAGAGGAAGGAACTTGTCACCACGGGGCTCGGTCGTGGCCCGTGCTCACGATCCACAGGGCGGAGAAGGCGGCCGCCGCGCGGTCGTTGAAGTCGTCCGTGGGGAGTTCGCCCAGCAGGTCGAGGACGGCGCTGAGATGTCCGAGGTCAGCGGCCTTCTGGACGAGGTCCCTGACCGGGATCTTCCGGCGGGCGCGAGGTGTCTTGAGCCATGCGACGTGGGCTTCGGTGAGGTCCGCGACGTCCGCTTCGGTGGGTGTCGGCGGCAGGGAACGGCTTGGCGCGCCGTCGGCGACCGCCTGGGCTCGCTCGTAGGTCTCGTCCGGGATGTACCAGCAGCCGTCGAGCCACGAGCGGAGCAGGTCGGGGCGTCCGAGCTCGGTCAGCGGCCTGATCAGGCTCGACGGCCGGTCCATGCCGGGCGGGACCCAGGCTTCGAGGAACTCCTCGGCCAGGTCGAGCCGACCGGTGCCCACCAGGTAGAGCAGCCAGGGTTCGGTGTCACGGTCGAGGGATGACTGGTCGCCGACCTCGTCGGGAGCCCAGAGCTCGCGGGCTTCGTCGACGCGTCCGCATTCGGTGAGCGCCCAGATGACTCTGAGTCGCTTGTTCCAGGGGTTGGAGTCCGTCGCGATTCCCGCACGCGCGCGTGTGAACCACGCGTCGGCGGCGGCCTGGTCGCCCAGCGCCTGATGGGCACCGGCCATCGCGGACGTGATGTCGACGCTGTCATGCGGGGTGAGGGACGCCTCCGCGTGCGCCTCGGCATAGGCGAAAATTGGTCGCGCCTGCTCGGGCAGTCCCGCGCGAGCAAGGATCATCGCCACCTCTGCCGACGCCATGACGCGCTGGTCCGCGTCGGGGATCGCGTCGAGCAACTCGACGGCGCCCTCGGGCTCTCCTCGCCGCGCCCGCAGCCGCGCGGCCCCGCGGAGCTCCTCGTTCACGGCGAAGTTCCAGTTGCCGCCGAGGACGGACGCCGCCTCCTTCGCCGCCGCGAACAGGTCGTCCGTCGTCGCGGTGTTGGGCGGCGGCCAGATGCCGTCCTTGGCGGGAGAGACGGTGGTACCGGCGGCGTCGAGTTCCTGGACGATCTCCCGGACGTAGTGGCCGGGGCCCGTCTCGTTCAGCAGTTCGGCGGCGGTCCGGACGTCCGGGACGATCTCCAGCCCGCCCCACCGCACCGGCCAGGCGAAACGCCGGTCCACCGACCAGGCCAGCACCGCCTCCAGGTCCTCCCTGCGGTCCGGTGGCCCGATGACCAGGCCTTCCTCGAAGGCCGCGCACCACGTGCCGTCGTCCAGCGCGAAGTTGATCCCCTCGAAGGCGTAGGGGTGTTCCAGGAGCGGGTCGGACGGTGGTTCACGCAGGAAGGTGAAGTCGCCCAGGACCTCCCCGGTGCCGGGACGGCGGAAGGTCACGCGCGTCCCGTCCACGGACACCGCCACGGACGGCTCGCCGGACGTGTCGCCGGACGTGTCGCCGGACAGGGCGCCGGACAGTTCGCCGGACGCGGCGTGTGAAGCAGCCTCGTTCTCGGGTGCCCAGGTGACCTCCTTGGTGGCCAGGTCGATGGCGAGGTCCCGTTTGGTCCGGGCGTCGTAGGCGTGCAGGCGGGCGCCGTCGGGCGACCAGCCGAGCACCGACAGGTCGTCCTCCGCGACCCCGTCGGGAAGGGTTCCGTTGAGCAGATACGGGTGCGTGGACGGCGCGTAGTTCGGCAGCCAGAACAGGTCGCCCGCCTCGAGCGGGACGACGCATCCCCTGATCGCGCACGGGGACCCGGATGCGACGTAAGCGCTCCGCCCGTCGGGTGCCAGCGCCCAGTGCGGCGGGCGGCTCGACCCGTCCGTCACGTCCGCGCTGGCCAGCGGATACGTGGTGCCGGTGCCGACCGCGAACGGGTCGAACACCCCGACCTGGTTGGTGTTGTAGGCGAGCCCGACGCGGGTGCCGTCGTCCGACCACTGGATCGCGCCGTCGTAGTCGGGCCAGCCGACTCCTCCCGGGACGCCGTGCAGCACGTTCACGCAGCGTCCGGTGGCTGTTTCCCAGATTTGCAGCACACCGCCGCGGTGGTATTCGTCGCCGACCCAGCTTCCGGTGGCCAGATAGCGGCCGCACGGACTGGCCGCGGACGACTCGATTTCGGTGACATGGCCGAACGGCTGCTGCAAACGCGTGTCGGCGAGGTCGCGGATCCGCCTGGTGGCGAAATGATGGGCATCGGTGATTCCGTGGTCCTGCTCGAGTTTCCACAGGCGCGCGCGAAGCGGCGGCAGATCCCGCTCGGCGGCGAAGGACGTCCAGTCGGCGTCATAGAGGACGTCCAGCAGCGCGTCCGCGTCGACGGCCGACGCGATCGACGCGTGATCCGCGAAGACTCCCAGGTCGGACGGGGTGGACTCGTCCTCGGCCGAGGGCCCGGCGGCCTTCTCGAGAACCATCCGCAGCGTTTTCCAGTCATAGATCGGAATGCCGCGCGTGCTGGCACTGCCGACTTTGACGCCTCGTACTCCGTGCGCGCGGAAGACGACATCGGTCTTGCCGGACACCGACCCTGATACCCGCGCGCCCAGTGCTTCGAGCCCGGCCTTCGCGGTGGCCTGGGACAGCTCGTGAAACCGTCCCATCAACACCACGGTCTTCCCTTGAAGATCCATGGGCCTCGACCGTAGAGACTCCCTCCGACAATGTGCCACCGACATGACGAAAATGCTCAGCACGGTCGGAACGGTGATCTGAGGGGAGAAATTCGCGGTGTCGTCCGGCCGGGTGCCGGACCGGAAGCGGCCCGGCACCCGGAGGGTCGTCAGAGCCCGGGGATCTGGCGGGCCGCGAAAGCCCGCCGGACGGTCTCGGCGGCCTTGTCGCCGTACATGGTGCGGGCCGTGGCGACCGTGGTCTTCGCGGCGGCGCTGAAGTCGGTGTCCGGCGCGAAGGAGAACTGGGCGTTCACGATGATCCGGTCGGCGACGCGGGCGCCCAGCGCCTGGCGGATGTCCCAGAGCGCGTTGGACCAGATCTCGCCGTCCGCGTGGACCTCGCCCACCTTGTCGCCGTACACCTTGCCCGTGTCGAGGCGGCGCAGGCAGTGCGGGGTGGTGGAGGTGTACGCCGTGGAGTCCCAGTCGCCCACGCAGGCCTCGGGGGTCAGGCGCGGCCAGCCGTACCGGGCGTCCGCGGCCAGGCCGACCTCGACGCCCAGGTAGTCGCCCCACGCCTCGCCGATCGCGCCGGCCTCCTCCGAGCTCCCGAACCCCGGGACCTGGGACTCGTGCACGGCGTGCCCGTACTCGTGGACGATGACCTCGCCGTCCTCGGCGTCGTCCACGCCGCCCTTGCCGAAGCGGATCTCGTCCTTCTTGTCGGTGAAGAACGAGTTGTCGGCGCCGTACTGGTTGATCCGGACGTTCTGCGGCCGGTCGTTCGCGCCGCGGAACTCGCCGCCGAAGCCGAGGCCCTGCAGGTACTCCTGCGCCTCGTTCACCCAGAAGTACGCCATGACCTGCTCGAACTGGTCGGCGTCCCGGGTGTAGGCGAAGGTGCCGGTGGACGAGAACGCGGGCGCCCCGGTCGACGAGCGGATCACGGCCCAGCGTCCGGACAGGTTGCCGCTGCCGTCCAGGTTCCGCAGGGCGACCTTGGCGTACGCGGAGGCGGGGACGGCCGAGGCGGCGTCCTTGTCGTCCGTCAGGTTCTCGTTCCCCGAGGACTGGACGGGGTTGACCATGAAGACCTGGCCGGTGCCGGTGGTGACCCCCGTCGCGGGCGCGGCGAGGGCGGGAGCGGCGGCGAGTCCGGACGCGGTGACGACCGCGCCGACGGCGGCCAGCGCGAGGCGCGGTGCACGGATGAGACGGGTCAAGGCTCCTCCAGAGGGGGTGGCCGAAGGACCGGCCAGGGGGGCAGACCCGGTCCGTTGGGGGATCATGCACCACCGTGGGAGCCCTTGGGTAGAGGGGATGCGCTACGGGCTCTCTGCCCGAAAGATCCCGAACTGCCCGGACGTGTCAGCCCAAGGGAGCGCCCTCGGCCAAGGCGGTGTCGCCGGCCAGGGGAGGGCCATCGGCCAGGGGAGGGCCGTCGGCCAGGAGGCGGCGGCCGAGCTCCGTGGTGGTGTGGCGCACGCTCCGCCCGACGCGATGGGTGGTGACCAGGCCCGCGGCGCGAAGTGCGGCCGCGTGCTCCGACGCCGTGGACTTCCCGACTCCGAGACGTCCGGCGAGTTCGGTGGTCGTGGCGGTTCCTTGGACGGCGCGCAGCGCACGAGCCCGTCCCCAGCCGACGAGGACGGTGAGGGCGTCCTGCCCGTCCCGCCTGTCCCGCCCGTCGCGCCGATCGCGCCCGGTCGCGGTGCCCTGCGGAATGGCGGTGGCGTGGTAGGCGATGACGGCCTGGCGGCCGGCGGTCACCGATCCGGTGATGCTGAGCGAGTCCGGGCCGGTGAACGGGCTCGGCATGAGGAGCAGCCCGTGTCCGGACAGGCTGACGGTCGTCTCCTCGGCGCCTCGTCTCGGGCGGCATCCGTCGAGCCTGAGCGTCAGCGTGTCGTCGTCGCGCCAGGTGAGTCCGCTGCTCAGCCCGGCCAGCATGGACGCCGGGCCCGTGGTCGCCATCTGGGCTCCGCGGCGGGCGATGTCCGCGCGAAGCCGCTGCTCGAACCCCGGCCAGTCCTCGGCCAGGCAGGCGCGGAAGAGCGAGCGCGCCGCGTCGACCAGGCCGGACAGGCCGCGTCCCGGTCCCTCGCGGAGTTCGAGCGCGCTGCGCGGCGCTCCGGGAAGGGCGTCGAGGAAGCGGAGATCGGCCTGGATCCGGGCCTCGCTGAGGGAACGCAGGGCCTCGAGTTCGGTGGCGAACGAAGGACCCGCCCCGTCCCGGGCCGCCGGAAGCACCGGCGTGAGGAAGTCGGGCACGTACCAGGGATGCGCGTTGATCAGCTCGAGCAGCGGAGCCGCGGCACGCGGAACGTGCCGGCGGTGAGCCCGCTGCCACGCCTGGGCCTCCCGTGAGGGCTGATGCCCCCAGAAACCGATGACCAGGTTCTGCAGGGGCGACACCGCGATGCGGGTGCGCCCCAGGTCCTGAGTTTCCGCGACCAGGTTCAGCCGCAAGACGCGCCCCTTTCCCCTGGCGGCCGCCCAACTCCACCGCCGCCGCTGTCCACGGTAGCCCTGGCCATGGGAACACCGACGGTTCGGTACTCCGCCGAACTGCTGGCTTGGCGCGAAGGCGCGGAGTGAACCTGACGGTTCACAAGACCGGACATACCGCACAGGAGAGTTGTGATGCAAGACCAAGATGCGGGCGGCGTCGCCGTCGACGATGCCCGGCACGAAGGCCAGGACCAAGACCGGGACCAAGACGGGGCGCGGCGGTCGGCCGATGACGCGAGTCGTCGCAACGCCCAGGTGCTGGTGGCCTTCACCGCCGTGACGAACCTGACCGACGGCGTCACCAAGGTGGCCCTGCCGCTGATCGCCAGCTCTCTGACGCAGTCCCCGGCCCTGGTCTCCCTGGTCCTGTTCACGATGACCCTGCCCTGGCTCCTCATCTCGCTGCACGTCGGCGTCCTGGTCGACCGCGCCGACCGGCGGCGGCTGCTGTGGGCCGCGAACGTCCTGCGGGTCGCGGCGGTCGGCGTCCTCGTGGCCGCGACCGCGTCCGGCGCGATCGGCCTGCCGCTGCTCTTCGCCTGCGCGGCCGTCCTCGGCGTGGCTGAGGTGGTCGCGCTGACGTCGGCGTCCGCACTCGTCCCGGACGCCATCGCGCCCGCGGGCCGCGAGCGGGTGAACGCCGTGATGACCGGAGTGGAGACGGTGTCGAACGAGTTCGTCGGACCGTTCGCCGGCGGCCTGCTCGTCGCCGCTGGCGCGAGCCTGGCCCTCGGCGTGTCCGCAGGCGGCTACCTGGCGGCGACGGCGCTCCTGCCGCTGCTGGTCGGACGGTTCAAGGTCGTCCGGGCCGCCGGACGCCCGCCGGTCTCGGTGAACCGGCAGATCGGCGAGGGGCTCCGCTTCCTGTGGCGGCAACGGCTCCTCAGGACGCTGTCGCTGTCGGTCGCCGTGCTGGTGACCTGCTGGGCCGCGTGGTTCGCGCTGATGCCGCTGGTCGCGACGAGGGTGTGGGGGCTGAGCCCCACCGGCTACGGTGCGCTGGTCGGCGCGCTCGGCGTCGGCGGACTGGTCGGCACGCTCGTCGTGGGCCACGTCAACCGCCTGCTCGGACGCCGCTGGGCGATGTTCGCGAACATCTTCGCCGCGGCCTCGATGGTGGCCGTCCCGGCCGTCACCGCGAACGTCTGGGCCAGCGGCGCGGCGGCGTTCCTCGGCGGTCTCGGCAGCACACTGTGGGTGGTCAACGCGCGCACCATCGGCCAGTCCCTCGTGGAGCCGGGCATGATGGGCCGCTTCAGCGCGGCCTCCCGGCTGTTCGGATGGGGATCCCTGCCGCTGGGGTCGGCCGCGGCCGGGGCGCTCGCCCAGGCGGTCGGGTACCGGGTCGCGTTCGGGGTCTTCACCGCCGCGGCGGTGGTGGTCGTCGTCCCGTTCCTCCGCGCCCTCACCCCCGAGGCACTGGACGAGGTCGAGGCCCGCCTGCGCGCCCAATGATCGTCCTTTCGCAGGTCACGACGGCGCGGACGAGCCTTCCGCCGATCGGTTACCGATGGGTGCACAGAGAATGCGCGTGGCGGACGATCAGGGTTCGCCCACTGGTCCAAGTTCACGCTTGAGCTATGCGTGTGGGCGCTGTTAGCTTCACGACGGTGGACGCCATTCGTGCGCGCGCGGAGGCGATCGAGCACTTCGCCGAGCTTCTGCGGGAACTGCGCAGTTCCGTTGGCAATCCCTCGTTCCGGGAGATGTCCGGCCGGTCCCGGGCGATCTCGCACGCGACGCTCCACGAGGCCACGCGAGGCAACCGGCTTCCGAGCTGGGCCACCACCGTCGAGTTCGTCAAGGCGTGCGGCGGAGACCCTGAGGCATACCGCGAACGCTGGGAGAAGGCGAACCTCGCGGTCAGGTCGGTGACCACCGGCGGCCACCCCGTCCTGGCCGACCCCGACCCCGACCCCGCGTCCGCGTCCGTGCCCGGCGAAGGCTCCCCGTCCGGGAAGCCGCCAGGCGGAGAAGCCTCCGGCGGCGAGGCCGCCGCGGACGTCCCCCTCGGTGAGGCGCTGCCGGCCGACTGGGGCACGGGCGAGCTCCTGCCGGTCGGGGGCGGTGCGACGGAGCCCCGGCCGGTCGACCTGATCAGCGGCGAGGTCCTGCTCACCGGAACGGCGACGGAGCGGCGGAGGCGCGTCCGTCCGAACCGCCGGGTCACGGCCGTGTCCGCGGCGGTCGGCGTCGGAGTGATCGCCGTCTGCGCCGTCGCCGTCGCCCGCGGCTCCTTCGACTCCGGCGGGCACGCCCTGAACCCGTCCGGTGCGGAGTCCGAGGCCACGGCCGCCTGCCCGGTGGTGCTGCCGCAGCCCTCGCCGACACCGCCCGCGCACGACGGCGACGCGTCCATCTTCGTCATGGACGTCACGCTGCCCGACTGCGCGCACGTCGCCCCGGGCAAGACCGTCACCAAGACCTGGCGGATCAAGAACATCGGGACCGTGCCGTGGACGGGGTACTCCCTGATCAGGCTCGACCTGCCGCAGGGCGACGACGACTGCCGGACCCCCGCCCGCATCCCGGTCAGGGACACGGAGCCGGGCCAGGTGGTCGACATCTCGGCCGACGTCTCCACTCCAGGCAGACCGGGCCTCTGCTACGTCCGCTTCAAGATGCTGGACGCGTCGGGGACGGTCGCGTTCCCCGGAAAGCGTCCCGTCAACTTCCAGATCGTCGTCGACGCGCCCTAGTCGCCCTAGTCCTCCGCCGCGCACGTGCCGCGGCGGAGGACCAGGGCGGTCGTCACGTCCCCTCAGGGATCAGGAGAGGGCGATCCCCCGGTAGTAGTGCTGGAGGATGCCCGCGTAGCCCCAGCCGCTGTTGGCCAGGTCGCGCGAACCGTTCTGCGACATCCAGTCCCCGGTCTTCCAGTCACCGCACGCGCTCGTGGTGGCGCAGTACTGCGCCATGAAGACCGAGCCGCCCCGGGTCATCCGGGTGCCCCACGTCGCGTCCACGGCGGCGTTGGTGGGCGCCGTCGCGGAGCCCGGACGGTACACCTGGCTCGACGTGCTGTCGTAGACGTCGAAGCAGTGGCCGTTGACCTTGCGCGTCGAGTGCAGCGCCCACCACCAGGCGTAGCTCTTGACCGCCACCGCACCGGCCTTGAGGGATTCCCTCGGCCAGCCCGACACCCACTCGTTCGGCAGGACGTTCTTGACGTACGTCTTGAAGTCCACCCGGTCCACCCGGTGCTGGGACACCCGGTACACCAGGATCGACGAGGGCAGCCTGCTGTTCGACCCGTCCGTCTTGCATCCGGTCGACGGCGGCGGGGTGCTACCGAGGAACTGGTGCGAGGCGTTCTGGTTCTTCAGCGTGGAGTCCAGGTTGCCCCGGGCGCCAGGGCCGAAGTCCTGGTAGTGGCCGCCGTAACGGCTGTTGAAGTAGACCCGCACGGTCGAGGACGAGCGGTTCCACACCGAAGCCGCGTTGTTCTTGACGCAGATGCCCTTGCCGGCCCCCGCGCCCTTGAAGTCGTAGCAGGACGGCTGCTTCGCGCCATAGTCGGCGACCGAACCGGTGAAGTCCGAGACCGACCCCTGGGTGTTGCTGTTGAAGTAGTAGCAGAACTCGCCGCTGTCGCAGACTCCGTTGCGTCCCGCCGCCATGGCGGGCGAAGCGGTGGCGAGCACCGCCCCGCTGAGCGTCATCGCGGCCGCCGCCGCGGTGAGCCCCGGGATCAGCCGTGCACGTCGCATCGACACACTCCTCCTTCGCTCGTGGACGTCTGGGGCGCGTCAGCGGACGCTGTAGCCCTGGGAGATCCAGAACGAGGTCGGGTTCGGGTTGTCGAGGTGCCAGTCGTTGACGCTCTTGGCCGCGAGGGTCGTGCGGCCCATCCGCATCTCGACGTGGGTGTGCTCGCCGTTCACGCTCGAGACGCCGCGGTAGGACTCGTTGGCGATGTACTGCCCCTTGTTGATCCACTGGCCGGTGCGCAGCGAGCCCAGCGGGGCCGAGTGCAGGTAGATGATCGTCCGGCCGAGGGAGGCGTTGTACACGGCGATCGTGGACAGCCCGCCCGAACCGGTGTGCCCCCAGACGACGTTGATGATCTGCCCGGAGACCAGGGCGTGGACCTGCGAGTTGAAGCTGCGGGAGATGTCGATGCCCTCGTGGCGTCCGGGGGTGCTGGTGTAGCCGTCGAAGCCGCAGCTGATCCGGCCGCCGCCGGTCTGGTAGAGCGCCCACGACATGGCCGTCTGCCCCGACGGCGGCGGGTTGTTGCCGAGGAACTGGTGCGAGGCGTTCTGGTTCTTCAGCGTGGAGTCCAGGTTGCCCCGGGCGCCAGGGCCGAAGTCCTGGTAGTGGCCGCCGTAACGGCTGTTGTAGTACACGCGGACGGTCGAGGAACTGCGGTTCCACACCGAGGCGGCGTTGTTCTTGACGCAGATGCCCTTGCCGTTGCCGGCGCCCTTGAAGTCGTAGCAGGACGGCTGCTTCGCGCCGTAGTCCGCGATCGAGCCGGTGAAGTCCGAGACCGACCCCTGGGTGTTGCTGTTGAAGTAGTAGCAGAACTCACCGGAGTCGCAGACTCCGTTGCGTCCCGCCGCCATGGCGGGCGAAGCGGTGGCCAGGACGGCCCCGCCGAGGGCCGCCGCGGCGGTCGCCGCGGTGAGGAACTTGTTGAACGTGCGCATGCCTTTTCTCCTTCTGCGGTGCGGGGGATCGGTTTCGGTTAGCGGACGCGCAGGTATTCCTCCCAGGTGCGGATGGGCACCTGGGGACCGTCGTCCTTGCCACGGTTCGCGAGACCGTTCTGGCCGAGGTAGTAGTCGCCGATCTGGTGCTGGGCCTGGCTGGACAGATCGGTGTCGTTGATCGCGGCGGCGTGGATGTGCCACGGCCAGTCGCCCTGACTCGGGTTGCGGACCCAGGCCGCGAACCCGACACGACGCAGCGCCTTGGCCACGGACGTGCGGGTGGCGGCGCTCATCCCCTTGACGTTGACGTCGACGACACCACCGCCGTCATGGGTGCCGGCGGACGTCGGGTCCCCACCGGGGTTGTAAGACCCCTGGTCCAGGACGAGCCTGCGGTGCAGCAGCCGTCCGGCCTCGGCGAGCATGGCCCGCGTCCGGGTGTCGACGACGAACTTCCCGGCGGGGACGCGCGGACCCGGCACGATGACATGGGTGACCTTGAAACGCCCCGCGCCGAGCTTGGTCAGCGACGTCCTCCCCGGCAGCCCGTTGGCCCCGAGCCCGCTGAAGCCCAGCGACTGCTGGTACTTCGCGAAGGCCGTGACCGTCATCGTGCCGAAGTAGCCGTCCACCCACTTCGCGTCGAGCAGGTGCCTGTCCGCGAGGGCCTTCTCGACCAGCAGCACACTGGCCTTCGCGCCGGGCGTCAGCGTGTCGTCGGGCCGCCGCGGGTCGATCTGGGCCGCCTTGACGACGGCCTCCATGTTCACGGTCGGAAGCGGCTTCGTCGGCGCCGCCAACGCCTCCGACGCACCCGCCGGCGACGCGACCATGACGGCCGCCGCGAGCACGGCGACGCTTGTGGGGAGCTTCATCGGATCTCCTGTGCGGACCGGGGGCAGAGCCACGACCACCGGTGGCTCACAAGGCCGAAAGCTTCACGGCTTTCGCAAATGTCAACAACGGATCCGATGTCGTCAACTTGTCAGACCCCCCTCTGACCAGCCCAAATGAAAACCCCCTGACCACTCCCCTGACGCCCCCTGAACACCCCCACCCCTCACACCCCGCCTCCGAACCCACCCACAAGTCCCAGGGAACCCGTCCCCGGATGCCGAGGAGGAGCGCATGTCCGAACCGTCCCCCGACCGACGTCCTGTGGTGGATCGGTGCGCGGGCGGTTGCCGCCCGCGAGATGCGAGGGCATCCTGACGGCTCCGGACCGCAGCGCGGCGCCGAGCTCCACGGCGCCGCCGCCGACCGGAGCAACCTGGCCGGCAGCGGACCGAGACACGACGCTGACCCTCACCGAGCCGCCCCATGCCGAGTCCTGGGCCCGTCACCCGGAGGTGCGGATCGACCTCCAGCCCCACGGCTACGCCGCCCCGTCCGCCGGCCTCGTGGACGGCTCGGTCGCTGTCGCCCGCCTCCGCCTGCCGATCGACGGCGGCAGCGACTGGCTGCCGCCGCAGCGGCCCGGCTCCCACCTCGCGGGTCATGCACAGGAGCTCCATCCCGAAGGACGACAACATCCACCGTGCCCTGGGAGAGATATGACGACCCCGCAGTTGCACCGGCGCTTCCCGGCGCTGGAGCGAACGCTTCCGTTCCTACGGCTGGGGGACGCCCCGACCCCCGTACGGAAGCTCACCGGAACCGGCAGGGACGACCTGTGGTGCAAGGACGACAGCGGCTATGGCTCAGGCGGCTGGGGCGGCAACAAGGTGCGCAAGCTGGAATGGCTGCTGCCCGAGCTGCGCCGGCGCGGGGTGCGCACCGTGCTGACCGTGGGCGCGACCGGGACCAACTGGGGCCTTGCGGCGACACTGTACGGGCGTGAACTCGGCATCGACACCGTCATCGCACTCGTCGACCAACCCGAGGACGAGCACGTGCGCGAGCAACTGCGCAGGCTGCGCCGGTCCGGTGCGACGCTGCACTTCACCCGCAGCAAGCCGCTGACCATGGCTGCCGCGCCCTGGCTCTTCCTCCGGCACGCGCGCGGTCTGCGGCTCCCGTCCTATCTGCCCGCCGGTGGCTCGGCGCCGATCGGCGTGCTCGGCTACGTCGAGGCGGGGCTGGAACTCGGAGATCAGGTGGAAGCGGGCGAACTACCGGAACCCCGGTGCATCGTCACCGCCGTCGGCTCCGGTGGGACCGCCGCGGGCCTGGCCCTGGGCTGCGCGCTGGCGGGCCTGCGCTCGCAGGTACTGGCGGTGGTGGTCAACGAGACGCTGCCGCTGGCCACCGTCGACCTGACCCGGCTCGCCGGCCGGGCCGCCGCCGTCCTGCGCAGGCGCGGGGCCGCCTTCGACATCCCACCGCCACGGCTCACCTCGACGCGCGCCCACCTGGGCCGCGGCTACGGCCACCACACGACCGAGGCCACCGCCGCCGCGCAGGTCGCCGAGGCCGCCGGGCTGCACCTTGATCCCGTCTACACCGCCAAGGCGTTCGCCGCCGCCCTGACCGCCGCCCCGGACGGCCCGGTCCTCTTCCTGAACACCTACGGCCCAAGAACCTGAGCCCTCGGGCCACCTGAGACGACTCGGACCAGCCCCACACGAGCCGTGAGCCGTCACCAAGCCCGACGGAGAACAGGACGAGACAAGCCCACCCCCGCCCGTGCCAGGGAGCAGTGCGCGCAGTCCCCAGATGTTCCCGGGCTGGCTGGGATTGCTCGTGGTCCTTGGGTGATCAAGCGACGCTCTGTGACGCCCGCCACACGGCCGTGACGGTCCTGCTGATCCTGGGGGCTCCGAGGGGGCGAGGTCACCTGACGGGCACCTGAGACCCGAATCGGGACCCAAAGCAGTGAGGGCGGCACCCGGTGGGTGCCGCCCTCGACGTGCTTAGCCTGTTCAGGCTGGCGGAGGATACGAGATTTGAACTCGTGAGGGGTTGCCCCCAACACGCTTTCCAAGCGTGCGCCCTAGGCCACTAGGCGAATCCTCCGCGAACGAGCTTACCGGGTTTCGGGGACTGGTTGGACCTTGATTACCGCCGAGGGCGGGATCGGGCCGTAGATGTGGGGGAAGAGAGTGCCGTCGGCGGGCTCCAGGCGGACGTCCAGGCCGGTCGTGTCGATCGTCAGGAGGGCGAGATCGGACGGGGGGACGTCGCCGTAGAAGGCCGTCAGGACGCCGCGGACCTGATCAAGGTCGGAGGAGCAGTGGATGAAGCCCTCGTCGTCCAGTGTCCGGCCGCGGGTGGACATCGCGTACGACGCGCCGGAGGAGCGGGCGGAATCCCAGTGGACGCGTTCCGCGATGTGCAGGACCGTTTCGGGCGGTGGGGAGGGGGTGTGATCCGTCATGGACGCGGAGCCTACGTCCGGGCGGTGTCCGGGAGGAGGCGCGAGCGGGACCGGGGATGCCATAGACTCTGGGCAGACCCCTCGCACGGCGTCACCCTGTGAACCTCCCCAGGGCCGGAAGGCAGCAAGGATAAGCAGGCTCTGGCGGGTGTGCGGGGGGTCCTTTTCGCTTCTGACGCTCTGCTGCTTAAGGGAGGGCGGCCCCCGATGAGCCTGGCTCTGTACCGCAAGTACCGTCCAGCGACGTTCGCCGAACTCAAGGGGCAGGAACACGTCGCCGAACCGTTGCAGCAGGCGTTGCGCAACGGGCGCATCAACCACGCGTACCTCTTCAGCGGGCCCCGCGGATGCGGCAAGACCTCGTCCGCGCGCATCCTGGCGCGATCCCTGAACTGTGAGCAGGGCCCCACGCCCGACCCCTGCGGGGTCTGCGACTCGTGTGTCGCGCTCGGGCCCACCGGGACGGGCCACATCGACGTCATCGAGATCGACGCCGCGTCCCACGGTGGTGTCGACGACGCCCGTGACCTGCGGGAACGTGCTTTCTTCGCGCCGGTGGCCGCGCGCTTCAAGGTGTACATCATCGACGAGGCGCACATGGTCACCCGGGAGGGCTTCAACGCGCTGCTGAAGCTCGTCGAGGAGCCCCCGCCGCACCTGAAGTTCGTCTTCGCGACGACCGAGCCCGAGAAGGTCATCGGGACGATCCGGTCGCGCACGCACCACTACCCGTTCCGGCTCATCCCGCCCGGGACGCTTCAGGAGCTCGTCGAGGAGATCCTGAAGAGCGAGGACGTCCCCTACGAGGCCGCCGCGCTGCCGCTCGCCGTGCGGGCCGGCGCCGGATCCGCCCGGGACACCCTGTCGATCCTGGACCAGCTGCTCGCCGGGTCGGACGAGCAGGGCATCACCTACACGCGCGCGGTGTCGCTCCTCGGATACACGGACTCGGCGCTGCTGGACGAGGTGATCGCGGCGTTCGCGACGCGGGACGGCGGGGCCGTCTTCGCGGCGATCGACCGGGTGGTCGAGAGCGGGCAGGACCCGCGGCGCTTCGCGGCCGACCTGCTGGAACGCGTCCGGGACCTGGTGATCCTGTCGAACGTTCCGGAGGCCGGGGGATCGGGGCTGCTGAACGTTCCGCCGGACGAGCTGGAGCAGATGCGGCGGCAGGCGTCGTCGATGGGACCGGCGGAGCTCACGCGGGCCGCCGACCTGCTGCACACCGGGCTGACGGAGATGCGGGGGGCGACCTCGCCCCGGCTGCTGCTCGAGCTGATGGCCGCGCGGATCCTGCTGCCGGCGGCGTACGGGGACGAGGCGTCCCTGCTGGCCCGGCTCGACCGGCTCGAGCGGACCGTGGCTTCCGGGGGCATGGCGCAGGGCGGCCCCACTTCCAGTGTTCAGCGCTCCGCGGGGTCGCTGGAGGGCGAACGCGGTTCTGTGGACAACCGGGGTTCCTCGGGTCCTCAGGCTTCGATGCCCCAGGCTTCGGCCGCTCCTCAGGTTTCGGCGCCCCAGGCAGCGGCGTCCCAGGTTTCGGCGCCTCAGGCCCCGGTGGCTCCGACTTCGGGGGCCCAGGGGGGCGCTCCGCAGAGTGCGGTTCCCCAGGCTGCGGCGCCCCAGGCCGCAGCGCCCCAGGCTGCGGCGCCTCAGGCCGCAGCGCCTCAGAGCTCGGCTTCTGGTTCCGCGTCCGGGTGGCCTGCTTCGGGTGGGGGCGCCGCCGCTCCCGCCACCGCGGTCGCCGCCGCTCCGGCGGGGCAGGGCGGCGGGGACGTGTCGACGGTGCAACAGCGCTGGCCGGAGATCGTCGAGGCGGTCAAGTTCAAGAGCCGCGTCGCGTGGGTCTCGATCACGAACGGGGTCCGGCCGGTCGGGCTGGTCGGGAACCAGCTCACCCTCGCCTTCGAGGCCGAGGGAGCGCTCAAGAACTTCACCGCGGGCAACCGTGACACCGTCCTGCGCGAGGTTCTGCGGGAGCGGCTGGGCGTCGACTGGCGCATCGAGGCCGTCCTCGGCGGCGCGGCTCCGGCCGGGCCCGGCGGCGGACGTCCCGGATCCGGGGGCGGTTACGGCGGAGGAAACGGCGGCGGTGGCGTTCCGGCGGCCGGATTCGCCGGAGCGTCCACCCCGGCGCCGCCGCCCGCTCAGGGGCCGCGGCCGTCCGGACCTCCGCAGAGCCCGTCCGTTCCGGCGCCCGCCCAGCCCTCTCCGCCCGCTCAGGCTGTGTCGGGCACCGGTCAGGCGCAGGCGGGGCAGAACGTTCCGGCCAGTAGGCCGGGCACCTCGAACGCCCCGGGCGGCGGCTCGTTCTCGGACCCCGGTCCGCTTCCGCCCCCGCCGGACGAGCCTCCGCCGCCGTCCGAGCCCGGCCCGCCGGACGACATCGACGTGGTCGACCCCGAAGGCGACGCCGACTACGACGGCACGGAGGCGGAGGCCGGCGGCATGGCGCTGATCCAGCGCGAGCTCGGCGGCACGGTCATCCGCGAGATCGACAACACCTGATCGGCGGGGACGGCCTCGTCCCGAGGTCGCCGGCCAAGGGCGGGTTCGGCTCGGTACGTGCGCGGATTCGTCCATCTTCGGCCCAGGCCCGGGAGCTCTCGGGACGCGGGGAGAAGGGCGTCCTAACGGGCGATCGGTACGGTGCGTCGTGGGGAACGAGCGGACGCGTCGTCCGATCCGAGGCGCCGGGGCGGTGAATACCGCATCCGGTTCCAAACCCGTAGTCTCAGGTAGACAAACGTCCGGTGCCGGGCGGACGGGCCGTTCCGCGGTCCGCGCCCGGTTGAGGGATGCGACGGAACGGAGCTCACCGTGGAACCCGGTGGATTCAACATCCAGGATCTGCTGCAGCAGGCGCAGCGCATGCAGCAGCAGCTCCTGGACGCCCAGCAGGAACTCGCCGACGCCGAGGTCACCGGCACGGCGGGCGGCGGGCTGGTCACGGCCACGGTGAACGGCCAGGGCGAGGTCACCGGCCTCACCATCGACCCGAAGGCGATCGACGTCGACGACCCGGCGGACACCGCCGAGACCGTCGCCGACCTGGTCCTCGCCGCGATCCGGGACGCCGGGCGCGCCGCCCAGGAACTCCAGCAGGAGACGATGAGCCCCCTCACCGAGGGCCTGCCCGGCGGCATCCCGGGACTGGGCGGCGAAGGCGGCGTCCCCGGCATCCCCGGCCTTCCGGGCTTCCCCGGCGGCCCCCCGGCCCACGGATCCCCCGAGTAGGACCCGAAGCCTCCGAGGTGACCGCGCGCCGCCGTGCGCGGCGCGCGGGCCCGGCGGCACGGCATCGACTTCGAGCGGGCGGGCACCCGGCCCACCACCTCTGACCAGGAAGGACGCGACCGTTGTACGAAGGGGTCGTTCAGAATCTCATCGACGAGCTGGGCCGCCTGCCCGGCGTCGGCCCCAAGAGCGCGCAGCGGATCGCCTTCCACCTCCTCGCCGCGGACCCGGCCGACGTCGAGCGCCTCGGACGGGCGCTCAAGGAGGTCAAGGACAAGGTCCGCTTCTGCAAGACGTGCGGCAACGTCGCGGAGGAGGAGGAGTGCCGCATCTGCCGTGACCCGCGTCGCGACCCGCAGGTGATCTGCGTGGTCGAGGAGTCCAAGGACGTGGTCGCGATCGAGAAGACCCGCGAGTTCCGCGGCCGGTACCACGTGCTCGGCGGGGCGATCAGCCCGATCGAGGGCGTCGGCCCCGAGGACCTGCGGATCCGCGAACTGATGCAGCGGCTCGCGGACGGGACGGTGCAGGAGCTGATCCTGGCGACCGACCCCAACCTGGAAGGGGAGGCCACCGCCACCTACCTCGCGCGGCTCGTGAAGCCCATGGGCCTCACCGTCACCCGTCTGGCCAGCGGCCTTCCGGTGGGCGGCGACCTGGAGTACGCGGACGAGGTCACGCTGGGCCGCGCTTTCGAAGGACGGAGGCTGCTCGATGTCTGATCCCAACAGCCCGCAGGACTGGAACACCCTGGCCGAGCGCGTGGCCTGTCACGTGGAGAACTACCTGAGCGGGCTGGAGGCCGTGGCGCGCGGCGAGGCCGGGTCGCACACGGTGCCGATGCTGCTGCTGGAGGTGTCCCAGGTCATCCTGGCGGGCGCCCAGCTCGGCGCGAGCGCGGACGTGATCCTGCCGGACAACTGGGAGCCCGAGGTCGGCGACGACCCGGACCTCGACCAGGTCCGCCAGGGCCTCGCCGAACGGCTCCACGACCTCGACGAGTACGTCGAGGTCTTCGACCCCTACAAGGACACCGAGCCCACCGCCTACCGGCTGTCGGACGACCTGGTGGACGTCGCCAGCGATCTCGTCCACGGGCTGCGCCACTACCAGCAGGGACGTCCGCTCGAGGCGCTCTGGTGGTGGCAGTACTCCTACTTCAACCACTGGGGCAACCACGCCGGGGCCGCGCTCCGCGCCCTGCACGCGGTCGTCGCCAACGCCCGTCTCGACGTCTCCGAAGAGGCCGCGGTAGCGGGCTGAACGGCGGCGTCGGCCCAGCGGGCCGGGCGGACGCCGCCGAACCGGCGTGGTCGCTACCAGGCGGCGTCGGTGTAGTCGGTCGCCCGCGACACCCAGGAGAAGCGGCCGTCGTCGACGCGTCCGAGGCGTCCGTCGATGATCTGCAGGAAGTGCCGTCCGGTCGTGTCCGGCTTGACGAAGAACGAGTCGCTGGGCAGCCGGGCCGTCCAGCCGGTCGGCCGCCCGGTCGTCGCGGAGAGCCGGACGAGCCGGTAGTCGGCGTCGTCCCGGGGGCCGTGCTTGGCGCCCTGCACCTGGGCGGTCAGCGTGGTGCCGTCCGGGTCGACGACGAAGACGTTGATCAGCGCGTCGTCCGGCATCGTGGCGCTCCGCAGGAGGCGCGGGGTGAGCCGGTCCGTGTTCGTGTCGAGCAGGTACAGGGCGGGCGGCCGGCCGTCCTTTCCTTCGGCGATGTAGCCGAGGGTCCGGTTGTCGGGCGCCCAGGTGGCGCTGGTGGCCGGAAGGGCGCGGCCGACCTCTTCCATGCTGTGCTGACCACCGGTGCGAACGTCGATGAGCGTGATCTCGGACCGTCCGCCGTTCGCGCCGACGAGGGCGAGCTTGGAGCCGTCCCGGTTGGCCGCGAACCGCTCCGGTTTCCCGAGCCCGGAGTCCATCTGGACGGGGTCGTCCGTCCGGACCATCTCGGGACTCGACGGGGTGCCGTTCGCCGCGAGGGTGACGCGGTAGAAGGTGTGGGTGTTCTTCCCTGACGCCGTCGCGAGGAAGAACACGCGTCCGTCGCCCGTCCCCGCGACGGCCTCGTAGTGCTCGCCGCTGATCCGCGCGATCGCGTGTCCGGCGCCGTCCTCGACGAGGGCGCGGCCGTCGCGGATCGCGAGCACGTGGTCGGGCGCGCCCGCGAGGATCCGCGGACCGGCGGCCGGACGGGGCGACATCCTCCCGCCCAGCAGCGACGTGCCGACCAGGATGAGCCCGAGCGCCCCGGCCACGACGACCGGCACGCCCCAGCTCCGGCGCGCCCGCGCCCGTGCCCGCCCCCGTGACGGGACGGTGAGCGGCGTGAGGGATCCGGGCCGGATGGTCTCGGCGGCGCCCTGGAAGGCGTCGCGGAGGCGTTCTTCAGTCCTGGTCATGGCTCTCCCCGAGGCGCGTGGCGAGCGCGGCGAGCGCCCGCGCGGTGGTGGACCTGACGGTGCTGCCGCGAATCCCCATGACCTCGGCGATCTCGGACTCGCCCAGGTCCAGGTAGTAGCGCAGCACCAGGGCTTCGCGCTGGCGGCGCGGGAGGCCCTGTAAGGCGAGGAACACCTCCCGGCGCTCCTCGCCGAGGATCGCGGCCGACTCGGCCGACCACACGGGAGGCTCGTGCACGCGCGCGATGGAGAACGCGAGTTTTCGTCTCCGCAGGACACTCCGGCACCGGTTCACCACAGAGGCCCGGATGTAGGGCAGCATCCGGTCCGGGTCACGGAGCCGGTCGATCCGGCGGTGCGCCTCGACGAAGGCGTCCTGCACCACGTCCTCGGCCGTCGCCCGGTCGCCGACGATCATCAGGGCCGTCCGCGCCAGCCCGAGCTGATGCTCGCGGAACAGTCTCACCAGCTCGGCCGCCGGCGCGTCGTTCGCGCGTTCACGCTCGTCTGCGCGTTCACGCTCGTGCGTGCTTGATCGGGGAGGGCGCATCGCTCCCACCATGTCGCTTTCCACGCCACTTACACGCCCGGCACCCCCGATCCGCTGCTTCCCCGGCCAAGGAGATTCATCGTGTCGCGCGGACGCCGGTCACCAGTCGCGTGTGGCGACGAGTTCCTCGATGTCGGCGTCCTTGAAGCCGTAGGACTCGGCGACGAAGTAGAAGTCGGACGCGATGTGATCCCGGGCGACCGTCTCGATCTCGCTGTCGGCGTCGAAGAACTCGTCCTGGAGGTCGTTGAAGCTCTCGGTCGCGGCGTGCGTGAGGGCGTACAGCGCGGGAAGGTCGGCGGGAGGATCGGCCTCGATCCGGCCGCACAGCCTCCGCAGGATCCCCTGGCCCTTCGCGACCAGGTGATCGGGGTAGTAGCCGTCGCCGAGCATGCCGTCCAGGAAGGTGTGGCCGACCACCTGAGGGTTGGTGATTCTCACGGGCGCGATCCTGCCGCACGCCACCGACAAATCCGCCTCGCCTTACGGCGACCGTGACATTTGTACCGTCGAGGAGCGGAGGGATGTTCCTGCCGCCGGACGGGGCCCGCGCGACAGGATTCAGGGGTCGGCAGGACGCGGACACGGACCCTGGAGCAGGACATGAGCGAGACCCTCGGGCAGAACGACATCAAGCCCCTTCCGATCTGGTTCTTCGCCTTCGAGGGGACGATGGGGGCGGCGTACGACCTGCTCAAGGCGTGGGACGGCGCCTGGATGGTGCTCGCGGCCCTCGGCGCGGTCAACATGGCCGTCGGGCTGACCGTCCTGCGGCGGCGCAGGCGGCTCGTCAAGGCGATGCTGAAGAACAGCCGGACGCGGAAGATCTTCTTCGCGCTGATCGGCCTGCGGTTCGGGGTGCACCTCGTGCTCGGCGCGGTCGGGGCCCAGGTCACGAGCCCGGCGCTGCACCTGGCGCTCGGCCTGACGATGGCGGCGGTCACCGTGGGCCTGCTCTGGTTCGACCAGCGTGTCACCTTCCGCGTCCTCGGCCTCACGGGCGCCGCGGTGCCCTCCAAGATCGCGACCGTCCAGGCCGCCGCCTGACGTCCCGGGACGGCGGGTTCCGTGGCGACGCCGAGATCGCCTTCGTCCGCGCTGTGTTTCTGGCAGCCTCGTCGGGGAGACATCGCAGCGGCGGGGAGGCGGTCGGGATGGGACGCGACGAACGGTGGAACCACAACATCCACTACCACCCGCGCATCCTCGGGGCCGTTCCCGAGGGCGCGCGGACCGCGCTCGACGTGGGCTGCGGTGAGGGGATGCTGGCCCGCGCGCTCCGCCGGACGGTCCCGGAGGTCATGGGCGTCGACCTCGACGGGCCCAGCATCGAGCAGGCCCGCGCCCACCCGGACGAGATCGACTACGTCCTCGGCGACTTCCTCGATCATCCCTTCGAGCCCGCGTCGTTCGACGTCGTCGCGTCCGTGGCGACCCTGCACCACATGGACGCCGCCACCGGCCTGTCCCGGATGCGGGATCTGGTCCGTCCCGGCGGGGTGGTGGCCGTGGTCGGCCTCGCCCGGAACGAGCTGCCCAGGGACCTGCCGCTCGTCCTGGCCGCGCTGGGCGCCGGGTACGCGTACCGGGCGCGGAAGGGGCACTGGGAGCACCCGTCCCCGACCGTGTGGCCGCCGCCGGTCACCTACCGGGAGATGCGGGCGCTGACCGCCGGGATCCTGCCCGGGGCCGAGTACCGAAGGCACCTCTTGTGGCGGTACAGCATCATCTGGCGGAAGCCGTCCGAATGATGCGCATCTCAACATGTGGACGATTCATCTCAGGCTGACAGTTACCTGGTCGTAATGACACCGTCCAACCTCGGTAGACTCTCGACGGCAAGCCCTGATCCCCGAACCCGAGGAGCGCTGCCCGTGGCCCTTGTCGTGCAGAAGTACGGTGGCTCCTCCGTCGCCGATGCCGAGCGCATCAAGGCGGTGGCCCAGCGGATCGTGGCGACCCGGAAGGCGGGCAACGACGTCGTCGTCGTGGTGTCCGCGATGGGCGACACGACCGACGACCTGATCGACAAGGCGAAGCAGGTGTCTCCGCTGCCCCCCGGGCGCGAGCTGGACATGCTGCTCACCGCCGGCGAGCGCATCTCGATGGCGCTGCTCGCCATGGCGATCTCCAACCTGGGCCACGAGGCCCGTTCGTTCACCGGCTCGCAGGCCGGCGTGATCACCGACGGCGCGCACGGCCGGGCGAAGATCATCGACGTCACGCCGGGCCGGATCCAGACCGCCCTGGCCGAGGGCTCGATCTGCATCGTCGCCGGGTTCCAGGGCGTGTCCCAGGGCACCAAGGACATCACCACGCTCGGCCGCGGCGGCTCGGACACCACGGCCGTCGCGCTCGCCGCGGCGCTCGACGCCGACGTCTGCGAGATCTACACCGACGTGGACGGCGTGTTCACCGCCGACCCGCGGATCGTCCCGGCCGCGCAGCGCATCCCGCGCATCTCCTACGAGGAGATGCTGGAGATGGCCGCGTCCGGGGCCAAGATCCTGCACCTGCGCTGCGTCGAGTACGCGCGCCGTTACAACATGCCGATCCACGTGCGGTCCTCCTTCTCCACGAAGGAGGGGACCTGGGTCGTCGACAGCAGCGAGATCGAAGGGCACGAGATGGAGCAGGCGATCATCTCCGGCGTCGCGCACGACCGGAGCGAGGCCAAGATCACCGTGGTGGGGGTGCCGGACAAGGTCGGCGAGGCCGCCTCGATCTTCTCGGCGCTGTCCGAGGCCGAGATCAACATCGACATGATCGTGCAGAACGTGTCCGCGGCGTCCACCGGGCGCACCGACATCTCCTTCACGCTGCCGGTGACCGACGGGCAGGCCGCGCTGACCTCGCTGAACAAGCTGAAGGACCGGATCGGCTTCGAGTCGCTGCGGTTCGACGACCGGATCGGCAAGGTGTCGCTGATCGGCGCGGGCATGCGCTCGCACCCCGGCGTCACCGCGAAGTTCTTCGGCGCGATCGCCGACGCGGGCGTCAACATCGAGATGATCTCCACCTCGGAGATCCGGATCTCGGTCGTGGTCGCGCAGGACGACGTGGACACCGCCGTCGCCTCCGCGCACCGCGCGTTCGACCTCGACGCCGAGCAGATCGAGGCCGTCGTCTACGGAGGCACCGGCCGCTGACCTGCGGTTTCGTGAAGGGCCGTCCGGCTGACCGGGCGGCCCTTCGCCTTGTCAGCGGGTGGTGCGCGGACGGTCAGCGGGCCCGGCGAGCCTCTGTGTCATCGCAAGGAACGACGACACAGGGAGCACGTCATGAAGGTTCTGATCTCGGGCGCGAGCATCGCCGGTCCGTCCCTCGCCTTCTGGCTGACCCGGTACGGGCACGAGGTGACCGTGGTCGAGCGGGCGTCCGGCATCCGGCCCGGCGGGCAGGCGGTCGACTTCCGCGGGCACGTCCACATGGACGTCCTGACGAAGATGGGCGTCCTGGACGAGATCCGCGCGCACCAGACCCAGAACGGGCCGCTGCACCTGATCGACGGGGACGGCGGCGACCTGGTGGTGCTGCCCGACTCGTTCACCGGCGGGCAGGTCGAGATCCAGCGCGGCGACCTCGCGCGGATCCTGTACGAGCGGACGAAGGACGCCGCCCGCTACGTCTTCGACGACTCGATCACCTCGCTCCGGGAGACCGGGGACGGTGTGCACGCGTCCTTCGAGCGGAGCGCCCCCGAGTGGTTCGACCTGGTCATCGGCGCGGACGGGCTGCACTCCAACGTCCGGCGGCTGACCTTCGGGGACGAGGCGCGGTTCGTGCGGGACTCGGGGTACAACGTGGCGATCTTCAACGCGCCGAACCGGCTCCGGCTGGAGCGCGACGCCCTCCTCTACAGCGAGCCCGGACGCGGCCTGTCGGTCTACCCGCTGGACGGCGGGACGTCCGCGAACGTGATGTGCGTGTACGCCGCCGGAGAGGGCCCGGGCGTCGACCGGCGCGACCTGGAGGGGCAGAAGCGCCTGGTCGCGGAGCGGTTCGCCGGAATGGGCTGGCATGCGGCGGACGTCCTCGGCGACCTGGCGAACGCGCCGTACTTCTACCACGACTCGGTCAGCGTCGTCCGGATGAAGACCTGGACGAAGGGCCGGATCGCGCTGCTCGGCGACGCCGGATACGGCGCGACCTGCGGCGGCATGGGCACCGGGCTCGCGGTCGTCTGCGCCTACGTCCTCGCCGGGGAGCTGGCGGCCGCGGGCGGCGACCACCGGGTCGCGTTCCCCGCCTACGAGGACGCGATCCGCAAGCTCACCAAGGCGTGCCAGCAGGTCGCCGGGGGCGTCGGGCCGTTCTTCGCGCCGAGGACCGCGCGCAGCCTGCGCCGCCGCACCCGGATCTACAAGGTGCTGACCGCCGGTCCGCTGCTGCGGATCCTGGACAAGTTGACCACGAAGGCCGCGACGTCCATCGACCTCAAGGAGTACCCGGCCCCGGCCGGTGTCCCCGCGCACGCGTGAGCCGCGACGATCGCGGGCGGGACCCGCTGCCGGGCCGGGCCGGGCCGGGCCGGGACGTGAACCCCCACGTCCCGGCCCGGCAAATTCGCGTCGAGGGCGACGGCGAAGTGCGTTCATCGGCCTTTAGGGTGAGGACGTGACCGAGACCAGAGCCGTCAGGTCCGAGACCCGGACACAGATCGTCCAGACCGCGCTCCGCCTCTTCCGGGAGCGCGGATACGAGGCGACGACGATGCGGGCCATCGCCAAGGAGGCGGGGGTCGCGGTCGGGAACGCCTACTACTACTTCGGCTCCAAGGAGGAGCTGCTCCAGGCGTACTACGACCAGCTGCAGGAGGAGCACGAGGAGGCCTGCCGGGCCGTCCTCGCGCGCGAGCGCGACTTCGCCGCCCGGCTGCGCGGCGTGCTGCGCGCCCGCGTGGAGACGATGATCCCGTACCACGAGTTCGCCGGGAAGTTCTTCAAGTTCGCCGCCGAGCCCGACAGCCCGCTCAACCCGTTCAGCTCCGAGTCCGGGTCCGCCCGCTCCGCCGCCGTCGCGCTGTACCGCGAGGTCGTGGACGGCTCCAGCCTGAAGATCGACGACGACTTCCGCGCCGAGCTCCCCGAGCTGCTCTGGCTGTACTCGATGGGCATCGTCCTGTACTGGGTGCACGACTCGTCCGACGGCTGCCGCAAGACCTTCCTGCTCGTGGACCGGACGGTCCCGCTGGTGAACAAGATGGTCTCGATGTCCCGGCTGCCGGGGTTCAAGTCCGTGACCCGCGACCTGGTGGGGATCATCCGCGACGTCCGCGCCTGACCCCGGAGCCGTTATCGGGAAGAGTCACGGCATGAGGATGTCCCAATGGCTCGGCTCGCGGGCGAAGACGTCGCCCGTGTGGGAGCGGTAGAGCTCCGCGCCGTCCCCGCGCAGTCCGATGTAGCGGAAGCGGCGGGGGATGAAGCGGTCCAGGCACCTGGTCGGCATCACGTCGAGCTTGTGGCCGGTGCCGTGGCTGAGCCGGCCCCGCGCGTGCCCGCGCTCGGTTCCCCCGGAGACGGTGAGCGGGCAGCGGCTGAGCCGGGCGAAGGCGAACAGGTCGTCCAGCGAGCCGTGCAGCAGCCCCTGGAAGGACGTGCAGGACGGGTTCGCGCGGTTCTCGCAGTGCCCGTTGGAGCGCCAGCGGATGTGGTGCGCGAACAGCATCCGTTCGGCCGTCCCCTGCGAGAGCCGGATCCCGCGGGCGGCGTGGGCCATGCGCGCGGTCAGGTCCGACAGGCGTCTGGGCAGGTCGCCCAGGGCGAACGCGGACGCGGTATGCCGTCCGTCCGGTTCGCGATCCGACGAGCGGTCCAGGTGCGCTCGCGGTCTCCAGGCGGCGATCAGGGCCAGGCGGGCCTGGGACCTGCGGGCCGCCGGGAGCATCCGCTGGGACCTCCGGGCGTCGGAGTGCGACTTCCGGGTTTCCGGGCGCGGTGTCCGGCCTTCCGGGTGCCTGTGCGGGTGTGTCCGGCCGTCCGACGCCATGGCGCGGGGCGTCAACGGCGGGAGATGCGGCCAGGACGGCACGGACGCGGTCACGGCCGCGACCGGCAGGACGGCCATGGCCAGCCCGCAGATGATCCGCTTTCTCACCAGGTCCTCCCGGCTTGGCGGTCACCGCCGGGGGGGACGGCGCTTCGGGCGCCGTGCGGCATTCGGGCGGAACGATTCCCGTGCCGCCCGGCCGCCAAACAAGATCGCCGTCCGGGGCCGTCCCGGCGAGACGCCGGGACGGGTGTCCGGAATGTCGAGAAAGCCGGTCCCTGAGGGGTTCTGGAAGGGGGCCGGCCTTCCGGAGGTGATCTGTTAGAGATTCTTCAAGGCGAAGCCGATCTCCGCTTCCATCTGCTTGATCCGCTCCTCGACGACCAGCGATCCGTGCCCGGCGTCGTAGCGGTAGACCTCGTGCGGACGGCCCAGTTCGGCGAGCCTTCCGAGGTAGTTGTCGATCTGCCGGATCGGGCAGCGCGGGTCGTTCTCCCCGGCCAGGACCAGCACCGGCGCCCGCACCTGCTCGACGTAGGTGATCGGGGATGATTCGCGGTATTTGTCCGGAACCTCCTCGGGCGACCCGCCGAACAGGGACCGGTCGAACGCCTGGAGCGCCTCCATCTCGTCCTCGAACGCGGCGACGTAGTCGGCGACCGGGACGGCCGCGACCGCCACCGTCCAGTCGTCCGGCCGCGTGCCGACGCCGAGCAGGGTGAGGAACCCGCCCCACGAACCGCCGGTCAGGACCAGCCGGTCCGGGTCCGCGAGCCCGGACGCGACCGCCCAGTCGCGGACCGCCCGGACGTCCTCCAGCTCGGTGAGCCCGACGCGTCCCTCGATCGCGTCCCGCCAGGCCGAGCCGTACCCGGTCGAGCCCCGGTAGTTGACCCGGACGACCGCGAACCCGTGGTCCACCCACGCGGCGACGGCCGGAACGAACGAGTCGTCGTCCTGCGCGGTCGGCCCGCCGTGGACGTCGAACACCGTCGGGAACGGCCCCTCGCCCTCGGCCGGACGGCACACCAGCGCGTGGATCCGGCCGCCGGGACCGTCCACCCACGCGTCCTCGACCGGCACCGACGACGGCGCGGCCGGGCCCTCCGGCGCCAGCACGACCCCGCCCGACGACGACCGGATCACCGGCGGCTCGGCCGCCGACGACCAGGAGAACTCGACCGTGCCGTCCGGGCGGGCCGCGGCCCCGCCGATCGACCCGCGCGGCGTCTCGATCCGGGTCAGCTCCCGGGACGACAGGTCGTACCGGTACAGCTCGTCGCGGGCCTCGTGCGAGTGCGTGACCAGCAGCGCCGTCCCGTCCGGGAACCAGGTCGCGTCGATCTCGCCGGGCAGGTCGAAGGTGATCTCGCGCTGCTCGCCGGCGACCGGGTCCCACAGGAGGATCTCGTCGCGGCCGCGCCGCTCGTGGCTGACCAGCAGCCGCGTGTCGCCCGCGACCGGCGCGAACCCGCCCGCGTACACGCCCTTGCCCGGGCCGTCCCACAGCTCGCCGACCGTGGAGCCGTCGTCGGTCCGGACGACGCGGATCGCCATGTGGCGGCTGTCGCCGTGCTCGCTGTGCCCGATCGCGGTGAGCGACTCGTCCCGCGAGAGGGCGCCGACGTGCGCGTCCTCGGTGTGCTCGTACAGCGCGGCGAGCTCGCCGTCGCGGTAGCGGTGGACCGTGCTGCCGTGCTCTCCGGACCGTCCGACCAGCACCGTTCCGCGGCTGCCGAGCGCCAGCCCGGACGGGTACGACGCGTCCAGCCCGGGGACGGCGATCTCGGCGTCCCCCTCACCGGTGAACGGGATGCGCTTCCAGACGCCGAACTCGTCGCCGTCGGTGTCGTCGAACCACCACACCCACCGGCCGGACGGGTCGACGTCGCCCATCCACGTGCCGTTCGCCCGGTCGGTGACCTGACGCCGCTCGCCGGTCTCCCGGTCCCAGACGTAGATCTCCCATGTACCGGTCGCGTTCGACCGGTACGTGCTCCGATGCGGCGCGTCCCGCGCCCATCTGGGAAGACTCACCCGCGCGGCACGGAACCGCGCCTTCCAGCGCTCCTCGTCGACCATTCCCTCAGTATCGGGGATCAGACGTTCGCCGGAACCGATCCGTCCGACCGCTCCCACGGGATGACCGGCACCGAGTCGGTCGTCATGCTCTTCAGACCCGGATTGAGCCCGTGGTGGACGGCCCGCGCGACGCGTTCGATCGTCGTGACGCCGTACCCCATCGTCGGGGTGTCGCGGGTCAGCACGACGATCGTGTACGACTGGCCGCTCCCGGTGAACGCGCCGATGCTGTGCACGCGCCAGTACTTGTTGTGGCGCGGCAGCCAGCCGTTCTTGACGTGCCAGGTGATCCCGGACGGCGTGCCCGCGGGCGTGCCCCAGCGCTGCGACGGGATGACCTGGTGCATCAGCCCGAGCGCGTATTTGCGGGCGTGGTCGGTGAGCAGCTTGTTCGGCTCGGTGAACTTGCGCAGCAGGACGATCTCGTCCCGCGCGGTGATCTGGGTGAGCCCCCAGTAGCCGCCGGATCCGAGCTTCGTGTGGGTCATGCCCACCTGGCCCAGGAAGCGCTGCATGCGGGTGCGGCCGACGTGGTTCCAGAGCTTGGTCGTGGCCGCGTTGTCCGACTTGGTGATCATGCTCTTGGCGAGGGACAGCTCGGACGACGTCATGGAACGCCGCTCGTCGAGCACCTTGCGCAGGAGCGCGCCGAGGATGGTCGCCTTGACCGTGCTCGCGGAGTCGTAGTGGGTGCCGGACGCGACACCGCACCAGAGCTTCCGCTTCAGGTCGTAGACGGCGACGGACTCGGTTCCGGACCGTCCGCGCAGGGCGGCGGCGATCGCGGCGCCGACCCGCTTGGCGGTCGTCGGCGAGGTGGAAGAGGAGCAGATCGCGCCGGACGCCGAGACGCCGGCGGCGGAAGAGGTAGAAGGGACGCCCTTCGCCGGAGCGGCCGTGGCGGCTCCTGCGGTGGACGTGAGCGCGGCGGTGAGGAGTGCGGCGGTGAGCGCACGCGGGACGCGTCGAGTCACCCCTGCCACGCTAGAGATGGTTTGTCACCACATGTGTCAGGCGCGCGGTAACGCTTTGGTATCGGTGGAGACCGATGAACTCAGTCCGAGTGGGCGGCGAGGCCGCCGAGGACGCGGTCGATCTCCGCGCGGACCTGCCGGTCCATCGCGGCGGCGAACCCGGCCTCGACGGTGACCTGCGCGCCCGGACGCAGCCGGGCGAGGGTCTCGGCGAGCCCGTCCGGGTCCTGCCCGGCCGCGCCCCCGACGACGTACTGCGAGGTCAGCCGGACGAACAGCGCGGCCAGCTCGTCCAGCCTGCGGCGCAGCTCGACCCCGGCGGCGAGGACCTCCTCGATCGGCACGCCCGCCTGGACGAAGGCGACCGACGCCTCGAAGTGGCGGCGGCTCCAGTGCGTGACGCGGTCGCCGTCCACCTCGAGCAGTCCGGCGTCGGCGACCGCGCGCAGCCGCTCGCGGGTGATCTGCCCGGGGAACATCGCGTCGAGCTCGTCGTAGGTCAGGGTCAGCGGCTCCTCGCGCGACCACGGGTCGGTGACGGCCCGCTCGACGCCGAGGACGCTGTGGATGTCGCGGCCCTGCTCCCACGCCGACAGCAGTTCCCGGATGCCCTCCAGGGTGTGGCCGCGGTCGAGCAGGCCGCCGATCATCCGGAGCCGCGCGAGGTGCTCCTCGGAGTACAGGCCGATCCGTCCGGTGCGGCGCGGCGGCGGCAGGAGCTTGCGCTCCTGGTAGTAGCGGAGCGTCCGGACCGGCAGTCCCGCGGCCTCGGCGAGCTCGCCGAGCCGGTACTCCCGGCCACCGGACTCCGGGCCTCCGGACTCCTGGTCACCGGGCTCCCGGTCGCCGGGTTCGCGGTCGCCGGCGCCTCCGCCACTCAGATCCCGTTCGGCCAGATCCCGTTCAGCGCGCACCGGTTCAGCATAGTTCGCCCGGCCGGTCTGTGATCACGTGGTGTTGCGAAGAGTGCGCGGTGCGCGTGCCCGGCGGCGCGTCCGCCGGTGTGCGGCGGGCCTCCGCTCGTCGGCGAGCGCGTCGGCGGGCGCGTCGGTCGCCAGGAGTTCGGAGAGGGTGCGGGGCGCGACCCTGGGCTCCGGACGGTCGGCGAAACGGGAGCGGCGCATGTGGTGACTCCTCTCGGTCGAGACCTTGATATCGGCTTTCCTGATATCGACTGTGCAGGCCGCGCGGGTTTGCCGCATCGGTGGAAACCCGCATCCGACATGGGAGCCGACCCTCATGTCCGCAGGGTGAGACGGCCGTGTCCGGTGGCGGTCGGGTGCGCGAGCGGTAGGCGGCGCGCTGTGCCGGACGTGTCGAGGGCGGGAAAGCGGGCGCGTATGCGCTGGACCGGGGAAACGCGCTGCGGGATCGTCGTGCTCATGCAGCCGTCCGCGCCTCACGCCACGACCTCCTCCGACTGGTTCACCGATCCGGCGGCACGTTCCTGGACCTGCCCGCCGCCCGCCCGCGAGGTCGGCGCCTTCCACGCCGCGCTCCCCGGATACGCGCCGACGCCCCTGGTCGAGCTGCCCGCCCTGGCCGCCGAACTCGGCGTCGGCCGGCTCCTGGTGAAGGACGAGTCGTCCCGGATGGGGCTGCCCGCGTTCAAGATCCTCGGCGCGTCGTGGGGCGTGCACCGCGCGCTGGCCGGGCACTACGGGCTGCCCGCCGACGCGACGCGGGACGACGTGCGGGCGGCGATCGTCGCGCGCGGTCCCGTCCGGCTCGTCACCGCGACGGACGGCAACCACGGGCGCGCCGTCGCGCACATGGCGCGGGTGTACGGGGTGTCCGCGCACGTCCTGGTCGCGAGCGGGGTGCACCCGTCCGCGGTCGCGGCGATCGCGGGCGAGGGCGCGAAGGTGACGGCGCTGGACGTCCCGTACGACGAGGCCGTGCGGCTCGCCGCGGCGTCGGGCGGGCTGCTCGTCCAGGACATGGGCCTGCCCGGCTACACCGACGTCCCGCACTGGATCTGCGAGGGGTACACGACGCTGTTCACCGAGATCGACGAGCGGCTCGGCGGGGCGCCGGACCTCGTCGCGGTCCCGGTCGGCGTCGGGTCGCTCGCGCAGGCGGCCGTGACGCACTACCGGAGCGGTCCGGGGCCGCGTCCGGTGCTGCTGTCGGTCGAGCCGGACGCGGCGGCGAGCCTGCTCGCCTCGCTCCGCGCGGGCCGCCGCGCCGAGACGCCGCCCGGACGGACGATCATGGCGGGCCTCAACTGCACCACGCCGTCCGAGAGCGCCTGGCCGTTCCTGCGCGGCGGGGTGGACGCGGCCGTCGCGGTCTCCGACGCCGAGGCCGCGCGCGCGGTCGGCGACCTGGCGGACCTCGGCGTCGACGCGGGCCCGTGCGGCGCGGCGTCCCTCGCCGGGGTGCGCGCCGCGCTCCCGCGCCTGCCCCGGCAGGGGACGGTCGTCCTGCTCAGCACCGAGGGACGCGCGGCCAACCCGGCCTCCCTGAACTGAGCGGGACGGGAACGGGCAGGGAGCAGGCCAGGGGCGGGGGCGGGGTCAGTCGCGGCGGCCCGCGAGCGGGCGCAGGGTGGTGAGCAGGGCGTCCCGGTCGGGCACGGCGGAGAAGAACGCCGTGTCGGCCGCCTCGACGGCGGCGATCGCCTCCTGTGCGAGGACCCGGCCCGTGTCGGTGATGCGCAGCCGCTTGGCGCGCGTGTCGGCGGCGTCGGTCTCGCGGACGAGCAGGCCCTTGTCCTCCAGCCGCCGGACGACCTGGGACGTCATCTTCACGTCGGTGTCGGCGTGCTGGGCGAGGGTCAGCTGGTTCGGCCGGACGCCCTCACGGTCGAGCCACCACAGGCTCGCGAGCAGCACGAACTGGACGTGGGTGAGCGAGAACGGGGCCAGCGTGGCCGTGATCCGGCGCTGCCAGCTCAGCGTCGCGCGCCACAGCAGGTAGCCGGGGCTGTCGTCGGGTTCCATATCGTCGCCTTCCATATCGACTCCGCGCAGATGGTCTCCGCATACCCTAATGCGTGGTGGCAGTGCGGCGGGCCCGGCCGGGCGGGAGGGTAATCTGGCCCGCGTCGATCGCCCGTCCGCTGGAGCCGTGTTGTCCGAACCCGTGATCATCCACACCGACGGCGGATGCAGCCCGAACCCGGGCGCGGGCGGCTGGGGCGTGGTGCTCCGGTACGGGCCGCACGTGAAGGAACTGCACGGCGGCGAGCCCGACACCACCAACAACCGGATGGAACTGACGGCCGCGATCGAGGCCCTCGAACACCTCCGGCGTCCGTCCCTGGTGCACCTGCACACCGACAGCCAGTACGTCCGGCAGGGCATCACGCAGTGGATGCACTCCTGGAAGCGGAACGGCTGGCAGACGTCCGGGCGCAAGCCCGTCAAGAACGCCGACCTGTGGCGGCGGCTCGACGAGGCCGTGAAGCGGCACGAGGTCGAGTGGTTCTGGGTGAAGGGCCACGCGGGCGACCCCGGCAACGAGCGCGCCGACGAGCTGGCGACCCTCGGGCGCGGCGAGTTCGGCGGCTGACGCCGGGCCGCCGCGCTGGTCAGGCGGTCGCGTGGAGGCGGAAGACGGCCGCCCTGGTCGTGTCGCGTTCCTCGAGGTTGCCGGTGTCCGGGACGTCGTACTCGGCCTCGGCCTCCAGGCCGCGCGGCAGGTAGGCGCGGCGCGGGTCGCCGACCAGGACGTGCGCGCCGCGTGCCGCGCAGGCCCGGAGGACGGCGAGCATGGGCGGCGCCATGTCGGGGTCGTAGCAGACGTCCCCGGCGAGGACGACGTCCGCGTCGTCCGGCGGATCCTTCGTGACGTCGCACTGGACGGCGTCGAGCGCGACGCCGTTCAGCGCGGCGTTCTCGCCGATCGCGGACAGGGACAGCGGGTCCACGTCGCAGGCGGTGACGCGGCTCGCACCCGCGAGGCACGCCGCGATCGCGACCAGGCCGGACCCGCTGGCGATGTCGGCGACGCGGCGTCCGGCGACGAGGTGGGGACGGTCGAGGACGAACCGGGCGAGCGCCTGCCCGCCCGCCCAGGCGAAGGCCCAGAACGGCGGGTCCTCGGCGCGGGTGGCGGCCCAGGCCGCGAACGGCTCCTCGGCGAGCCGCAGCCGCACCTCCGGCACCAGCGGCGGCGATGTCGTCCGGGTGAGTTCTCGTACCACCGTCAGCTGGTCCACCCGGTCACCGTAGCCATGCGGGGGACGCGGCGCGCGCCGTCCGGTAAGCGGACGCCGGACGTCGCGGCCGGTAGCGTGGACGAGCCCCTGAGTGAGAGTGAGGGACGCCGTGTCCGCTGAGCGGCTGGCCCGGGCCCTGCCCGGCAGCACCCTGGTCACCGACGCCGACGTGCTGGCGGGCCTCGGGCACGACGAGGCGGAGTGGGCGCCGGCGGGCGTTCCGGCCGCCGCGCTGCGCGCCGCGTCGGCGGGCGAGGTGTCGCGGGCCGTCGCCGCGTGCGCGGAGCTCGGGATCCCGGTGGTGCCGCGCGGCGCGGGCACCGGCCTGTCGGGCGGCGCGAACGCCGTGGACGGCTGCCTGGTGCTCGACCTGTCGCGCATGAACGCGATCGTGGACGTCGACGGGGAGAACATGGTCGCGGTCGTCCAGCCGGGCGTGGTGAACGACGAGCTCAAGGCGGCCGTCGCCGCGGAGGGGCTCTGGTACCCGCCGGACCCCGCGAGCTCGCCGTGGTCCACGATCGGCGGGAACGTGGCGACGAACGCGGGCGGCCTGTGCTGCCTGAAGTACGGCGTGACCCGCGACTACGTGCTCGGCATGGAGGCCGTCGTCGGCGGGCCGGGCGGCGCGTACGGCACGCGGCTCCGGTTCGGCCGCCGGACGACCAAGGGCGTCGCCGGATACGACCTGACCGGCCTGTTCGTCGGGTCGGAGGGCACGCTCGGCGTCGTCACGGAGGTGACGCTGCGGCTGCGTCCGGCCCGCCGGGACGCGCCGCGCACGGTCGTCGGCGCGTTCGGCGACCTGGTCTCCGCCGGACGCGCCGTCGCCGAGGTCACGGCGCGCGGGCTCGTCCCGGCCGCGCTGGAGCTGCTCGACCGGTTCTGCCTGGAGGCGGTCGAGAAGTGGAAGCACCTGGGGATCGAGCCGTCCGCCGAGGCGATGCTGCTCGCGAGCGTCGACGCGCCGGGCGCGTCCGGGGACGAGGAGGCCGCGGCGGTCGCGGCGGCGTTCCGGGACGGCGGCGCGGTGTGGGCGGAGCAGTCCACCGACCCGGTCGAGGCGGAGGCGCTGTTCCAGGCGCGGAAGCTGGCCTATCCGGCGCTGGAGCGGCTCGGCCCGCTGCTGACCGAGGACGTCTGCGTGCCGCGGTCGCGCGTCCCGGAGATGCTCGAGCGCACCGAGGAGATCGGGCGGCGGCACGGCGTCCGGATCGCGACGATCGCGCACGCGGGCGACGGCAACCTGCACCCGCTCCTCATCACCCCGCCCGGCGACGACGCCGCCCGCGAGGCCGCGCAGGACGCGTTCGAGGAGCTGCTCACCGCCGCCCTCGACCTCGGCGGGACGGTCACCGGCGAGCACGGCGTCGGCCTGCTGAAACGGCGCGGCATGCAGCGTGAGCTGCCGGTCGGCGTCCGGGCCATGCAGAAGGCCGTGAAGGACGCGCTCGACCCGCTCGGCCTGTTCAACCCGGGCAAGGTCATCGGCGACGACCCCGACCTCTGACCCCTGATCGCGCCGGTCAGTGTGCACGTGCTGGCCGGGCACATGCTCGGCGCGCCCCGGGTCCGGCCGGGCGGCCGCCTCGGTTGACGCGGCGGCCGCGACGCCGTCCGCCGGATCCGACCGGTACAGGAGAAGGCCCCGCCGAACGGCGGGGCCTTTCATGGGCGGTGCTGTGGTCCGTGGGGGGCTCACCGGGCCTTGGGAAGGGCCTGCACCAGGGCCGCGACCAGGACGTCCAGGATGAGGAGGAAGACCAGCCCGGCCGTGAAGGCGTGCGGGACGCCGCCGTGCGCGCCGTAGAAGACGACCCCGACGAGCGCGACCCCGATCGCGCCGCCCGCCTGCTGCGCGGTGCTCAGCACACCGGACGCGGCGCCGGCGTGCTCGGCGTCCACCCGGCTCAGGACCAGCGCCGGGAGCGGCGCCATGACCAGGCCCATCCCGGCGCCCGCGACGACCAGCCCGGGGATGACCCAGGCGACCGCGCCGTGCTGTCCGAGGTCCGCCGAGGTGACCGCGAGGACCCCGAGGCCGAGCGCCATGGCCAGGCCGCCGACCGCGACGGTCTGCCGTCCGAGCCGCTCCGCGATGGCCGCGGCCCGCGCCGAGGAGACGAAGTACCCGAGGCCCAGCGGGAGGAAGACCAGACCGGACGCCAGCGGCGACAGCCCGCGACCCACCTGGAGGTAGAGGGCGAGGATCAGGAAGAACGAGCCCATGGTCATGGCGTGGACCAGCGAGACGACCGCGCCGACCGGGAACGACCGGTGGCGGAACAGGGCCGGGGAGACGAGCGGGTGGCCCACGCGGCGCTGGTGGACGGCGAACGCGGCGAGCAGGACGGCGGCGGCGCCGAGGCACTCCCAGGTCCACATCGGCCAGCCCTGCTCACGGCCCTGGACGAGCGGGATCACGATGGCGACGAGGCCGAGCGAGACCAGGACGGTGCCGACCGGGTCGAGCCGGGACGCGCCGTTCGCGCGGGACTCCGGGACGATCCGGCGGACCACCGCGAGTGCCGCCGCGCCGATCGGCACGTTGATCCAGAAGATCGCGCGCCAGCCCATCCCGAACAGGTCGGCCTTGATGAGAACCCCGCCGATGAGCTGCCCGAACACCCCGCCGAAGCCCATCGCGATCCCGTAGGCGTCGAACGCCTTCGCCCGCTCCGGGCCGGTGTAGACGGTGGTGATGATGCCGAGGACCTGCGGCATGAGGAGCGCCGCGCCGACGCCCTGCGCGACCCGCGCGCCGATCAGGATCCCGGCGGACGGCGCCTCCGCGCAGGCCGCCGAGGCGAGGGTGAAGAGCGCGAGGCCGAGGGAGAACATCCGGCGCCGTCCGTAGAGGTCGCCGAGGCGGCCCGCGGTGATGAGCCCGGCGGCGACCGCGACGCCGAACCCGGCGACGACGAACTGGATCTGCGACGGGGTCGCGTGCAGGTCCCGCTGGGTGGCGGGGATGGCCACGTTGACGATGAAGAAGTCGAGGGTGGTGATGAAGACCCCGGTGAGCAGGACCAGCAGGGTCCCCCAGCCGGGAACGGCGGCGGCCACCCGTGCGGGTGACGATTCCGGTGCCGAGACGGCGGTCATGTCGCGCTCCTGCGTGTTCGCGGTTTCGCTGATGACCGTGAGCCTGCCGTGGGGCGGTGCGGCGCGGCGATTACGCGGGACGTCATGGAACGTCCTCACTTTCGGGGGGAATTCGGAATCGGCCCCGGCCGACCGGGAATCATCGCCGGTCGTTCCGGGTTCCCAAGATCGAATTGCGGGACGAAGGAGACGAGGCGCAGATGTCGCAGCAGTGGGTGGCGGGCTTCCGCTCTGGCGTGATCAGTCCGTACGAGACGCACAGGCTCTTCGAGTCGCGGGGGTTCGCGGACCAGACCGTCCGGCAGCCGCTGCCGCTGGCCGGGGGCGGCGAGCGGATCCGGGTCCGGCTCACCAACCGGTTCGGGCGGAACCCGCTGCGGATCGGCGCGGCACGGGTCGCGCTCCAGGCGAAGACCGACGCGATCGTCCCGGAGACCGACCGTGAGCTGCGGTTCGACGGCGCGGCGGAGATCACGGTCCCGCCCGGCGGCGAGGTCGTCAGCGACGAGGTCCCGCTGGCCGTCGCGGCCGGGAACCTGCTGTCGCTGAGCCTCTACCTCCCGGACGAGACCGAGCGCGCGACCTACTCGCACATGCCGATGGAGCGCTCGTACGCGGCGCCGGGGAACCAGACCGCCGCCGTCGAGCTGGACGCCCCGGAGACGTTCGAGATCCGCGCCTACGTGTCCGGCGTGGACGTCCTCGCCCCGGAGGGGACGCCCGTCGCGGTCGCGCTCGGCGACTCCTGGTTCGAGGGGACGGGCACGACGGTCAGCGCGAACCACCGCTCGGTGGACGCCCTGAACGACCGGCTCGACCGCGGCTGGGTCGTCAACCTCGGCATCGCGGGCAACCGCCTGCTCACCGACGAGCACGGCGAGCACGCGCTGTCCCGGCTGGAGCGCGACGTCCTGACCGTTCCCGGCGCGACGCACGTCCTGGTCCACCTCGGCATCAACGACCTCGGCCTGCCCGGCATGTACGGCCAGCCGATGCCCACGGCCGAGGAGCTGATCGCCGGATACACCGAGCTCGCCGTCCGCATCCACGCCGCCGGGCTGCGCGCCCTCCTCGCGACGATCGGCCCGTTCGCCGGGGCGATCTACGAGGGCGGCACCTCACCCGAGGCGCAGGAGGTCCGCGCCGCGGTCAACGAGTGGATCCGCACGTCGGACGTGTTCGACGCCGTCTTCGACTCGGCCCGCGCGGTCGAGGACCCGGACGCCCCCGGCTACATCCGCCCCGACCTGGACTCGGGCGACGGCATCCACCTCAACGACGAGGGCGCCCGGCTGCTCGCCGGGACCGTGGACCTCGCCGACCTCTGGTGATCCCGTCCGGCCGCCGGGCCCGAACCCGGCGGCCGGACCCGCGGTGAGCCGGACCCGCGGTGAGCCGGACCCGCGGTGCTTCGGACTCGCGGTCGGTCGGACCCGCGGTCAGCCGTAACGCTCCTGGTCGGACGGGCGGGGCGGCTCGGGGCCGTCCCGCCCGACGCGGATCATCCGCCCGATCCGGACGATCCGGAACCGGCGCGGCGCGCCGGAGATCGTGACGTTCCACTCCGGGCCGGGCTCCGCGTCGATCCGCGCGGCGGCCGACGCCCAGTCCGCGAGCTCCTCCGGCGACGCCGGGTCGCCCTGGAACTCGCGGAGCATCGGCAGCAGCTGCGTGAAGTGCCCGCTCAGCCGCTCCTTCGCCTCGGCCGGGCCGTGCCCGCCGGTCAGCGGCTCCCAGCCGCCCTCGGGGGTGACCTCCACGATCGAGAACGTCGGCGGCAGCATCACGATCCCCGGATGCGTCCGGCACGCGTGCCGCGCCTCGGCCTCCACCTGCTCCGGCATCGTCCCGGGGATCGGCCCGAACCCGGTCAGGTTCAACCGCAGCTGCGCCTCCCAGAACCCGGCCGGCGCGCACGGGTCGATCGGGTGCCCGCGCAGCAGCGACGGCTCGTCCGGCGGCTCGGCGTCGCTGGACCGCGGCGGCTCCATCCCGTCCGAGTTGATCAGGACGAACTTCTCGATCCGGATCACCCGGTAGCGGCGCTCGCCGATCTCCCACTCGTCCTTGGCCAGCGGCTCGCCCTCCTCCGGGTCGAGCCGCCCGGCGGCCGCGAGCATCGCCCGGACGGTCGACACGTCCCGCTCGCGCCGCACCCCGGGCGTGGGCGGGCCCTCCACGGCCCCCGCGGACTTCCGCAGCGTCGCCGCCAGGTCGATCCGCGCCGAGCAGGGATCGCTCGCGCCGCTGCACAGCACCCGCCAGCCCTCGCCGTGCTGCTCGGCGCTGCCGAAGTCCGGCGACCCGCCGGGCAGCATCTTGGGGAAGGCCCCGATCCGCTCCCCGAGGTCCGCGTCCCGCATCGCCGCCATCGGTTCCAGCTCCGTGCTGACGTTGATGGTGTCGAAGCCGCGCATCAGCGGGAACGCCCCGACGTCCATCACCGGCCGTCCCGGTGCCGAGAGTCCATTTCCTGCGTGTCCATGGACTCATGGTGACGTGGCGCGCACCCTTCGTGCCCGCCGAATCCGCGAACTGGCACCGAAGGCGAGTCGCCACCGAAGCCGGGTCGCCGCCGAAGCCGAGTCGCCACCAAAGCCGGGGGCCGCCGTCAGTCGTCCGCCGGGCGGCGCGAGAACCAGGCCGCGACGAGCGCCCCGCTGACGTTGTGCCACACCGAGAAGATCGCCGCCGGGAGCGCCGCGAGCGGGCTGAAGTTCGCCGTCGCCAGCGCGGCGGCGAGCCCGGAGTTCTGCATCCCGACCTCGAACGTCAGCGCGCGGCTGCCGCGTTCGCCGAGCCGTCCGGCGCGTCCGGCGAGGTAGCCGAGCAGCAGCCCGAACCCGTTGTGCAGGACGACCGCGAGGAACACCACGCCCGCCGCCGAGGTGATCGCCTTGGCGCTGCCCGCGACGACGATCGCCACGATCACGCCGATCGCCACCACCGACACCCACGGCAGGACGGGCGCCAGCCGCGTGACCAGCCGGTTCGCGACCGTCCGCAGCACGAACCCGGCCACCACCGGGACCAGCACCGTCTTGAGGATGTCGGTCATCATCGACGCGGCGTGCACCGGCAGGTACTCGCCCGCCAGCAGCAGCGTCAGCGCGGGCGTGAACACGGGCGCGAGCAGCGTGGACACGGTGCCGATCGACACGGCGAGCGCCACGTCGCCGCGCGCGAGGTAGGCCACGACGTTGGACGCCGTCCCGCTCGGCGCGCAGCCGACCAGGATCAGCCCGGCCGCGAGCTGCGGCGACAGGCCGAGCGCGTTCGCGATCAGCCACCCGAGTCCCGGCATGATCACGTAATGCGCGACCAGCCCGAGGCCGACCGCCCACGGACGCCGCACGACGCCCCGGAAGTCCGCGCCGGTCATGGTCAGGCCCATGCAGAACATCACGACGCCCAGCAGGTACGGCACCGCCTCCTTCCCGCCGCGCAGGGTGTCCGGCATGAGCAGCCCGAGCCCGCCGGCCAGCAGGACCAGGACCGGGAAGACGGTGACGGCACGGCGCGCGCGGTGGTCGGGGGCGTTGTTCCCCTCGCTGTCCTTCGGTGTGGACGTTTGTTCTGTCTGCACCCGTCTGAGGTAATCGCCTCCGCCGCTCCCAACGCAAGACGATCTCGGCGACCTGACGTAATCCTGGGCCGCTCTCTGCGACTTCTCGGCGTTAGGGCCCCGAGGGGAGAGGAGGTGGCGTGAACGAGCGCGAAGCCAGGTTCACCCGCCTGTACGAAGCGCATTACCGCAGTGTGTTCGGCTATGTCGTCCTGCGCGTCGAGCGTCAGGCCGCGGAGGACGTCACCGGCGAGGTGTTCGCCGTCGCGTGGCGCAAGGTGGACGAGATCCCGGAGCGGGCGCTGCCGTGGCTGCTCGGCGTGGCGCGGAACCTCGCCCGCCAGTCGCACGGTGCCACCGACCGCGGCCGCCGTCTCGTCGACCGGCTGGCGGCGCTGACCGACCCCGCCGACCGGGACGCCGCCGACGGCGTCATCGCCCGTGACCAGGCGCTCGCCGCGCTGGCCGCGCTCTCGGCCAAGGAGGCCGAGGCCGTCACGCTGACCGCGTGGCACGGCCTCGACCCGGCCGAGGGGGCCCGCGTCGCGGGCTGCTCCCGGGCCGCGTTCCTGGTCCGGCTGCACCGCGGACGCCGCCGCCTGGCCAGAACCCTCGACCCGCCGGCCGCCGAGCCCGCGGGCAGGCCGACCGCCGCGTCCGAGGCCAGGCCGAGCGCCGCAGCTCCTGCCGGGCCGACCGTCCGCCCTCTGGTGAATACGGAGAAGCCATGAAGAACGACCAGGTCACCGCCATGATCGACGCTCTGAGGCCCGCGGTCGACGAGCTCGCCGACGCCGCCTACGAGCGACGCCCGGACCCGTCCGTCCTCCAGCCCCGGGAGGTGAGGGCGCCGTCGCGGCGGCGGCCCGTCCGCGGGATCGCCCTCGGCCTCGGCGCGGCGACGGCCGCCGCGGCCGTGGCCGTCGCCGCGACCCTCCCGAGCGGCGCGGGCGGCCACCACCAGGCGGCCCCGGACACCACGATCGACGCCCGCGCCTTCCTGCTGGCCAGCGCCGACACCGCCGCCAAGCAGCCCACCACCCACGGGACCTGCTGGTACACGCGCACCCGCATGTCCCAGGACCTGGGCGGGCCTCTGCCGGCCAAGGCCAAGCCCAAGGCCACGCCGCTGCCGTTCCGGGCGCGCACGGCCGCCGGCCACGAGGACTGGATCTGCGGCCTTCCCGGCGTGACCGGCCTGCGCCTGCGTTCGCACGGCCCGCTGGACGCCCGCGCCACCTTTCCTACCAAGAGGGACGAGTCGGCCTGGCGCGCGGCGGGTTCCCCGCCCCTGGACGTCAACGGCGGCACCACCGCGACCAAGCCGTTCACCGTGACCTACGACAAGCCCTCGCACATCGCCGACCCGGTCATCGGCTCCCACGAGATCGCGTGGAGGTCCGTCCCGAGCCTGCCCTCCACCAAGCCCGCCCTGGGCTCCTACCTGCGCGAACTCTGGCAGCAGGACCGCAAGGGCGGCGCGCACGGCTACACGGCGCCCGCCGACTACTGCCAGTACGTCTTCGTCGCCGCCTGGGACCTGTTCATGGCCCCGACCTCGCCCGGCACCAGGTCGTCCCTGTTCCGGATCCTGGCCGACTGCCCGTCCCTCCGCGCCACCGGAGGCGTCGCCGACTCCCAGGGCCGTCGCGGCGTCGCCCTCGCCTCCGGGGGAGTCCGCCTCGTCGTCTCCCCGGCGACCGCGCAGCTCCTGGAGTTCGACGAGGCCGGCGCCGACCGCCTCACCTTCGAGAAGCAGGGCTGGGTCGGCGCCGCCGGCGCCCTCCCCACCCGCTGAAAGGTCTCCCCATGCGTAGATCCACGATCGCGGTGCTCACCCTCGCGCTGACGGCGACGACGGCGGCACCGGCCTCTGCGGCACCGGCCTCTGCGGCACCGGCCTCGGCGGCCACCGGCCCGACATGGCGGCAGTTCGACGTGCCCGTCGAAGGCGGCACCAACATCCTCAGCGTCAGCGCGACCGGCCGCGACGACGCGTGGGCCGGTGGCCTCGTCCTCAGGGACGACGGGGGCACCCCGACTCCGAAACCGCCCGCGATGCGGCGGTCGAGCGTGACCAACGACGACGAGTGCGCCAGTCAGGGGATGTTCAGCAGCCTGATGCTGCATTGGGACGGCAGGGCGTGGAAGAAGGTCGCCCTGCCCGAGGTCGGCCGCGTCAACCAGGTCAGCGCCTCGAGCGCGAGCGACGTGTGGGCCTCCGCGGACTGCGCGCTCCTGCACTGGGACGGGCACGCCTGGTCCCGGGTCCCGTACGAGCCGATCCCCGGAGCCCAGCAGTCGGGCAACGAGGCGGTCAAGGCCGTCACCGCCCGGGACGCCTGGATGACGGGCAGTACCTACGACTCGGTGACGCAGGTCGAGCGCGGCTTCGTCCAGCACTGGGACGGCAGGCGGTGGCGGAACGTCCCGCTGCCGAAGCTCGGCGACTCCTTCGGGCTGGACGGCATCGACGCGCGGGGACCGGACGATGCCTGGGCCGTGGGCACGGACACCACGAAGAACGACACCCAGCCCGAGGGTGTGATCCTCCTGCACTGGGACGGACGGGTCTGGAAGCGCGTGCCCGCACCGGACACCGGCGAGTGGACGAACCGGGTCACGCGCGTGCGGATGGCGTCCGGAAGCGACGTCTGGGTCTCCGGCATGGGCAAACGCAGCCCCGCCTGGGAGGAGATCCGGCGTCCGCTGCTCCTGCACTGGGACGGGCGCGCATGGACGACCGCGAAGGTGCCGGACGGGCGCGGTGAGCTGAACGACGTCGCCGTGAGCGGCGGCCACGCCCTCGCCGCCGGTGACACGTTCGCGCCGTCCATGCCGGACTACACGTCCTTCACCCTGCGGCGGACCGCGACGGGCTGGGAGGAGACCACCTCTCCGGTCTCTGGAACGGCGGCCGTCGAGGGCCTGTCCCCGATCCCGGGCGGCGGCCTGTGGAGCGTGGGCGTCAGCGGCGACGACGAGCACATGCGCCCGTTCATCGCCCGCTCGAACTGACGACGCCAGGGGCTGGGACGGTTTCGGAACCGTCCCAGCCCCGACCGGCCTACTTGCGGCCCTTGGCGAAGTCCTCGTAGGCCGCGAGGACCTCGTCGGTGGGGCCGTCCATGCGGAGGACGCCGGACTCCAGCCACAGCGTCCGGTCGCAGGTCTCGCGGATGGTCGTGTTGTTGTGGCTGACCAGGAAGACCGTTCCGGCCTGCTCGCGGAGCTCCTCGATCCGCTCCTTGCTGCGCCGCTGGAACCCGCTGTCGCCCGTGGACAGCGCCTCGTCGATCAGCAGCACGTCGTGCGTCTTCGCGGCGGCGATGGAGAACCGCAGGCGCGCCGCCATCCCGGACGAGTAGGTGCGCATCGGCATGTGGATCGTGAACTCGTCGCGCTCGTTGATCCCGGAGAAGTCGACGATGCCGGAGTAGCGCTCGCGCACCTGTTCCGGGCTCATGCCCATGGCGAGGCAGCCGAGCGCGACGTTGCGTTCGCCGGACAGGTCGTTCATCAGGGCCGCGTTGACGCCGAGCAGCGACGGCTGGCCGTCGGTGTAGACCCGTCCGCGCTCGGGCGGGAGGAGCCCGGCGATCGTCCGCAGCAGGGTGGACTTGCCCGACCCGTTGGTGCCGACGAGCCCGACCGCCTCGCCCCGGCGCGCGACCAGGCTGACGCCCTTGACGGCGTGCACCTCCCGCGTCCCGGGCAGGGTGCGGCGGGTGGCGAGGCGTCCGAGGGCGGACGTGGCGCTCCCGCGTCCCGTGCCCGATCCGTGGACCCGGTAGACGACGTGGACGTCGTCCACGATCACCGTCGGCGCCGACCTGCGCTGCGCGGACGCCTGCTGTGCGGACGCCTGCTGTGCCGATATCTGATGCGCGGATGTCTGCTGTGCGGATGCCTGGTTGTCAGCCACGACCGTATTCCTCCTCGGCCTGCCAGAAGTAGACGTATCCCCCGATGCCGATCACCAGGGCCCAGCCGATCGCCAGCACCCACACGTGCGGGGGGAGGTTCGAGGCGGGCACCGAGCGCATCAGCGCGTAGCGCATCAGGGTGATGTAGACGTGGGCCGGATTCGCCTCGAGGAGCGTCCCGGCCCACCCGGGGGCGTGCTTGGTGAGGGTGGTCAGGTTGTAGAAGACGCCGGAGAAGTACAGCCAGGTCCGCGTCACGAACGGCACCAGCTGCGCGGCGTCGGTGTACTTCGCGCCGACGCGCGCCATCGCGAGCGCGAGGCCCATGTTGAACAGCGTCTGCGCGACCAGCACGGGCGGGACGAGCAGCCAGCGCACGGTGAGGGGCTCCCCGAACGCCAGGACGATCACCGCGAGCACCCCGGTGGAGAACAGCGTCTGCTGAAGCTGGTTGAGCGTCAGCGCGACCGGCAGGCACGCGCGGGGGAAGTGCAGCGCGCGGATCAGGCTCAGGTTCCCCTGCACGGCGCGCGTCCCCGCGAGCACGCTGGCCTGCGTGAACGAGTAGACGAACACCCCGGTGCACAGGTAGGGGATGAAGTTGGTGACGGTGTGCCGGGTGCCCATGAGCACCCCGAAGATCAGGTAGTAGACGCCCGCGTTCAGCAGCGGGGTCATCACCTGCCAGAGCTGGCCCAGCCTCGCGTTCGCGTACATCGAGGTGAGCCGGGCGGTGGCGTAGGCGGTGACGAAGTGCCGCCGGAACCACACCTGGCGGGTGTAGGCGGGCAGGGACGGCCTGGCCCCGCTGACCTCGAGCCCGTACCGGGCGGCCAGGAGGTGGGGCGGAAGGTCGTCCTCGTCGCCCGTGTCGAGGAGGACGCCGGACGGCGGTGACGTGCGGATTCCGGGGTGACTCATGGCGCTCGCCTTCGTCCCGTGGGACCGGTGGGCCCTGGCCGGGCGCGGCCGGGCGGGGCCGGCCGGGCGTCCCGTGACACCGGTCGGTGGATAGAACGGTACCGTTTCGTCGCTTCGTTCTCACGGTAGAACGGCCGACGGACGGAACGCAACCGTTTCGTCCACTCGGGATAGGCTCGGCGTCCATGACGACCCAGCCCCGACCGCGCCGGGCCCCGAGCGGGGCCGCCGTCCTGCGCGAGGACATCACCGACTCGCTCCGCGCCGCGGTCTTCGAGGAGCTCGCCGCGTCCGGCTACGGACGCCTGTCGGTCGAGGCGGTCGCCCGCCGCGCCGGCGTCGGCAAGACCGCCGTGTACCGGCGCTGGCCGTCCAAGCTCGAACTGGTCATCGACGCCGTCTCCGCCGTCGCGGCGCTGCGCATCCCCGTCCCGGACACCGGCTCCCTGCTCGGGGACGTCCAGACCCTCCTGAAGATCCTCGCCCGCGCCCTCCGGCATCCACTGGCCGCCCAGATCGTCCCGGACCTGCTGGCCGAGGCCGCCCGCAACCCCGACATCGCGCGAACGCTCGAGAAGGCCCTCCGCGACACGCAGCGCGACATCACGTCCCAGGTCTTCGGGCGTGCCGTCGAGCGCGGCGAGCTCCCCGAGGGCGCCGGAACCGACCTCGCGCTCGACCTGCTGACGGGCCCGCTCTACTGGCGCCTGACCGTCCTGCGCGCGGCCCCCACCCCCGCCTACCTGGACGAACTCGCCGCCACGATCGTCGCCGCCCTCCGCGCCTAGCACCGGGGTCCGTTTCGCCGCCACCCGTGGCGCGGACGCCGCCGACACGCCACCAATCCCCGTTTCCTTCGAACGGGTGTTCTAGTATGGGCGCATGCACCTCGAGCAATCCGTCATCGCGGTGACCAACGCGTCCGGTCGCCCCGTCCGCCTCACCTGCCAGGACGGCAGCCAGTTCGGCGTCCGCCGGGTCATGGCCGAATGGCAGCCGCCCGGAGCGCCGCGCCTCCTCCGCCTCCAGGTCGTCACGCCGGCCGGGGCGCTGGGCATCGCCGAGGTCACCGCGTCCGCCGCGGACTCCTGGCGCCTCCGCCAGCTCTGGACCTGACCCGCCCGCCGCCCGCTCGCCTCGACGCCCACACCGCGCCGCTCGCCTCGCCGAGCGTGCCGCAACTCGCGCCGCCGCTCGCCCCGACGTCCGCCTCGACGTCCGCTCCGACGTCCGCTCCGGCCCCCATAGTCGGTCGCGGGTCCGTGCGATGAGTCTGTGACCTGCCGCGATGTCCCGCTCGTGATCGACTGACCCCGTAGATCGCGATTGTCGACGATCAGTAACGGGTAGATCACGCGGCGTATTGATCATGTTGTGTGGGGGGAACATGAGCGGTTCACGCCGCGGCGGAACGATCCGCCGTCTGAGCGAAGGCAGATGGTCCGGACTCCTGGCGCTGCTCTGCGCGCTGACGCTGACGGGGGCGCTCGCGCCCTCGGCGTCCGCGCGCGTCGGCGCCGAGGCCTCGACGAAGGCGAAGGCGCGACATAGCGCGCCGAGGACGGTCCCGGGGTCGCCGGGCGTACCGCAGACCCCGACGACGGTGTTCTCGGAGAACTTCGAGAACCGCCAGTCGAACCTGCCCATCCGCCTGAACAACTACACCGGCGTGACCGGCATGACCTACACGGCCGACCAGCCGTGGCTGGAGAACTGCAACGGCTGGGTCGCCGCGTTCTCGGACCCGGCCGGTGGCCAGGCGGCGGTCGCTCCCCAGGTCGCGGACTGCAACCCCCAGGGCGGTCCCGGCGCCACGGGGGTGACGGCGTGGAACAACGTCCGCCAGCTCTCCCGGGCCCTCGGCATCCTCAACGGGACGCCGACCCCCGCGAACAACCACGCGGTCAGCGCCTACACCAACGGGCACGTCAACAACGGCAACCCGGGCGCGAACTTCATCGAGTTCCAGACCGGGTCGGAGATCCCCCTTCCGGCGGCGCAGGACGGCCGGTTCCTGACCTTCTCGGTGAACGCGTCGGAGACCAGCTGCGACACCAACCACAACCACGCCATGCTCGACTTCTTCCTGTTCCATGGCGCGACGGAGACCCCGGTCACCAACGAGTCGATCGACCCGTGCAGCCAGGGGACGCAGGTCTCGCCCGGCTTCTGGGCGGGCACCTTCCCGGGTGACGCGCCGCTGCTGGTCACCGACCCGTCGGTCGGCGTCATGATGCGGAACGCGCAGGGCAGCGGCAACGGCAATGACCACGCGTTCGACGACATCAAGCTTCTGGACGTCACGCCGCAGCTGGACAAGACCTTCGCCCCCGGCACGGTCCAGATCGGCCAGACGTCCCGGCTGACGATCACCATCACCAACACCGACGACCTGCTCGCCAAGTCCGGCTGGGCGTTCACCGACACGCTGCCGGCGGGCCTGGTGCTGGCGACCCCGTCCAACGCGGCCACGACCTGCCCCGCCGGGACGCTCTCGGCCCCCGACGGCGGCAACGAGGTCTCCATCACCGACGGCGCGATCAACGCCGGGCAGGCGTCCTGCACGGTGACCGTGGACGTCACGTCCGAGACGCCCAGCACCTACCACAACGACGCCACGGACATGACCATCCTCCACGGTCTGAACCCGCCGGGCGGGACGGACGTGGTCTTCACCGAGGAGCCCGAGCCCTCGATCTCGCTGCAGAAGTCGGCCGACCCGACGACCTTCACGACGGTCGGGCAGCTCATCAACTACACCTACCTGGTCACCAACAACGGCAGCGAGCCGCTGACCAACGTGAACGTGGCCGACCCGCTGCCCGGACTGTCGTCGATCGACTGCCCGGTGTCGGAGCTCCAACCCGGGGAGAACACGACCTGCACGGCCACCTACACGGTCACCCAGGCGGATCTGGACGCCGGTTCCGTCAGCAACACGGGGACCGCGCACGGCACTCCACCGGAAGGTCCCGACGTGATCGACACGTCGGACGTCACGATCACGTCCGTGCCGAGTACGGCGCTCCACCTCGAGAAGTCGGTGGACCAGACGAGCTTCTCGGCGGCGGGCGAGACCATCACCTACCGCTACGCGGTCACCAACACCGGGAACGTCCGGCTGAACAACGTGACCGTCTCCGACGACACGGTCGGGTTGACGAACATCCCGTGCACGCCGTCGTCGCTGGAACCGGGTGACAGCGCCCAGTGCACCGCCACCTACGTGACGACGCAGGCGGACGTGGACGCCGGTTCCATCCACAACGTGGCGATCGCGCGCGGCACTCCACCAGGGGCGACGACACCGACCGTCTCGAACCCGGGTGAGGCCGTCATCGAGGCGGTCCCCGCCCCGGCGATCACGGTGCAGAAGTCGGCCGACCCGATGACGTTCTCGGCGGTGGGCGAGACGATCACGTACGGCTACCACGTCACCAACACGGGCAACACGACCCTGAACGACGTGGGCGTCACCGACGCGCACGCGGGTCTCTCCGCGATCACCTGCGGGACGACGACGCTGGCGCCGGGCGAGAGCACGGACTGCACGGCGACGTACGTGACGACCGAGCAGGACGTGGACAACGGTTCCATCACCGACTCGGCGACGTCGCACGGCACACCGCCGGGCGCGACGGAACCCGTGGAGTCGCCGCCGGATGAGGTCACCATCCCGGCCGCGTCCGCCCCGTCGATCACGGTGGAGAAGTCGGCGCACCCGACGACGTTCACCGAGGCGGGCGAGACGATCACGTACTCGTACCACGTGACCAACACCGGGAACGTCGCACTGTCCGACGTCGGCGTCACCGACGACCTGGCGGGCCTGTCCGCGGTCACGTGCACGGCGACGACGCTCGCACCGGGTGCGAGCACGAACTGCACCGCCACGTACGTGACGACGCAGCAGGACGTGGACGCCGGTTCCATCCACAACACGGCGACCTCGCACGGCACCACGCCCGACGGCGAGCCGGTCGAGTCGCCACCGGACGAGGCCACCGTCCTGGCCACCGCCAGCCCGTCGATCGCGCTGGTGAAGACGGGCGAGCCGACGACGTTCACGGCGGCCGGCCAGACGATCACGTACACCTACCACGTCACCAACACGGGCAACACGACCCTGGACGACGTGGGCATCACCGACGACCTGCCGGGCCTGTCGGCGGTCACCTGCACGGCGACGACCCTGGCGCCGGGTGCGAGCACGAACTGCACCGCGACGTACGTGACGACGCAGCAGGACGTGAACAACGGGTCGATCCACAACACGGCGACGTCGCACGGCACTCCGCCGGGCGCGACCGAGCCGGTCGTGTCCGAGCCGTCGGAAGTGATCATTCCGGCCGAGGCGATCCCGTCCCTGGCGGTGGAGAAGTCGGCTCACCCGACGGAGTTCACCGCGGCGGGCGAGACGATCACGTACACCTACTTCGTCATCAACAACGGGAACGTTCCACTGACGAACGTGGGCATCACCGACCCGCTTCCGGGCCTGTCGGCGGTCACCTGCGCGCTGACGACTCTCCAGCCTGACGAGACGACCGAGTGCACGGGCACGTACGTGACGACGCAGGCGGACGTGGACGCCGGTTCGGTCCACAACATCGCGACCTCGCACGGCACACCGCCGGGCGAGGAGCCGATCGACTCGCCGCCGTCGGAGACGACCATCGAAGCCGTCCCGAACCCGTCGATCGCCGTGCAGAAGTCGGCCCAGCCGACGACGTTCAACGCCGCCGGTCAGACGATCACGTACACGTACCACGTCACCAACACGGGCAACACGACCCTGGACGACGTGGGCATCACCGACGACCTGCCGGGCCTGTCGGCCGTGACGTGCGCCCATCTGACGCTGGCGCCGGGTGCGAACACGAACTGCACCGCGACGTACGTGACGACGCAGCAGGACGTGAACAACGGGTCGATCCACAACACGGCGACGTCGCACGGAATTCCGCCGGGCGAGACCGAGCCGGTCGTTTCGGATCCGTCCGACGTGACCATTCCCGGTGAGTCCGCTCCGTCGATGGTGATCGAGAAGTCGGTCCATCCGGCGACGTTCACCGCGCCCGGTCAGACGATCACGTACACCTACCACGTCACGAACACCGGAAATGTTCCGCTGCACAGCGTCGGCGTCACCGACGATCTGGCGGGTCTTTCGGCGGTCACGTGCACGGCGACGACTCTGGCGCCGGGTGCGACCACGAACTGCACCGCGACGTATGTGACGACGCAGGCGGATGTCGACGCCGGCTCGATCAACAATGTGGCGACCGCGCACGGCACTCCGCCCACCGGCGAGCCGATCGATTCGCCACCGGACGAGGTGACCGTCGAAGCGATTCCGACTCCGTCGATCGCGGTGCAGAAGTCGGCCGAGCCGACGACGTACAGCGCGGCGGGTCAGACGATCACCTACACGTACCACGTGACCAACACCGGCAACACGACCCTGAATGACGTGGGCGTCACCGACGAACTTCCGGGTCTGTCGGCGATCACCTGCACGGCGACGTCTCTCGCGCCGGGTGCGAGCACGAATTGCACCGCGACGTATGTGACGACGCAGCAGGACGTGAACAACGGGTCGATCCACAACACGGCGACGTCGCACGGCACTCCGCCGGGCGCGACCGAGCCGGTCGTGTCCGAGCCGTCGGAGACGACCGTCGAGGCCGTTCCGAGTCCGTCGGTGACCGTGCAGAAGACGGCCGAGCCGACGACGTTCACGGCGGTCGGTCAAACGATCACGTACACCTACCACGTCACCAACACGGGCAACACGACCCTGAACGACGTGGGCGTCACCGACGTCCACCCGGGCCTGTCGGCGATCACCTGCACCCAGGTGACGCTGGAGCCGGGCGAGAGCGCGACCTGCACGGCGACGTACGTGACGACGCAGGCGGACGTCGACGCCGGCTCGGTCAAGAACTCGGCGACCGCGCACGGCACTCCGCCGGGCGCGACGGAACCCGTGGAGTCGCCGCCGTCCGAGGTCGTCGTCCAGGGGAAGGCCAAGGCGTCGATCCGCATCCGCAAGTCCGTCCACCCGAAGCACTTCTGGAGGGAAGGACAGCACCTGCACTTCAGGTACCGGGTGACCAACACCGGGAACGTCACGCTCACCAATGTGCGCGTCATCGACGATCTGCGCGGTCTCTCGCGGATCGAGTGCCCGCGCCGGACGCTGGCGCCCGGGGAGTCCATGACCTGCGAGGCGACCTATCGAATTCGCGACAGGGACATGTGGGAGAAGTGCGTGCGGAACCGTGCCATCGCTGAGGGGCTTCCGCCGGGGACGCACACTCCGGTGAGGTCCAGGCCCTCGCACGCGATCGCCTTCGGCCACATTCCGGTGACCGGATAACGAACGGCCGGGGAGCGTCAGGAATTCGGCGCTCCCCACCGTGAACCGCACAAGGCGCGGCGGCGGCCCATGGTCGCCGCCGCGCTGAGGGCTGCCCAGTCCCCGATAACCGTAATGGCCCGATCCCGACGCCGGGATCGGGCCATTGCCTGCTTTTTGGCGGGTCGTCCATTTCGGCTTCAGTGCAGGAGAAAACTGACGACCTTTTGATCTTTCTCCCGAGCGTCTCGATGATCAGTAGCGGGTAGATCACGCGGCGTATTGATCAAGCTGGGCCTGGGGGAAAAATGGGTAGTCCACGCCGCGGCGGAATGTTCCGTCGTCTGAGCAAGACACGTGCCTTCACCGCCGTCGTGGTGTCTTTCGCGATGGTGGCGGCGACCATGTCGCCCGCGGTGACCCGCCATTCCCACGCGGCCGCGGCCGTGAAGCGTCCCCCCGCGGCCGTCCCCGCCGCCGTCCCGGCGACGTCCCCCGGGTCGCCGGGCAGGCCTCAGCCCGCGACCGCAGTGTTCAGCGAGAACTTCGAGAACCGCCAGTCGAGCCTCCCCATCAGGCTGAACAACTACACAGGCCAGTTCGGCATGACCTACACGGCAGACCAGGCCTGGTTGCAGAACTGCAACGGCTGGGTCGCCGCGTTCTCGGACCCGGGCGGCAGCTCCCCGTCGGTCGCCACCCAGGTCGCGGACTGCAACCCGGCGTCGGGAGGCCCCGGCACCCCGGGGACACAGGCGTGGAACCACGTCCGCCAGCTCGCCCAGGCGCTCGGCGTCCTCAACGGGACGCCGAACACGGCGGACAACCACGCGGTCAGCGCCTACACCAACGGGCACATCAACAACGGCGACCCCGGCGCCGGCAAGGTCGAGTTCCAGACGGCGAAGCAGATCCCCCTCACCGAGCACGGCCGGTTCCTGACCTTCTCGGTGAACGCCGCCGAGACCAGCTGCGACACCAACAAGAACCACGCCCTGCTCAACTTCTACCTGGTCAACGGGGCGAGCGAGACCCCCGTGACCTCCCAGGCCGTCAACCCGTGCACCCGGGGCTCGCAGGTCTCGCCGGGCTTCTGGGCGGGGACCTTCCCGGGCGACGCGCCGTTGCTGTACTCCGGCGACTCCGTCGGCCTCAAGATGACCAACGGGCAGGGCAGCGGCAACGGCAACGACCACGCCTTCGACGACGTCCGGCTCATGGACGTGACCCCCCAGCTGGACAAGGCGTTCGACCTCACCACCATCCGGGTCGGCCAGACGTCCAAGCTGACGTTCACCATCACCAACACCAGCGACCTGCTCGTCAAGTCCGGGTGGTCGTTCACCGACACGCTTCCGTCCGGCCTCAGGCTGGGGAACCCGGCCAACGCCACCACGACCTGCACCAGCGCCGACATCGGCGCCGCCGCCGGTGACGACAAAATCTCCGTGACCAACGGCTCCCTGGCCGCCGGGCAGGCGTCCTGCACGGTGACCGTCGACGTCACGTCCGGCACCGTGGGCACCTACACCAACGGCCCCTCGGACATCACCGACTCCCTCGGTCTGAACCCCCCGGGCGAGTCGACCCTCCAGGTCACCGACGCCGCCGTCCCCTCGCTCCGGGTGGAGAAGTCGGGCTCCCCGGACACCTTCACGAACGTGGGCGACACGCTCACCTACACCTACCGCGTCACCAACACCGGCAACGTCACCATGAACAACGTGCGCGTCCGGGACAACCTGCCGGGCGTGTCGGCGATCACCTGCGCGGCGACGACCCTGGCGGCCGGGGACGGCACGGACTGCACCGCCACCTACAGGGTCACGCAGGCGGACGTCGACGCGGGCTCCGTCCACAACGTGGCGATAGCGTCCGGCGTCCCGGAGGGCGGGACCGATCCCGTCGACTCGCCACCGTCGGACCTCACCACCAGGGCGCCCGTCGTCCCCGGGATCAGCATCGTCAAGCTGGCCGACCTGAGCAACTACCACGACCCAGGTCAGACGATCACCTACACCTACCACGTCACCAACACCGGCAACGTGGCCCTGAACACCGTGGGCGTCACCGACAACCTGACAGGTCTGTCCGCGGTGAACTGCCCGCAGACGACGCTGGCCGTCGGGCAGAGCATGGACTGCACGGCGACGTACGTGACGACGCAGGCGGACGTGGACGCCGGGGCGATCAGCAACACCGCGACCGCGCACGGCATCCCGCAGTCCCTGACCGAGCCGATCGTGTCCGCGCCGTCCCAGGTGACCATCCCGGCCATCGCGGACCCGGCGATCACCCTGGTGAAGACGCCCGACCCGACGACCTTCTCGGCCCCGGGCCAGCAGATCACCTACTCCTACCTGGTCACCAACACGGGCAACGACACCCTGTCGAACGTCAACGTGACCGACGACCTGCCGGGCATCTCGGCGGTGACCTGCCCCCAGACGACCCTGGCGCCGAACGAGAGCATGACCTGCACGGCGACGTACGTGACGACGCAGCAGGACCTCGACAACGGCTCCGTCTTCAACGTCGCGGTCGCGCACGGCACCGCGCCGGCCGCGACCGAGCCCACGGACTCGGCCCCGGCCGACGCGACCGTGATCGGCAAGGCCAACCCGGGGATCACGGTGGCGAAGTCGGCCGACCGGAGCTCGTTCACCGCCGCCGGCCAGCCGATCACCTACACCTACAAGGTCACCAACACCGGCAACGTGACCCTGAACGACGTGGGCATCAACGACCCGCTGCCGGGCCTGTCGACGCCGACCTGCCTCACCACGACCCTGCCGGCGGGCGGAAGCACGGACTGCACGGCGACCTACACGACGACCCAGGCGGACGTCGACGCGGGCGCCGTCCACAACGAGGCGAGCGCGCACGGCACGCCGCAGGGCGCGACCGGACCGATCGAGTCGCCCCTGTCCGAGGTGACCGTCCCGGCCGTGGCCAACCCGTCGATCGCCCTGTCGAAGGTCCCGAACAGGCTGACCTACCCCGGCGCCGGGGTCGTCATCACCTACCAGTACGTCGTCACCAACACGGGCAACGTGACCCTGACCGATGTGGGCATCACCGACGCCCACACGGGCCTGTCGCCGGTCACCTGCCCGTTGACGACGCTGCCGCCAGGGGGCCGCACGGTCTGCATAGGCACCTACACGACGACCGCGCAGGACGTGCTCAACGGCGAGATCACCAACACGGCGACGGCGCACGGCACCCCGCCGGGCGCGACCGGGCCCACCGTGTCGGCGCCGGCCACCGCGACCGTGAGGGGCGAGGCCAACCCGGCGCTCACGATCGAGAAGTCGGCCGATCCGACGACGTTCACCTTCGCGGGCCAGCCGATCACCTACAGCTACGTGGTCACCAACAACGGCAACGATCCTCTGACCGATGTGGCCGTCCGGGACGACCTGCTGGGCCCGGGGGCGGTCACCTGCCCGGTGACGGTGCTGAATCCCGGTCAGAGCACGACCTGCACCGGCACCTACATACCGACCCAGGCGGACATGGACCGCGGGTCCGTCGTCAACACGGCGATCGCCGTGGGCACCAATGTCGATGGGGCGGAGATCGATTCGGCGCCGTCGGAGGCGATCGTCACCGGCGTGCCCAACCCGTCGATGGCGCTGGTGAAGTTCGGCTACCCGCCGTCGTTCTCGGGCCCCGGCCAGACGATCACGTACACCTACCACATCCTCAACACGGGCGACGTGACCCTCACCAACGTGGGCGTCACCGACGACCTGCCGGGGCTGTCGCCGATCACCTGCAACACCACCACGCTGGCTCCCGGCCAGGCCACGGACTGCTTCGCCACCTACGTGACGACCCAGGCGGACGTGGACTTCGGCTCCGTCCACAACGTGGCGACCGCGCACGGCACGCCGCCCGGCGGCACCGGGCCGATCGACTCGCCGCAGGCCGAGGTGACCATCCCGGCCGTGTCCAGCCCGGCGATCACGCTGACCAAGACGCCCGAGCCGACGACGTTCTCGGCGGTGGGCCAGCAGATCACCTACACCTACCGCGTCACCAACACCGGCAACGTCACCCTGAGCGACGTCGGGATCACCGACGACCTGCCGGGCCTCGGCCCGATCATGTGCCCGACCACGACGCTGGCGCCGGGCGAGAGCATGGACTGCACGGCGGAGTACGTGACGACCCAGGAGGACCTGGACGCCGGGCTCATCCACAACACGGCGACCGCGCACGGCACCGCGCCCGGAGGGACCGAACCCACGGTGTCGGCCCCGGCCGAGGCGGACGTGACCGCCGAGCCCAACCACGGGATCACCCTGGCGAAGTCGGCCGACGTGACCTCGTACTCCAGGCCCGGCGAGACCATCACCTACACCTACAGGGTCACCAACACGGGCAACCAGACCCTGACCGACGTGGGCGTCACCGACAACCTGCCCGGCCTGACGGCGATCGAATGCCCGCAGACCACGCTGGCGCCCGGCGAGTCCATGGACTGCACGGCGACCTACGTCACGACCCAGCAGGACGTCGACAACGAGTCGATCCACAACGTGGCGACCGCGCACGGCACACCACCGGGCCCGGGCACCGAGCCGATCGAGTCGCCGACGTCGGAGGTCACCATCCCGGCCGTTCTCACCCCGGCGATCGAGGTGCACAAGACGGCCGACCCGACGACGTTCTCGGGCCCCGGTGAGACGATCACCTACACCTACAAGGTCACCAACACCGGCGACGTGACCCTGCACAACGTGGGCGTCACCGACGACCTGCCCGGCCTGTCGCCGATCGGCTGCCCGCTCACGACCCTCGCTCCCGACGAGTCCATGGACTGCGCGGCGACCTACGTGACGACGCAGCAGGACGTCGACAACGGCAGCATCCACAACACGGCGACGTCCCACGGCACCACGCCCGACGGGACCCAGACCGTGACGTCGGAGCCGTCCGAGGCGGACGTGGAGCTCGAGCCGCGGCCGGCGATCGAGATCCGCAAGTCGGCCGACCCGATGCTCTACACCACGGTCGGCCAGGGCATCATCTACAGCTACACCGTCACCAACACCGGCAACGTCCGCCTGGACAACGTCGGCGTCAACGACCCGCTGACCGGCATGTTCGGGACCACCTGCGGCGCGGCGACGCTGAACCCCGGTGAGAGTACGGGCTGCACGGCGCTGTACACCGTCACGCAGGAGGACATCGACAACGGATCCATCTTCAACGAGGCGACCGCGCACGGCACCGCGCCGGGCGCGACCGAACCCACGGTGTCGGAACCGTCGGACGTGACCGTCACCGCCGAGGTCACTCCCGAGCTCATGCTGCACAAGTTCGCGGACCTGATGACCTACTCGGCCGCGGGCCAGCAGATCACGTACTTCTACGAGATCACCAACACGGGCAACGTGACGCTCAACGACGTCGGGGTCAAGGACACCCTGATCCAGCCGTTCGAGATCTTCTGCCCGACCACGACCATCGCGCCGCACGAGACCATCCACTGCACGGCGACGTACATCGTGACGCAGCAGGACGTCGACAACGGGTCGATCTTCAACGAGGCGATCGCGCACGGCACGGCGCCCGGCTCGCCCACGCCTACGGAGTCGAACCCGTCGGACGTGACCGTGACCGCCGAGCACAACCCGGGGATCACGGTGGCGAAGTCGGCCGAGCCGCCGACGTTCTCGTCCGCGGGCTATGTGATCACGTACAGCTACCACGTCGTCAACGACGGCAACGTGACCCTGCACGACGTGCACGTCGTCGACGACCTGCCGGGCCTGTCGCCGGTCACCTGCCCGGAGAGCACGCTGACCGCCGGCGAGAGCATGGTGTGCACGGCGACCTACGTGACGACCCAGGCCGACCTGGACGCCGGTTCGATCCACAACACGGCGGTCGCGCGCGGTACGGCACCGGACGGCGGCATCCTCGAGTCGCCGCCGTCGGACGTCATCGTGATCGCCGAGGCGGGCCCGGCGATCACGATCGAGAAGACGCCCGAGCCGCCGACGTTCTCGGCCCCGGGCCAGCAGATCACCTACACCTACCACGTCACCAACACGGGCAACGTGACGCTGACCGACGTGGGCGTCACCGACGACCTGCCGGGCCTGTCGCTGATCACCTGCGGGCAGACGACGCTCGCGCCCGGTGAGACGACGGACTGCACCGCCACCTACATCACGACGCCGCAGGACCTGGCCAACGGCAAGATCACCAACACGGCGACCTCGCACGGCACGGCGCCCGGAGCCACCGAGCCCACCGTGTCGCCTCCGGCGGACGCGGTCGTGACCGTCGAGCCCAACCCGGGGATCACGCTGGCGAAGTCCGCCTCGCCGCAGACCGTCTCGTCGGTCGGCGAGCAGGTCACCTACACCTACCACATCGTCAACACGGGCAACGTGACCCTGTACGGCGTCCATGTCAGCGACGACCTGGTGCCGGTCGGCTGCCCGGGCACGCCGCTGCCGCCCGGCGAGGCCATGGACTGCACCATGACCTACACGGTGACGCAGGCGGACCTGGACGCCGGTTCGATCCACAACACGGCGGTCGCGCGCGGCTCGACACCGAACGGCGACACGATCGAGTCGCCACCGTCGGAGGAGACCGTCCTGGCGGTGCCGAACCCGGCGCTCGTGCTGCAGAAGACCTCCGAGCCGACGACCTTCACGGCGGCCGGCCAGCAGATCACGTACACCTACCACGTCACCAACACGGGCAACGTGACCCTGAACAACATCGGCATCACCGACGATCTGCCCGGCGTGACACCCGCGACCTGCGGGACGACCACCCTGGCGCCCGGTGAGAGCACGGACTGCGTCGCGACCTACATCACGACGCCGCAGGACGTGGCCAATGGCCAGATCCGCAACGTGGCCACCGCGCACGGCACGGCGCCCGGATCGACCGAGCCGACCGTGTCGCCTCCGTCGGAGGCGATCGTGACCCTCGCCGCGAACCCGGGGATCACGGTGGCGAAGTCCGCGACGCCGTCCACGTTCTCGGGGGCCGGCGAGACGATCCACTACAGCTACGAAGTCGTCAACGACGGCAACGTGGCCCTGGACAACGTCCACATCACGGACTCCCTGCCCGGCCTGTCGCCGGTCACCTGCCTGACGACGACGTTGCAGCCCGGCGCGAGCACGACCTGCACGGCGACGTACGTGACGACGCAGGCGGACGTGGACGCCGGAGCGATCTTCAACACGGCGACCGCGCACGGCACGGCACCGGACGGCAACGCGGTCGACTCGCCGCCGTCGGACTTCACCGTCCTGGCGGTGCCGAGCCCGGAGATCCAGCTGCAGAAGTCCGCGGACCCGACGACGTTCTCGGCGGCGGGCCAGCAGATCACCTACACCTACCAGGTCACCAACACGGGCAACACGACCCTGAACAACGTCGGTATCACCGACGACCTGCCGGGCGTGACACCCGCGTTCTGCCCGACGACCGTCCTGGCTCCCGGTGAGAGCACGACCTGCACCGCGACCTACACGACGACCCAGGCGGATCTCGACAGGGGATCCATCCACAACGTGGCGAATGCCCACGGCACGGCGCCGGGGGCGACCGAGCCGACCGTGTCCGGTCCGTCGGAGGCGGTCGTGACCGCCGAGCACAACCCGGGGATCACGGTGGCGAAGTCGGCCGAGCCGACGACGTTCTCCGGCCCGGGTCAGACCATCACCTACACCTACGTCGTGACGAACACCGGCAACGTGACCCTGACCGACGTCGGGATCAACGACGCGCTGCCGGGGCTGTCCGGGGTCACCTGCGACACGACCACGCTGCCCGCCGGTGGCACCGCGACCTGCACGGCCACCTACGTGACGACGCTCGCCGACCTGGACGCCGGTTCGGTCCACAACTCGGCGACCGCGCACGGCACTCCGCCGAGCGGGATCCCGGAGGAGTCGCCGCCGTCGGAGGTCACCGTCCTGGCGGAGGCCGCTCCGGCGCTCGAGATCCAGAAGACCGCCGACCCGGCGACCTACTCGGCGGTGGGCCAGCAGATCACCTACACCTACCACGTCGTCAACACGGGCAACGTGACCATGAACAACGTGGGCATCACCGACGATCTGCCCGGCGTGACACCCGCGCTCTGCGGATCGACGACCCTGGCGCCCGGTGACAGCACGGCCTGCACCGCGACGTACACGGTGACGCAGGCGGATCTCGACAACGGATCCGTCCACAACGTGGCGACCGCGCACGGCACGGCGCCCGGGGCGACCGAGCCCACCGTGTCCGGCCCGTCGGAGGCGGTCGTGACGGCCGTCCCGAACCCGGGGATCACGGTGGCCAAGTCGGCCGACCCGTCCACGTTCTCCAGCGCGGGTCAGGCGATCACGTACTCCTACCACGTGGTCAACACGGGCAACGTGACGCTGACCGACGTCGGCGTCACCGACGACCTGCCGGGCCTGTCCGCGATCAACTGCCCGGTGACCACGCTGGCCGCCGGTGCGAGCACGACCTGCACCGCGACCTACGTGACGACGCAGGCGGACATGGACAACGGCGCCGTCCACAACTCGGCGACCGCGCACGGCACTCCGCCTGGCGGCACGCCGGAGGAGTCGCCGCCGTCGGACGTCACCGTGACCGCCGTGCCGAACCCCGCGATCACGGTGCAGAAGACGGCCGACCCGACGACGTACTCGGCCGCCGGCCAGCAGATCACGTACACCTACCACGTCACCAACACGGGCAACGTGACCCTGACCGACGTGGGCGTCAACGACGCACTGTCCGGCGTCTCGCCGGTCGCCTGCGAACTGACGACGCTGACCGTCGGCCAGACCACGACCTGCACCGCGACGTACACGACGACGCAGGCGGACGTGGACGCCGGTTCGATCACCAACCTGGCGACGTCGCACGGCACCGCGCCGGGCGCGACCGAGCCCACGGAGTCGACACCGGACAGCGTGACCGTCACCTCGGTGCCGAGCCCGGCGCTCACGCTGGAGAAGACGGCCGAGCCCACGACGTACTCGGCCGCCGGCCAGCAGATCACGTACACCTACCACGTCACCAACACGGGCAACGTCACCCTGAGCAACGTCGGCATCACCGACGTCCTGCCGGGGGTGTCCGGTGCGACCTGCGACCTGACCACGCTCGCCGTCGGCCAGAGCACGGACTGCTTCGCCACCTACACGACGACGCAGCAGGACGTCGACAACGGCTCGATCACCAACTCGGCGACCGCGCACGGCACCGCGCCGGGCGCGACCGAACCGACCGAATCGGGACCGTCGGAAGCGACGGTGACGGCGATCGCCAACCCGGGGATCACGGTGGCCAAGTCCTCGGACGTGACCTCGTTCTCCGGTCCGGGCGAGACGATCACCTACACCTACCACGTGGTCAACACGGGCAACGTGACCCTGACGAACGTCGGCGTCGACGACAACCTCGCGGGCCTGACCGGGATCACCTGCGACCGGACCACGCTGAGCGCCGGTGAGTCCGCGACCTGCACGGCCACCTACGTGACCACGCAGCAGGACGTCGACAACGGCCTGGTCCACAACGTGGCGACCGCGCACGGCACACCGCCGAGCGGGACGCCGGAGGAGTCGCCGCCGTCCGAGGTCACCGTCATCTCGGTGCCCGAGCCCGCGATGACCGTCCAGAAGTCCGCCGAGCCGACGACGTACTCGGCGGCCGGACAGACGATCACCTACACCTACGAGGTCGTCAACACGGGCAACGTCACCCTGCACGGCGTGGGCATCACCGACGCCCTGCCCGGCCTGTCCGCGATCGTCTGCGGCACCACGGTCCTGGCGCCCGGTGCGAGCACGACCTGCACCGCGACGTACGTGGTGACGCAGCAGGACGTCGACAACGGCTCGATCACCAACGCGGCGACCGCGCACGGCACGACGCCCAACGACGAGCCGACCGAGTCGGAGCCGTCGGAGGTGACGGTCGACGCCGTCCACAACCCGGGGATCACGGTGGCCAAGTCGGCCGATCCGTCCACGTTCTCCGGCCCGAACCAGACGATCACGTACACCTACCACGTGGTCAACACGGGCAACGTGACCCTGACCAACGTCGGAGTCACCGACGCCCTGCCGGGCCTGTCCGCGGTCATCTGCAACTCGACGACCCTGGCCGCCGGTGAGAGCACCGACTGCACGGCGACCTACACGACCACGCAGGCGGACGTCGACGCCGGTTCGATCCACAACGTCGCCACCGGCCACGGCACACCGCCGACCGGTCCGCCGCTGGAGTCGCCGCCGTCCGAGGACACCGTCATCGCGACGCCCAACCCGGCGATGACCGTGACGAAGACGGCCGAGCCGACGACGTACTCGGCCGCCGGCCAGCAGATCACGTACACCTACCACGTCACCAACACCGGGAACCTGACCCTGAACAACGTGGGCGTCACCGACGCCCACCCGGGCCTGTCCGCGATCACCTGCGGCACGACGACGCTGGCTCCCGGTCAGAGCACCACCTGCACCGCGACCTACGTGACGACGCAGCAGGACGTCGACCACGGCGCGATCATCGACTCGGCCACCGCCCACGGCACGCCGCCCGGCGCGACCGAGCCGATCGAGTCGCCGCCCTCGGAGGAGACGGTGGAGGCCGTCCACAACCCGGGGATCACGGTGGCGAAGTCGTCCGAGCCGTCCGAGTTCACGGGGCCGGGGCAGACGATCACGTACACGTACCACGTGGTCAACACGGGCAACGTGACCCTGACGAACGTCGGAGTCACCGACGACCTGCCGGGCCTGTCCGCGGTCACCTGCGACGCGACCACGCTGGCCGCCGGTGAGAGCGCGACCTGCACGGCGACCTACACGACCACGCAGGCGGACGTCGACGCCGGTTCCGTCCACAACTCGGCCGCCGGCCACGGCACGCCGCCGACCGGTCCGCCGCTGGAGTCGCCGCCGTCCGAGGTCACCGTCCCGTCGGTGCCGAGCCCGGCGATGACGGTGCAGAAGACGGCCGAGCCGACGACGTTCTCGGCCGCGGGCCAGACGATCACCTACACCTACCACCTGGTCAACACGGGCAACGTGACCCTGAACGCCGTCGGCGTCACCGACGACCTGCCCGGCCTGTCCGCGGTCACCTGCGACACGACCACGCTGGCGCCCGGTGAAAGCGCGACCTGCACGGCGACCTACACGACCACGCAGGCGGACGTCGACGCCGGTTCGATCCACAACGTCGCGACCGGCCACGGCACGCCGCCCGGCGCGACCGAGCCGATCGAGTCGCCGCCGGACGAGGCGACCGTGACCGCCACCGCCAGCCCGGCGATGACGGTGACCAAGTCGGCCGAGCCGATGACGTACTCGGCCGCCGGTCAGCAGATCACGTACACCTACCACGTCACCAACACGGGCAACGTGACCCTGACCAACGTCGGGATCACCGACACCCACCCGGGCCTGTCGGCCGTCACCTGCGGCCAGACGACCCTGCCCGCCGGTGAGAGCACGACCTGCCTCGCCACCTACGTGACCACACAGCAGGACGTCGACCACGGCTCGATCACCAACGCGGCCACCGGGCACGGCACACCGCCCGGCGCGACCGAACCGATCGAGTCGCCGCCCACGGAGGAGACCGTGGAGGCCGTCCACAACCCGGGCATCACCGTGGCGAAGTCGTCCGAGCCGTCCGAGTTCACGGCGGCGGGCCAGACGATCACGTACACGTACCACATCGTCAACACGGGCAACGTGACCCTGACGAACGTCGGCGTCACCGACCACCTGGCGGGCCTGTCCGCCATCACCTGCGGCCAGACCACCCTGACCGCCGGCCAGAGCACGAACTGCACCGCCACCTACACGACCACGCAGGCGGACGTCGACAACGGCTCCGTCCACAACTCGGCCACCGGCCACGGCACCACGCCCGGCGGCGAGCCGCTCGAGTCGCCGCCGTCCGAGGTCACCGTCCCGGCGGAGCCCAACCCGGCGATGACGGTGGTGAAGACGGCCGTCCCGTCGACGTTCTCCGCGGCGGGCCAGCAGATCACCTACAGCTACCAGGTCACCAACACGGGCAACGTGACCCTGAAGAACATCGGGATCACCGACACCCACCCGGGCCTGTCGGCCATCACCTGCGACCAGACGACCCTGGCGCCCGGTGACAGTGCGACCTGCCTCGCCACCTACGTGACGACCCAGCAGGACGTCGACAACGGCTCCGTCCACAACGCGGCCACCGGGCACGGCACACCGCCCGGAACGACCGAACCGATCGAGTCGCCGCCGACGGAGGAGACCGTGGAGGCCGTCCACAACCCGGGGATCACGGTGGCCAAGTCGTCCGAGCCGCCCACCTTCACCGGACCCGGCCAGACGATCACGTACACCTACCACGTGGTCAACACCGGCAACGTGACCCTGGCCGGCGTCGGGATCACCGACGCCCTGCCGGGCCTGTCCGCGATCACCTGCGGCACGACCACACTCACCGCCGGTGAGAGCACCGACTGCACCGCCACCTACGTGACGACGCAGGCGGACGTCGACGCCGGATCCGTCCACAACATCGCGACCGGCCACGGCACACCGCCGACCGGCCCGCCGCTCGAGTCGCCGCCGTCCGAGGTCACCGTCATCGCGGTGCCCGGCCCGGCGATGACCGTGACGAAGTCGGCCGGCCCGACGACGTTCGACGCCGCCGGCGAGACGATCACGTACACCTACCACGTGACCAACACCGGCAACGTGACCATGAGCGACGTCGGGATCACCGACGCCCTGCCGGGCCTGTCCCCGATCACCTGCGGACAGACCACCCTGGCCGTCGGCGAGAGCACGGACTGCACGGCGACCTACGTGACCACCCAGCAGGACGTCGCGAACGGCTCGATCCACAACTCGGCGACCTCGCACGGCACCGCGCCGGGCGCGACCGAACCCACGGACTCGCCGCCGTCGGAGGTCACCGTCACGGCCAACGCCAAGCCGGCGATCAGCCTCCGCAAGAGCGTCGTGCCGTCGTCCTTCACCCACGCGGGACAGGACCTCCAGTACCGCTACGAGGTGACGAACACGGGCAACGCGCCGCTCACCAACGTCGGCGTCACCGACGCCCTGCCCGGTCTGTCGGCCATCCAGTGCCCGAGGACGACGCTCCAGCCGGGCGAGAGCGTGGTCTGCACGGCCACCTACCGCACGACCCAGCAGGACGTGGACCGCGGCAGCATCCACAACGTCGCCACCGCGCACGGCACACCGCCGAACGGCAAGCCGATCGAGTCGCCGCCGTCCGAGGTCACCGAGAAGTTCGTCGGGAAGGGCAAGATCAGCATCCGCAAGTTCGTCCACCCGAAGAGCTACTCCAGGGTGGGCCAGGTGCTCCACTTCACCTACCGGGTGACCAACACGGGCACGGCGACGCTGACCGACGTCCGCATCCACGACCGCCTCCGCGGTCTGTCGGCGATCCACTGCCCGAAGCGGACGCTCGCACCGGGCGAGTCGATGATCTGCACCGCCCACTACCGCATCCGCAAGGACGACCTGTACGAGAAGATCGTCCGTAACCGCGCCTACGCCCAGGGCACCCCGCAGGGAACCCACAGGACGGTGACCTCCAGGGAAGCCACCGCGAAGGCGTACGGCCACATCCCGGTGACCGGGTGACGGCCGACTCCGCGAAGCGTCTCCCCTGCGCACTCCGCGCAGGGGGACGCGGGAGCATGGCGGCGCTGACCGCCGCCGCCATGCTCCTGCCCACAACGGCCCAAGCGTCCACACCCGAACCACCCGCACCGGAGACCACGGCACAGCCACCGGGATTCGTGGTCCAGCCACCCACACCAAGAACCACACCGGAGACGCCGGCGGCAAAGCCCGAACGCCCGAAGACGCCCAGGCACAGGCGATCACGAGTGGACGCGGGAACGACGATGGTGGCCACTCTCCGCGTCGACGCCCCCAGGTACAGCCGCCCAGGGAAGCGAGCGAGGGGCAGGGTCCCGTCCTACTGGCTGGGCCGCTCGTCCGCCCTCCCGGTGATCGCGTCCCGTCCGGGCTGGGTCCGGGTCCGCCTGCCCCGCCGGCCGAACGGCTCGACCGCATGGCTCCGGCGGCAGGACGTGACCCTGACCCGCACCCCCTACCGGATCGTCGTGGACCTCTACAGCAGGCACCTGCTGCTCTACAAACGAGGCCGCCTGGTCATGTACGCGCCCGCGGGCGTGGGAGCCCCGAACGACCCCACACCGACCGGCAGGTTCTTCGTCGCGTTCCGCCAGGCCCCGCCCCGCCCTCCCGGCGGCTACGGCCCGTTCATCCTGGTCACCTCGGCCCACTCCCGCCGCATCACGAACTGGCAGCGCTCCGGCGACGCCGTCATCGGCGTCCACGGCCCCCTGGGCCGCGACAGGGACATCGGCATCCGAGGCGCCCGCATCTCCCACGGCTGCATCCGCCTGCACATCAGGTCCCTCCTCCGCCTCCGCAACGTCCCCGCGGGCACCCCGGTGGACGTCATCAGATAGCCCTGGTGCGGTGGCCGGATCCCTGGTTGGCTTCTGCCCATGCTGAGCGACGACGAGGTCCGGGAACAGGCCATCGCGGCCTTCGGCGACTGGGCCCTCTGCCAGGTCGAGGAACAAGCGGTGCTCGCCGCCATCGCGCACGAGCCGACCCGCCGCTTCCTGGCCGAAGTGGGACTGCCGGTCCAGGCCTCCTTCTTCAGCCTCGACACGGACTTCCTCGTACGCCCCTCGTCCTTCCCCGAGCACGTCGCGGACGGGGACCACGCACCGGTCAAGGCCCTCGCCGAGTGGGGCCACCTGCTGATCATCGGCGACAGCGGCGCCGAGACGCTCTGGCTGGACCCGAACTCAGGGGCGGTCCTCGTCTTCATCACCGGCTGGGACGACCCGCCATGCCTCGTCAACAGCACGCTGTCCCACTACGTCGCCGCACTCGCCCACATCGAGCAACAGCGTTTCATCGACGGAATCCCACTAGAAGACCTCGAGGACTCCGAACCCGCCTACGACCGCCTTGAGGAAATCGTTGAGCACCTCAAGCAGTCCGATCCCTCCGCCTTCGACGACTGCGAACACGGCGCCCCCTGGGACGGCTGGCTCGACGACCCCCTCGCCTGGGGCGGCCTCGACTGGAAATGGGAAGAACACGCAATGGAGTACTTCCGAGCCCGAGGCATAGACCCCACCACCCGAACCCCCCACCACCCCACCGAAGACTAGACAAGCCGAAACACCATTGGCCGCATAGTCCCGTCATCGACGTGGGCGTTTTCCTGAAGAGCGCCAGCCACGAAAAGCGCCCGCGCCACAGCGTGCCCCTCCCCGGCAATGAGCCACGCAGCGGCCTCCAGACCCACGTCTGATCCGTGCCTGGCGCCGACAGCGGCGACCACACGCCCCGTGAACCACAACGCCAGGCACTGTGCGCCTGCGGTGATTCACAGAACCGATCCGTGCAGCTACTATGAGTAACTCAACGACCACTCACAGTCGCAGGCACTGCCGGCTTCGCCCACACCTCCGGCGCGAGCGGTGGCAACGTGATCCACGAAGGGGACGCTGATGGAAACGGGCAAGTCATCGAAGGCGGCTCCCACGAACTTCGGCGCCATCGAAGCGATCGTCCATCAAGGCAAGGCCGTCGTCTCCGTGGAGGATTCCGCGATAGTCGAATGGGCCATCAAGGCGATCGTGGAACGCAGAACCGCGACGCTCTACCTCAAGCCCATCGTGTTTCAGGCGATCAGAAAATGGTACTGGACGCCGGAGCGCGTCGAGAGCGTCGGAATGAAGCCCATCCTGGCGGAGCACACCGAGAAGGTTAAGTCCGACTTCGACATAGAGATCGACGGCAACGCCAACACCTTGGACTGTCCCCGCTGCGGGTACTGCTACAGCACGTACGAATTCATCCGGCAGGGCATCGAAGAACACGGCCGAGAAGTCGTGAGAGATACGTTCTCACTCAAGCGGGTGGCCATCCTTCAAATTCATCCTGTGCAGAACCTCGTCTGCCAGAACTGCCGCCTGCACATGCTGATGGCCATCGGGGACGGAAAATCTGGCGGCTACTACTACGACTACTGGTGCGGCCAGGGCAACGCCTACGCCTGCTGCCAGTGACATCGTGCGCCACCGCCCCCGGGCTTCGCCGTGATCAGGCGCGTCGCCCGGCCACAAGCAGCGGACCGACCGCCAGGTGCACGCGTACCCGCCGGCCCCTCCACCGAACCCTGAGTGTCCTGCGTCAAGCCCAGATCGGCGTTGCGATATCCCGGGCGTGCCCACGTGGGGAGTCCGCCTGCCGCCTGGCACGCCCAACCCTTGGCGCCGACGCTGGTACGAACTGTCCGACCGGAGTGGGTAACCATGAGCCTCTTCTCAAAGGTCACGCAGGTGGGCCGGTGACCACCCGGGTGCGGCGCGGCGGATTCAGCGGGCTGTCGGCGGGGCGAGGTCCTTTGTCATGAAGACCCTGCTGGTGCCCGGCGGGTCGCACGGGACCTCGCCCAGGCGCCGCCAGCCGTGCTTCGCGTAGAACCCGGGAGCCTGAAAGCTGATCGTGTACAGCACCGCCGTGCGGCAGCCGCGTGCGCGGGCTTCGTTCTCGGCCCGGCGCAGGATCTCGCTGCCCAGGCCACCACCGCGCAGCTCGCGTGGCAGGAAGAAGAGATCGAGGAAGAACAGTCCGAGCGAGGTGCGACCGGTCAGACCGCCGATCACCTCGCAGGTCTGGGAGTCGCGCACCAGGACGGCCAACGGGCGGCGGTCTTCGATGGCTGTCGTTTCGATGTTGAACCGGTCCAGGGCATCGGAGATGAGCGACACGTCGGTGGGCTTCGGGGTGTCGGTGACGGTGAAGCCGATGCCGGGCCAGGGATTCGGTGGCGTGTTGTCGGTGGCAGGCATGAAGTTCCCATGACGGTTGGCGGAAGGGGGCCGGGGACGCGGTGACCTCGGCTGGTAGGGGACTTTAGGGCGCGGACGCTTCGGCCTAACCCGAAGCGAGATCGACGACAATCGAAGACATGGACCATCAGCGCGAGGGCCGGGACGTCGGTGTGGACCTGGCCGTCGTGGCCAGGTTGCTGGCCGACGGCACCAGGGCGGACTTCTGCCTGGCCCTGCTGGACGGCCGGGCCTGGACGGCCACAGAACTGGCCCGCCATGCCGGTGTCGCAGCCTCGTCCGCGACCGAGCATCTGAACGTGCTCGTACGTGGCGGACTCCTCGTCGAGGAACGGCACGGACGCCACCGCTACCTGCGGATGGCCGATCCGCGCGTGATGGCCCTGATCGAGAGCCTCGCCGCGCTCGCGCCGCGCCACACCCCCAGACCGCGTTCGCTGTCGGGTTCAGTGCGACAGCGGGCCCTGGCCCGTGCGCGCCTCTGCTATGACCACCTGGCCGGGGAACTGGGCCTGGCTGTCACCGACTCGATGGCCGACCGCGGCCTGCTGGAGTGGGGAACCGATCCGTCGCTCACGGTCAAGGGGGCGACCTGGCTCAAAGACCTGGGCATCGCGCTGCCCGACGCCTCCCGCAGACCGCTGGTACGCGCCTGCCTGGATTGGACCGAACGGCGCCCGCACCTGGGCGGTGCCGTCGGTGCCGCCATCTGTGGACACGCTCTGGCCGCGGGGTGGCTGGCCCGGATCGGAACCACCCGTGCCCTCGTCCTCACAGATCTGGGCCGACATGAACTGCGCGACCACATCGGACTGTCTCCGACCACCGAACTGCCGCCCCGGGGCCAGAAGGCGGATTAGCGCCCTTGGGATGAACGGCCCCGGTGCTGGTGGGACCGTGACCTGAGACGGGCTGACCGGCAAGGCGCTGGCAGCGACCTGTGTCGTTCGGGTGGGGTCGGTGACCCGTGGTGGCGTTCAGTTCGGGGGTCAGATGGGGGTCAAACGATCAAAAGGCCGGTTCTCTCTGCGGAGAACCGGCCTCTGACCTGCTACAACCTGTCGGGGTGGCGGGATTTGAACCCACGACCTCTTCGTCCCGAACGCTTATCCACGTTCAGACGGACACTCGATGCTTCCGGAAGGGCACTGTAAAGTCCCAGGTAGATGGCCTAGAAAGGATGTTGGCCGCTCCTGGCGGCTGACAAGTGATCACCAATCGTCCACGGACGAATCGCGGACAAACGATCATCCGGAGGTCGCCGCTTGGGATACACGAAGAAGCGCGTCGGCGGTAACGGGAAGCCTCGCTACACGGCGTGCTACCTGGATCTGAAGGGCAGGCTCCGCTCGGCAGGCACCTACGCGGCCAAGAAGGAAGCCGAGAGGGCGTGGCAGACCGCTGAGGCGGAGCTGGCCAAGGGACGTACGGGAGACCCTGCCCGAGGGAGGCAGCGCTTCCGCGACTACGTCGAGACGACGTGGCTCCCCAACCACGAGATCGAGGCGAGCACCCGCGAGGCGTACACGTACTCCCTCTACAAGCACCTCATGCCGGAGTTCGGCGGCATGCGGATGATCGACATCCTCCCTGAGCACGTCCGCAACTGGGTGGCCAAGCTCAAGGACCTCGGGGTCACCCCCGTGACGATCCGCTACAACAAGATCCTCCTGAGCGCGATCTTCACCACCGCCCTGAACGACCAGATCACCTACATCCACCCCTGTCGAGGCGTGAAGACCCCGCCCGTCCCGAGGAAGCCGCTCCAGATCATCACCCCCGAGCAGTTCGACGACGTCTACCACGCGCTCCCTGATGGAGACTTCCGCCTCGTGGCCGAAACCGAGATCGAAAGCGGCCTCCGCTGGGGCGAGCTGACAGAACTACGCGTGAAAGACCTCCACACGCGGACTCGTATCCTCACGGTGAGCCGTGCAGTCGTACAAGTCGACCCGAAGTTCCACCCCGAAGGTGGACGCTTTCTGGTGAAGGACTACCCGAAAAACAGAAAGTATCGTCGCTTCAAGCTCAGCGCGCAGATCAGCGAGAAGCTGGAAAAGCACATCGACGTCAACGGCCTGGTTTCCGATGACCTCCTCTTCGCCCTCCGCGAGGACGCCATTCCGGCGATCCGCAGCAAGCGCCTCCCGGCATCCGCCGACCTCGGCATGACGGAGCCCAACGAGAATGGACGAAGCTACCGTCACGCGACCCTGAGTGCCTACACGGCAGGCAAGTGCCGCTGCGATCACTGCAAGGCGGCCTTCGCTCGCTATCGAGCCGAGCGACGGGCGAAGGGCAAAGACAACCCCCGTACGCCGCGTATCCCCCAGACGGACGGCCATATCCCGAGCGACTGGTTCCGCCGCCAGATATGGAACCCCGCTATCGAGGCAGCGGCCCTGGACTTCCGCCCTACGATGCGCGACCTACGCCATGCTCACGCGTCCTGGCTCCTCCACGGCGGCGCTGACCTCCAGGTGGTAAAGGAGCGCCTCGGCCATGCCTCCATCGCCACCACCGAGCGCTACCTCCACACCCTCCCCGACGCCGACGAGACCGCTCTCACTGCTCTCGAGAGAACCCGCAGTCGAGCGAGGTCCTGACGGGACGGCTCAACGAGCGTGTCCGCCAGGCGTTGCCCACCTGGTTGCGACCGTGAGGATAAAGTGTTCACGTGCCTTTTGCCGGACTGTGAGTTTGGCCCGAGTGCACCAGGGCCCTGCGATGGAAATGCGGCAGACGATCCAGGTGGGCGAGGCCCAGTCGTGCGGATATCGCGGTCCGATCTCGGTTGTATTGCTCGACGGTCTGCTCCATGAGGTCGAAGAGGTCGTCCTCAAGTGGGCTGCCAGGGCGGACGAAGGCGGCATCGTCGCCCGATGGGTGGGCCCCGGTGCACAGGCGGCCGAGGAACTTGTCGAAGCAGAAGGCCCATTTCCGGCCGACGGCGTCCCTGACGGTCATCATCCCGGTGCCGCCGTCCCGGTAGATGTCGGCCTCGGTGATGCAGAGCGGCGGCTCGGGCCGGACATGCCAGGTCGAGACCTCGGGAGAGCCAGGGACTCCGCCGAACTCCTCGCGTCGCCATTTGGGGTGAGGGCTGTGCGGTGTCACGTGTCCATCATGGGGCCTGCATGGTGAGCAGAGCGTTTGCGAGCAGGACGGATATGGGCTGCTCAGATCAGCCGGTGTCCCCGCAGGTTATGGTGGCCAGTGGTCGCCAGGCCCAGGACCGTTCGGGACCGATCTGGGTCACCAGGTCGAGCGTGTCGAGGGTGAGAGAACGACGGGGTAGCTGTCGGCCGAGGGCGGCGATCAGCGGACCGGCGGGTCGTGAGGCGGTGCTGTACGCCACGGTGATGTGCGGGATCCAAGGAGCCTCGGAGTCGATGCCGTCGCGACCGGTGATCGCACGGGACGCAGCCTGGGCCGCTGTGCGAAAGGGCCGCAGTGCCTCTGAAGGCTCAACGAGCAGAACGATCGCCTCGGGGTGGTAGGCCACGCTGCCGGTCCCGACATGGGCGGGCGCGATGGGGGCGAGGTGCTTGCGCGTTTCTTGGAGCAACTTCGTCGGGGCCGCGTTGGAGGGATGGCCCACGACCATCGTGGTGATATGGAGCCACTCCAGCGGGGTGAAGTGGAGATCGGCGGCGAACGGCGCGAGGCGTTCCTGCGCGAGCCGGGCCAGAGCGACGGCTTCGGGCTGATCGCGCAGGAGGATGTGCCAGTAGAGGACCTCCTCACCTGGTAGCTGGTCACCGCGGTTCTGCCAACGGTCGATCATTCGGGTCGGCAGTGGGCTCACGGGTGCTCCTGCGGGAGGGGAGGAAAGGCAGCGGCGTTGAAGTCGCGGATGGACTCGCGGAGATGGGCTGCCTCCGCGCTGCGACGAAACCGGCGTTCATGCAGCCGCCGGTCGAGTTGCGTCAGGTACCGGGTGACAGTCGAGATGCGGAACTCGGGCGCCAGAGTGAACACCGGAGCGACCTCACTGGCGGCCGCATCCAAGGATCCCTTCATGACGTGCGCGATGCCTGCGCCGATGCGTATCTGTGCCCAAGTCGTCCTCGCGGATGACGGCGGCTGCGGCGCCGAGGCCGCATCGGCCATCTCCACTGCTCGAAGGGCAGCATCGGGGTCTCCAGTGCGGTACGCGACTGAGATCGCATAGACGGCCTGGCGAGGTACCGGGCAGGACCAGGCGGAGGAGCCGGGATGCTCGGGAGCTGTCGCGGCGAGTGCTGTGGCCCTGTTGACGGCCTGGCGCGCCCGTTCTGCGTTGCCCATGAGCGCCGCGGCATTGGCCTCCTGGTAGGCGAGAAGGATGCGGGTCGAGGGCGGTGCGCTGCATACGAACCCGTGAGCGGCGAAGTCGGCCGACTCCGCGAACCGTCCGGTCCAGCGAGCGGTCTTGGCCAGAGCGCTGAGAGTGCGCGCGGGGCTGGCCTCGGCCTCTCGGGTGCAGAGGTCCGATGCTTTGCCGAAGGCGACGGCCGAGGTGTCCTGTTCCACGTCTCCCAGTAGGAGGCAGGCGTGCGCGAGCAGGCTGGCATCGATGCTCAGCAGTTCCCGGGTCTGCCGTAGACGCTGCCGACCGGAACGCAGAAGGCGTTGTGTCCGGCCGTGTAGGGCCATGACCTCGGTCAGTAGCTCGGCGGGAGGGTGCTGGGTGTGGTGATCGGCGAGGGACGCGGCCGCTTCCGCCAAGTGCACAAGTCCGTCCTCGCTGACGTTGGTGGTGGTGAGCCAGGCGGTGAGGTTCGCGGCGTCATGTTCGGTGGGCTGCGAGGGAGGTGGCTCGAGCTGGCAGGTCCCGAACAGGACGGCGTGGTCGAGGCCGAAGACGCGACAGTACAGCGACGCGTACAGGTCGCCGGGATGGTGCTCGCCGGCCTCATAGCCGCGGACGTAACGCTGGAGGGTCGCGATCGACGGCAACAGTGCCTGCGCCTCTCCGTCGGCCGCATTGCGGAGCATGACCGCCATCGTCTTCTGGCTCCACAGGCGCGCTCGGCGTTCGGCCCGCAGCCGGACCGCCCATGCCGGTGGTTGTTCGCTCGTCGCCATCGCGTGACCTCGGCCGTCGCTATGGATCTCGTGTCCTAACGTACCCCCTTCCTCACAGCACGTGACCGGTCGTTCCATGAAGTCGCAACTTCACTGGTCGGCGGTCATGTCTCACCGTCGCCGGACACCGAAAGAGGGGGAAGAGGATGTCGGCGAGCGAATACGGCGACAGGGGCCAGCGTCCGTGTGGCACAACGGACAACGCGGACGAATGGGCGCCGCCGTCGTTGTATGTGTGGGACGTACTGACCGGCGCTGGTGACCACCGCGCCGGGGGCGTCACGGACGAGCGAGAACGAGCCCTCATGGTGCTCGGCGAAGCCATGCGTCAGGCCCCGCTCGGATCGCGTGGAACGGTGCAGCGGGCTGAACTGTCCCTGTTGGGGGCGGCCGAATACTGCTACCTCAACGTGGTCGCCTACGCCTGGACCGAGGTCTCGTCCGGCACCTTGCACTGGGCGGGCTGAGCACCATGGAGACCATCGACGTGGTCCGCCTGGCCGAACTTCGGCGCGACTTCCCCACGTGGGGAATCCTCTACATCCCGTGGATCGGCCGCTGGGTCGCAGTACGCGGGCGAAGCCGAACACTCGCGGCTGCGAACCCTGGGGAGCTGCGCCGTCACCTCCTCAGCCAGAGCGGCGAGGTGGATAGATGAGCGCTTCGAAGTGGACGGCAGTGAGCGACCTCGATCGTCTCGCGCGGCAGCTGACAGCCACGGGGCTCTCGGTCGAGGCACATTACGGCGAGCCGCTCGCATGGCTGAAGGTCTACGACGAGGCGGCACCTCGCCACGGCGAGACGGTGCGTGTCGGCCCTGGGAGTGGTGCTGATCCCTGGTTCATCTCTTCGACAGGCAGGCCGCTGTCCCCGGTGTGGGACACCCCCTTCGCCGCCCAGCGGATCGCCGCCCAGATAGCCCGGCACCACCCGGCAGCTGCTCGGCTGGGGGCCGCCGCAGCTTCTCGTGACGTGGTTCGGGGGCAGGGGGTGCTCAAAGACATCCGTTGCCGACTCGCGGAGGCGGCCAGACGGATTGCATTCCCTCCTCGGACAAGGTGATATTCGCCGGAACCCAGAGGCGGCCTGCCGCCACGTATTGGATGAATCCAATACGTGGCGGCAGTCTTTGTAAGTCGCCGCAGAAGTTCCGGGTGCGACCGCTGCAAGATAGAGCTGTGTTGCCACTTAACGCTGGACGCTGAAATGAATGTCGACCACACTTGTTCTCCACGGGACCGGGCGCGGTCCCGAGGCGAGTCAGGAGGTGGCTGCCACGGAGGTCAGTGCTGGTGGGGGCAGGTCGTCGCGCCGCGTGCGGCGCTCGCCGATGCCGAAGGGGCGAGAACGAGAACGGGTGATGCGATTCCGCGTCAACGACGAGGAGTACGCCTTCATCTCCGAGCAGGCCAAGCAGCAAGGGATGGCGTACGGGGCCTTCATCGCGCATACGATCCGAGTTGCGGGACGTCACGGTAAAGCAGGTGATTCTGCGGCACTCGCTGACCTGATCGAGAGCATGCAGGCACTCGATCGGCAGATGAACCGGATCGGTGTCAATCTCAATCAGCTCGCCCGCATTGCTAATACCACCGGATACGTGCCGGACGAATTGGCCGGGACGCTGATATACCTCACGCGGACGATCCGGCAGGTGGACGACCTGATCGTCCAGGCCGGGCGGTCGCTGCGGTGATCGGGAAGGTGACCCGGGGGACGGACGTCAAGCGGCTGTTGCACTACCTCTACGGCCCCGGCAGGCACAACGAGCACACCAACCCCCACCTGATCGCCGGATTCCGGCTCCCTGCCGCGCTGGAACCCGGATCCCGCCGCGAACTGAACCGGCTCTCCGACGTCCTCACCGCACCGATGGACACACTGCGGCACGCCCCGTTGGACCAGCCGATCTGGCAGTGCTCGATTCGTGCCGCACCAGGTGACCGACTGCTGGAGGACGCCGAGTGGGCCGAGGTGGCAGAAGAGGTCGTCCACCAGACCGGCTTCGCGCCGCGTGGCGACGACCGAGCCTGCCGCTGGATCGCCGTCCGGCATGCCGACGACCACATCCACATCGCCGTGGTCCTGGCGCGCGAGGACGGCCGCAACCCGGCGGTCTACCGCGACTACCTGAAGGTCCGCGACGCCTGCCGGAAGGTGGAAGCTCGGTTTGGGCTGACTGCGACTGCACCCGCTGACAAGACCACCGCTCCGCGTCCGACCCGTGCCGAGACCGAACGTGCTCACCGACGAGGTGTTGCCGAGCCGCCGCGCGTTCTGCTGCGCCGGGAGGTGATGACGGCGGCCATCGCTGCCACTGATGAGCAGGTCTTCTTCGCCACGTTGCGCGAGCGCGGTCTTCTGCTCCGGCTGCGATTTAGTGCTCGCGCGCCCGGCGAGGTCACCGGATACGCGGTGGCTGTGCCCGGCGACTGCAACCAGTCCGGCGAACCGGTCTGGTTCTCCGGGGGCAAGCTGGCGCCGGAGCTGACGCTGCCCAAGTTACGGCCACGCTGGGGAGGCGGCATTCTCGGTCCACGCACCAACCGTTCTGCGGAGGGCGCCCAAGAAGCTCCCCGGACGCCCACGGCCAGCCCACGTGAGGCCATTCACAGCGCCTACGGCTTGGCTGTCCGCACGGCGGTACTCGCGGAACAGGAGATGCGCTGGAACGGCGACCCGCTGCACCGGGCCGACCTCGCGGCAGCCGCATCCGACATGCTGCACGTCACCGCGGCGATCACCGGCCATCGACAACTCACCCGTGCCGCCGGCGCCTGCAGTCGGGCTGTTCGCGAACCCCACGGGCATCCACCTCCCCGGACCCGCCTGGGGGCCGCGCTACGGATGGCCGGGAGGGCACTGCTGGTGACCTGCCTCGGCCGCCCTGACCAAGGCGGACGCACTGGATCCGAGCTGTCGATGCTCCTGTCCCTGCTCGCCGGCCTTCTCGACATCTTCGCCGGTCACCGCCAAGCCCAACGTCGCGATGCTCAGGCCGAAGCTGCTCGAAGGGCCGCCGCTCGGATACGCGCGGCCGCCGAGCCCGAACAGTCGGTGCTGGTCGGTCATGTGGTGGACGCCCGAGCCGTCGAAGTGGCTCGCCTGATGGCGGCGGAGCGACCGATCAACCAGACGCCGCCGCTGGCCGAGCCACGCGACCAATGGCGTCCACCTCGTCCGTCCCCAGCCCCACGCAGAGGACACTACCGATGAATGCAAGCAATCAAACTAGTCATCATTGTCTTTAGGTGACAGTCATGGGATCATAACGGAGCGTCATCATTCCTGCGGGTGCAGCCGCACCCGCGCCAGAGCAGAGAGGTGAGCCCAACATGACCACCAACTTCCACGTCCGGCCGTCGCTCCCGCGACGCACCCCACAGGAGGTCGTCCATGGCCAACGACCGTCACGAGCCCAGGTACACGCCCCATGATGCCGGGACCGAACGGCTCTCCCGCGACCTGGCCGAGAACGTTCGCCAGCTCAATCACGCCACTGCGGCCCCTCTGGGGCTGACTCAACCCGGCACCGTCTACACGGTTCTCGGAAACCTCACCAGCGCCGCCCACGGCCTGGACCAGACCCTCGACCAGCTCAACACCTTCCTCCTCGAAGCGGAGCAGGCCGGTTCCCTCAACCATGACAACGGCCTGCCCGTAACAGGTGCGCTCGCCGACTGCTCCAAGGCCCTCACCGCCGCCCGGAATCATGCCCGCGACCTCGGCGCCGCCCTTGGGCAAGCACAGGTAGCGATCAACGCCGTGCATGGCACCTGTGCGCTGGACGGTGGCCTTCATCCCGCGCGTCTGGCCGCCCAGGACTGCCCGTACAGCATCGAGGAACTCCTGGCCAGGGAGTGGTCCGCGCAGCACCAGCAGATCCCACCAACTCCGTCGACCCCGGGAAGGGGGCCTGATTCATGCAAGCCATGACCCGCGACGAGTTGCTGTCCTTGCCCACGACGACCAGCGTCGAGACCGCTGCTCGTGCACTCGGCATGGGACGCACCCGCGCATACGAACTCGCCAAGCTCGGCCAGTTCCCCTGCAAGGTCATCCGCATCGGCGTCAGCTATCGCGTCGTCACCGCTGACCTTCATCGGTTGCTGGCCATGTGATCGCGGCTCAACGTGAGGCGGGCTCCACCTCGGGGCCCGCCTCTCGCGTTCTTCCTGGGTGCTCACGGGTCGGCGGTGGTCTGAACAGGGGGCCACTGCTGACGGCAGGGGGGAGGCGCCTGTGCCTCTTGCGGCACGGACGATGTCGGGGGATGGCGTTCAGTTCCGCGGACGAATCGCGGACAAACGATCAAGAGGCCGGTTCTCCTGCTGGAGAACCGGCCTCTGACCTGCTACAACCTGTCGGGGTGGCGGGATTTGAACCCACGACCTCTTCGTCCCGAACGAAGCGCGCTGCCAAGCTGCGCTACACCCCGGTTGGTGGCTGCCCGGGAAGTCGTACGTTCCTCCCGGCGCCTGAACCAACTCTAGCGGATGTTGGGGAGTGGTGCGGACGGGTTATCGGGGTGAAGTGCGCCCCTTTGCCGGGTCGGGGCGGGGGACGAGGGTCAGGAGGCTGGCCTCCGGGGGGCAGCAGAAGCGCATCGGGGCGGTCGGGGAGGTGCCCAGGCCCGCGGAGACGTTGAGCCATGCGCCGGAGTACGGGTGCAGGCCCTTCACGCGGGGACGGTCGATGCCGCAGTTGGTCGCCAGGGCGCCGTAGAACGGGACGCAGACCTGGCCGCCGTGGGTGTGGCCGGCGAGCATGAGGTCGTAGCCGTCGGCGACGAACCGGTCCAGGTTGCGGGGCTCCGGGGAGTGCAGGACACCGAGGTGGACGTCCGCCTGGGGGTCCACCGGGCCCGCGATCTTGTCGTAGCGGTCCCGGTTGATGTGCGAGTCGTCGATGCCGCCGAACTCGACGTCCAGGTCGCCGACCTTGAGGCGGCCGATCCGGTTGTTGAGGTCGAGCCAGCCTGCGGCGCGGAGCGAGGACGCCAGCTCGCGGTACGGCAGGTCGGGCTCGCGGCGGCGCTTGGCGTAGTCGGACTTGCTGGTGCGCCAGATGTACCGGAGCGGGTTCTTGAACGTCGGCGAGTACAGGTCGTTCGAGCCGAAGACGAACACGCCGGGACGGTCCAGGAGGGGGCCCAGGGCGTCCAGGAAGGGGCCGACGGCGTCGCGGTGGCCGAGCGAGTCGCCCGTGTTGACGACGAGGTCGGGCTCCAGGGCGTCCAGGGCGCGGACCCAGTCGATCAGCCGGCGGCGCCCCGGGGTGAGGTGCGCGTCCGACACGTGCAGGATGCGGACGGACGGTCGGCCCGGCGGCAGGACGGGGACGTCGAGCCGGCGAAGCCGGAACCAGTTCCGCTCCACCAGCGAGGCGTAGCCGAACGTCGCGGCGCCCGTGCCCGCCAGAGCCAGGGGCACGCTGTAGAGCTTTCGCACGGTTCTCCCTCCGGGGTGGTCCCCTCCAATGCTTCCAGAGTCCCGGGCCACGCGGTAATCCTGGTGAGGCCACGGGGGCACAGCGGGCATCATGTGACCATGAGTGCCCTGAAGGAGAAGCTGGAGGCCGACCTCTCGGTCGCCATGAAGGCCCGCGACGAGGTGCGTACCCGCACCCTGCGGATGGCGCTGACGGCGGTCAAGAACGAGGAGGTCGCCGGGAAGCAGGCTCGCCGGCTGTCCGACGACGACGTGGTCAAGGTCCTGACCCGCGAGGCCAAGAAGCGGCGCGAGGCCGCGCAGGCGTTCGCGGACGCCGGACGGACCGAGCAGGCGCAGGCCGAGCGCGACGAGCACGAGGTGCTGGACGGCTACCTGCCCGCGCAGCTCAGCGACGTCGAGCTGACCGCCCTGGTCGCCGACGCGATCGCCGAGACCGGCGCCGAGGGCCCGCGTGCCATGGGCCAGGTCATGAAGGTCGTGAACCCGAAGGTCGCCGGACGCGCCGAGGGCGGACGCGTCGCCGCCGAGGTCAAGCGCCAGCTCACCTCTGCCTGACCGGCGCTGCCTGACCGGCGCTGCCTGACCGGCCCGGGCGGCCGATGATCGGAGAAACGGGGAGGCCCTGGCAGCGGATGCCGCCGGGGCCTCGTCGTGCGTGCGGGCGTGGATCAGACGGCCCGCGTGGCCTCAGAAGAGCTGAGTGGGTCAGAAGGGCCAGGGCCAGCCGTTGGCGTTCTGGGTGGGCTTCTGGGCGGGCTGGTTCTTCGCGGAGCCGTTGCTCAGGTAGATGATCACGAGGGTGTTGGCGTCGGCGTCGGTGCCCGCGCCGGGTGAGGTGGACGCGACCGTGCCCTTGGGCTGGTCGGAGTTCACCGGCTTCGGCGAGACCTTCACCTTGAACCCGGCGGACCTGAGGGCCGACTGGGCCGTGCCGAGCGACTGGCCCTTCAGGTCCGGGATCTTGGTGGTGTCGCCGAAGTTCTTGGTGGGCGAGGTGAAGCCTGGGCCGGGCTTGCCCGAGAGGGCGCCGCGCATCGAGGTCGCCCAGATCGGGGCGGGGATGTCGGCGCCGTAGACGCCGTACACCGGGTGCGACCAGGGGCCGCGGAAGTCCCAGTAGGCGACCGCCGCGGCGAGGTTCGGGGTGTGGCCCGCGAACACGGCGCAGGTGAAGTTCTCACAGGTGCCGGTCTTGCCCGCGGCCGGACGGCCGATGCTGCCGATGTTCTTCGCGGTGCCCTTGGTGAGGACGCCGCTGAGGATCGAGTTGACCTCGTCCGCGACGCTGGAGTCGACGGCCTGGTGGCAGTCCTGCGCGGGGAGCTTGAGCTGCTTGCCCTGCGGGTCGACGATCTGGGTGATGGCGACCGGCGCGCAGTACCTGCCGCGCGCGGCGAAGCCCGCGTAGGCGGCGGCGAGGTGCACCATGTCGATGTCGTTGGTGCCGAGCACCTGGGACGGGTTGGGGTCGAGCGGCGCGCCGGTGGCCTTGCGCATGCCGAACTTCTCGGCCATCTTCACCGCGTTGCAGACGCCGACCCGCTTCTCCAGCTCGGCGTAGAAGGTGTTCACCGAGTGCCAGGTGCCGCTCTTGAGGTCGAAGTTGCCCGCCTCGGAGTCGCCGGCGTTGCTGACCGAGGGCCAGGGGCCGCCGCCGCTGAGCTTGCCGATCTTGCACATCGGATAGGTGACCGAGGTGGTCTGCGGCGAGTTGATCGTGGTGCTGACCGGGATGCCCTGGTCGAGCGCCTCGGCCAGGGTGAAGACCTTGAACGTCGAGCCGGCGGAGACGCCCGCGCCGCCGCCGTGCGAGGTGTCGGCGGCCAGGTTCAGGCTGGTGCGGCCCTTGGAGTCGCCGAACCGCTTGCTCTGCCCCATCGCCACGATCTTGCCGGTGCCGGGCTGGACCATCGCCTCGGCCGCGACCTTGTTGCCGGACGGCGCGACCCTGTTCCGCAGGGCGGAGTCGAGTGAGCGCTGGGCGTCCATGTCGAGCGTGGTGCGGACGGTGTAGCCGCCCCGGTTGAGCTTGTTGACGAACTCGACCTGCTGCTTGCCCGGCAGCGACCAGTACTTGCCGTCCGAGAGGACGTTGAGGACCTCGTACTTCACGTACTCGCAGAAGAACGGAGCCTTGCTGGTCTCGCAGCCGCCGGCGGGGTCGGTGCGCTTCAGCTTGACCGGCTTGGCGATCGCGGCGTCGGCCTGCGCCTTGGTGATGTGCTTGAGCTGCTCCATGCGGCGCAGCACGGTGTCGCGGCGCGTCTTGGCGGCGTTCGGGAAGCGGATCGGGTCGTAGGCGTTCGGGTTCTGCGTGATGCCCGCGAGCAGCGCCGCCTGCTCCAGCGTGAGCTGGGCGGCGGGCTTGGTGAAGTACCGCATGGACGCGGCCTGGATGCCGTACGCGCCCGCGCCGAAGTAGGCGATGTTGAGGTAGCCCTCGAGGATCTTGTCCTTGGACATCTTGCGCTCGATGTCGAGCGCGTAGCGCAGCTCGCGCAGCTTGCGCCCGGCCGTCGGGGCGGTCGCCTCCTGGTACTCCTTCTGGTTGCGCGCGCGGTCGACCAGGATGTTCTTCACGTACTGCTGCGTGAGGGTGGACCCGCCCTGCGTGCCGTCGGACTCCACGTTCGACGCCAGGGCCCGCACGGTGCCCTTGAAGTCGAGCGCGCCGTGGCTGTAGAAGCGGTAGTCCTCGATGTCGACCATCGCGTTGCGCATGATGGGCGCCACCTGGTCGAGCCGGACCGACTCGCGGTACCGGTCGAAGAACGTCGCGACCTGGGTGCCGCTCGCGTCGTACACCACCGTCTTCTCGGACGGTGGCGTCGAGTCGAGCTTGCTGTCCATGCTCTCGAAGTTCTCCGCGGCGTCTCGCGCGGTCATGCCGGTCGAGCCGACCCCCGGCAAGGCGATCAGCGCGACCAGGACACCGGCGGCGATACTCGCCGCGAGCAACCGGATCAGCGTGGAGAAGACGTTCCCCCGACCCTCGTTCGCATCATGCACCCGCCTAGAGTACGCGGGGCGACCAGTGCATTCGGGACAGGTTGCCCCGCCACGCCGCGATTTAGCCCGAACATGGTCCTCCCCGCCCGTGTCTTCCCGTAGGCGTGCCTCGTGCGCGTGGCAACCGGCGGCATGGCTCACGCGTCAAGTACAGGTAACTAGTCCGTTCCGGCGGTATGGCCCCGGTGGGCTATATCGAGAATGGGCCCATCGGGGACTGTTGAATCGTCCCTCGCTTCCGTAAGTTCTTCCCCACGGCTTTCGTTTGGCGGCCCGACGTCCGCGCCCGTCTGGCCATAGAGCGCAAATCGACACAGACCCTAGGGGAGTGGGGCCAAGATGTGGATCACGGATTGGACCGCCCGCGCCGCCTGCCGTAACGCGGATCCGGACGCCCTGTTCGTGCAGGGTGCGGCGCAGAACCGGGCCAAGCTCATCTGCCGCGGCTGCCCGGTGCGGACCGAGTGTCTCGCCGACGCCCTCGACAACCGGATCGAGTTCGGAGTGTGGGGCGGCATGACCGAGCGGGAGCGGCGCGCGTTGCTGCGGCGGCGACCGGACGTGCTCTCGTGGCGCGACCTTCTGGAGACCGCCAAGGAGGAGTACGAGCGGTCGGTGGACGGCGACGAGAGCGAACTCGTCGCGAGTTGACCCCCGTGCCCCGCGCCCGGCGAGGGCGTTCGCACGGCGACGGACAAGCGCTCCTGGGAGGGCGGTCGGCGGCAGTCGACCGGACGCGCGAACTCCGCGAGCCAACCCCATGCGAACGGACGCGTGAGCGCCGGACATCGAGCCGGACGCGACCGCACCGGACGCGAGCACGGACGACATGACTCACGGCCGTGGACCCGAGATGGGTCCGCGGCCGTTGTCGTCCCTGGTCAGGCCGCAGTTTCGGACCGGATCGAAAGCGAAACGACGCCACCCCGAAAATGCGTCCTGACCGGATGCGGTCACGACCTTGTGGTTTGTCCGTCGTCTGCCGGGGTCAGTGCCGATCCGGCGCGCATCGCGGCCGCACGACGACGAATGCCCGGCGGGAGCCATTCACCCGCCGGGCATTCGCCACAAATCCAGAACAACCCCACCGATTACTGCGCGCCCAGAAATACGCAGAACCATCCCCGCAAACCCCCAGGTCAGCGGTCCTCGTGCCGGCGCGCGGTCAGGTCGCCTGCGGTGGTGCGGGGGTGGCGGCGAGGGCGGTGCCTACGCGGTCGAGGCCTTCCAGGTCGTGGACATCCTCGGCTTGGGCGGGGACGGCGATGACCGGGACGGTCGGATGGGCGGACGAGAAGTGCTCGCGCAGCCGCTCCTCGCGCGCGGCGAGCTGGACGCGGTCGGTGTGCAGGCGCAGCAGGGCGGCGGTGAGCGGGTGCTCGCCGCGTTCCTCCAGGGTCTCGGCGGCGGCCTGGGAACGCGCGGCGGACAGCAGGTCGTCGGCCTCGTGGACGCGGTTGACGACGAGGCCGGCGAGCGGCATCCGCTCCTCGGCGAGGCGCTCCACGAAGTAGGACGCCTCGCGGAGCGCGTCCGGCTCGGGGGCGGCGACGACGAGGAACGCGGTGCCCGGGGTCTGGAGCAGGCGGAAGGTCTTCTCGGCGCGCTCGCGGAACCCGCCGAACATCGTGTCGAACGCGGCGACGAAGGTCTGCACGTCGCGCAGCAGCTGGACGCCGAGGACCTTGTTGATGACGCCGGTGAACATGCCGAACCCGGCGCTGATCACCTTCACGCCGAACCGTCCGCCGGTCTTGGCCGGGGCGGCGAGGATCTTCATGAAGCGGCCGTCGAGGAAGCGGCCCATGCGTTCGGGCGCGTCCAGGAAGTCCAGCGCGTTCCGGGACGGCGGGGTGTCGACGATGATGAGGTCCCAGGCGCCGGAGCGGTGCAGCTGGCCGAGCTTCTCCATCGCCATGTACTCCTGCGTCCCGGACAGGGACGAGGAGAGCGACTGGTAGAAGGGGTTGGCCAGGATCTGGCGGGCCCGGTCCGGGTCGGCGTGCGCCTCGACGATCTCGTCGAAGGTGCGCTTCATGTCGAGCATCATCGCGTGCAGTTCGCCGTCGCCGCCGACCTCGATGCGGCGCGGGCTGTTGTCGAGCTCGGACAGGCCCATCGACTGGGCGAGCCGCCGGGCCGGGTCGACGGTGAGGACGACGACGTCGCGGCCGCGCCGGGCGGCGCGCACGCCGAGCGCGGCGGCCGTGGTGGTCTTGCCGACGCCGCCGGAGCCACAGCAGACGATGATCTTGGTGCGCGGGTCGTCCAGCAGCTTGTCGACGTCCAGCGCGGGCGGGGTCTTGCCGGTCGGGCTCATCAGACAGTCTCCGTCGAACCAGTGATCGTGCGGCGCGTCCGGACGCCGCGGTCCTCCCCGTGTGCCCGCGCGTCCGGGCCGCGCACCGCGTGCGCGCGCGCCGGACGGGGGCGCGGGATCATGCGGCGCCCTGGGCGCGGAGTCATGCGGCGCCCTGGGCGCGGAGGGACTCGGCCAGGTCGTAGAGTCCGGCCAGGTCCATGCCGTCCGGGAGCAGGGGGAGGGTGTAGCGCGGGAGGTCGAGGGTCTCCAGGCGCTCCTTCTCGCGGGCCTGGAGGGCCGTGCGGCGGGCGTGCTCGGTGGCCTCGGCGGTGAGGACGGCGGCGATCCGCTCGGCGCCGTGCTCCAGCCCGGCGGCCTTGACGCCGCGGACGATCTCCTCGGAGTCCAGCTCGCCGGCGGCGGCCGCGGCGAGGTCGTCCGGCGACAGGACGGGCGTGTGCTCCATGTTCACGATCACGCCGCCGACCGGGAGCCCGGCTTCGCGCAGGTCGTGGATGCCGTCCATGGTCTCCTGGACGGGCATCTCCTCCAGGAGCGTGACGAAGTGGACGGCCGTCTCCGGGCTGCGCACCACCTTCATCACGGTGTCGGCGTGGTTGCGGACGGGGCCGACCTTGGCGAGCCCGGACACCTCCTCGTTGACGTTGAGGAACTTGGTGATGCGTCCGGTGGGCGGGGCGTCCATGACGACGGCGTCGTAGATGAACGAGCCGTCCTTGGTCTTCCGCCGGACGGACTCGGAGGTCTTCCCGGTCAGGATGACGTCGCGCAGCCCGGGCGCGATCGTCGTGACGAAGTCGACGATGCCGAGCTTGGTCATCGCCTTCCCGGCCCGCTTGAGGTTGTAGAACATCTCGAGGTACTCGATGAGCGCCTCCTCGGTGTCCACGGCGAGCGCGTGGACGTCGCCGCCGCCCGGGGCGACCGCGACCCTGCGCTCCTCGTAGGGCAGCGGTGGGACGTCGAAGAGCTGGGCGATCCCCTGCCGCCCCTCGACCTCAACCAGCAGTACCCTGCGGCCTCCCGCCGCCAGGGCCAGGGCGAGGGCGGCGGCCACGGTGGTCTTGCCCGTGCCGCCCTTGCCCGTGACCACGTGGAGGCGTACGCCGTCCCAGTCGGTGTCTCTCGCGCTCACCCGATCGACCATATCGTTCGCTCGGCAAGGACTTCAGAGCCCGGCTCCCGTGAGATAAGTGATCCCTGACACGATGCCCTCTCCGGGTGCGGACCGTTGTTTCGGACGTGCCCACGCGGTTAGCTGGGAAACGCGAACCGGTCGCCGGCCCGCCGTGGCCATCATCGAAGTGGGCGCGGCGCGGACACCGGGCGGACGGTCCGCGCGGGTCCGGGCGTCGGACCCGGGGAAGTACATCTGAAAGGTGGGCCCGCCATGGAGGTGGTCCTCTTCCTCGTCATAGTGATCGGAGTGCTCGCACTGGTCGGACTGGCCTCGTCGGTCAGGATCGTGCAGCAGTTCGAACACGGCATCGTCTTCCGGTTCGGCCAGGTGCAGCGCGGTGGCCGGCTCCGCCCTGGGGCGGTGCGCCTGCCCGGCCTGACCGTCATCATCCCGATCGCCGAGCGGATGCAGAAGGTCAACCAGCAGACGGTGACCATGGGAGTGCCCGCTCAGGAGGGCATCACCCAGGACAACGTGAGCGTCCGGGTGGACGCGGTCGTCTACTTCCGGGTCGTGGACCCGGTGAAGGCGATCGTGAACGTGCAGAACTACGGCTACGCGGTGTCCACCGTCGCGCAGACCTCGCTGCGGTCGATCATCGGCCAGTCCGACATGCAGGAGCTGCTGGGCGAGCGCGAGAAGATCAACACGCGGCTGCGCGGGATCATCGACAACATCACCCAGGACCCGTGGGGCATCCTGATCGAGCGCGTCGAGATCAAGGACGTGTCGCTGCCGGAGGGCATGAAGCGGTCGATGGCCCGGCAGGCCGAGGCCGAGCGTGAGCGGCGCGCCCGGATCATCACCGCGGACGGTGAGTTCCAGGCGTCCAAGCGGCTGGCCGCGGCGGCCGAGATCATGTCGCAGGACCCGGCGGCCCTGCAGCTGCGCCTGCTGCAGACCGTCGTCGAGGTGTCGGCGGAGAAGAACAGCACGCTGGTCATGCCGCTGCCGGTCGAGATCCTGCGGTTCTTCGAGCGCGCGGCCGGCGGGTCGGCGTCGGTCCAGGCGGGCGGCGAGAGCGGGCCGAAGCAGGACCTCAGCGCGCGCCTCGCCAAGGCGGAGGAGGACCTCGCCAAGGCCACCGCGAAGGACTCGGAGATGCAGTCGGTCAAGGAGGTCCCGCCCGTCCTGGGCCTGGACGAGCCGCAGCGCCACGCGCTCGACGAGTCGAAGCAGGCCGACGAGGACGCGCCGGAGCTGACCCGCCCGGAGTACCCGCGCCCGATCGCGGGTGGCGACGAGGGCGGCTCCGGCGGACAGCCGGAAGCTCCTCAGCAGTAGAACTGTCGGCGTCCCCGGCCACCAGTACAGGCCGGGGACGCCGTCCTCATCCGTGTGCGTTAGGCGGGTTGGGGTTCGGGGGTAGGGCTGGGGTCTTTGGCGGCGTCCAGTGTGAGGCGGCGGACGCCGGGGGCCGCGAAGGTGCCCAGGCAGGACGTGGCGACCAGTACGGCGGCGACCAGGAGCGGCGCGCGCGGACCCCACAGGGAGGCCGCCCATGGGCCGAGCGTGTAGCCGAGAGGCGCGGCGGCCATGGACAGCAGCCAGTCGTAGGAAGAGACCCGTGCGAGGGCCCTTTCGGGGATGAGGGCCTGGACGGTCGACTCCCACGTCGGATTCAGGAATCCGAGGCCCGCCAGGGCCAAGGCGTAACAGGGCACGAAAACCATGGCCGGCGCGTAGAAGGCGAGCGCGGTCAGCGGAATCGCGTAGGCGACGAGGCCCGCGTTGGCCACGGCCACCGGACGGCGCGGTCGGAAGCGTCCTGCTAGCAGGGACCCAACGAAGACCCCCGCCGCGCCCGCTTCCGTTGTGACGATCCAGACGGATTCGCCGCCGAGCCGCTGGACGGCGATCACCGGTGCGAGCGTGAGCATGGCACCCTGCGCGCCGTTCCATATGCCGTGCGCGATGAGGCTCGTCCAGTACCAGTCGCGTGCGCGGACCTCCGCCCATCCCTCTTTCAGGTCATCCCGAAGCGATGTCGCAGGTCCCTCGGGATCCGGGGCCCTCCGCTGTACGCGCGTGCACGAGATCAGGACGGCGCTCGCCCCGAAGGACGCGGCGTCGAGCAGGAACGTCCAGCCGGGGCCGACGGTCAGGACGAACGTGCCCGCGATGGCCGGGCCGAGCAGCCTCGCCCCGCCCGCGACGGTGCCCAGGAGCGCGTTCGCGCGGGGCAGGGCGTCCGCCGGGACGGTCCCGACGACCAGTGGCGACAGCGCCGGCAGCGCCAGGCCGGACGCCGCGCCGCCGACCGCCTGCGCGATCGCGAGCTGCCACAGGGACGGGTGCCCGCCGAGCAGCAGGACCGCCGTGCAGACCTGCGCCGCGCAGGCCAGCGTGTCCGTGCCGATCGCGATCGGGCGGGCGCCCCGGCGGTCGGCCAGGACTCCGCCGAGGGGGAGCGCGACGAGCCGGGGGAGCATCGCCGAGGCCAGCACGATCGCGAGCCCGGAACCCGACCCGGTCACCCGAAGCACGGCCAGCGCCAGCGCGGCCGGGACGACGGCGTCCCCGGCCAGGGAGAGCGCCCGGGCGCCGAACAGCAGCCGGAAGTCCCGGCCGCGAAGGGGATGCGTCATGACGGCCGAGAGTAGTTCGGTGGAGAACTATTCGTCAACGAATAATTCCGGGGCGAACCGGTATCCTCCTCCCATGCCGATGCGCGACTCCGTGGACGACCACGTGGACCTGTGGATGCCGATCGTCCCCGACCTCGATCCCGACGTGGAGGGCGCGATCACCCGCATGCACAAGATCTCCGCGCACCTGCGGAAGGTCCGGGAGCGGGCGCTGGCGGACTTCGACCTGCAGCTGCACGAGTACGACACCCTCCAGGCCTTGGGCGCGCGGGACGGCCGGGCCGCCCCGTCACGGCTCGCGGCCGACCTCGGCATCGCGCCGAACTCCGTCACCGGACGCCTCGACGGCCTGGCCGCGCGCGGGTTCGTCCAGCGCACCCCGTCCGAGGTCGACCGCCGCCGCGTGATCGTCGAGCTCACCGAGAAGGGCCGCGCCGCCTGGCTCGGCGCGATGTCGCCCCAGGGCGAGGAGGAGCATCGGATCCTCGGCGCCCTGACCCCCGAGGAACGCCGCCACCTCTCCGACCTGCTCCGCCGCGTCATGCTCCTCGCCAACCCCCGCTGACCAGGCCCCCCGCTGAGGTGGGGTTCCGGTCGGTGGTCAGGAGGGGCGGAGGACCAGGCGGCCGCGGAGGCCGCCTTCGGCGAGGCGGATATGGGCCTTCGCGGCGTCCGCCAAGGGCAGGACGTCGGCGACGCGGGTGGTGAGGCGCCCGGCGTCGACAAGGGAGACGAGGTACTCGAGCTGGGCGGTGTCCGCGTGGAACCAGACGTTCTGGACGCGGGTGCCGCGCAGGTTCACCGGGACCGCGTCACCGCCGTTGACCGAGACGAACGCGCCGCGACTGCGCAGGGCGTCCAGGGCGCGGACGCCGAGCCCGGCCGCGTCGAGGACGCCGTCCACCCCGCCGGGGACCAGGTCCCGGACGGCCTGGCCCAGCGGCCGGTCGCGTCCGACGACGTGCGTGGCGCCCGCCTCGCGCAGCGCCGCCTCGTCCGACGGGGACGCCGCGGCGACCACGCGGAGCCCGTGCAGCGCGGCCAGCTGTACCGCGAACCCTCCGACGGCCCCAGCGGCCCCTGTGACCAGCACGGTCGCCCCCGGACGCAGATCCAGGAGTTCCAGGCCCTGGAGCGCCGTCAGGCCGTTCAGGGGCAGCGTGGCGGCGTGTGCGGCGTCCAGGGTGCGGGGCGCGTGGACGACGGCGCTCGCGTCCAGGACGATCGCCTCGGCGTGCGCGCCGGTCGCCATGAGCAGGCGGTCGCGGAGGCCGATGACCTTGTCGCCGACGGCCAGGCGGTCGACGCCCGCGCCGACGGCGTCGATCTCGCCCGCCGCGTCCCGGCCGAGGCCGAGGGGGAGGTCGGGGGCGATGGCGGCGAGGTGTCCCTCGCGGGCGGCGATGTCCACGGGGTTGACCGTGGCGGCCTCGATCCGGATCCGCACCCGTCCCGGCCCCGGGACCGGCTCCGGGACGTCCGCCACCCGCAGCGTCTCCGGCCCGCCGTACTCCGTCACACTGATCGCGCGCATGCCAAATACTCCCTGGTCAGATGGTGTTTTCTTGAGATCATCGACAGGATCGAGGATGCGCGGAAGAGACGATGGGCGGAAGAGGTTACTTCGGAGTGCGTACCCGACCCCGGGGTGGGGCGCGCCGAAGTCGAAGCTGGGGGGACCATGGCCACGATGACCGCGGATCAACGTCGCGCGCGGGCGAAGGCGGAGTTCGACGAGTACATGGAGATGTGCCCGACGAGCCGTCTCATGGCCGTCCTCGGGAACAAGTGGACGACGATGCTGCTGAACCGGCTCGCCGGCAACGGCACCATGCGGCACGCGGAGCTCGCGCGGTCCGCTCCGGGGATCAGCGCGAAGATGCTCACCCAGTCGCTTCGCGCGCTGGAGCGGGACGGCCTGGTCACGCGGCACGTCACCCCCACGGTCCCGGTTCAGGTGGACTACACGCTGACCGTCCTCGGCGAGAGCCTGATGCCGGTCGTCGCGGGCGTCCAGAACTGGGCGGAGCTGCACATGCCGGACGTCGAGGTCGCGCGCGTCCGCTATGACGGCGCCCAGGCCGGGGAGGCCGTTCCGGCTCCCGCGCGATCGCTAGGCTGAGCGCCATGAAGAAGTGGGAGTACGCGACCGTTCCTCTGCTGGTCCACGCGACCAAGCAGATTCTTGACAACTGGGGCCAGGACGGGTGGGAGCTCGTCACCGTGCTGCCCGGCCCGAACCCGGAGAACCTGGTGGCCTACTTCAAGCGCGAAGTGGAGCCGTAAACGTGAGCACTCCCGAGGAGCGGATCGCCGAGCTGGGGCTCGAACTGCCCGAGGTGGCCCGTCCGCTGGCCGCCTACGTCCCGACCGTCCGCACCGGATCGCTGGTCTACACGGCCGGGCAGCTGCCGCTGGTCAAGGGCGAGCTGCCGGTCACGGGCAAGGTCGGCGCCGAGGTCAGCGCCGAGCATGCCGCCGAGCAGGCGCGGGTCTGCGCGCTGAACGCGATCGCGGCGCTGAAGGCCGAGGTCGGCGACCTGTCGAAGATCGTCCGGATCGTCAAGGTCGTCGGGTTCGTCGCGTCCACCGCGGACTTCACCGGCCAGCCGCAGGTGGTGAACGGGGCGAGCGACCTGCTCGGCGAGGTGTTCGGCGAGGCCGGCGTGCACGCGCGCAGCGCGGTCGGCGTCGCGGTCCTGCCGAAGGACGCGCCGGTCGAGGTCGAACTGATCGCCGAGGTCTCCTGACCCGGGACGACCGCCGAGATGCCCCCGGACGTCCCCTCGGACGGATCGCTACCCTTGACGGAATGTGATTCGGTATGCCCGAATTGGGCGTCATGAACGGGTTGAGGTTGCCGGACGGGTTCCGGGAGCAGATCGAGGGCATCGCCGCCGGGACGATCGAGCCGGTCCGGCCGCGGCACGCCGCCACGGTGGTCGTGCTCCGCGACCACGCCGAGCACGGGCTTCAGGCGTTCATGCTGCGCCGCGTGGGCTCGATGGCGTTCGCGCCCGGCGCGTACGTGTTCCCCGGCGGCTCGGTCGACCCGCGCGACGGCGAGGCGAGCCCGGCCTGGACCGGTCCGTCCCCGGCCGAGTGGGGCCGGGCCTTCGGGGCGGACGAGCCGCTCGCCCGCGAGCTGGTCTGCGCCGCCGTCCGGGAGACGTTCGAGGAGACCTGTGTGCTGCTCGCCGGTCCGACCGGCGGGTCCGTCGTGGACGACACGCGCGGCGACGAGTGGGAGCGGGGGCGCGAGGCGCTGCTCGACCGCTCCCTCTCGTTCGCCGAGTTCCTGGACGAGCGCGGCCTCGTCCTGCGCTCCGACCTGCTGCGTCCCTGGGCGCACTGGGTGACCCCCGCGATCGAGCCGAAGCGCTACGACACGCGGTTCTTCGTCGCGGCCATGCCCGCGGGCCAGCGCGCCCGGGACGTGAGCACCGAGGCCGACCGGGTCGCGTGGGTGCGTCCGGCCGAGGCCGCCGCGCGCGGGCGCGCGGGCGAGTGGCCGATGCTGCCCCCGACCCTCGCCACGCTGGACGATCTGTCCCACTTCGAGAAGGTCGCCGACGTCCTCGCCGCGCCACGCGAGATCAGCGTGCTGGAGCCGGAGGGACGGATCATCGACGGCGACCCGTACCTCGTCCTGCCCGAGGACGCGGCGCGCTACGACGCCTAGACCGGTATGACGGGGGCGCGGGCTCGGCCGGCCTGGTCACTCGGGCTCCGCCTGGCCGGAACGTCCCTGCCGCGACGGTCGGCCCGGATCGGGCTCGGCCCGGGCCGGTCGGGCAGGATGGGGAGAATGAGGGAAATCGACGGGACTGGTACGGATCGGGCGAGATGTGTGCTCGCTCCGAATCCGTCCCCGATGACGCTGGACGGCACGAACACCTGGATCCTCGGCGAACCCGGCGCCGAGGAGGTCGTGGTCGTCGATCCCGGCCCCAAGGACCGCGCGCACCTGCGCCGCGTCCTGGCCGAGTCCGAGACGGACGGACGGCGCGTCGGTCTCGTCCTGCTCACCCACGGCCACCCTGACCACTCGGCGGGCGCCGCGATGTTCGCCGAGATGGCCGGGCCGGACGTCCGGGTGCGGGCGCTCGACCCCCGGCACCGGCTCGGCGACGAGGGCCTGGTCGAGGGCGACGTGGTGACCACCGGCGGGCTCGAGCTGCGGATCATGGAGACGCCCGGCCACTCCGACGACTCGCTGACGTTCTGGCTGCCCGCCGACCGCGCGATCCTGACCGGCGACACCGTCCTCGGCTACGGATCGACCGTCCTGGAAGGGCGGCTCGGCGACTACCTGGCGTCCCTGGACCGGCTGCGCCGCTTCGCCGGCGACAACGACGCCGTCGCCGTCCTGCCGGGCCACGGCCCGAAACTGGACGACCCGCTCGGCGCGATCGACCACTACATCCAGCACCGGCGGGAGCGCCTGGCGCAGGTCGAGGCCGCCGTCCGGTCCGGTGCCCGGACCGCCCGCGAGGTCGTGGAGATCGTGTACGCCGACGTGGACCGCAACCTGTGGCCCGCGGCCGAATGGTCGGTCCAGAGCCAACTCGACTACCTGGCCGAGCGCACCTGACCCTCACACAAGCACCCCGAACACACGCGAACGCGCGCGCAGGAGCTTGGGCTCGTGCGCGCGCGTTCGCGGTCGTGCTTGGCCTGAACGGCGGTGCGCCTACTTGGAGCGCTTGCGGAGGCGCTCGATGTCGAGGATGACGACGGCACGCGCCTCGATGCGCAGCCAGTTGCGCTGCGCGAAGTCGGCGAGGGCCTTGTTGACCGTCTCGCGGGACGCGCCGACGAGCTGCGCCAGCTCCTCCTGGGTGAGGTCGTGGTGGACGTGCAGCCCGGCCTCCGACGGCTGGCCGAAACGCTCGGCCAGGTCGAGCAGCGCCTTGGCGACGCGGCCGGGGACGTCGGTGAAGACCAGGTCGGCCATCACGTCGTTGGTCTTGCGGAGCCGCTGGGCGAGCGCGCGGAGCAGCTGCACCGCGACCTCCGGGTGGCCGGTCAGCCACGGCCGCAGGTCGTCGTGGCCGAGCCCGGCGAGGCGGCACTCGGTGACGGCGACCGCGCTGGCCGTGCGGGGCCGCGGGTCGAACAGCGACAGCTCGCCGAACATCTCGGACGGGCCGAGCACGCTCAGCAGGTTCTCCCGGCCGTCCGGCGCCGTCCGGGTGAGCTTGATCTTGCCCTCGAGCACGACGTACAGCCGGTCGCCGGTCTCACCCTCGTTGAACAGCGTCTGACCGCGGGCCAGCCGCACCTCGGTCACGTTGGCGCGCAGCGCCTTGGCACCCTGCTCGTCCAGGGCCTCGAACAGCGGAGCCCTGCTCAGAACGTCCACGTCGCGGTCGGTCACGCTTCTCCTCCTCGAAAACCCACATGCCTAGTGTGACGTACGTCCCACCGCGTACGTGAAGGCAGGGTCCACGGCGCGCCGAAACCGGACGGTCCGGGCCCGTCCGCCCGCCTTGTGCGGCGGTGCTTCCGGGAGATCGTCCCCGCAGCGGCGTCCCGTTGCCTGAACGTCACCTGCGCATCCAGTGTACGGATGCGCGGGTGAATGCGGTCACAAACGTACCGTTTCTCCTCTTCGGACGTGGTTACTCGCCAGTCACATGATGTTCGCCGGACGGTCGCCGGAGTGAGACATCGCCGTTGCCCAAGGGGAAGCGGCCCTATCCGGCGGATACCTCGCCCACCTCGTGCGCGCCCGCGCCGGGCAGCCCGTGATGCTCGACACGTTGACCTTGGTGAGGGGCTCTGACGTCGTCCGGACCGGGGATCTGGTTGAGGCACGGCGCTTGGCATCGGGTTCTAGGCTGAACGCCATGGCGACGAACACGGAGAGCAAGCCGCGTCCTCGTGCGCGCAAGTGGCAGGAGGAGACGCGTCTGGGGCTCGTCCGGCGCGCCCGCCGGATCAACCGGGAATTGGCCGATCTTTACCCGGACGCGCACTGCGAGCTGAACTTCACGTCGCCCTTCGAGCTGCTCATCGCCACCGTCCTGTCGGCGCAGACCACGGACAAGCGGGTCAACCAGACGACGCCGCAGCTGTTCGCCGAGTACCCCGGACCCGAGGACCTGGCCGCCGCGAACCCCGAGGACCTCGAGGCGATCCTCAAGCCGCTCGGGTTCTTCCGGTCCAAGACCAAGTCGGTCATGGGGCTGTCGAAGGCGCTGGTCGAGCGGTTCGACGGCGAGGTCCCCGGCCGGCTGAAGGACCTGGTCACCCTGCCCGGCGTGGGGCGCAAGACCGCGAACGTCGTGCTCGGCAACGCCTTCGGCGTCCCGGGGATCACCGTGGACACCCACTTCGGCCGCCTCGCCCGCCGGTTCGCCTGGACGACGTCCGACGACCCGGTCAAGGTCGAGCAGGACGTCGCGGACCTCATCCCCCGCAAGGAGTGGACGATCCTGTCGCACCGGATGATCTGGCATGGCCGCCGTGTCTGCCACTCGCAGCGTCCGGCGTGCGGGGCGTGCGCGATCGCCCACCTGTGCCCGTCCTATGGAGAGGGTCCCACCGACGCGAAAACGGCCGCGACGCTCGTTCGCGACCGTTCCTTCGCCTGAGAGGGCCGTTCAGGCCGTCCGCCCAGCGGCCGGTGGTCAGGACGCCCAGTGGGGGTCGTCAGGACGCCCAGTGGGGGTCACGGCCCAGGTAGCGCATCAGGGAGGCCACCTCGTCCCCGGACGTGGCGGGCAGCGCCGTCGCATAGGCGCCGAACGCCCGCAGCGGCTCGACGATCTGCTGCGCGACCGGCAGGAGGTCGCGCGCGAGGGTGGTCGGCAGGGGCGAGGGCGCTCCGGCGGATTTCGCGAGGTCCCAGGCGTGGACGGCGGCGTCGAGGGCGCACGCGCCGACGCCGAGCCCGGCGGGCATGTCGTTCGGCGGGACCGGGATGTGCACCGTCTCGTGGCTGGTGGCGACGCCCGCCCACGCCTCGGCGGCGAGCTTGAGGGCCGGTTCGAGGAGGTCTTCGGGCGGACCGTCGAGCGTCCCGGACGGCGAGAACGGGTCGAAGGACGGCCCGTCCCCGCCCGTGAGGAAGGCGGCGAAGGCGATCTGGTCGCCCACCGCGTGCTGGAGCACCTGGGCGGCGGTCCAGCCGGCGCAGGGCGTCGGCGCGTTCCAGTCGGTGACCGCGGCCACCGCGGCGCGGAGCGCGTCGTGGGAGTCCACGAGAATCGGCCAGTTTGTCATGTGAGGCTCCTGCGGCGTTGGCTCCCGGCCGAAGACGATCAACGCCGGTCAACGGGGTTTCTATCGCGAATCCGGAGGTTTTGGCAGTGCTTCCGGGCATCGGGTTCCGAGGTGGGACGCGGGTCCGCGGAACGGGTGCGCGGCGCGGGGCGGGCGTGCCAGGGTGAAGCGCCGCCGCTTCCGGTCCTCCGCTGTGGATTTGATGGGATTCGCGGTGGTTCAGACCATCGTGACGGCTTTTGAGGGAGGCCCGGCCGCCGGATATCGGACGGTCGGATTTCGCCCGGCGGGAAGCAACACGCCCGCCGGCGGGTTGGGAGAGATGTGATCGACGCCGCTGCCCCTTCGTACCCCGCCTGGCTGGAGCGCTTCGTCCACGAGGCGCCGCTGATGCAGGTGCCGGAGGACGTGCCGCCCGTGGCGGCGGGCGGACGGCGCGCGGCGGTGCTGATCCTCTTCGGCGACGGCCCGCACGGCCCGGACGTGCTGCTCACCGAGCGCGCCGCGACCCTGACCAAGCACGCCGGGCAGCCCGCCTTCCCCGGCGGGCGCATCGACCCGGGGGACGACGGCCCGGTCGCCGCCGCGCTGCGCGAGGCGCAGGAGGAGGCCGGTGTCGTCCCGTCGGGCGTGGACGTGCTGGTCACGCTGCCCGAGCTGTACCTGTCGCACAGCGAGCACCTGGTCACGCCGGTCGCGGGATGGTGGCGCGAGCCGTCCGATGTCGCGCCCGGGCACCCCGGCGAGGTCGCGACCGTCGCGCGCGTCCCGATCGCCGAACTCACCGACCCGGCGAACCGGCTGACCATCCGGCACCCGTCCGGGCTGAGGCTCGGCCCGGCGTTCCGCGTCGGAGGCATGCTGGTCTGGGGATTCACGGCGGGGCTGCTCACGGCCGTCCTCACGGCGGGCGGCTGGGACCGTCCGTGGGACCCCGGTCACGTGGAGGACCTCCCGCCCGAGGTCCTCTCCCTCTCGTTCGGCGGTTGACCGAATGGCGCCCGCGTCCGGCACAACGGGCGTTATGGCGTTCTGTAGCGGCTCGTGCGTGCGCGCGTATCGCTCCGCATGACTACGCGCGTCCGTTGAAACTGGTCCAGCGAGGGGACGTGCGCAGCCCCGTTGTCGCTATACGGTGAAGCGGTGCTGGGCGACCACCTTCTGGATTTGATCCTGCTCGTGCTGATACTGCTGTTCGCGGTGTCCGGCTACCGGCAGGGCTTCATCGTGAGCCTGCTGAGCTTCGTCGGCTTCGTCGGCGGCGGCGTCGTGGGCGTGCTGATCGCCCCGCCGATCGCCGAGGCCACGGTGAGCGGCGCCGCGCAGCAGGCGCTGCTCGCCATCGTCATCGCGTTCCTCGCGGCCACCCTCGGGCAGCTCCTCGCGTCCTCGGTGGGCGCGGTGCTGCGCAACCGGGTGACGCACAACAACGCGCGCACGGCGGACGCCGTCGGCGGCGGAGTCGTCTCGGTCCTGTCTCTGCTCATCGTCGCCTGGTTCTTCGGGTCGCTGGTCGCCAACTCGGAGTTCAAGTCGGTCCGGACGCAGGTCAAGGGGTCGTCCATCATCAGCGGCGTCAACGAGCTGATGCCGCAGCAGGCGCAGACCTGGTTCTCGTCCTTCCGCGGGTTCGTGGCCAGCAGCGAGTTCCCGCAGGTGTTCAACGGCCTCGGCGGCGAGTCGGTGGCGAAGGTCCCGCCGCCCGACGACGCGATCCTCAACACCGGAACGCTCCGCGCGGCCAAGCAGTCCATCGTGAAGATCACCAGCACCGCGCCGGACTGCCAGCGGCGCATCGAGGGCACCGGCTTCGTGTTCGCGCCCGAGCGCGTGATGACGAACGCGCACGTGGTCGCGGGCGCGCGAGGCCCGTCCCGGGTCGACTCGCTGGACGGCAAGAACCACAACGGCAAGGTCGTCCTGTACGACCCGCAGCGCGACGTGGCCGTCCTGTACGTGCCGGGGCTGAACGCGACGCCGCTGAAGTTCGCCGGTCCCGCGCGCGTACGAGACGACGCCATCATCGCGGGCTACCCCAAGAGCCGCCCGTTCACGGCGCTCGCCGCCCGGGTCCGCGCCCGGCAGATCTCCAAGGCCCCGGACATCTACCACTCGCCGCAGGTCACGCGCGAGATCTACGCCATCCGCGGCGACGTGGAGCAGGGCAACTCGGGGGGGCCGCTGCTGTCCAGCGACGGCCGTGTCTTCGGCGTCATCTTCGCCGCCGCCCTCGACTCGCCGCAGACCGGTTACGCGCTGACCGCCGGGGAGGTCGAGCCCGACGCGCGCGCCGCCCAGGGCGCCACCATCTCCGTCTCCACCGAGGGCTGCGCCGACTGACGCGAATACCTGCCGTAGGGCCGGGGTAGCGCAGAAGGGCCCGGGTAGCGCAGAAGGGCTGAGCTATCGCAGGGTCAGCTTGACCGGCGTGTCGAGCGGGAGCTCTTCGGCGATGGCCCGGACGCTGGACGTCAGCCTGGGGACGTCGATTCCGTGTGTGTCGTCCGCGTAGTCGTCGAGGCGGTCGGCGGCGCGTGAGAGAAGCGCCTGAGCGCCGCGTGGGTTGCCTCGGCGTAGGTGGGTGATCCCGACGGCGACCTGCGCCAGGGCCCGCCACAACTCGCGTTCGTTCTCCGGGGACGACTTCCAGACCGCTTCCAGCACCTCGTGCGCGTGGAACGGACGGTCCGCGTCCAGGAGTCGCTGTGCCTCCGCCAACGCTTCGTCCGGCGGCAGATGGAAATCGTCTGGAGTGGTCGGGACGCCGCCTGGTGCGCCATGGGGGAGTGGACGTCCGTAAGCGTCCCGGGGACGCGCGTTACGGGCGCGTCCCTGCGGGTCCCGATCTCGCCCCGGCTCGTGCGTGCGCGCGTTCTGTTCGGGCATGGGTCAGCGTTCGGGTTCGGGGTCGTTGATCCAGCCGATGAGTTCGGCGTCGAACGCGCGTGGACGCTCCTCGTGCGGGAAGTGGCCCGCGCCTTCGATGAGCTTCCAGCGATAGGGCGCGGTGACGTACCGTCCGGAGCCCTGGGCACTGGCGGGGAGCGTGCAACGGTCCAGCGAACCGTGCAGCTGAAGCGTCGGCACCTGGATGGGCGCGCGCATACGCCGCGCATAGCGGATGCCGTCCGGACGCGGTTGCGAACGGACGAGCCAACGGTGGTACTCCAGCGCGCAGTGGGCGACACCGGGGATGCGTATCGCGTCGCGCACGAGCCGCTCGGTCTTCTCGTCCGGCCAGCCGGGACCGGACCAGTCGTGCAGGAGGCGCCCCACGAGAGCGGCGTCGTCCTGGACGAGACGACGCTCCGGCCATACGGGAACCTGGAAACCGAGCGTGTGCCGGGTGGCCCAGAGCTGCCCGCGCGGGTTTCCACGGAGTGCCTGCCGCAGCCGCAGCGGATGCGGTGCGCTGACCGTCACGAGCCTCTGGACGACCTTGGGATGGTAGGCCGCCATCGTCCAGGCGAGCAGCCCGCCCCAGTCGTGGCCCACGACGATCGCGTTCGCCTCTCCGAGCGCGCGCACGAGGCCCGCCGCGTCCGCCGCGAGGGTGACCAGGTCGTAGCCGCGCGGCGGCTTGTCGCTGGCGCCGTACCCGCGCAGGTCGACGGCCGCCGCACGGAACCCGGCGGCGGGCAGCGACACGAGCTGGTTGCGCCAGGCCCACCAGAACTCCGGGAACCCGTGCAGAAGCAGCACGAGCGGCCCCTCACCCGCTTCCGCGACATGGAAGCGGGTGCCGCCCGCGCTCACCGAGCGGTGCGTCCAGGGGCCCTCGATCTCGACGAGCGAGGCGTCCGGTGCGGCCATGGTGCGTGTCCGCTCAGTCCGCCAGGGCCGGGGTGTCCGAGGCGTCGTCGACCGCGTCGGCGTCGCCGCCGCCGCGGTGCCGGAGCATCTCGAAGTCGGCGCGCAGCTGCGCGCGCGTCCGCTGCGCCCCGCGGATCTTGCGGATGCGCAGGTACCCGATCCCGACCAGGGCGGCCGCGAGCAGCAGGTAGACGCCCGCGACGATGAGGAACGCGGCCCAGTGCCAGACGCCGAGCGCGACCAGCCCGTAGGCGGCGGCGATCGACAGCAGGATCACGATGAGCCCGGCGCACAGCCCGGCGATCGCGAACATCCCGCTGCCCAGCGCGGCCTTCTTGGCGTCGTCCTTCAGCTCCAGCTTGGCCAGGTCCAGTTCGGCCCGGATCAGGCTGGACACGTTGCTGGACGCCATCGCGACGAGCTCGCCGAGGGACTTGTCCTCCACGCGGTCGCCCGGCAGTGCCTCCGACATAGCGTTCTCTCCTTCCAGGACCCCGGTCACCAGGGCCGAACCCAGCCTGGCAGCTTCTCCGCCGCCGCGGCCACCCGGCCCGTCCGCACGGGCCGCGCGCGCCGGCGGTGCGAGCCGTCCGACATGCCGGTGAACATCAGCCCGCCCTCACCGAGCGGGCGCGTTGGCGTACCCGGTGCCGGAAGACCACGGACGCGGCCACCGAGGCGATGAGGCTCGCGATCAGGACCGCTGTCGTCACTCTCTCGAATTGTGCCGGGTCGGGGTAGGCCAAACCGCCGATCAGCAGCGAAACGGTGAAGCCCACTCCGGCCAGCGCCGCCACTCCGGCGAGCTCACGCCAGTGCAGGCCCTCCCCGAGCGAGGCCAGGCCGAGCCGGACGGCCGCCCACGCGCCGCCGAGGACGCCGACGAACTTGCCCACGACCAGTCCGACGATCACCCCGATCGCGACCCGGTCCTGGAACACGCCGGCGAGCGCGGACCCGCTGAGCGCCACGCCCGCGCTCAGGAACGCGAACAGTGGCACGCACAGACCGGCCGATATCGGGCGCAGCACGTGGTCGGCGCGCTCGGCGTTCGTCGGACGCCCGTCCGGGGTCTCCCGCGTCGACGTCAGCATCCCGAGCGCGACCCCCTCGACCGTCGCGTGGATGCCGCTGCGCTGCACGAAGTACCAGGCGACGAGGGCCAGCGGGACGTACGCCCACGGCGTCCGGACGCCCCGGGACTGGAGCACCCCGTACACCGCGACCAGCGCGACGCCGGCCAGTAGCGGCGCGACGGCGAGGCCCGAGGTGTAGAAGATCGCGATGATCATGATGGCGATCAGGTCGTCCACGACGGCGAGGGTCAGCAGGAACGCGCGCAGCGGGCCGGGGCAGTCGGAGAACGTCACCGCGAGCACGGCCAGCGCGAACGCGATGTCGGTCGCGGTCGGGACGGCCCAGCCGCGCATGCCGTCCCCGGTCCCCGCGGTGATGGCGAGGAAGATCAGCGCGGGCACGGCGACGCCCGCGGCGGCCGCCACGACCGGCAGCACGGCGGCCCGCCGGTCGCGCAGGGAGCCGTGCGTGAGCTCCTCGCGCAGCTCGAGCCCGGCGATGAAGAAGAACACCGCGAGCAGCCCGCTGGACGCCCAGTGCGCCAGGTCCATGTGGTGCAGGCCCAGCCGGTCCGGGCTCAGCTCGTAGTCCCGGATGCGCGTGTACGCCTCCGACCAGGGTGTGTTCGCCCAGACCAGCGCGGCGACCGTGGCCAGGAGCATGATGACGCCGCCCACGGTCTCCGTGCGCAGCGCCTCGGTCACATGTCGGGCGTATCGGACGGTGGGTCGCACAGGTCGGCTGTTGCGTACGCGCGTCAAAAGAGTCCCCCGAATGGCAGGCGAGCCGTCGTCCGGGGGCCTGACCGCCCTCGTGCGCGCACGAGACGGACTCGTGCGGGCACGTGACGGATCCGCCCCCTCGCCGACCAGACTTCCCGGCACACCTGTTCCGAGCGTACCGGGATGATCGTCGCCTACGTCCCTTGTGCCCGCCTCTGACCATGTGAAACGGGCGCCCGGCGGTGTCCGTCGGGCGCCCGTTTCAGATGCGCGCGTTCTCGCTCCTCACGCCTTGCTCACAGGCGCTCCGGTGCGCCCGCGCGTGCGCGTCAGTCCTCGGACTTGGCACTGGGGAGCTTCTCGGAGATGAGGTTCATCACCGTGCTGTCGGCCAGAGTGGTGACGTCGCCGACGCTCCGGTTCTCCGCGACGTCCCGCAGCAGACGGCGCATGATCTTGCCGGACCGGGTCTTCGGCAGCTCCGGAACGATCATGATCTGGCGCGGCTTGGCGATCGGGCCGAGCGTGTGCGCGACGTGGTTCCGCAGCTCCTTGAGGAAGTCCTCGCCCTCGACGTCCTCGCCCGCCGAGCCCCGCGGGATGACGAACGCGACGATCGCCTGCCCGGTGACCGGGTCGGTCGCGCCCACGACGGCCGCCTCGGCGACCTTCGGGTGCGACACCAGCGCCGACTCGACCTCCGTCGTGGAGATGTTGTGGCCGGACACCAGCATCACGTCGTCCACCCGGCCGAGCAGCCAGATGTCGCCGTCCTCGTCCTTCTTCGCGCCGTCCCCGGCGAAGTACAGGCCCTCGAAACGCGACCAGTACGTCTTGACGTACCGCTCGTCGTCGCCCCAGATCGTCCGCAGCATGGACGGCCACGGCTCCTGCAGCGTCAGGAACCCGCCGCCGCCGTTCGGCACCGGCCGCGCCTGGTCGTCCACGACGTCCGCGGCGATGCCCGGCAGCGGGCGCATCGCCGCGCCCGGCTTGCCCGCCGTCACGCCCGGCAGCGGGCTGATCATGATCGCGCCGGTCTCGGTCTGCCACCACGTGTCCACGACCGGGCAGCGGCTCGCGCCGATGTGCTCGCGGTACCAGACGTACGCCTCCGGGTTGATCGGCTCACCGACCGACCCGATCACGCGCAGCGAGGACAGGTCGTACTGCGCGGGGATGTCGTCGCCCCACTTCATGAACGTCCGGATCGCGGTGGGCGCGGTGTAGAAGATCGAGACCTTGTACTTCTGGATGATCTCCCACCAGCGGCCCCGGTGCGGCGTGTCCGGAGTGCCCTCGTACATGACGGACGTCGCGCCGTTCGCGAGCGGCCCGTACACGATGTAGGAGTGCCCGGTCACCCAGCCGATGTCGGCCGAGCACCAGTACACGTCCGTTTCCGGCTTCAGGTCGAAGACCGCGTGGTGCGTGTAGGCGACCTGCGTCAGGTAGCCGCCGGTCGTGTGCAGGATGCCCTTCGGCTTACCCGTCGTCCCGGACGTGTAGAGGATGTACAGCGGGTGCTCGGAATCGTGCGGCTCGGCCGTGTGCGTGTCGTTCTGCCGCTCAACGACGTCATGCCACCAGACGTCCCGCTCGTGCTCCGCGACGGGCTCGCCGGTACGCCGTACGACAAGAACCTTCTCCACGGACGGAGTGCTCTGCACGGCCTCGTCGACGGTCGGCTTCAGGGCGGACGGCTTGCCGCGCCGGTACCCGCCGTCCGCGGTGATGACCAGCTTGGCCGCGGCGTCGTCGATGCGGGTGCGCAGGGCGTCCGCGCTGAACCCGCCGAACACGACCGAGTGGGTCGCGCCGATGCGCGCGCACGCGAGCATCGAGATCGGCAGCTCGGGAATCATCGGCATGTAGATGGCGACACGGTCGCCCTTGCGGACGCCAAGCTCAAGGAGGGCGTTCGACGCCTTGGCGACCTCCTTCTGAAGGTCGGCATAGGTGAGCGTGCGGGCGTCGCCCGGCTCGCCCTCCCAGTGGTAGGCGACACGGTCGCCGTGCCCGTTCTCCACATGGCGGTCAACGCAGTTGTAGGCGATGTTGAGCTCGCCGCCCACGAACCACTTGGCGAACGGGGGATTGCTCCAGTCGAGCACGTCGTCCCAGCGCTTCGTCCAAGTGAGGCGGTCGGCCTGCTCGGCCCAGAAGCCCAGGCGGTCGGCCGCGGCCCGTTCGTAGGCCTCGGCGGTGACATTGGCGGACTCCGCGAGCTCGGCCGGCGGGGGGAAGCGCCTCGTCTCCTGCAGCAGGTTCGACAGTGTCTCTTGGCTCTCGCTCACGCGTACTCCTCGCTGTTCAAAGAGGGGGCGCCTTCCACGGCCCACTCCATCAGCGATCGTCCCGTGCGGACAAGGGCTTGCCGGTTTTGTGGGCGCAAGGGGCGAAAGGGGCTCCCCGGCTTCGAGTTGGATGCTATGTGATGCCAGCCACACGTGGCCTTCCCAGGTTCGGCCTTCGGGAATCAGTGCTTGTGCCGGCGTCCGGACGGGGCGGGGAGTGAGGTGATCTGACCTGCGAATATGCGGTTCCGGCGCGGGCCGGATTACTCGAAACAAACTTTCCGATTTCGGTCTTCGGGGGCGTGTGGGACGCCCCGCGCGGGCGGGCGCCGGAGCATGCGCGGAGGGCGGCGGCCGGGGGCGCCGCGGTGACCGCATAAGGTCGGGCCCGTGACCGATGTCGATGCCTTCGCCAACGTCGCCGACCTGCCCGGAGTGGAGGAGGCCGTCGCCGACGCCCGCAAAGCGGTGGACCGCCTGCTGGGCCACCGCATCCTGAGGCGGCGCAGCGCGGAGGTCTCCACGGAGTCGGCGCTGCGCGGGGCTCGCGCGTCCGCCGTCCTGGAGGGCGAGTCCGTCACGATGGACGAACTGCGCTCCGCGGTCGAGGGGCATGCCGCCCCCGTCGTCCAGGGCTCGCTGCGCGTCAGCGCCGAGCTGGGCTCACTGGCCGAGACGTGGCGCAAGGCACCGCGCCAGGTCCTCGCGCGCCTGCACGTGCTGGCCGCCGCCGGCCTGGTGGACGAGCCGTCCCTCGGGCGCCCGCGCACCGACGGGGACGACGTCTCCGACCCGCTCGGGCTGGGGGCCGCGCCGTCCCCCGCCGAGGTCTCCCAGAGGCTGGACGCGCTGTGCGACCTCCTCGTCCGTCCGAGCAAGGCCCCGGCCCTGGTCATCGCCGCCCTCGTCCACGGGGAGCTGCTGACGCTCCGCCCGTTCGGCGTCGCGGACGGCGTGATCGCGCGCGCGGCGCAGCGACTCACGTTCGTCGCCCGTGGCCTCGACCCCAAGTCCCTGACCGCCCCCGAGGTCGGCCACCTCGAACTCGTGGCCGAGTACCCGGACGCCCTGCGCGCCTACGCGTCCGGCACGTCCGAGGGTCTGGTTCAGTGGGTCCGGCACTGCGCCGACGCCACGGTCGCCGCCGCGCGCGACTCCCAGGCCATCTGCGAGGCCTACCTCCGCGGCTGACCACGCCGCATCTCCCCGGCCCCCAGCACCGCGCCACGCCCGGCGCCCTGCGACGCGTGCGCGGGTGTGGCGATCGTGTGTGCGTGGCGCGCCTGGCTGGTGTGCGACGCGCCCGGCAGGTGTGTGCGACGCGCCCGTCCCGTGAAGGCGTTGGAACAAGTGAACGGCACCCCGCGCTCGGCGGGGCGCCGCCCTAGTCACGTCACACCGGGTTACCAAGCGTGCAACTGATATCCGTCGGAGCGGGTCAAGCCCGTCTCGACGCGCCTCCCGCGGCTGGTCGCGCGTGGGTACCCGGCTGCCGTGCGCGGACACCTGGTCCGTAGAACCTGTCTACGCCTCATTTGTCCAGTTGACAAGCCCTGAATCGGTAAAAGAAACCCTCCGGCGAGGGCCCTTGGACAGGGCCTGGAGGAGTGGCCGGAGAGGCGGATCATGGGGCCTGGGAGCCTTCGCCGAGGGTGGACGGGTGCCATTCTCGGGTACTTCGCGATCGCCGATTCCGATCACGCAGTGTGATCGATTCCCATTCCATCCGCTCGTGCGTGCACGGGCGCATGTGAGCGTTCTCGGGCGTGACCGTCCGGCTCTGTGGACGACCCGGCGGGGGTCAGGTGAAGCCCTGATGCGCGCGGGAGTACGGTCTTCCCAACCAGGCTAGAAAAATTCGTCCTCGCAGAGGGACTTTCCCGCTCGACGGAACTCTCGACGATCGGGCAGCATATGTTGTATCTGCTTAGACTGTAGATGGCGAGATTGCTACTCCTGTAGATCAAACTGGTGTACCACTTAGTGCGATCTGCCCGAGACTTTCTTGGGATAACGGGCCGGCTCTACCCCCCCCGGAGCCGGACCGTTCGGCGACCCCCGCTCTCCCCCCCCTGCGGGGGTCGCCTTACGTGAACGGCCCGGGTGGCGGTTACCGCCCCCCGGAACCCCACCCGGGCCTTCACAAAATCCCCCACACAACGCTTGACCTGTGGTTTCGCCAGGCTGAACAGAAGTTATCCACAGTTCGGGAGTGCGCTTCCGGCGGACGTGGCGCGCGGCGCATCGTGGAACTCCACCGATGCGAGGGGAGAGCGCGATGACCGCCGCGCTGATCGTCACCGAAGACCCGGCCACCGCCGACGACCTGCTGCGCCTCGCCGCCGCGGCCGACGCGCCCGCCGAGGTCGCCGGCTCCGTGGGCGACGCCCGGGCGGGCTGGTACCAGGCCCCGCTCGTGCTCGTCGGCGCCGACGTCGCGGCGGCCAGGCCGCCCGCTCCGGCGAGGGCGCCGACGTCTACCGCCTCGCCCTCGGCGTCGGGGCGGGCGACGTCGCCGTCCTGCCGGGCGACGAACCCTGGCTGACCGACGCGATGGCCGCCGCGGCCGAGCCCGCCGACGCCCGCGGCCTCGTCGTCTGCGTCACGGGCTCGCGGGGCGGCGCCGGCGCGAGCGTCCTGGCCGCGGCCCTGGCGCACCGCTCCGCGCAGGACGGCCTGCGCACCCTCCTCGTCGACGGCGACCCGCTCGGAGGCGGCCTCGACCTGCTCCTCGGCCTCGAGGGCCACGAGGGCGCGCGCTGGCCCGACCTCGCCCAGCGAAAGGGCCGGATCAGCGCCGCCACCCTCCGCGACTCGCTGCCGAGCTCGGGCGAGCTGTCCGTCCTGTCGTGGGGCAAGACCGAACCCGTGGCGGTCGATCCGGGCGCCGTGCGCTCCCTGCTCGACTCGGCGTCCCGCGGCTTCGACCTGACCGTCGTCGACGTCCCCCGGTACCTGGGCGACATCGGCCGTCCCGCGCTGCGCGCCGCGCACACCTGCTACCTGGTCGTCCCCGCCGAGGTCCGCGCCACGGTGGCCGCCGGCGTCCTGGCCGGGTTCCTGCGCCGTGAGACCGCCGACGTCCGCCTCGTCGTCGGTGGCCGGCCGCCCGGCGGCCTCCGTCCGGACGCGGTGGCCCGGCACCTCGACCTGCCCAGCATGGGCACGCTCGACCGTGACCGCCGCGTCCCTCCGGCCCTCGAACAGGGCGGCCTCTCCCGAATAGCCCGCCGAGGCCCGCTGCGCGACCTCTGCGACCACCTGCTCGACGCGCAGTCCCCGGCCCCCGCCGCTCCCGTGAAGGCGGCCTGACGATGAACGGCACGTTCTCCGAGGCCGTCCGCGGCAGGCTCGCCGAAGGCGGCATCGAGCCCACGGCGGGCCGCGTCGCGGCGGCTCTGCGCGCCGAAGAACGCCTGCTCGGCGACCGCGAGGTCCTGGCCCTCGCCGACGAGTTACGCGCCGAGTTCGTCGGCGCGGGCCCGCTGGAACCGCTGCTCCGCATCCCCGAGGTCACCGACGTGCTGGTCAACGGCCCGGGAGAGGTGTGGGTCGACGCCGGTGCCGGGCTGGTCCGAACGACGACCGGCTTCGCCGACGAGGCGACGCTGCGCCGCCTCGCTCAGCGCCTCACCGCCGCCGCGGGCCGTCGGCTGGACGACGCGTCCCCCTACGCCGACGCCCGCCTGCCGGGCGGGGTGCGGCTGCACGCCGTCCTGCCGCCGGTGGCCCCGAACGGCACCTGCCTCTCCCTGCGGCTGCCCCGCCGTCGCGCCTTCACCCTGGATGAGCTGGTCGCGAGCGCGACCGTCCCTCCCGAAGGAGCGGTCCTGCTCGGCGCGCTGGTCAAGGCCCGTGTGGCGTTCCTGATCAGTGGAGGCACCGGCACGGGCAAGACGACACTGCTGAGCTGCCTGCTCGGCCTGGCCGACCCGTCCGAGCGCCTGCTGCTGGTCGAAGACTCCGCCGAGCTGAGCCCCGACCATCCCCATGTCGTCCGGCTGGAGACACGACCACCGAACGTCGAGGGCGCGGGCGGCGTGACGCTGCACCAGCTCGTCCGGCAGGCCCTGCGCATGCGTCCCGACCGGCTGGTCGTGGGCGAGGTCCGGGGCGCCGAGGTGGTCGACCTCCTGGGCGCCCTGAACACCGGCCACGAAGGCGGCTGCGGCAAGTTAACTGAACTACAAAGAGAGTTTTTCCAGGTCACAGGCGCTTCTGCTGTTCCGTTGCTAACGTCCGCGCCGTGGTCAATGAAGGGGACGGCCCGCGGTGTCTTGCGGGGATGGCGGTGCGTGCCGTCGGTCGGCTCGTTGCTACGGGTGACCCATGGGAGCCGTTCCGGCTACTGGATGCTGAGGGTGCGGTTGTCGAGCCGGTCGCGGTGTTCTTCAGCGAGTTGCAGGCCCAGGACAAGGCTGAGTCGACGCTCAAGTCGTACGGAAACGACCTGTTGTTGTGGTGGAGGTGGCTGGCGGCCGTCGGCGTTCCGTGGAACCGGGCGACTCCGGTCGAGGGACGGGACTTCACTCGGTGGATGGCGATCGCGGACAAGCCGCCGCGGACGCACTGGCGGCGAGAGGGCCAGGCTGACGCCACCGATGATCGGGGCTTGGCTAGGGGGAGGTCGAAGACCGGGCCGGTGAATCTGGTGACCGGGAAGACGCGGCCGGGCCGGAAGTTCTCGAAGGCGTCGAGAGCGCACGCCGAGACGGTGCTGCGTGGGTTCTACAGCTTCCACCTCGAGTCGGGGACTGGTCCGATCATCAATCCCTTCCCTCTGAGTCGATCGCGGCGAGCTGGTCGCGCCAACGCTCACCACAACCCGATGGAGCCGTTCAAGAACGAGCAGGCGGGCCGCTATCGGCCTCGGGTCCCGAAGAGGGTTCCCCGCCGGATCCCGGACGACAAGTTCGACGAGGTCTTCGCCGGCCTCAACTACAACCGTGACCGGGCGCTCCTGGCGTTCTGGGTCTCATCCGCAGCCCGCGCCACCGAGCTGCTGACCGTCCCGCAGGACCGGGTGAAGCCTGGAGACCAGCTGATCGGTGTGATCCGTAAGGGCAGCGGGGAGTTGCAGTGGCTGCCGGCCTCGCCGGACGCGTTCGTCTGGCTGCGGATCTATCAGCAGGAGCTCTGGCGGCTGGATGCCCCTCGCGGCCGCGAGGTTCCGTTGTGGTTGACCCTCCGCCGCCCGTTCCGGCAGCTCAGTTACCACGCCGCTCGAGCCATGTTCATCCGCGCGCAGATCTTGCTGGGCTCCGACTGGACGATCCACGACATGCGGCACACCGGAGCTTGGCGGATGGCGCAAGACCCCAACATGCCGATCACCGACGTCCAGGAGATCCTCGGCCACGCGAGCCTGAGCACCACTCAGCTCTACACCACCCCGGACCAGGACGAGGTGATCGCCCGAGCCCGTGCCCACCACGCCCAACGGCAACGGAGGGCTCCCTCCGCGGCTCCGCCTCCAGCCCCCGGCTACGACCCTCGATCCCTCGACATCCTCTTCGGACGGAACTCATGACAGCCCAGCCCCAGGGTCTGGACCAGCTGCTGGTGAAGTCGGAACCCCGATCGTTCCTGGTCGGCGAGACGATCAAGAATCTGCGGGCGAGGTTCCCTGCTCGGCAGCCCTCGGCCATCTGGCCGGAAACCACGCAATCCATGCAACAGATCATCGACCACATGGACCAGCATCCCCATCGAGCACCTGGAAGCACTCACGACCAGAGGCGACGCGGAGCCCAGAGGCTCCTGCTCTGGCTCGAGACCTTCCCCGGCGCGACATGGCAAGAGCGCTGGCACGCGGCACCCGCTCATGCCCTGGGCCGAGGATGGGAAGAAGAATGCCGCACCTGGCTGGCCTTCCAAGGAATGCCACCGGGCGAAGGAGCCCTCCAATCGGGGCTCCTCTGGCTGGTTTGCGCGGAAGTATTCCGGCCGGATACGGAGTGGCTATCGACGATCGTGCGATCCCGTTACTGGCGGCGCGCAATGATCACCTACCGGGATCCTGCCGGATTCGCTGAGCTGCAGGCCGCACTGGACCGCCAAGGAGTCCGCGAGAAACGCGGGCATGAAGCCCTTCTCAAGATCGCCACGATCCTGGCGGCCAAAGGCGGCACGATCGCCGACATCACGGTTGGTGACTGCCTTGAGCTTCGCGACGTCGAGAGCCGGACTCGCACTCAAGGCGGCTCGGGCCTTACCTTTTTCTACGACCTGCTTCAAGGAGAGGGGCGCTTTCCTGAGGATGCGCCACCCACGTTGCGACATGTGACAGCGCACACGGCGCAGGTGAGTCCGGCGCAGCTGGTGGATCGGTATGCCCTCGAGTGCGGGCCCGTCCGCGACCTGATCGTCGACTATCTGAACGAGCGCCAACCGGTCCTCGACTACAACAGCCTGAATCATCTCTCACGGTCCTTGGCCCTGCTCTTCTGGAAGAACATCGAGACCCACTATTCAGGAGCCGACTCCCTGCGGCTGCCCCCCGAAGTCATTGCGGCCTGGAAGGCCCGGCTGAAGGTCAAGACCGTTCGTCGACGACAACCCGACGGGAGCGTTCGCGAGGTCACCAGCCCACGAGCCAGCTACATCGACACCCTGACCTATATCCGGGGGTTCTACCTCGACATCGCCCAGTGGTCGACGGAAGACCCTGCCCGCTGGGGCCCCTGGGCCGCGCCCAGCCCGATCTCCGTGGCAGAGATCTCCAGCACGAAGTACTACTCGGGCCGAAAGTCCCGCATGGACCAGCGCACTCGCGAACGGCTACCCAACCTGGCAGCCCTGGCCGAGATCGCCTACCAGCAGCGAGTCGATGCCCAGGCCCGGGTCGACGCGCTCCGCAACGCCGCACCCGGCCAGACGTTCACCGTCCTGGGCGAGACCTTCACCAAGGCAGCTGGGGAGAAGAACCCCCAACGCGAAGGCACCGACGTCGCCTTCGACTCGACCGGCCGCCGGCGGAACCTCGCCATGGCCGAGAACCGGGCGTTCTGGGCTTGGGCGACAGTCGAAGTCCTGCGGCACACCGGCGTCCGCATCGAAGAGCTGCTGGAGATCAGCCATCACAGCATCACCCAATACGTCGTCCCCGACACCGGTGAGCTCATCCCCTTGCTCCACATCGCTCCGTCGAAGACGGACCAGGAGCGTCTTCTCGTCGTCGATATCGAGCTTGCCGACGTCCTCGCCACGATCGTTTCCCGGGTTCGCGACCGCACGGGCGCGGTTCCGTTGGTCGTCAGCCGTGACAACGGCGAGAAGACCTGGAACCCACCGATGCCCATCCTGTTCCAATGGCGGACAGGGGACCAGAACCGTCCCCTCACCCAGAGCATGGTCCGCAAGGTTCTCAACGAGCTTCTGTTGGTCAGCGGACTCACCGACGCCGCCGGGCAGCCCTTGCAGTTCCAGCCCCATGACTTTCGAAGAATCTTCACAACAGAAGCGATTTTGAATGGGATGCCACCCCACATTATTCAGTTGATCTTGGGGCACAAGTCGCTCGATACGACCATGGGCTATCACACCGTCTATCCCCAAGAGGTCATCAACGGTCACCGATCCTTCATCTCCCGCCGCCGGGCCACGCGCCCTAGCGAGGAATACCGCACTCCGACCGATGATGAATGGGAGGAATTCCTCAGCCACTTCGTTCGCCGCAAGCTCGCGCTCGGCGACTGCGGGCGAGCCTATGGGACGAGCTGCGAGCACGAACACGCCTGCGTTCGCTGCCCTCTCCTTCGAATGGACCCCAACGAGCGGCCCCGGCTGGAACGGATCCACGACAACCTCGTCGAACGCATCACTGAAGCGGAGGAGCACGGCTGGCTCGGCGACCTCGAACAGCTCGGAGTCACCCTCGCCGCAGCCAAAGGGAAGCTCGCCCAACTCGACGCCCGCGCGAAACACGCCGGCGCTCCCAACCTCGGCATGCCAACTTTCCGTGAGGTCGCCGGACGCACCGCCACCCTCCCGCGCGACCAGACCAGGAAACCCGACTGATGACCGACCTCGAACACGTCCTGGCCAAGGCGCTCACCGAACTGCTGGTCGGCATCGACCTCGCCGACGACGAGGACATCGAGCCCGAGACCGCCATGAGGTTGCTCGAACCCGTCGCGACGCTCATGGAGGCCCTTCCCGCACCACAGCAGCTCGCCCTGGCCAACATCATCACGAGCTGCGCCGAAGAAGAGACCGACTCGGGCCGCCGAATGACGGCCCTGGACCTGCCCTACGCCATCGGAATCCTCTGAACAGCCAGCTCAACCGACAGAGGCAAGATCAACACTTAGTTCAGAGAAGGCACCCTGCACGCGAACGCCGCGACCGACGTCCCCGCTCGTCTCGAAGCCCTGGCCTGCGCCGCGGGGTTGAGCCGCGAGGGGGTCCACAGCCAGCTCGCCGCGGCGCTCGACGTGGTCGTCCACCTGGTCAGAACCCCGGGCACCGGCAGACGCCACGTGGCCGAGATCTGCGTCCTCGAGCGCGCGCCCGACGGCCTGGTCACCGCCGTTCCCGCCGTGACCGTCACCCCGTCCGGCGTCTTCGCGCCGTCCGAAGCGGCCCCGGCTCTGTCCCGCCTGCTCCACCCGCATTGGCCACTGCCATGGTGACCGCCGCCATGATCTGCGCCGCCCTGGCCGCCTGGCTGTTCTACGGCCCGTCCGAGGCGTCCGTCCGCCTGCAACGAGCCCTTCCGTCACCCACGGCGCCCACGCGGATCTCAACCCTGCTCAGCCGGGCGTCCAGCACCCGCACGGCCGTGCTTGACCAACGCCGGGCCCCCGCTCGATGGCGAGCGTCCGCGGTCGAACTCTGCGAAGGCATGGCCGCCGAACTCACCGCGGGTCGAACCCCCGAGGAGGCCTTCTCCGCGACGGCCGCCGTTCTGAGCCCTCCCCTGGCCAGGGCCTTACGCGCCCCGCCGCACCACGACCCCACCCACCACCTGGAACACCTCGCCGCCACCCGACCAGGCGCGGAGTCACTGAGACTCCTGGCCGCGACCTGGCGCCTGGGCGCCGAACGAGGCGGCACCCTGGCCACCGTCCTGGACGGCCTGGCCGCCGCCCTCCGCGACGAGGAAACCCAACGGCAGGAGGTCGCCGTCCACCTGGCCGCTCCAAGAGCCACGGCCCGCCTCCTCGCCGTCCTCCCCCTCCTGGGCCTGGCCATGGCCACGGCCCTGGGCACCAACCCCCTCCCCTACCTCCTCACGACCCCACCCGGCCTGGCCTGCCTGACCACCGCCCTGGCCCTGGACGCCACCGGCCTCTACTGGACCCACCACCTGGCCACCAAAGCCGCCACCCACCCCTGACCACCGACACACCCCAACCGGAGCCCCCATGACCACCCACCACCGAACCCGCCCACCCACCCTCACGCGCGACCCCGACGCCACACGCCCCTCCGCACCCGTACCAGCACGCCACGAGGCAACACGAACGGAACGCGGCATCGAACCTCGTCACAGGCCCGGCCCCCAGCCCACGACATCAGGCCACAACGCGGACGGCGGTGCCGGACCGTGACCACAGACGCCACCCCGCCCGACACGTAGGGGACGTTACAGGCGATGCATGGCATGGCGAAGCCAGGCCGCGTCAGGCCGCGCCGCTGGGGCTGGCTGGCAGGGCGCGGTGCTGGCTCGGGCGCTGGGCTGCCAAGCCCATGCAGTCAATCCACGGCAGGGGCGACGCCTGCGAACCTGCGGAAGGAGGAACGTGAAGCGAGGAACCGGGACGTAGGCGCCTGGACCGCCCGCCGGGACGACGTGGGGGACGTAGCGCGGGTGACCTCGTCCGATCGGCGCAGCGGACCAGTTTGCTCGCCGAACGCCGATGACGTCGGCATCCGACTTTGATGCCAGGCCCCAAGTCAGTGCGTGATGCCGTGCTTCACACCTGTGCGCTGTGCCTTTTGCGTCGTCGGGACGTCGTGCGGGGCGGCGTTTGCCCCGATTCGCGGAGCCGGCGCGGGGTTCGTTGAGGCGAGCAGCCATCCGCTGCTGAGCCGCCGACCGTGCACTCGGGTGGGTTGAGGCGGGCCCTGTTCGGCTGTGGTGTGCGCGTTTGTCTTCAGATCAACGACTACATCAGTCGGGAGTACACATGCTGTGGATAGCGGTTCTCTGCTTCGCGACCAGCGCCTACCTGGCTACGAAGCCGTCTCGGACGGCGGCTCGTCGGCTTGCATCCGTTCGTTCGTCCAACGGAGTTGGGGAGCGGGGTGAACCAAGGCAGGCGAGCGGACGCTCGGCGCGAAGGAACCTGCCCCGGGATGTGCTTCGGCGGCGAAGACCCGGTCAAGGCTCATCTCCTGTGCTGGTGATGGCCCGCGCTGGTACGGGCTTCAGAAGCTTCGGCGTCGAGAACGTTCATCGCGGCTTGGGTTCCGTGACGCCCCGTAATGCGGCCGCTCAAGGTGCTGCCAGTGCGGCGCTTCGGTGGTCGGGAGGAGGGCGGGGCGGGGCACAAGGGCGAAGTGGCTGGTCCTTACCAGTGGGGGTGGGATGGCGGGCCGGCCGAGGCACGGATCGAGGAGGGAGGGCTCGCGGCCGGCTCTGGAGGTCTGCCCGTGCTGGCGCCGCTGGGAGCGGCTCAGTGTCCGCTGCCGGAAACTCTGCCTCGGTGGGTGTGGAGCGAGATCGGGTGCTTCGGGGCGCGGCGGCGTTGGTACCGGCGCTGGTCGTGGTGTGGGTGGTCGGAGGCTCGGGAGGATGGATCGTCGGCACTGTCGTGGGGGTGGTGCTCACCCGGTGGTCGGCGAACCTGGGGAAGGCGGACGAACGGGAGCGGCGGAGCCGGATCGTCCATGAGCTTCCGGTGACCGTGGACCTGCTGGCCGCCTGCCTCAAGGGTGGGATGCCATGGGATGAGTCGGTCGAGGCCGTGGCGGGCACCATCGGTGGCCCGCTGGGCGAAGAACTCGGGGCGGTCTCCGTCCAGATCCGCCTGGGAGCTGATCCGGTGCGAGTCTGGCTTGACCTGGGCGAACGACTGCCGGAGCTGGCGCCGTTGGCGCGTACCGCGGTCCGTGCATCGCGTGGCGGGACGGCGCTGGCCCTCTCGCTGGGGCGTCTGGCTCAAGAGCAACGCCGGACGGCGAGAACGGCGGCCGCCGCGCGGGCCCGTTCGGCGGGTATTCGTGCCTTGATGCCGTTGGGCTTGTGCTTTCTTCCGGCGTTCGTGTTGCTGGGGATCGTCCCCGCCATTGTTGGAATCGCTTCGTCGATGTCGCTCCCTTGGTGAGAACTTACGTGCAATTCTCACGCGCGCCGGAGAGACTCTTCCGTTGCCGTGATTTCTCCAGAGTTCGCGTGGCGAGGATGTTTCGGCGTATGTCCCAGGGGCCTCTGATTGCGGGACGCACGTCACCCGCTGAGGAGAGCTGGCGCGTCCAGTGGTGCGCGTGTTGATTCCGTGCTGACCAGGGGGTTCGTGGTCCGCGCCTACGGGATGGACAGAGTTATCCACAGTTCGGCGGTCGGCTTGGGGTTGGGACCTCCGTGCAGCAGGCTCGTCACAGGGCGTGAGAGGCGCCCGAGTGAAAGGAGATCATGATGACGAGCATCGCCAAGGTGGTCCGGCGTCGGTGTCGTGTCGCCCGCGACGCCGGGATGTCCACGGCCGAGTACGCGGTCGGCACGATCGCCGCCACCGCGTTCGCGGGTCTGCTGTACAAGATCGTCACGAGTTCCGAAGTTCAGAAGGCCCTCTTAGGGATCATCCAGCGGGCTCTTCAGCTGGCCGGGTGAACATGGGGTGGCGACGTGATCGCGGCATGGCCACCGCGGAGATCGCGGTCGCGCTGCCCGCACTGGTCCTGGTCACGGTGCTCGCGCTGTGGGCGGTCGCGGTCGCGTCCACGCACATGTCGTGTGTGGACGCGGCCCGCGCGGGCGCTCGAGCCGCAGCACGCGGTGAGTCTCTCGACGCCGTTCGGGCCCTCGTGAGCCGGTCGGCCCCTCAAGGGGCCACGGTCGCCGTGCAGCGCGACGCGGAACGCGTCCAGGTGACGGTGTCGACCGCGGTGCGTCCGCCGGCGATGTCGGGCCTGCCGTCCCTCGACGTCCAAGCACACGCCGAAGCCGAGACCGAGCCAGGAACCCCGCCCGAGCCAGCAGCCTAAGCCGACCCGCGAGCCCGGCCGGAACCTGCGCCCGGGCTGCGGCCTGCGGCCTGCGGACATTGGGGTGGGATCTGCGCCGCAGGGGTCGTGATCTGAGAGCTGGAGGCGGTGTCTGAGGCATAGGCGCCTGGGACTTGAGGTGTCTAGGGGCTTGAGGGCCCGTGCCCGGATGGCCTGTCCGATGACCGTCCTGGATTCGGGGGGTTGCGGCCTGCATCGCCTGCCTCGCGACGGGCGCTGTGGGTGCTTGCGCGCCAGGGGGGCCGGGGTGAGGCCGGGGCGTGCGACAGATGCTGACGGCGCCGAGGTGGAGGGGAGGTGGGAGGTGGGTTCTGGGGTGGTTGGAGGTGTGGCCTGGGGGAGACATGGTGCGGACGGTGAGGGGAAGCGTGGTGTGGACGGTGAAGGGGAGTGTGGCGTGGGCGGTGAGGGTGGGGCCGCGAGTGGTGAGGGGTGGGAGGGGGCGTAGGTGGTGTGGGGGTGGTGCGGATCGGGGGGCGGGGACGGTGTGGGTGTTGGCGTTCATGGGGGTGATCTGGGTTGTGGGGGTGGCGGCGATGGTGGTCGGGGGTGTGCGGGTCGCTCGGCATCGGGTGGAGGCCGCGGCCGATCTGGGGGCGTTGGCCGGGGCCCGGCGGGTGAGCGAAGGGGAGGAGGTGGTGTGCCGCGTGGTGCGGGAGGTGGCGGCGGATTCTGGAGGACGGGTCGCGTCCTGCCTGGTGCGTGGGAGGATCGTGGAGGTCTCTGCGGACGCTGTGGTGCGACTGCCGTTCGGGATGCGTGGGGTCCGGGTCGTGGCGCGGGCCAGGGCTGGTCCTGTGGGATGGGACGGCGTACCCTGACTGGTCTCGACTCTTGAACCAGATGTCAATAGAGAGCCGGAAGAGCGGCGCGGGCCGGAGAAGGTTGAAGTCGCGTGGGTTTGTCACTCTTCCGTGACTTTCGCTACCAAGTAGTACGTTACGCTGCCGTAAGCCCAGAGTTATCGCGTGAAACGGTGGCTGCTACGGCCCCTCGCCCCTCCCGAGGCCGGACACTCCCCAGACGGGCTCGGCTGCGCGGACGGTGCGGGTCCGGTCGGGTGCTGTTGGAGGTATGTGGCTGTGACGAGGATTCGCAGGATCGGCGCGATCGCTCTCGCGACGCCCCTTGCGATGGCCTTCCCCGTGCTCGGCGTGATGCCCGCCGGGGCGTCCACCGGGATCTCCGCGCCGCAGAACGGCAGCGTCATCACGAGCGGGTCCCAGGTGACCGTCCGCGCCACGTACGACTTCGCGTTCCAGATGCAGCTGCGGGCCAAGATCCCCGGGTCGGGTGACACCTTCCTGACGTCCGGCGGGGTGCTCGACCACTCCCTTTCCGCGCCGCTCTCGCTCGACCGCAACGGCCGCTACACGGTCTACATCAAGGGCAGTCAGAGCAAACACGTCTACGCGTCCAGCACCTTCACGGTCCGGATCGCGCCGTCCCCGCCGACCGGAGTGTCCGGCGTGGTCTCCGGAAGCAAGATCAAGGTCAGCTGGAACCTCGGCCTTGAGGACGACCTGACGGGCTACTCCGTGAAGGCGTCCAGTGGGGGGTCGGCGAGCGGCACTGTCGGCGGCCTGTGCTCTGGTTCGAGTTGCTCGGCGTCGATCCCGGTCGGCTCGGCGAGCGGATCGGTGTCGGTGCAGGTCCAGGCGCGGCGTTCCACCGGCCTGGGGGGAACCGTCAACTCCGCTGCCTCGTTGGCATCCGTCTCCGTCGGTGGTGGCGGGAACGGGCCGAACACGAGCGTCCCGCCTGGCACGACCGTTCCTCCGGCGGGGAACAACGGATCCGACCGGAGCTCGCCGCTCACACCGTTCAACAACCAGTCGCCGGTCACGCTGCCGTCCGTCCAGCCGAACGACGCGACACAGGGGTTCACCTATCCGACGCCGCAGGTCGCGTCCGGTCAGTCCCCGAAGGCGGCGAACGCCTCCGCGTCCACTCAGCTTCAGTGGGGTCGCAGTATCGGCATCGCGCTCGTGCTGCTCGTCGCCGCCGCCCACCTCGGCACGTGGACGCGCCGTCTGCGCACCGCGCAGGCCGGGGTGAGCGAGAAGGGCATGGCCGCCCGCCTGGCCCGCAGCGGCTCGGCGCGCAGCCGCGTCCGCAACGCCAAGCAGCACATCGCGCAGGCCGAGGAGATGGCGAAGACCACGGTTCTCGCTCCTCCGGCTCCTGGCACGTCCGCGGTGCCTGGTGCGTCTACGGCGTCCGGGACGTCCACGGTCTCGGGTGCGTCCACCGTCTCCGGTGCTTCCTCGGCTTCTGGTGTGTCCACCGCGTCGGCGGGTGAAGGTACGGGTGGCGTCGGTGGAGCGGGTGTTGCGGAGTCTGGGGGCACGGCGGCCCTCACTGCTCTTGCGAATGCCGGTTCGGTGAGCGCCGGCGGTGCTTCGGACGGCTCGAAGGGGACGGTCAGGACGCCGAGCGTGGTTCAGGGGGCTGCCGCGACTCCCGGCGCGCGGCGGTCGTCGCGGCGTCCGGCCCGGCTCGGCAAGCGTCCGGGCGGTGTCGACGTCCGCATCTCGGACAAGCGCGCGGGTGCCGCGAGCGAGCCGACGTCCAGTGACTCCTCCGCCAAGCAGTCCGGCGACTCGCCTGCCGGTCTTGCGGCTCCGGCCAGCTCCTCTGGGGGAGCGACGGCGGGCATGCCGACCGGTGGACGGCTTGGTGACGCGGCGGCTCCGGACGCGGGCACGCGTCCGCTGAAGCAGCGGGACATCTTCAGTGTCGCCTCGGCCGTCGAGGGCGTTTCCGAGGCGGACGACTCGTCCCCCAAGGGGGAGGCGGCGGCGCTGGAGAACAAGGCCGATGAGCGTCGCTCCGGCCGCAGTCGGCGACGCAAGAAGTAGCCCGCTCGCTCGGCCGAGCCCGCTCGTTCGCGTCCGCTCGTTCGTGTCGGTTCGGCCGTGTTGTTGCAGGTCATTCGGTTCGAAGCGGCCTGCCGGTACCAACGGTGACGACGATGCTGGATGAACCGCCGCGTGCCGTCTCTGTTGGCATGGCGGGGTGGTGCTGGTGGACATCTAGGGCTGGCTCTGGGGGGCCTGTGGGGCGGGTCATGGGGTGAGGCTTAGGCGGTTCTGGAGTCGTTGCCGGATCTCGGGCCATTCGGCGCGGACGATCGAGAAGTAGGCGGTGTCGCGGACGGTGCCGTCGACGGCGCGGACGTGTGCGCGTCGGACGCCTTCGAAGTGGGCGCCCAGGCGGGTGATGGCGGCGCGGGAGCGGGAGTTGCGCGCGTCGGTCTTGAGGGTGACGCGATGCACGTTCCAGGTGTCGAAGGCGTGGCCGAGCATGAGCAGCTTGGCCTCATGGTTGGCTCCGGTGCGGCGTGCCGATGGCGCCAGCCAGGTGCTGCCGATCTCGGCGACGTCGGGGACGTCGCCGACCGGGCCGCGGTTCGCGCCCGGCGGCCAGGCCAGCGGGCCCTGCCAGTAGTCCAGGTCGAGGAAGCGCGTGGAGCCGACGATCCGGTCGTGCTCGACCAGTCGGATGGCGAACGCCAGGGCCCGTCCCGCTTCCTGGTCGCGTAGTGCCGAGCTGACGTACGTCCCCATCGCGTCGGGATCCTGGGGGATCAGGGTGAAGGGCGAGGTCCCCTCTGGTTCGGTGGCGGCCTCCAACAGGGCGCCGATCATCTCGGGGGTCAGGGGTTCCAACTGGACGAGTCTTCCCTGAAGGGTCATCGGAGCGGGCATATCGGGATGATTTCAGTCGCGCTTCGCTCGTGGGAGGTCCGGCGCTCCACGCATCGCGGTAGGTGACTGCGAGTGGATCGGTCTTGGATGGCGGTGCCGTCCACCCGGTGGCCTGCGGCGACTGGTGTGTCGCGGGTCAGGGGGCTTGGGGGAGGAGGTGGGCCAGGAGGGTCAGGGCGCCCTGTTTGTCCAAGGGGTCGTTGCCGTTGCCGCACTTGGGGGACTGGATGCAGGAGGGGCAGCCGGTGTCGCACTCGCAGGCGGCGATGGCGTCGCGGGTGGCGGTGAGCCAGGCTCGGGCGTCGCGGTAGCCGCGTTCGGCGAAGCCGGCGCCTCCCTCGTGGCCGTCGTAGACGAAGACGGTGAGGAGGCCGGTGTCGGGGTGGACGGCGGTGGAGACGCCGCCGATGTCCCAGCGGTCGCAGGTCGCGAAGAGGGGGAGGAGGCCGATGGAGGCGTGCTCGGCGGCGTGGGCGGCGCCCGCGAGGTCGAGGTCGCCGAGGCCGTCCACCTGGTCGGCGGAGAGGGTCCACCAGACGGCGCGGGTGCGGAGGGTGCGCGGGGGGAGGTCGAGGGGCTTCTCGCCGAGCATCTCGCCGGTCTGGACACGGCGCATCTGGTAGGCGACGACCTGGTGGGTGACCTCGACGGTGCCGTAGTGCAGGCGGGCCTCGCCCCACGGGGTGGAGCGGAGCTCCTCGACGATGCGGATGTCGGTGACGTCGCGCGCGGTGGTCGAGTAGTCGGGGGCGGCGGCCTCGACGAGGGCGACCGAGTCGTCCAGGTCGAGGGTCTGGACGATGAAGGACTCGCCCTGGTGGATGTAGACGGCGCCGTCGTGGACGGTGGTGTGCGCGGACGACTCGTCCACGGTGCCGAGGAGGCGTCCGGTGGCGAGCTCGACGACCTGGACGGGGGTGCCGCCCGCGCCGCGGAGGTCGGCGAGGTCGTAGGGGTTGTCGCGGCGTGTCCAGTACCAGCCGGCGGGACGGCGGCGGAGCATGCCGCGGCGGACGAGGTCGGGCAGCAGGTCGTCCGCCGTCGGGCCGAACAGGGCGAGGTCGGCGTCCGTGAGGGGGAGCTCGGCGGCCGCGGCGCACAGGTGCGGGCCGAGGACGTAGGGGTTGTCCGGGTCCAGGACGGTGGCCTCGACGGGGGTGCCGAAGATCGCCTCGGGGTGGTGGACGAGGTAGGTGTCGAGCGGGTCGTCGCGGGCGACGAGGACGGCGAGGGCGGACTGCCCGGCGCGTCCGGCGCGTCCGGCCTGCTGCCAGAGGGAGGCGCGCGTGCCGGGCCAGCCGCAGACGAGGACGGCGTCCAGGCCCGAGACGTCCACGCCGAGTTCGAGGGCGTTCGTGCTGGCCAGGCCGACGAGTTCGCGGGAGCGCAGTGATCGTTCGAGCGCCCGGCGCTCCTCGGGCAGGTAGCCCGCGCGGTAGGCGGCGACCTGGCCGGTCAGCTCGGGGGCCGACTCCTCCAGGGCGCGTTTCGCGCCCAGCGCGACGGACTCCGCGCCGCGCCGGGACCGGACGAACGCCAGCGTCTGGACGTCCTCGACGACGAGGTCGGCGAGGATGTCGGCGGCCTCGGCGGTGGCGGTGCGGCGGACGGGCGCGCCCTGCTCGCCGCGCAGGTCGGTCAGCGGCGGCTCCCACAGCGCGAAGGTCGCGGGGCCGCGCGGGGACGTGTCGTCGTCCACGGCCGTCACGTCCAGGCCGGTGAGGCGGGACGCGGCGGTCGCGGGTTCCGAGGTCGTCGCGGACGCCAGGACGAACGTGGGCGACGCGCCGTACCGCGCGCAGACGCGGCGGAGACGGCGGATGATCTGCGCGACGTGCGAGCCGAACACGCCCCGGTAGCCGTGCGCCTCGTCGATGATCACGTAGCGGAGGCGGCGCAGGAATCCCGACCAGCGGGAGTGGCCGGGCAGGAGCGACCGGTGCAGCATGTCCGGGTTGGTCAGGACGTAGTTGGCGTGCTGCCGGACCCAGCCGCGCTCGTCGCGGGGGGTGTCCCCGTCGTAGGTGGCCGCGCGCACCCGTGGCAGTTTCAGCGCCCGTACCGCTCTGAGCTGGTCCGCCGCGAGCGCCTTCGTCGGGGACAGGTAGAGCACGGTGCCCTCGCCCGCGATCCGCGCCCGGCCTTCGCCCGCGACCGTGGCAGGGGGGTCGGGGGTGCGGGGTGCGGGGACGGGGGCGGAGGGGTGGAGCGCGGTGAGGGCCGGGAGGAGGTAGGCGAGGGACTTGCCCGAGGCGGTGCCGGTGGCGATGATCACAGAGCGGCCGGCGTGGGCGAGTTCGGCGGCCTCGGCCTGGTGCCGCCAGGGGGCCTCGATGCCGGCGGCGGCGAGGCGCTCGAGAAGCTCCGGCGGCGCCCAGGACGGCCAGGCGGCGCGACGGCCCTGACGTGCGGGGACGTTCTGGACGTGCGTGATCCGCCCACGGCGGGTGGGGTCGGCGAGGAGGCGGTCCAGGGGCGCGGGAGATCTTTGGCCGGGCATGAGGTTTTCAGTGTGCCAGCCTGGGGACAACCATTGGAACGCCCCGGCGCCGGAGGCTGGCCTCCCCATGCCATGACCGGCAGATCACCAGGTCAGACGTGATGGCGCGAACTTTCGTCCCAGTAGGCGATAACCTGCCTGTAGGGCGGCGGAGCGTGGTTGAATCTCGACGGAGTTCCGTCGTCCCGAAACCGGCCGTGTCCGGGGGGATCGGGGCGTGCGGAGTGCAAGTTTGCTGCACGGCGCTGGAGGACCTGTGGACCTGAAGGTGAACGACTACACCACCGATGACGGCCTCACCGTCATCACCGTGGAAGGCGAGATCGACGTCTACACGGCCCCCAAGCTTCGCGAGAAGCTGATCGACCTGGTGAACAAGGGCAAGTTCCACCTGCTGGTGGACATGGAGAAGGTCGAGTTCCTCGACTCGACCGGCCTCGGCGTCCTGGTCGGCGGCCTGAAGCGGGTGCGCGCGCACGACGGCTCGCTGGAGCTGGTCTGCACCCAGGAGCGCATCCTCAAGATCTTCCGCATCACCGGGCTGACCAAGGTCTTCGGGATCCACAAGACGATCGCCGAGGCCGAGGAGAAGCGCAAGGGCGCGAAGTAGGCGGCCTGTCAGAGAGATGGCGACCGTCGAACTCTCTTTCAGCGCGCTGCCCGTCCATGTCAGGACGGCCCGTCTGATCGTGACCGCCGTGGCCAGACGCAGTGGCGTCGACGAGGCGATCATGGACGAGGTCCGGCTGGCGGTCGGGGAGGCGTGCTCGCGGGCGGTGGAGGCACACCGTCTGCACTGTCCCGACGAACCCGTACGGCTCGAGCTGAGCGACGCCGGTCACCGGTTCCAGGTGATCGTCAGCGACTCGGTACCCGCGGACGAGGCGGAGGGCGGACCTCCCTCGGCACCGCGGCCGGACGACATCCCGGCCCTGGCCCTCGCCGGGGACGCCGATCTGGGTCTCGCCGTCATCGCCGGACTGGCCGATGACGTGGAGATCTCCAACACCCCCAAGGGCGTTCAGATCCGAATGAGCTGGCCGGCCGAACCGCCGGCGGCTCCGGAGATCTGACCGGCGCTCCCGGAGCCGGTCACGACGCGCGAGACAGGCCCCGCCCTCACCCGAGGGACGGGGCCTTCCGCTGTCCGCGGACGCGTTCAGTGGACGCGTTCGGCGGACGCGTTCGGTGGACGCGTTCAGGCGCTGGTCAGGGCCTCCGTCGGGGGGAGGCGGGCGGCCCGGATCGCGGGGTACAGGCCCGCGATCGCGCCGATGACCAGCGTCGCGGCGAGCCCGCCCGCCATGGCCCAGGGCGGGACGACCGTGGGCCAGTGCTGCGCGACCGCGAAACCGAAGGTGACGAGGGCGCCGAGCGCGACCCCGCCGAGCCCGCCGAGGGCGGCGAGCAGCTGGGACTCGGTGAGGAACTGGAGCCGGATCTGCCCGCGGGTGGCGCCGAGGGCGCGCCGCAGGCCGATCTCGGCGCGGCGCTCCAGGACGGAGATGACCATCGTGTTCGCGACGCCGACGCCGCCGACCAGCAGGGCGACCCCGCCGAGGCCGAGCAGCAGCGCCGTGAACGTCTGGTTCGCGGCGTGCTCGGCGGCCAGCGCGTCGGACGGCCGGGACACCTCGATCTCGTTCGGCGACTCGGGGTTGGCGGTCGGGGCGAGCAGGTCCCGGACGCGTTCGACGGCGTCCTTGGCGGTCCGCGTGTAGATCGTGGTGGCGTGCCCGTCGAAGCCGAGGCGGGAGACCGCCGCGGCCCAGCCGACCAGCGCGGCCGAGTCCAGTTCGGGCGCGAGCGCGTTCGGGGCGAGGACGCCGACGACGGTGAACCAGCGTCCGGCGAGCCACACCTGGCCGCCCGCGCCGGTGACGCCGAGCCGGTCGGCGGCGGCGGACCCGAGGACGACGGCCGGGTAGCGTCCGGTCGCGGCGTTCAGCCAGGTCCCCGAGCGCAGGCTCAGGCCGATCGTGGTGGGGAGGCGCAGGTCGGCCGCCATGACGGCGATCCCGCCGGTCTCCTCGGGGTCGATGTGGTCGTTGCGGTAGACGTGCGCGTCGGCGACCTTGCCGGTGGCGGTGGCGGACTCCACGCCCGGCACCCGCGCGATCATGGCCGGGGCGGTGAACGGAAGCTCCGCGTTCCCGCCGAAGAAGTCGTGGCCGGGGGAGACCGTGAGCAGGTTGGTGCCGAGCCGGTCCAGGGTGGCCTGGAGCTGCGCCCGGCTGGACGTGGAGATCCCGACCACGCCGATCATGGCGGCGATGCCGATCGCGATCCCCAGCGCGGACAGGACGACCCGGAGGGGCCGCGCCCGCAGTCCCGCCGCGCCGACGCGCAGGACGTCCCGTGTTCCGAGCCGTCCGGACCGGTCCACGCGCCGTCCGCGCTTCGGGCGCCGTTCCCGTTCCAGCCGCCGCGGTCTGCGACGGGGAGGCGCTTCGGTGACGCTCATAGGCCGGACCTCGCGCCATCAAGGACCTTGGTGGCATCTGTGCCGCCGAGCTCACCCGCGTCGTCCGCCGTGTCCTGGACGATGCGGCCGTCCCGCATGGTGACCCGGCGGGGGACCTGGGCGGCTATGTCGCGGTCGTGGGTGATGAGGACGACCGTGGTGCCGCCGCCGGACAGCTCGCGCAGCAGATCCAGGACGACCGTGCCGGACGCGGTGTCGAGGGCGCCGGTCGGCTCGTCCGCGAGGAGCAGGCCCGGGTCGCCCACCACGGCGCGGGCGATCGCGACGCGTTGCTTCTCGCCGCCGGAGAGCTGGTGTGGACGGTGTCCGAGCCGGTGTCCGAGGCCGACGCGTTCCAGGGCCTCGCGTGCGCGGGCGCGGCGTTGGGCGATGGGGACGCCCGCGTAGAGCAGGCCGTCCGCGACGTTGTCGACGGCCGGGACGCCCGCCGCGAGGTGGAACTGCTGGAACACGAAGCCGATGCGGCGGGCGCGCAGCCCCGAGAGCCGCCGGTCCGAGAGGCGCGAGACGTCCTGGCCCTCGAACAGGACGGTGCCGGACGCGGGCAGGTCGAGCGTGCCGAGCAGGTTCAGCATCGTGGACTTGCCCGAGCCGGACGGTCCGACGACCGCGACGAACTCGCCCGGCGAGATCGTGAGCGACACGGCGTCCAGCGCGGTCACGCCACCGGGATAGGACTTGGTGACCTCGCGCAGTTCGACCACCGCGAAGCCCGAGCCGCCGGGGGCGGGCTCCTGCGTCAGGGGCACGCCGGGGGGCGTGTCCGCGTTCGGGGTGGGTGTGCTCATGCGGGCACCACGACCTTCATGCCGGCGTTGATGCCCGAGCCGGTGACCTCGACCTGGCCTTGGGCGAACACACCTGTGTCCACCTTGACGGTCCGGACGGGCGCGGACGCGCCGGACAGGACCTGGACGCCGTAGCCGCCGCCCGGCAGGGCGACGAGGGCGCCGACCGGGACGGCCAGCACGGACGCGTGCCGCGACGAGGTGAGGTAGACGTTCACGGGGGCCTTGTCGTAGGAGCCGAGGCTGCGCTGCCGGCCGACCTCCACGGTGACCTTGACCGTGGTGGGCTGGTCGGCGCGGGACTGGGTGGCGACCTTGCCGACCGAGCTGATCGTCCCCTTGGTGGTGCCGCCGTCGGGCAGGTCGATGGTGACGCCGGCGTCGACCTTGGCGAGCTTCTGGTACTTGACGTCCAGGGCGATGGTGACGACGCGCGTGGTGCCGGTGTAGGTGAGCAGCGGCCCGGACGCGCGGTCGCCGGTCTGCGCGCGGCGTTCGGCGACGCGGATCTCGTCGCGTGCGACGACGACGCCTCCCGGGGCGATCTCGCCGGTCTCGGCCATGCCCGTGTCCTCCTGCCACTGCTTGACGGCGGTCGCGGTGGCCGAGGTGTACTTCTCGTCGACGGTGAAGCCGCCGTAGCCGAGCGCGGCGAGGTTCCGTTCGAGCTGGAGGACGTCGCTCCCCTCGACGCCGTCCTTGAGGGTCCGGTAGAGCGGCATCCGGCCGTAGAGGAGCGGCACGGGACGGTTGTCGACGCGGTAGGCGGGCTCGCCGCGTCCGATCTTCGTGCCGGGGGAGGGGAGCCAGGTGACCGTCCCGGCGGACGACCCCCCGCCGCCGCCCCCGCCCCCTCCGCCGCCACCTGATCCGCCGCCCCCGCCCCCGCCGCCTCCTCCGCCTGAGCTGGTCGAGGGGGCCGACAGGGTGGTCGTGTCGCCGTAGCCGAGGGTGCCGTCGACCTTCTGGGTCTCGGTGAGCGTCGTCCGCTCGACGGCGGCGGTCGCGGGGACCTTCGGCCCGCCGGCCGTCCCGGACCCGCCCCCGCCGCCGAGCCCGGCCGTGGCGAGGCCGGCGCCGCCGACCGCCGCCACGGCCAGGACGCCCAGCCCGATCGCGCGGGATCGCCTCACTTCACTCTCCCGGGCTGGAACTGCTTGCACGCCTCCTGCGCGGCCTTGAGCGTCGGGTCGTTCGCGGGGTCCCCGCCGTTCTGCGAGCCCTGGGGCGGTCCGGTCATCCTGATCCTGATCCCGCCGTCCGAGCCGGGGTCCTCCATGCTGATGCCGTGCCCGCGCATGCACTGGGCGTACTTGCGCAGCCTGTCGATGTCCTGCGGGCTCGCCTGCTTCGGCTTGCCGCCGTTCGGCATCAGGTGCTGGCACGCCTTCTGCGCCGCCTGCATCGCCTGCTCGCCGCCGCCGGGCGCGCCCTTCGACTGCATCATCGTGATCCGGCCGTCGTCGCCCGGGTCCTTCATGTCGACGCCGTGCTCCCGCATGCACTTGGCGAAGTTCCGCAGCTTGGTCGCCTCATCGGCCTTCTTGGCCGACTGGGTGGCGAGCTTGTCGCCCCCGCCGCCGTTTCCGCAGGCGGAGAGGCCGAGGGCCAGAACCGGGGCCAGCAGCAGGCCGGCGAGCCGTGGGGTCCGCATCGTCGTCTCCTCGTCCGTGCCGGGGCCGTCCCGGCGATCGAGGAGAAGTCCAGCGGGCGACCGGTAACCCGGCCGTAACCGCTTCGCGTTATGCGGACATTACGGGGGATCCAACAGGCTCGTCCGGGAAGCGGACGAGCGGTGGCGGGGAGGGCGGGGCCTGTGCGGGTTCTGGTGGCCGAGGACGAGCGGATGCTCGCCGACTCGATCGCGGAGGGCCTGCGGGCCGAGGCGATCGCGGTGGACGTGGTGTACGACGGCGACGCCGCGCTGGAGCGGCTCGGTGTGAACGACTACGACGTGCTGCTGCTCGACCGGGACCTGCCGGTCGTGCACGGCGACGAGGTGTGCCGGGCGGTCGCCGGGTCCGGGATGCATGTGCGGGTGCTGATGCTGACCGCCGCGTCGTCCGTGCCCGCGCGCGTGGAGGGGCTGAGCCTCGGCGCGGACGACTACCTGCCCAAGCCGTTCGCGTTCGAGGAGCTGCTCGCGCGCGTGCACGCGTTGGGCCGCCGTGCCCGTCCGGCGGATCCGCCGACGTTCGAGCGCGCGGGGATCCGGCTCGACCCGGCCCATCACGAGGTGTTCCGGGACGGACGGTACGTGCACCTGGCGCGCAAGGAGTTCGCGGTGCTCGCCGAGCTGCTGCGCGCGGACGGCACGGTCGTGTCCGCCGAGCGACTGCTGGAGAAGGCGTGGGACGAGCACACCGACCCGTTCACCAACACCGTCCGGGTGACCCTGATGAAGCTGCGGCGCAAGCTCGGGGAACCCTCCGTCATCGAGACCGTCCCGGGAGTGGGGTACCGGATCCCATGAGACCGAGCATCCACATGAGGTCGACGATCCGCGCGCGGCTGACCCTGTTGTACGGCGGCATGTTCGTCGCGGCGGGGATCGTTCTGCTCACGCTGACGTACGTGCTCGTCCAGAACAACCTGCAAGGGCCGCGCGGGCAGCTGATGAACCAGGTCATCACGTCGGCGCAGATGCCGGACACGCGCGCGGTGCCGGGCGGGACGCCGGATCCGCTGCGGCTCATGCAGGCCCCGGTGGGCCGGACGCCGGATCCGCTGGCGCTCCTGCAGGGCGCGGCGCCGGTCAAGCAGGGCGTGGCGGCCGGCCCGGGTCCGCAGCGGATCGCCAAGGTGGACGGGAAGGTCGACGGCCGGCTGCTGGGGGCGGTCGACAGCGGCGGGAAGGCGGCCTACTTCATCCAGCGGCAGCGGGTCGGCGGCGCGGCCGACGACTTCCAGAAGGCGACGCTCGACTCGGTGCTGACGCAGGGCGCGATCGCGCTCGGCCTGGTGGCGCTGGCGGCGCTGGGGCTCGGCTGGCTGATGGCGGACCGGGCGCTGCGGCCCGTCCAGCGGATCACCGAGACCGCCCGGCGGGTCGCGCGGAGCCACGACCTGACCGAGCGGATCGGGTACGACGGGCCGCGGGACGAGGTGCGTGAGCTGGCCGACACGTTCGACACGATGCTCGGCCGCCTGTCGCGGTCGTTCGACGGGCAGCGCCGGTTCGTCGCGAACGCCTCGCACGAGCTGCGCACCCCGCTCGCGATCAACCGGACGCTCGTGGACGTGGCGGTGCGGCGGCGCGGCGCGTCCGAGGACGTGCGGCGGCTGGGCGAGTCGCTGCTGGTGGTGAACGAGCGGCACGAGCGGCTGATCGACGGGCTGCTCACCCTCGCGGGCGGCGAGAACGAGGTGACCGAGCGGACGCCGCTGGATCTCGCCGACGTCGCCCGGCACGTCGTGGACCTCGCGGCGGCGGAGGGCGGCGAGGCGGCCGAGCGGGACGTGACGGTGCGCGGCGAGCTGTCCCCGGCGCCGGCGGACGGCGACCCGGTGCTGCTGGAGCGGCTCGTCCAGAACCTGGTGGAGAACGCCGTCCGGCACAACCACCGCGGCGGGACGTGCCGGGTGATGACGGGGGTGCACGACGGCTGGACGGAGCTGACGGTGACCAACACCGGGCCGGTCGTCCCGGCCTACGAGACCGAGACGATCTTCGAGCCGTTCCGGCGGCTGGGCGCGGAGCGGGTGCGGTCGGACCGGGGCAGCGGACTGGGGCTGTCGATCGTGCGCGCGGTGGCGGGCGCGCACGGCGGAACGGCGTTCGCGTCGCCGAATCCGGGCGGTGGACTTCGGGTCACGGTGCGCCTGCCGAATTCGGGACGGATGTGATCCGGGGTGTCACTGATGCCCAAGGGAGGAACGGTTATGAGATCGTTCTCTCGTCGATCTTCGCGCCGTTCGAATAACGGTCAAAGATCAATTACCAAATACGGATGTCTATAACTGGGAAGCGTGGGGTCCTCGGGGAGTAAGAGACGCGAATGTGGCTGTGAGGTAAGAGAAGCTTACCCTGTCTGACCAGCCCAGACGGACGGATCGGGGCGGACGCGAGCAAATCCCGGGCCCTCGGGTATTGCCATTGCCGTGCACCCCCGGGAGGTCCCGGACGGTCTTCTCAAATGCGCCGCCACCTGCGTACACTCCCGGCACCCGCGTAGCCGTGCGCAGTGACTGATTCGGCGTTGCCGCCGAGGGGTGCAGGGGGCCCGTCCCTCCTCGGAGACATTGAACCGGCCGCTCGCGGGGTACGCGGTAAAGATCGTCCGACAGGACGATCCGGATCGCCACGCCCCTGTCGAGGAGGACACGGATGTCTGGGCTTTCCCTGTCAAGCCCGGCCGTTGCGAAAGCCGCGGACGTCAGTCTCGGCGGCGGTGACCTCACTTTGGTGGTCGTCGTCGCCGTGGTCGCGCTTCTGGCACTGGCCGTCGCCGCAGGACTGGTAAGGGAGGTCCTGGCCGCGGGCCAGGGCACCGAGAAGATGCAGTCCATCGCGAGGGCCGTCCAGGTGGGCGCGCTCGCCTACCTGAAACGCCAGTTCCGCACGGTCGCCGTCTTCGTGGTCGTCATCCCGTTCCTGCTCCTCCTGCTGCCCGCCGACAGCACGGGCGAGCGGATCGGCCGGTCGGTGTTCTTCGTCGTCGGGGCTCTGTTCTCGGCGGTCACCGGGTTCACCGGCATGTGGCTGGCGGTGCGCGGCAACGTGCGCGTCGCCGCCGCCGCCCGGGACGCCGAGGGCGGCGAGCGCAAGGCCATGCGCATCGCGTTCCGCACCGGCGGGGTCGCGGGCATGTTCACCGTCGGGCTCGGGCTCTTCGGCGCCGCCGTGGTCGTCCTCGCCTACAAGGGCGAGGCGCCGAAGGTGCTCGAGGGCTTCGGCTTCGGCGCCGCGCTGCTCGCCATGTTCATGCGGGTCGGCGGCGGCATCTTCACCAAGGCCGCCGACGTCGGCGCCGACCTGGTCGGCAAGGTCGAGCAGGGCATCCCCGAGGATGACCCGCGCAACGCCGCGACCATCGCCGACAACGTGGGCGACAACGTCGGCGACTGCGCCGGCATGGCCGCCGACCTGTTCGAGTCGTACGCGGTCATGCTGGTCGCGGCGCTCATCCTCGGCACCAACGCGTTCGGCAACGAGGGCCTGGTGTTCCCGCTGATCGTCCCGATGATCGGCGTGATCACCGCGGTGGTCGGGATCTTCGCGGTCGCGCCCCGGGCGTCCGACCGGTCCGGGATGTCGGCGATCAACCGCGGGTTCTTCATCTCCGCGATCTTCTCGGCGGTGCTGGTCGCGATCGCGGCCTTCGCCTACCTGCCGTCCTCGTTCGCCGACCTGCACGGCGTGACCGACGCCAGGATCCGCGGCCTGGACGCCGATCCGCGCTGGGTCGCGCTCGGCGCCGTCCTCATCGGGATCGTGCTGGCCAGCGCGATCCAGCTGCTCACCGGCTACTTCACCGAGACCAACCGCAAGCCGGTCAGGGAGGTCACCGGAAGCGCCCGCACCGGGCCCGCGACCGTGATCCTCTCCGGGATCTCGCTCGGCCTGGAGTCGGCCGTCTACACCGCCCTGGTGATCGCCGCCGCCGTGTACGGCGCGTTCCTGCTCGGGTTCGGCAACACCACGGTCGCGCTGTTCGCCGTGGCGATGGCCGGAACGGGCCTGCTCACCACGGTCGGGGTGATCGTGTCCATGGACACCTTCGGCCCGGTCTCCGACAACGCGCAGGGCATCGCCGAGATGTCCGGCGACGTCCAGGGCGAGGCCGCCGCCGTCCTGGAGCGGCTGGACGCCGTCGGCAACACCACCAAGGCGATCACCAAGGGCATCGCGATCGCGACCGCCGTGCTCGCCGCGACCGCGCTGTTCGGCTCGTTCCGGACGACGGTCGTGAACGCGCTCGGGAACGCCTCGCCGTCGGCGCGCAGCGCGCTCGGCGACTTCAAGGTGTTCTCGCTGTCCATCGACAACCCGAACGTGCTGATCGGCCTGATCATCGGCGCGGCCGTGGTGTTCCTGTTCGCGGGCCTGGCGATCATGGCGGTCGGCCGCGCGGCCGGACGCGTGGTGGTCGAGGTCCGCAACCAGTTCCGGACCCGTCCGGGGATCATGGACGGCACCGAGGTGCCCGACTACGACCGGGTCGTGTCGATCTGCACCCAGGACGCGCAGCGCGAGCTCGCCACGCCCGGACTGCTGGCGATCATGACCCCGATCGCCGTCGGGTTCGCGCTCGGCTACGCGCCGCTCGGCGCCTACCTGGGCGGCGCGATCGCGGCCGGGGTCCTGATGGCGGTGTTCCTCTCCAACTCCGGCGGCGCCTGGGACAACGCCAAGAAGCTGGTCGAGGAGGGCAAGCTCGGCGGCAAGGGTTCCGACGCGCACGCCGCGACCGTGATCGGCGACACCGTCGGCGACCCGTTCAAGGACACCGCCGGTCCCGCGATCAACCCGCTGATCAAGGTGATGAACCTGGTCGCGCTGCTGGTCGCGGACGCCGTGGTGCGCTACGCCGGGAACACCTGGCTGCGCGTGGTGGTCGCCCTCGCCGCGATCGCCGTGGTGGTCGTCGCGATCGTGATCTCCAAGCGCCGGGCCGACCCGATCGGCGAGATGGCCGCGGCGGACGAGTCCCTCGAGAGCGGCGGCGGGTCCGGCGCGTCCGGTCCGTCCGGCGGGTCCGGCGCGTCCGGCGGTTCCGGTGTCTCCGGTGCTTCCGAGGCGGTCTCGGCGTCCGTGACGCCCTCCGTCCCGGGGCCCGCCGCCGAGGCGTCGGTCACCAGGGTCGAGGCCAACGGCGCGGCCCGCGCCGGCGACCCCACCGCCCAGGAGTGACCGGCTGACACCCGTTCCGCGCCCGGGGCCGAAGCTCCCCGGGTGATCGGTTCGAGGCTCGCTCCGCGCCCCCGTCCGGCCCGTCCGGACGGGGGCGCGTGTGCTCGGCGCCGGATGGACCGGGCGGGGGACGAGGCGGGGGGCGAGGCGGGGCGTGGGGCGGGGCTGGATCCGGGGCACGGGGGTCCGGCCGTACGCTTGTACGACATCACACCGAAACGCGGGAGGCGCGGCCTTGAGCGGCGAGAAGTCCACCCTGTCCGGCCCGAAGGGGTTCACCCTCGTCTTCACCGGGATGCTGGCGATCATCGGCGTGCTCTTCCTGCTCGCCTACCTGGTCGCGCCCTAGGGTCCGGGGCATGCCCACATTGATCGTGCTGCGGCACGCCAAGGCCGAGGACGGCTTCGGGAAGGACGACGCGGACCGGGAGCTCACCGGCCGGGGACGGCGCGACGCGTCCGCCGCCGGGGACTGGCTCCGCGCGGGCGGCCACGCGCCCGACCTCGTGCTGTGCTCGCCCGCCGTCCGCACCCGGCAGACCCTGGACGCGCTGGGCGTCGACACCGACGTCCGGTTCGAGCCGATGATCTACGCCAACGACGCGGACGAGCTGCTCCGGCTCGTCCGGGAGAACGGCGGCGACGTGGACACGCTGCTGCTCGTCGGGCACAACCCCTCGGTGCACCAGTTCGTCCACGACCTGGTCCCGGACGGGGCGCCCGCCGGCTTCCCGACCTGCTCGCTCGCCGTCATCGGCCTCCCGGACGCCTGGGACGCCGTCCGCCCCGGAACCGGCGACCTGATCGTCTACCGCGACCCCAAGAGCTGACCCCCGCCCCGAGACCGGCCGAGCCCGCTCAGCCGGTCTCCTGGAGCCGGTCGTCCGGCTTGGGCCCGGCGGCCGGGGACGGCTCCGGTCCGCTCGGCCCGCTCGGCTCGGCCGCGCTCGGCACGACGGCGCCGAGGGTGCTGTCGACGAGGGCGTCGGTGTCCCGGCGCAGGGACCGCAGCGCGTAGCGGGTGCCGGAGACCTCGAGCAGGGTGTGCCGCAGCGGCGTGAAATCGTCCGGCCCGACGCCCCCCTTGACCTCCTCGCGGCGGCGGCGGGCGATCGCGGCCAGATGGTCGTCGAGGTCGGCGAACTCCTCGTCCAGCCGCTCCTCGGTGGACGGCCCCTCGGCCGCCGCGGGATCGGGGGCCGGGTCGGCCATCATCGCGGCCGACTCCTCCATCAGGTCGGCGATCCGGTCCAGGATCTCCGGGACGGGCCCGGCGTCGACCTCCTGCTCCCGGGTCATCCGGCCGATCGCGATCAGATGGTCGCGGATCCGGTGCGCGGCGGCGATCGCGGCGCGCAGCTCGCGGATCCGCCGCTCGTCCGGGACCCGCTCACGGCCGAGCCGGGTGCGCGTCTCGGACACCTCCTCGGCGCTCCGCTCGGCGGTGACGATCTTGTCGTGCGGTAGCTGCTCGCGCTCCCCGACGACCACCTCGGCCGTCGCCCGGACCAGGTCGGCGTGCGTGCGGAGCAGTTCGCGGAGCTGGCGGGGCAGCCGCTCGGCGTGCCCCATCGGCCACAGCAGCCGGACGGCGAGGACGGTCAGCACCCCGCCGAACAGGGTGAGCGCGATCCGCTCCCCGGCCGCCACCCAGTTGGACGGCGTGGAGAAGTCCAGCAGCATCAGACCGAGCGGCGTGCCGAACAGGAACCAGTAGGTGATGGTGATCTGCCGCACCGTGAACGCGATCAGCGCGAACACGAACACGATCACCGCCGTGGAGATCTGGTCGGGGGCGAGCGTGAGCAGCAGCGCCGCGATCGCCGACCCGACCCCGGTGCCGATCACGCGCTCGATGACCCGGTCGATGGTCTCGCCGTAGGTGCCGCGCAGGCTGAGCATGGCGGTGATCACCATCCACTGCCCGTGCTCCAGCTTCAGCGCGGCCGAGATCGACATGGCCGCGAACGCGGTGACGGAGACCCGGGAGACCTGCCGGAACGCCGGCGACCGGGTGCGGACGGCCCGGCTGATCCGGTCCCAGAGCGACACCGGGTCGGGCGTCGGGAGCTGCGGCGGGCCGAACCCGAGCCGCAGCCCGGCCTTGACCAGCCGCCGCGCGGAGTCCACGCCGCCCGCGATCCGGTCGGTGGAGCGCAGGATCTGGTCGATCAGCGCGACCGCGACCAGGTCCTCCTCGCCGGTCATCCCGGCGCGGCGGATCCGGTCGCTCTGCCGGGCCAGCCGCCGGATCGCCGCCGAGTCCAGGTCGCCGAGCGGCGCGCCCAGCGGGGACGCCCCGGCGGTGCGGACCGCGCCCGACAGCAGCCGCAGCCGGGCCGCGAGCGCGGAGATCGCGACGTGCGCCTCCAGCTCCCACTCGCGGTTGCGGTCCGGCGGACGGCCCCGCTCGGCCTCGACGAGGGCGCGCAGCGCGACGGTCTCGTGCAGGATGCGGGACAGGGCGTCCAGCAGCCGTTCCGGACGCGTCGGCTCGTCCCGGTGGTGGCCCGTCCGGTACAGGGCGTAGGTGCCGCGGGCCTCGGTCAGCGCCTCGGAGGCGGCGCGGCGCTGCTCGTCCCAGGCGACGTTGTGGACGACGGCGGCGAGGTCCGGGTTGGTGATCTCGACGGCGTCCAGGGCGGCGGCGTCGGGGGTGCCGATCTCCTGGGCGACCGCGTCGAGCGCCCCGGCCACCTGGTCCGCGGCGTCCGCGATGGCCTCCCGCAGCGGGCGCAGCCGCCGCGCGGGCCAGGGCGCGAGGACGATCAGGCAGAACAGCAGGCCGCCGAGCAGTTCCAGGAACCCGACGTACACGACGTCGTCGGCGCGCGGCCGGACCGCGGCCAGCAGCACCGCCAGGCCCGCCGTCGACCCGATCCAGCTCACCGCCGACCCGAGCGCCACCACGGGCGGGACGACCACGACCGACAGCCAGACGTGCCCGCTGAGCAGCCCGCCGAGGGCCGAGCCGACCGCGACCAGCACGACCGCGCTGCCGAGGTCGCGGGCCTGGGCCCCGTACGGCCCCTCGGGCTCGCGCTGCGCCACCAGGTACGCGCCCAGGGCGATCATCGCGCCCGTCGCCGCGCGTTCGGTCAGCACCCCGATGATCAGCGGCGCGGTCACCGCGAGCGCGGCGGACAGGCCGTAGAAGGGCGTCGCCTCGCTGCCGAACGAGCCGATCGAGGCGTACGCCTGCCGGACGCGCTTCAGACCCGGCACCCGCTCCCCCCAACCCACGACGGACGGAGGGAGGTATACCCCGTCCGACCTGGGTGATCACCAGCCCGCGGCGGGACGGGAGGGACGGCCGGCCGGGGCCGGCGCCCCTACCCGCGGATCAGTCGACGTTCGGGTCGGCGGCGTCGGCCGCCTCGACGTCCTCGCGGCTGATGCCGAGCAGGAACAGGATCGTGTCGAGGTACGGGACGTTCACGGCGGTGTCGGCGGCCTGCCGGACCACCGGCTTGGCGTTGTAGGCGATGCCGAGCCCGGCGGCCTGGAGCATGTCCAGGTCGTTCGCGCCGTCGCCGATCGCGACCGTCTGGCTGACCGGGATCCCGGCCTCGCGCGCGAACCGCTCCAGCGCGGCGGCCTTGCCCGCCCGGTCGATCACCGGCCCGACGACGCGTCCGGTGAGCCGGCCGTCCACGACCTCCAGGGTGTTGGCGTCCGAGTAGTCGATCCCGAGATCGTCCACCAGGGCGTCGGTGACCTGCGTGAATCCGCCGGAGACGATCGCGAACTTGTAGTCCAGCCGCTTCAGCGTGCGGACCATCGTGCGCGCCCCGGCGGCCAGTTCGATCTTCTTCCGGACGATCTCCAGGGCCGAGGCGTCCAGCCCGGCGAGCAGCGCGACCCGCTCCCGCAGCGACCCCTCGAAGTCCAGCTCGCCGCGCATCGCGGCCTCGGTGACCTTGGCGACCTCGTCCAGGCAGCCCGCCTCCTCGGCGAGCAGCTCGATGACCTCGCCCTGGATGAGGGTCGAGTCCACGTCCATGACGATCAGCCGCTTGGCCCGGCGCTGGAGCCCGCCCGGCTGGACGGCCACGTCGACCTGCCGCTCGGCCGCCTCCTGGGCGAGCGCGGCGCGCAGGGTGATCTTGTCGGCGCCCGAGACGTCCATCTCGATGCAGGTCACGGGGTATCCGGCGAGCCGCTCGATGCGGTCGATGTTGGCGCCGTTCGCGGCGATTCGCCCGGCGATCCCGGCCATCGCGGCGGGCAGCAGCGGCGCGCCGAGCACCGTCACGTGCAGCCTTCCGCGGCGCCGGGGAACCGCCCGGTCGCGCCCGGTGGACAGCTCGACCTCCATGTCGAGGTCCGTCGCGACGCGCTCGGCGGCCGACCAGACCCGTCCGATGTCGGCCCCGTCGGCGTAGGAGACCAGGACGCCGAGGACGAGGCGGCCGCGGATCACGACCTGTTCCACGTCGGCGACGGTCACCGGGAACCCGGCGAGAGTGGCGAAGAGCCGCGACGTGACCCCGGGGCGGTCGCGGCCGGTGAGCGTGATGAGGAGCGTGCGCTGTCCTGTCCCGTCCATGCTGTTCACCACGGTACCGGCCGTACTGGGCGCCCGTCTGTGACGTCCACCATGCGGACGCCGAGCGTTCAGCCCGTCCTGCCGGGGGTTCACGGGCTAGTCAGGCAGCAGGAGGTTGAGGTCCCCGAATTCGTGCCAAAGGTAGCGCTCGTCGAGGGCCGCGGCATAGAGGGCCGACAGCAGCGGGCGTCCGGTGATGGCCGACAACATCATCAGATGGGACGACTTGGGCTCGTGCAGGCCGGTGAGCAGGCCGTCCACGGCCCGGACGCCGCGCTCGGGCGTGACGACGTGCTCGGTCCAGCCGGACAGGGGCCCGCCCGCGGCGACCGTCTCCAGGGCGCGGACCACCGTGGTGCCGACGGCGATCACCCGTCCGCCGTGATCGCGGATGTGCCCGACGAGCTCCCAGGTCGGCGCCGGGACGCGGTAGCGCTCGGCGTACGGCGGCTCGTGCGCCTCGGGGGACGCGACGCCGGTGTGCAGGGAGAGCGGCGCGACCAACACGCCCCGCGCGACGAGCCCCGTCACCAGCTCGGGCGTGAAGGGGCGGGCCGCGCTCGGCATCTCGGCCCCGCCGTCGCTCCGGTCGAACGCGAACGCCGTCTGGTAGGCGCCCGCGGGCCAGTCCTGCCGGACGTACCCGTACCTGATCGGAACGCCGTTCCGCCGCAGGTAGGGGACGACGGGGACGCTCAGCCGGGCGAGCCACAGCCGTCCGGTGTGCCGCCGGACGAGGGCCAGCGTCGCGCCGTCCGGCATCGGGATCCACTCGCCCGGACTGCCTCCCTCGTAGGGCAGGCTGCCCATGCCGGACCGCCGCCGCAGCTCGACGAGCCAGTCCCGGTCGTCCACGGTGCCGTCCAGGTCGGGGACGGGGGTGGAGAAGTGCACGGCGAGCCGGTCCAGCCGGACGGCGGCGGGCAGCGTCGCGGACGTGTTGACCACCAGCAGGTCCCCGGGACGCAGGAGGGCGGGCAGGTCGCGGAACGCGTGGTGGGTCACCTCGCCGGTCGCGCCCCGTCCCACGAGCAGCCGGACGCCGTCGCGGGTCCGGCCGCGCGCCTCGGGCGGCTCGTGGGCTTCCAGGTCGGCCGGCAGAACGAAATCCAGGGTTTCGGACATGACGAACTCCAGGGTCGGCCCCCGCTGCCGGGGATCAGGAGAGGGAAGGGGGCGTCCGGGGTCGGGCCGCCGCGCCTCCGTCAGGTGGCGTGACGCGGGGTGAGCCGCAGGGAGGCGAGGATGCCGACGACGGCGAGGGCGCTCAGCAGGACGCCCGAGATCGCGAGGCCGCTCCCGAGGTGGTCGGTGCCGACGGCCGCGACCACGGCGCTCGCCGCGCCCACGAACAGCGAGGACCCGAGGTTGTCGGTGATCTGGAGCGCGGCCGAGTTGACGCCCTGCTCCTCCTCGGGCGACTCGTTGAGCACCAGGACGCTGAGGCTGCCGATCGCGAAGCCCATGCCCGCGCCGCCCACCATCCAGGCGGGCGCGGCGGCCCAGCCGTTGAACTGGACGGCGACCGCGGCGGCCACGATCCCGGCCGTGACCAGCACCGAGCCGAGCCGGACGAAGAACTGCCGCGACCGCTCGGACCGGCCCTGGATCTGCGACGCCCCCGACCAGCCGAGCGCGCCGAGGGTCAGCACGACGCCCGCCTCGGAGGGGCTGAACTTGTGCAGGCTCGTCAGCGCGAGGGGGATGAACACGTCCATCCCGAAGAACGCGCCGGCCAGCAGCCCGCGGACCAGGACGGCGCTCGGCAGGCCGCGGCGGAACCGCAGCGTCCCGGCGGGAAGCATTTTCGGCAGACCGAAACCCAGTCCCGCCAGTCCGATCGCCACGCCGATCGCCATGACGACCCCGGGATGCTGGAAGCCGTACAGGAGCACCCCCGCGCCGCCCGCGACGGCGACCGCCGCCACATACCGGACGGCCGTGGTCCGCTGCGCCGGCCGCTGGGCCTCCCGCTCGCTCGGCCGGACGTCCCGCAGCGCCGGGACCAGCATCGCCGCCGCCGGGACGACCAGCGGGATCAGCCCGAGGAACACCCAGCGCCAGCCCGCGTGCTGCGCGACCAGCCCGCCGATCGCCGGGCCGATCAGCGACGGCAGCACCCACGCCGCCGACAGCGCGGCGAACACGCGCGGCCGCAGCGCCTCGGGGTAGACGCGGGCGATCAGCACGTACACCGCGACCATCGCGACACCGGTGCCGAGGCCCTGGAACATCCGCGCCCCGATGAAGATCCACATGGTGGGCGCGGCCCCGGCCGCCGCGAGGCCGGCGACGAACAGCCCGAGCCCGGTCAGCAGCGGCCGTCCCGGACCGGACCGGTCCACCCAGCCGCCCGCGAGCACCGTGGTCAGCAGGCTCGCGATCAGCGTCGCGCTGAACCCCCAGCCGTACAGCGACAGGCCGTCCAGATCGCGCGCCGTCACCGGCATGACCGTCCCGACGGCCATCGCCTCGAACGCCAGCAGCGTCACGGTCAGCACGATGCCGAGCGTGGGCACCAGCAGGCGCCCGCTCCAGACGCCGCCCACCGGCTCCTCGGCGGCGAGGCCGTCAGGCGACGGGTCCGCAACGGATTCGGGGACGGAATCGACAAGGGGGCCGTCGGACGGCTCGGAGGGGGTTTCGGGATCCAGCACAGTCGTCATTGTGCGGTGCCTTCCGAAATGGTCGGGCTCGCGAGGTCGGCGACGCGCTGGCGGCCGCTGGGACGGCGCTCGGTGATCAGGGTGTGGAGCGCGGCCGCGGCCTCCTCCGGCGGGGGCGCGGCGTCCGCGTCCTCGCCCGAGTCGCGCAGCATGTCGGTGCGCATCTCGCCCGGCTCGACCCACCAGACCGCGACGTCGGGCTCCTCGGCCGCCAGGACGTGCGACAACTGCTCCAGCGCGGCCTTCGTGGAGCCGTAACCGCCCCAGGTCCGGTAGGGCTCCACCGCCGCGTCCGACGAGATGTTGAGGATCGCCCCGCGCCGTTCGCGCAGCCCCGGCAGGAACGCCTGGACGAGCGCCAGCGGCGCGGCGACGTTGGTGCGGAACGCGGCCTCCAGATCGTCCAGAGGCTGGTCGGCGAGGCGCGGCAGCGGCGTCGTGCCGAGCGTGCCCGCGTTGTTCACCAGCAGGTCGATCCCGCCCGCCGCGTCCACGGCGCGGACCAGGTCGTCCCGGTGCGCGGGGTCGGTCACGTCACCGGGGACGGGGACCGCGTTCGGCCCGATCCCGGCGGCGGCCTCGGCCAGCGCCTCCGTCGACCGGGCGTCGACGACGACCGTCCAGCCGTCGCGGGCGAGTTCGACGGCGAGGGCCCGTCCCAGCCCCTTGGACGCCCCGGTGATCACAGCGGTCTTCGTCATGCCGACGACGCTACGGCGCACGCCCGCGCACCACATCGGCCACGCGGGCGCCCACCCCTCAGCCCATGGTCCTAGGGCTTCCGGTCAGCCTCACCGATCCGGCCGGTACACCGCCACGGCGGCGTCCGAAGTGGGGGAGTCGTCGAGGGAACCGCCGACCAGGACCGTGCCGGTCCCGCGCAGCGGAGCGACGTCTTCCCAGGCGGCGAAGCCGCGTCCGGCCAGCTTCTCCGGGACGACGTCCACGTGCCACTTGCCGGTGTTCTTGCGGTGGAACATGATCATGCGCTCGCGGTAGGCGGGCGGGACCTCGTCACCGACCGGCATGGTCATGAACATGACCTCGCCCCGGTCGGTCAGGAAGGGACGGGACACCGGTCCCAGGTGGGACGCGCCGGGAATCCGCTCCCGGTGCCAGCCGCGCCGGTCGCGGACGAAGGCGTAGGCCCGGCCGTTCGGGCCTTCGGCGTCGTCGCCGGTCACCCAGACGCGGTCGCGGTCGGCGGCGATGCCGGAGAAGAACACGCCACCGCTCGGAAGGGGGAGGCGTTCGTTCTTCCAGGATCGTCCGTCGAAGTGCAGGACGCGTTCGTGGCCGTTCCCCGAGTTGTCGAAGCCCGCTGCCCAGATGTCCCGGGACGACCGGACGGCCACGCTGGTGACCATGGTCTTGGGGGTCGTCCGCTTCCAGGTCTTGCCGTTGTAGCGCCACACGACGGGCCTGGCGTCCATCTTGGCCGGCAGCGTGCCGAAGACCCGGACGTCGTGTGGGCCCGCTACGGCGATGGCCGTCACCAAGGTGGCCGGGAGCGACTTCATGGTCGTCCAGGCGTGCCCGTTCCAACGCAGGATGCGAGCCGGGCCGGCCTTGCCCGAGGCCGCGGCCGCGCTCAGATCAGGGCGCCCGGTGCGGAGCCGGTCCGCGGACGCCATGGTCATGGGCAGGCCAAGCGTCGCGGCCCAGACATTGCGGTCGGACGAGGCGGCCGCCTCGATGACCGGGCCGTTCGCCGTGCGCGGCAGCGCGTAGGAGCGCCACTTCCCACCGGACAGGTGGAAGGCGCGGACCTTGTTGCCTGGCTCATTCGCGACGAACGTCCAGGCGGTCTTCTTGCCGGTGGCGACCACCGGGGCCGCCCCTGTTCCGGCGGACGTGCGCAGGGAGACGCGCCAGGTGCCCGAGGCGGCGGCCTGGGGTTCGGACGCGTGGGCGGGGGAGGGGACGACCGTGAGGGCGGTCGCGGCGACGGCGGTGACCGCGGTCACCGGCCGGAGGGAAAGGCGCAAAAGGAACCCCGATCCTGATGATCACAAAAATCGGCGAATCATAGCGAACAGGGCGCATACCGCTGAAGAGGGAGGGGTGGGAAACGGGGCTCGTCCGGGCGGATGACGGGCGCGCGGCGGAGCCCGGTCCAAGGGCTGATTCGCCGTATGCCGTCCAACGAGTACGGTCTTCACAAGTGGGCGCACAGGCGTCCACCGACGACGGTGAAGGGCCGGACGGGACCGGAATGAGCGCATCCGAGGTGGACTGCGGAAACGCGCGCGCGAGTGAGTCCGTGCGCGCGGGCGGGTCCGCGCGCGTGGGTGAGGGCGCGGGCGAGGAGGCCGCGCTGCACGCCGTGAGCTCCGCCGTGCTCGCCGTCACCCGGCACCTGTCGGTCCGCGAGGTGCTCCAGGTGATCGTCCGGGCCGCGGCGCGGCTGCTGGACGCCCGCTACGCCGCGCTCGGCGTCCCCGACGACCAGGGCTCGTTCGCCGAGTTCGTCGTCGAGGGCATCACCTCCGCCCAGTGGGAGCGGATCGGCCCGATGCCCCGGCAGCACGGCATGCTCGCCGCGATGCTCCGCGACAACGAGCCGAAGCGGCTCGCCGACATCCGGCTCGACCCGGAGTTCGAGGGCTGGCCCGCCGCGCATCCCGTCCTGAAGGACTTCCTCGGCGTCCCGATCCGGGACGGCGACGAGGTCCTCGGCATCATCTTCCTCGCCAACCGCCGCAACCCGCCGTCGTCCGCGGCGGGCCGTCCGGAGCCCGATGCGGAGCCCGGGTTCTGCGAGCGCGACGAGGAGCTGCTGACGCTGTTCGCCGCGCACGCCGCGATCGCGATCACCAACGCGCGGCTCTACGAGGCGAACCGCGAGCTGACCGTCGTCGCCGAGCGCACGCGGCTCGCGCGTGAGCTGCACGACGCCGTCGCCCAGAAGCTGTTCTCACTGAGACTCACCGCACGCGCCGCGTCCGCGCTGGCCGAGCGGGACCCGGCGCGCGCCGTCCAGGAGCTCGACCAGGTCGAGAGGCTCGCCGCCGACGCGCTCGCCGAGCTCCGCGCCGTCATCTTCGAGCTGCGTCCGGCCGATCTCGCCGACGGGCTCGCCGCGTCCCTGCGTAAGCACGCCGAGGTCCTCGACCGCGCCTTCGAGGCGCACGTCACCTGCGACGTCGAGGGCGTGCCCGACCTGCCCGAGGAGCACGAACTCGTCCTGTTCCGGATCGCGCAGGAGGCCCTCCACAACGCGCTGCGACACGCCGGGGCCCGCACCGTCCGCGTCCGGCTCGTCTCCCGGGCGGACGCCGTCACCCTGGAGGTCGCGGACGACGGCAGGGGGATCGCGCCGTTCGACACGCCCGCGAACGGCGCGTCAGGCGGCGGGAGGAACGGCGCGGAAACCGGCCCGGGAAAAGGCGACACGCCCGGGAACGGAGGCTCGAACGGTCTCGGACTGGTCTCGATGCGGGACCGGGCGTGCTCGATCGCGGGCACACTGTCGATCGACACCGCGCCCGGCCGGGGCACGGTGATCCGTGTGGAGGTGGCCCTGTGAGCGGCCCTGCGGGCGGCGCCGCGACCGGCGCGGGCGGGGGATCGGCGCGGCGCGCCGCGATCCGCGTGCTCATCGCCGACGACCACCCGGTCGTCCGGCAGGGACTGCGCACCTACCTCGGCATCCAGGACGACATCGAGGTGGTGGGCGAGGCCGCGGACGGCGTCGAGGCGGTGTCCATGGCCGAGCGGCTGGAGCCCGATATCGTGCTCATGGACCTGAAGATGCCGGGCGCGGGCGGCCTGGCCGCGCTCACCGAACTACGCGCGCGCGGGGTCCCGACGAGGGTGCTGGTGCTCACCAGCGTCACCGAGCGGGGCCACGTGCTGCCGGCAGTTCAGGCGGGCGCGGCTGGGTATCTGTACAAGGACGTCGATCCGCAGGCGCTCGTCCAGGCGATCCGGGCGGTCCACGACGGACACGTGCTGTTCGCGCCGGACGCGGCCGAGGCGGTGCTCGGCGCCGAGGCGGCCGGCGGCGGACGGCATGACGACCGCGGCCTGGCCGCGCTGACCGACAGGGAGCGTGAGGTGCTCGTGCAGATCGCGCGGGGCAGGTCCAACCGGGAGATCGCGCGCGTCCTGGCGGTGTCCGAGAAGACGGTCAAGACGCACGTCAGTAATCTGCTCATGAAACTGGGAGTACAGGATCGGACGCAGGCGGCGCTCCATGCCGTCCGGCACGGACTCGTCGCGGACTGATAGAACAACTTCCACTGACAGGATCGTCATCGAAATCGGTATGAACGTAGCAATCAGGTACGCAGCAGGCAGCGACATCGGCTGCAGCCGGGAGAACAACGAGGACTCCGGGTACGCCGGGGCACGTCTCATCGCGGTGGCCGACGGGATGGGCGGCTACGCCGGCGGCGAGGTGGCGTCCTCGACCGTCATCGGATCCCTGCGCTCACTCGACGCCGAGGCCCCCGTCGAGGACCTCGTCGGGGTGCTCGGCCGCGCGGTCGCCGAGGCCAACGAGAAGCTCCGCATCGTCCGCGAGGAACGCCCCGACCTGTCCCGCATGGGCACCACGCTCACCGCCATGCTGTGGGACGGCACCCGCGTCGCCCTCGCCCACATCGGCGACTCGCGCGGCTACCTCCTGCGCGACAACGAGCTGTTCCAGATCACGCAGGACCACACGATGGACGAGCTGCTCAAGGCCGAGGCCGAGCAGGCCGGCCAGACCGCGGACCCGGCCGAGACGTCCCGGCTCTCGCACGTCCTCTACCGCGTCCTCGACGGACGCGAGGACCGCGAGCCCGACCTGCGCCTGCGCGAGGCCCGCCTCGGCGACCGCTACCTGCTGTGCTCGGACGGCCTGTCCAACGTCGTGGACCCGCAGACCGCCTACGAGGTCCTCGCGGCCGAACCCGACCCGGCCCGCGCCGTCCACCGGCTCATCGGCCTGGCCAGGGACGGCGGCGGCCCCGACAACATCACCGCCGTCGTCGCCGACGTCGTCGAGGCCGACCACCTCGCCGCCGCCCCGCCGACCGCCCCCCTGACGGTGGGCGCCGCAGCCAACGCCTGACGCCGCGCGCCCACCACCCCCCCAAGCCCCGTCCCCTCCCGGCTCCCACCAACGACCAGAAAGCCCGTCCAGCACACCCTCAACTCCCACCACGCGCACCCGCACACACTTCTCACCCCGAGCCCGCGCTCCGCATCGGCACCCCTCGTGCCCACGCCGCGGCCCCCCTCGCGCTCGCGCCCCGATCACGCCTCGCGCCCTTTCGCGCCCACGCACGCCTTGATGCCTTCACACTCCCGCGTCGGTGCCTCCGCGTCTGCGTACCCACCCGCGCCCTGAACGTGTGCTGTTCGTGTTCTGCACGTCCGCATTGGCGTCAGCTCATTCGTGCGTGTTCCGCACCTCGCGCATGCGCCCAGCCGGCGCGCTCCGCTTCCGCATATCCACCGCGTTCTGCGCGGGGCGGGTTCATGGGATGGACCGCTGGGAGTGGGGTGGGGGCCATGTGGGCTCTACCTGGGGGTTTCAGGGTCTTGGGTGCCAGGTGTGGCGGATGCGCACGTTCTGTTACGCTGTCCGACCGGTTGCGGGCTGACCTGCTACGTCCCATCCCGTTAATCGCGCACTCCATTGAGGTGGAATGTCCTACCCTGCTGCCAGGGTGAGACCGGTCATGCGCCAGATAACGGTCGCATCGCGGATAACCGTGTCGACTTGACCCACCGTGGGGTGGACCCGCTATATGGGTCAGTTGGACGAAGTGTCACTGAGGCGGAGGAATCGGTGGGGGGAACGACCGGACCGACGGTCGCGGGCGGGCCGCACGGCACGCTCCGTGGCGTCGTCGACCGGAGCCTCTACGCCGCGCGACGCGGCCCCCTGGGCGTTGCCCTGCGGGTCGCCGCCATGGCCACGGCGGCGGTCGCCGCGGCCTGGGTTCACCGCGTCCAGGACCCCGGCGTGCTCTGTCCCCTCCGGACGGTCACCGGGATCCCCTGTCCCCTGTGCGGGGGCACCACCGTGTTCCTCGAGCTCGGTGCCGGCCGTCCCGGCCAGGCCGTGCTCGCCAACCCGGTGGCGCTCACCGGAGCCGTGGCGTTGGCCGTGGCTCCGCTCGGACTGGGAGCCCGCTGGTGGGGGTCGTCCCCGAAGGCCCGTGGCGGGGTCCTCGTGGCCGCACTCGTCGCTTCGGAGCTCTGGCAGCTCGTCAGGCTCGGCGTCCTGCGGGTCTGAGCAGGCGTCCGTCGTCGGCCGAATCCGTGGAGCCCTCCCGGTCCGGCGGACGTCACAACACCACAGGGTCAATCAATCAAGGAGCGAGTGTGGGCAACCCCTACGACCCGTACGGCCAGCAGCAGCCGGGGTACGGACAGCAGCCCGGTTACGGTCAGCAGCCCCCGGCGCAGCCGGGCTACGGCCAGCAGCAGCCCGGGTACGGACAGCAGCCTCCGGCGCAGCAGCCGGGCTATGGCCAGCAGCCCGGTTACGGTCAGCAGCCTGGCTATGGCCAGCAGCCCGGCTACGGCCAGCAGCCCGGTTACCAGCAGCCTCCGGTGCAGCCGGCCTACGGCCAGCAGCCGGGGTACCACGTGCATGGCGGCGGCCAGCTCGCCGAGTGGGGGACCCGCGTCGGTGGTTACTTCATCGACGGCCTGATCGCCGGCGCCCCGGCCGGAGTGCTCTACTTCCTCGGTTCCGCCATCGCGTCGAGCGGCGGCGGCGCGGCCCTGTTCGGCGTCCTGCTGATGCTCGTCGGCGCGGTCATCGGCGGCGGCCTCGGCCTGTGGCTGCTCTACCAGGAGGGCACGACCGGCCAGACGATCGGCAAGCGCCAGATGGGCATCAAGCTCGTCAGCGCCGAGACCGGTCACCCGATCGGCTTCGGCATGGCCTTCCTGCGCAAGATCTGCCACGCCGCCGACAGCTTCGCCTGCTACCTCGGCTGGCTCTGGCCGCTGTGGGACGAGCGCAAGCAGACGTTCGCCGACAAGATCGTCAACACCATCGTGGTCCGCGCCTGACAAGACCACTCTTCGTGACGGGGCGTCCTCCCTCCCAGGGAGACGCCCCGTTTCGCGTTCCCGGACCAGGTCAGCGGTCGGGGACGGGGTCGAAGACGCTGCCGCAGGCGGACACGACGGCCCGCCGGACGGCGCGGTCGAGCAGCCGCAGGGCCTCGTCGCGGCGGCGCATCTGCGGGGCGGAGAGGCCGCGCGCCTCCATCCGCCGCGCCAGCCGGACGACGGTCGCGAGGTGGACGGCGCGGGCCGCGGTCCGCTGCGCGCGCGGCGGATAGCCGGGAGCGAGCGGCGGCTCGTCCGCCCCGCCCGAGCGCAGGTTCATCAGCTCGTCGGCGATCTCCCGGGGAACGGCCACGACGTCGTTCACCGTGACCAGCGCCTCGGTGGCCTCGCGCATCGCCATCGTCAGGTCCCGGTCGGCCTCGGGCAGGGACGGCACGTCGGGCCGTCCGTCCGACGCCGCGGACACCTCCCAGCGGACGCCCGCGTAGGACGATCCGCGCAGGTCCTCACGCGGGACGAGCCCGACCGCCCGGTCGGCGAGGACCGCGACGACGGCGCATCCCGCGTCGATCGCCGCACGGTTGAACAGGGCCGGGCCGGTCAGCCCGAGCGGGTCGCCGGCCACGGGCAGGGCCAGGCGCAGCGAGGTCATCCCCTCGGCCCGGAGCAGGGCGAGGGCGCGCCGGAGCGGCACGTCCCCGCCGGTCCCGGGCAGGACGAACCCGGTGGGCGACGCGTCCGGACGGTCCGGGGAGACGCCCGCGATCTGCGGTCCCGCGGCCTTCTCGACCGCGTCGGCGGCCTCGTCGAGGCCCACGTGCCCGGCCAGCCAGGCGTTCCCCCATGCGCACAGCGCGGTCGCCGCGTCGCACGTCGAGACCGTTCTGTCAGCGCCTGCGTCCATGCCGACCACCATAAGCGCTGCGAATCGCATAGGTTCTCTCTTGCGAATCGGATCACCTGAGAAGTCGGATTGGGGACAAAGGCGCGCGATGGCCGGCGAGGTACTGCGACTCCGGGGAGTCGGCGTGAAGCGCGAGGGGGCCTCCCTGCTGCGCGACGTCACATGGACGGTGGACGAGGGCGACCGATGGGTGGTCGTGGGGCCGAACGGGGCGGGCAAGACGACGCTGCTCCAGATCGCCGCCGCGCTGCTGCATCCCAGCGAGGGGTCGGTGGAGATCCTCGAGGAGGAGATCGGGCGCACCGACGTGTTCGAGCTGCGTCCCCGCATCGGGATCGCGAGCTCGGCGGTCGCGCGGAAGGTCCCGGCGGGGGAGACCGTCCTCGACGTCGTGCTGACCGGCTCCTACGCGATCCTCGGCCGCTGGCAGGAGGAGTACGAGTCCACGGACCTGGCGCGCGCGCTCGGGCTGCTGGAGGCGCTCGGCTGCTCCGACCTGGTCAAGCGGCGGTTCGTGACGCTGTCGGAGGGCGAGCGCAAGCGGGTCCAGATCGCGCGTGCGCTGATGCCGGACCCCGAACTGCTCCTGCTGGACGAGCCCGCCGCCGGTCTCGACCTCGGCGGACGCGAGGACCTGGTGCGCCGCCTGAGCGTCCTCGCGAACGACCCGGCCGCGCCGACGAGCGTGATGGTCACCCATCACGTCGAGGAGGTCCCGGAGGGCTTCACGCACGCGCTGCTGCTGCGCAAGGGCGAGATCGTCGCCGCCGGGAAGGTGGACGAGGTGTTCACCTCCGACCACCTGACCGCCTGCTTCGGCATCCCTCTCGCCATCGACCGCCAGAACGGCCGCTGGTACGCACGCGCCGCCTACTGACGCGCTGGTCCGCACGGGCGGCCTGCTGAGGCGGCCGGTCGGCGCGGGCGGCCTGTTGAGGCGGGCGTCTTGTCGAGGTGGCCCGTGCGGGCCGCCGGCCGGCGGGCTGGTGGCGTGGGCGGCTCAGTGACGGGCCCGGGGGTTCGGGAAACGGGCGGTGGGGGCTCTGGTCGGGCGTGGTGGCCCGGCCTACGCTCCAGGAGTGAGCGCCACGCTGATCCTGGCCGCCGTCGTCATCGTGGTGGGCGGACTGCTCCTGTACCGGTCGGTGCGGATCGTCCCGCAGGCCATGGCGTACATCGTCGAGCGGCTGGGCCGGTACGACCGGACGCTGCCCGCCGGGCTCAGCCTGGTCGTGCCGTTCATGGACCAGGTCCGCAGCCGCGTCGACCTGCGCGAGCAGGTCGTCCCGTTCTCGCCGCAGGCGGTGATCACCTCGGAGAACCTCGTGGTGAGCATCGACACGGTGCTGTACTACCAGGTCACCGACCCCAAGGCCGCGACGTACGAGGTGGCCGACTTCCTGATCGCGATCGAGCAGCTCACGGCCACGACGCTGCGCAACATCATCGGCGGCATGGACCTCGAGCGGACGCTGACGTCCCGCGAGGAGATCAACTCCGAGCTGCGGGGCGTGCTGGACGAGGCGACCGGCAAGTGGGGCATCCGGGTCAACCGGGTCGAGTTGAAGGCGGTCGACCCGCCCGACTCGATCAAGGACGCGATGGAGAAGCAGACCCGCGCGGACCGGGACAAGCGCGCGTCCATCCTCACCGCCGAGGGGCAGAAGCAGGCCGCGATCCTGACCGCGGAGGGCGAGCGGACCTCGGCCGTCCTGCGGGCGCGGGGCGAGGCGGAGGCGGTCGTCCTGTCGGCCGAGGCGGACGCGAAGGCGCAGGCCACGCGGGCGCGCGGGCAGGCGCAGGCCATCTCGACGGTGTTCAAGGCCATCCACGACGGACGTCCCGACCGGCGGCTCCTCGCCTACCAGTACCTCCAGGTCCTGCCGAAGATCGCCGAGGGGAGCGCGAACAAGGTCTGGGTCGTCCCGGCGGAGATGGCCCGCGCGCTGGAGGGGCTCGGCGGCGTCTTCGGCGGACGCCCGGACGCGGACGATCCGGGCATCGACGCGCCCGGTGGCGACGCCCCCGGCAGCGGCGTGCGAGGGGCTGACGTAGGCGCGCCCGGAAGTGGGCTTTCTCCTGTTCCGTGGAGTGAGGGGGGCTTGGCGCCGCGTCCGCCTGACGACGAGTACCGTCCGTTCGACCGCTGACGCGCGTCTCAGCATGTGGGCGGACGACCCCGACCTATCCGGTGAACTCGCTTTTCCCTAGCATCGGGGGACTGCAAGACGCTCGGATCACGGGACGGGACGATCGTGAACTTGTTCGACGCGGCCGCGGTCTTCGCCGCGGGGATCGCCGCGGGTGGGATCAACACCGTGGTGGGCTCCGGCTCGCTCATCACCTTCCCGACCATGGTGGCCCTCGGTTTCCCGCCCGTGACCGCGAACGTGTCGAACAACATCGGCCTCGTCCCCGGCTCGGTGACCGGCGCCTACGGCTACCGGGACAAGCTCAAGGGGCAGCGGGCCCGGCTGCTGCGGCTCGGCAGCGCGTCCATGCTGGGCGCGGCGCTGGGGTCGCTGCTTCTGCTGGAACTGCCCGCGTCGGCGTTCGACGTGATCGTCCCGGTTCTGATCGTCATCGCGCTGGTGCTGGTGATCGTCCAGCCGAGGCTCCAGGCGTACCTGCGGGGACGTCCGAAGCGGAGGGAGCACGGCGGGCCGGGGCTGTGGTCCGGGGTGTTCGGGGCGGGCGTCTACGGCGGGTACTTCGGGGCGGCGCAGGGGATCATCCTCATCGGTCTGCTCGGCACCTCGCTCGACGAGGACCTGCAACGCGTCAACGCCGCCAAGAACGTGCTGTCCGCGCTGGTCAACGGCACGGCGGCGGTCGTGTTCATCGGCTCGTGGGCGATCGGGCGGACCGGGATCGACTGGACGGCCGTCCTGCTCATCGCGGCGGGATCCACACTCGGCGGGCTGCTCGGGGCGAAGGTCGGGCAGCGCATCCCGTCGAACGTCCTGCGCGGGGTGATCGTGGTCGTCGGGCTCGTCGCGCTGTACAGATTCCTGGCCTAGCCTGCGTTCCGGCCTGGCCTGCGTTCCCTGTCCGGGCCGCGTTCCCGGCCTGGCCCGCGTTCTCGGTCTGACCTGTGTTCTTCCTGGTCTGAGCTGCGTTTTCGGCGGTTGCCGACCCCTTGATCTGGGTATGAGTCGAATATACGTTCGACGGTGCGAGGGGTGCTGCATGAAGGGCGACAGGGTCGAGATCGTCATCGACGCGGGCGGCGAGGGCGTCCGCACCTACGAGGTCACCGCCACCCGCGCCGGACGCCGCGTGGAGGTCGACACGCGGCGCGGCGTCGTCGAGGTCAGCGAGGTCACCCGCACCGGAACCCCCGTCCGCACCGCCCGCTTCATGGCCAGCCGCGTCCTCGCCCTGGTCGAGTACCCGATCTCGGACGAGCTGCCCGAGGGGGCGGAGCCGTCCGGGGGCTGACCCTCGGACTGGTCGGCAGGCTGGACATCTGTCACCGGCGGGTCGGTGATCTGTGGCCGTTCGGTCCGGCGGTCCGGCGGACCGGCGGGCTGACGGACTGGCGATCGGGCGGACGCGGTGTCTCGCGGGGCGGGTCAGCGGGGGCGGACGGAGCGGAAGCCGGGATGGACGCCCGGCGTCAGGTTCTTGTCGGCCGCCATGCGCTGGAGCAGGCCTTTGAGCTGCCGATACTCCTCGGGGGACAGGGTTGAGGTCAGGTCCGCCTCGTGCGCCATCGCGAGGGGGCGCAGCTCGTCCAGGAGGGACTCGCCCGCCTCGGTGAGGTAGAGCGCGTGCAGGCGGCGATCGTCGGGGTTGCGGCGACGCTCGACCAGTCCGCGCTCTTCCATCGTGTCCACGAACGGGACGAACCGGCTCGGCGGCATGCCCAGGCGGTCGGCGAGTTCACGCTGGCTGCATCCCGGGCTCCCCTTCAGCATCCGCAGCAGGCCCGCCTGCGGCGGGGTCAGGTCGAGCGCCGCGACCCGCTCCGCGAACAGGCCCGCCGCATGCGAGCCCAGCTGTGCCAGGAGGAACGCGACCCCCACCGGCGGACCACCCGCCCCGTCCGGCCGTCCTGCCGCCTCCGTGCCGGTCCGTCCGGCGGCCCGGCCGCCGGCCTGCGTGTCCGCCTGCTTGCCGGCCGGGGTGGGGGGCTTCGGGGTGTTGGGGTGGGGACGCGTGGGTTCGGCGGGGTGGGGGTCCGCCTCGTCTACTGGGGGCGCGGCTGAGGGGGCCGCCTTGTCCGCCGGGGGCGTGGCTGAGGGGGACGGACCGTCCGTGTCGTCTGCGGACGCGGGCGGGGTGGCCTGCGCGGGGTGGGGCTGGTCCGTGGTCATGCTCCGGATCGTACCCGGTTGACAATCGTTCTAAGTTGTAATCATTATCCAAGTGGAACGATTTGAGGAGCTGACATGACCACCGCGTCCCCACAGGCCGCCCCGGCCGCTTCACGTCGCAGCGTTCACCAAGGACCGCCGCTGCTCGTCCCCGTCCTCGTCTATGTGGCTCTGACCATCGCGTACATCGCGGTCAACGCGTCCACGCCGCAGCCGACGGCGTCCGGCGCGGACGTGCTCCGGCACAACCTGGACCACGGTGGGCAGGTCAAGGTCGGCGCCTTCCTGCTGATCGCCTCGGCGACGCCGCTCGCCGTGACCGCCGCGTTCCTCTACCGGAGGCTGCGGACCCTCGCCGTCAACGCGCCGGGCAACGCGATCGCGCTGGCGGGCGGCGTCCTCGCGGCGTCCGCGCTGACCCTGTCCGGAATGTTCGCCTGGACGGGCGCGCGCCTCGCCTCCGACGCGAGTCCCGCGCTCGCCCGCGCCCTCGCGGACCTCTCGTTCGCCACCGGAGGACCGGGCTTCGCCCTCGCGTTCGGCCTGTTCGTCGCGGGTGTCGCCCTGCCCGGACTGATCGGACGCCTCCTGCCGCGCCCGGTCGCGGCGCTCGGGCTGGTGATCGCCGTCGTCGGCGTCGTGTCCTCGCTGACATTCGCCGTCTACGGGTTCACGTACCTGGTTCCGGTCGTCCGATTCGGCGGGACACTGTGGCTCATCGCGACCGCCGCTCTCCTCCCGCGCACCCGTTCCCGGGCCTGACCAGGGGATCCGCCTGGGCGGCCGATCAGGAGAGGGGACGGACCTGGACCATGCCGTCCTCGCTGACGCGGGTCTCGAACGCGGGCTGGCGGCCGGTCGCGGGACCGTGGACGACGGAACCGTCCGTCACGCGGAACGTGCTGCCGTGCCACGGGCAGACGACGCAGGTGTCGCCGTCCTCGTCGACGGTGATCCGGCCCTGGTGAAGGGGGCCGGCGAGGTGGCTGCAGCGGTCGGTGAGGACGTGGATCCCGTCCTCACCGCGCAGGACGAACAGGCTGATGTAGCCCAGCGTGCGGCGGACGGGCCAGCCGTCCGGAAGGTCGGCGGCGGGACACAGGTCGTGCCAGCCGAGCGGGACGAGGTGGGAGACCTGGTCGGCGTGGCTGGCGCCCGCGGCCTGCCGGAACGCGAGGTGCCCGCCGAGGTAGCCGCCCGCGAACAGGGCGCCGAGCCCGGCGAGGCCCAGCGTGCGTCCCGCGGCGTCCCGGCCGCGCAGGCGGGCGACCAGCGACGCGCCGTACAGGGTGCTCGCGGCGGCGGTGCCCAGCGCGTGGACGAGTCCGACCCGCTGCTGCTCGCGGTGCAGGGCGGACCAGTCGGCGAAGCCCGTCAGCGCGGTCGGCACGGCCCCGGCGAGACCGACCGCGACCAGCGCGGACGACGCGCGCCGCGTGCCCGGCACCAGGTCGAGGACGGCCGAGGAGACCCAGCAGCCCATCGGCAGGTCGGTGAGCGGCGGGTGCGCGGGATGCCCGATCGGGACACCGTGCAGCGCGTCCTTGACCGGGCTGCCCGCGGGGAGCGCCCGCTTGACGCCCGCGGAGACCACGCGGATGGCGCGGTCCAGGAACCCCGCCTGTTCCAGGTTCTCGGCCACGTCCGCCGGACGCGGCCCGACCTGCGGCCGGGGGCCGCGCCGGAAGATGCTGCTCGCCCGTCGGTTCAAGGTCGTCCCCTCCTCGGGTGCGTGCCTCGCGTTCCGGCTCCCGGACGGATCCCGCTCCGGACGGATCCCGCTCCGGAGGAATCCGGCTCCGGGCGGCTCCGATCTCTGACGGCTCGTTCCGGACCCGACTCTGTCGGCCCCGGCAGCGGTCCTCGTGGTTCCTTACCGGGCCACCTTGGGCGGGCCCGATGCCCGGTCGGCTTCAGACCCGGCCGCCGATATCCCGTCCGCTTCGCTTCGCTTCGGCTCTGGCCTCGGCGGCCGGAACGGATGCCGCCTGGACGGACCATCCATGCCGAGGGGATTCCTACCAGCGGGTATGGGCCCCTAAACCCGGTATCGACCACCCACTACCAGCGCAAAACCAATCAATCACCGCAGGTTGGACATCTAAAAGATCTTGGTCGGCGGCCCCAACGTTCTCCGCGGGCCGGACGTTTTACAGGGGTGAGGGCAGCGGGGTGAGGGTGACCGGGACGCCGTTGAAGGCGGCGTTTCCAGAGAGGGGGTCGATGAGCTGATCATCGGTGATGGCGTTGACGTTCACGCCCGGACGGGCCGTGGCGACCCGGGTGCGGGTGCCGGGGAGGTCGTGGCCCCAGCCGTGGGGGAGGCTGACGACACCGGGCATGACGGTGTCGGTCGGTGAGGCGACGGCCTCGACGTCGCCGGTTCGGGACGTCACGCGGACGCGGGCGCCCTCGGTGATCCCGAGGCGCTGGGCGTCGGCCGGGTTCAGGTGCAGGGTGCAGGTGTTGGAGCCGCCGAGTAGTTCCGGAACGTTGTGCAGCCAGCTGTTGTTCGAGCGGAGCTGCCTGCGCCCGATCAGGACGAGGTCGGGGCGCGGGGCGTCCAGGGCGGCGGCGAGCCGGTCGGTGTCGGCGGCGAACGCGGGCGGGCACAGCTCGATCCGTCCGGACGCGGTGCACAGCACCTCGTCCAGGCGCGGCTTGAGGGGGCCGAGGTCGACGCCGTGCGGATGCTCGTCGCGGAGCCGGGCGAGGGTGAGGCCGTTCGGGTCCGCGCCGAAGCCCTCGCCGTAGGGGCCGAGCCGCAGCATCATGTCCAGCCGCTGCTCGGTGGGGGACGCGCCGTCCGCGAGCACCTTGCGCAGCTCGGCGGGGTTCCGGCCGTGGACGGGCGAGCCGAGCGCGGCGACCGCCTTGCCGAGCGTGGACATGATGACGAGTTCGTCCAGGTCGGCGGGGGTGGCGTCGGTTCCGGCGGCGAGCGTCGCCAGTCGCGCGAGGATCTCCGTCTCCGCCGGGCGGCCGTCCGGCAGCGGCACGACGGGCGGCGAGTAGCGGGCGTAGTCGCGCACGGTGAACGCCAGCAGCGCCAGGTCGTAGTGCGGGGTCTGCGCCGGGCGCGGCGGCGGCAGCACGACGTGCGCGTGCCGGGTCGTCTCGTTCAGGTACGGGTCGACGCTGATCACGAGGTCGAGTGAGGGAAGGAGGCGATCGAGACGGGCACCGTCGGGAGCGGACAGCACGGGGTTGCCGCCCACCGTGACCAGCGCGCGGATCTGGCCCTCGCCGGGCGTCTCGATCTCGTCCGCGAGCGTCGCGACCGGGAGTTCGCCCATGGCCTCGGGCAGCCCGCGCACCCGGCTGCGCCACCGGCCCGTGGTGAACGGGCGCCGCCGCCGGTACACGGGCATGTGCGCGGCCCGCGGGAACATCGCGCCGCCGGGGCTGTCGAGGTTGCCGGTGAGGACGTTCAGCACGTCCACGAGCCAGCTCGCGAGCGTCCCGAACTCCTGCGTGCACGTCCCGATGCGGCCGTACACGGCGGCACGCTCCGCGGCGGCGAGCTCGCGCGCGGTCCGCCGGATCACCTCCGCCGGCACGCCCGTGACCGGCGCGACCCGCTCGGGCGTGAACCCGACGACCAGCGCGCGCAGCTCGTCCAGCCCGTTCAGCGGCAACCGGTCGGGCACCGCCGTGAGCTCCTCGGCGAACAGCGTGTGGACGAGCGCCATCAGCAGATGCGCGTCCGTCCCGGGCCGGACGAACAGGTGCTCGTCGGCGAGCGCGGCCGTCCGCGTGCGGCGCGGATCCACGACGACGACGCGTCCGCCGCGCGCCCGGATCGCCTTCAGCCGTCCGCCGAAGTCGGGCGCCGAGCACAGCGACCCGTTCGACTCCAGCGGGTTCGCGCCGAGCATCAGCAGATGATCGGTCCGGTCGAGGTCCGGCACCGGGATCGCCAGCGGATCCCCGAACAGATGCCCGCAGCTCACATGCTTCGGCATCTGGTCGGCGGTGCTGGCCGTGTACACGTTCCGCGTGCCCAGCGCCTTGATCAGCGCGGACCCGTACAAGGGGCCCGCCACCGAATGCGCGGTCGGGTTCCCCACGTAGATCGCGACCGCGTCCCGCCCGTACCGCGCGATCACGCCGGCCAGCTCGTCCCGGACGGCCTCGAACGCCTCGTCCCACCCGACTGGAACTCCGCGCACCAGCGGCCCGTCCAGCCGGTCCGGATCACTGTCGAGCCGTCCCAGCGTCGCGCCCTTGGGACACAGGAACCCCGCGCTCAGCGGGTCGTCCCGGTCCCCCCGCACCGACGTGACCGCCCCCGCCCCGTCCACCGTCAGCTCCAACCCACAGAGCGCCTCACAAAGCGGACAAGTCCGATACGCCACGCGGCCGCCCATGACCGATACTCCTTGTCGCCAGCACCCCGCCCCCATGATGCTCCGCCCCCCGACCCCACCGCCACCACCTCCCAGGCCCCCACCCCCCGCGCCCGCGTCTTGGCCCCGCACTCTGTGTCGCGCGTCCGCGTCGGCGTCTGGCGTCGGCGTTTCGCGGGTTGTGGCTCCGTGCTGCGTCCGCACGCTGCGTCTCCGCGTCATACCCGGCGTCGCGTCTCCGGGCTCTCTGAGCTGCGCCTCGCGCCGTGTCCCTGTGCTGGGTCCGTGGGTTGCGCCTCGCGCGGCGTCCGCGTGCCGTGTCTCCGCGGCATAGGCCGCGACGCGTCTGCGTGCCCTTTGCGTTGCGCCTTGCGCGTCCCCGCGCAGCGTTTCGGCGCTGCGCCTTGCAGGCCGCGTTGGGTGTCTGGGTGCGTCTTGGGCTGCGGGTTCGCCGTGTGATGGGGGCTTGGGGGTGGTGTTTTGGCGTGTTCGTTTGGTTGTGGGTTTGCCTGTGGTTGGGGAGGGGGCGGGGGTGAGCTTTGGGGGTTGGTGGGGGTGGCCGGGTGGGGGCTTTTGGGTGGGGGGTGGGGGCGAGTTAACGTGAAAGGGAGGACATCGGCCGCCTCTGGGAGATGACGCGGATGGAGGCGTGGATCGCCTGGTTGCTGCTCGCGGCGTTGCTCGGTGTGGCGGAGCTGCTGACGTTGACGCTAGCGCTCGGGTTGCTGGCGGTGGCGGCGCTGGCGGCTGGGCTGACGGCCGCGGCGGGGCTTCCGGTCGGGCTTCAGGCGGCGGTGTTCGCGCTGGTCGCGGTCGGTGGGATCGGGGTGGTGCGGCCGATCGCGCGGCGGCACGTCCGGCAGCCGCCGAAGATGCGGTCCGGGACGGCCGCCCTGGTGGGGCGGGAGGCCGTGACGCTCACCGAGGTCAGCCGCGCGGGCGGGCGCGTGCGGATCGGCGGTGAGGAGTGGACGGCCCGTCCCTACGACCCCGACCTGGTCATCCCCGCCGGGGCGACCGTCGACGTGCTCGCCATCGAGGGCGCGACGGCGCTGCTGTACCCGGTGGGACCGGCCCGGATCCCGGAGGGGGAGCCATGACGAACGTCGCCATCGCACTGCTGGTGGTGCTGCTCGCGGGGATCGCGGTGCTGGTCATCGCGACCGTGCGGACGGTCTGGATCATCCCGCAGGCGCGTGCCCGGAACGTGGAGCGGCTGGGGCGGTACCACCGGACGCTGGAACCGGGGATCACCTTCGTCGTGCCGTTCGTGGACCGGGTGAAGGCGCTGATCGACCTGCGTGAACAGGTCGTGTCGTTCAAGGCGCAGCCGGTGATCACCGAGGACAACGTGGTGGTGCACATCGACACCGTGCTGTTCTTCCAGGTCACCGACCCGCGGGCGGCGGACTACGAGATCGTGAACTACATCCAGGCGATCGAGCAGCTGACCGCCACCACGCTGCGTAACGTGATCGGCACGCTGGACCTGGAGGCCACGCTGACCTCGCGTGACCGGATCAACACCGCGTTGCGCGGTGTGCTGGACGACGCGTCCGGCAAGTGGGGGATCCGCGTGACGCGCGTGGAGATCAAGGCCATCGAGCCGCCGCCGTCCATCAAGGACGCGATGGAGAAGCAGATGCGGGCCGAGCGGGAGAAGCGGGCGGCGATCCTGACGGCGGAGGGCGCCCGGCAGTCCAAGATCCTCACGGCGGAGGGGGAGAAGCAGGCGGCGATCCTGCGCGCCGAGGGCGGCAAGCGGTCGGCGATCCTGGAGGCGGAGGGCCAGGCCACGGCCGTCGACAAGGTGTTCACGGCCGTCCACAGGGCCGATCCGGATCCGAAGCTGCTCGCCTACCAGTACCTGCAGACGCTGCCGAAGCTGGCCGAAGGGCAGAACAGCACGTTCTGGGTCATTCCGAGCGAGGTCACGTCCGCGTTGGAGGCGATCACGAAGGCCTTCGGCGGTGACATCGCGTCCGCCGTCCACCGTGCCGCGATCGAGGACGGTGGACGGGGCTCCGAGGAGCGGCGGGCGCTGGCGCATCACTGAGGCGCCGTGGCCTCCCGTCAGGCGCCCAGGCCCTTGGCGACGCGGTCGCCGAGGTCCTTGTGGACGTTGCGCCAGTACTCGACGACGCGTTTCTTCATGTCGGCGGTGACCTCCGGGGTGGAGGCGTGGCCGACGATGTTGGAGACGAGGTGGTCGCGGTCGGACGGGGAGAGGACCTTCTCCCAGAGGGCGCGCGGCTGCGAGAAGTCGTCGTCGTCGCGGTGGAGTTCGTAGGCGTGCCGGATGATCTCGCCCGCGACCTCGTAGGACTCGCCCGACCAGGTGTCGGGCGGGGCGGCGACGGGGCCGCCCATGGAGTTCGGCGCGTAGACCGGGTCGGTGGGGTTCCGGTAGGTCATCGGGCCGTCGTAGTTGTAGGTGTCGACCTTGTTCCGCGGCTGGTTGACCGGGAGCTGGAGGTAGTTCGGGCCGATTCGGTAGCGGTGGGTGTCGGGGTAGGAGAACAGGCGTCCCTGGAGCATCTTGTCCGGGGACGGGCCGATGCCCGGCACGAAGTTGGACGGCTCGAACGACGCCTGTTCGATCTCGGCGAAGTAGTTCTCCGGGTTCCGGTTGAGGGTCCAGCGGCCGATGGTGATCTCCGGGTAGTCCTCGTGCGGCCAGACCTTGGTGAGGTCGAACGGGTTGTAGCGGTAGTCGGCGGCGTCCTCGAACGCCATGATCTGCACGTTCACCGTCCAGGACGGGTGGTCGCCGCGCCGGATCGCCTCGTGGAGGTCGCGGATATGGGAGTCGGGGTCGGTGGCCTGGATCTGGGCGGCCTCGGCGTCGGTGAAGTTCTTGATGCCCTGGTCGGTCTTGAAGTGGTACTTGACCCAGAACTTCTCGCCGGAGGCGTTGTACCAGAGGAAGGTGTGCGATCCGAAGCCGTGCATGTTCCGCCACGAGGCGGGGGTGCCGCGGTCGCTCATGAGGAAGGTGACCTGGTGGGCGGACTCGGGTGACAGCGTCCAGAAGTCCCACTGCATGTTGTGGTCGCGCAGGTGGTTGTCGGCGCGGCGTTTCTGGCTGTGGATGAAGTCGCTGAACTTCTGCGGGTCGCGGATGAAGAAGACCGGGGTGTTGTTGCCGACGAGGTCGTAGTTGCCGTCCTCGGTGTAGAACTTCATCGCGAAGCCGCGCGGGTCGCGGGCGGAGTCGGCGGAGCCGAGCTCGCCGGCGACGGTGGAGAAGCGGACGAACGAGTCGGTGCGGGCGCCCTTCTGGAAGAGCCCGGCCTTGGTGAACTGGCTGACGTCCTCGGTGATCTCCAGGACGCCGTAGGCGCCGCCGCCCTTGGCGTGGACGACCCGTTCGGGCACCCGTTCGCGGTTGAAGCGGGCCATCTTCTGGACGAGGTACTGGTCCTGGAACAGCAGCGGGCCGTTCGGGCCGACGGACTGGGAGTGCTCGAGGCTCGGCGCCGCGGCGCCGGCGTCGGTGGTCGCGATGCGCTTGTCGGACATGGGCGCGTTCCTCCGTGCTCGTGGCACGATCGTTTCAAGGAAACGACTCATCCAGGTTTCGTGGCTCTATCACCTGGTTGTATGCCCGCACGGTGTGGTCGGTACGGGTCGGCACCCCTGATGTTTCATGTGGAACCAGGTAAAGGAAGGGTCGGGGCGTCCCGGATCGGTCTGGCGAAATTCCCTATTTTGTCCGTGTTTTCTTGGCATCCTGGGGTCAGCCGATCAAGGAGGTACGGACCCCGTGCGCGACGGACACCCCGCGTTCAGCCCCTCGGGGAACCACCGGACGAGGCCGTGGCGCCGTCGGCGTACGCGGGCGTTCGCGCTGGTGGCGGCGGGTGCCGCGGTGGCGCTCAGCGCGGCGGCCTGCGGGGGCGACGGGAAGAAGGGGGACGCGTCCGGCGACCCGAAGCGGAAGGCGCCCGGCGCGTCCAAGGGCGGAGACGGGAACGGACGCCGGCCGATCACGATCGCGTTCGGCGGCGACACCCACTTCCAGGGGAAGAGGCTGCGCGGACGCCTGGCCTCGCCCGGCACCGCGCTCGGCCCGATCGCCTCCACGCTGCGCGCCGCCGACTTCACCATGCTCAACCTGGAGACGGCGATCACGACCGGCGGGACGAAGGCGCCGAACAAGGAGTACACCTTCCGCTCCCCGCCGTCGGCGTTCACCGCGCTGAAGGCGGCCGGGGTGGACGTGGTGTCCATGGCCAACAACCACGGCATGGACTACATGGAGACCGGCCTCCGCGACTCGCTCAGCGCGATCAGGAAGAGCGGGTTCCCTGTCGTCGGGATCGGCAAGGACGAGGACGAGGCGTTCCGCCCGCGCCGCTTCACCGTGAAGGGCAACAGGATCGCCGTCGTCGGCGCGACGCAGGTGCTCGACGACCATCTCGCCAAGGCGTGGACGGCGACGCCGGGCAAGGGCGGGCTCGCGTCCGCGAAGGACGTCCCCCGGCTGGTCCAGGCGGTGAGGGAGGCCAGGAAGGGCTCCGACTACGTGATCGTCCACCTGCACTGGGGGCAGGAGATGCGCGAATGCCCGCTGCCCCGGCAGAAGGACCTCGCGAAGACGCTGGTCGACGCCGGCGCGGACGTCGTGGTCGGCGGGCACGCGCACGTCCCGCTGGGCGGCGGCTTCATGAAGGGCAGGTACGTCCACTACGGGATGGGCAACTTCGTGTTCAACGGAGTGTCCGGGCAGCCCGACACGACCGGGCGGACCCGCCTGTCGGGCGTCCTGCTGCTGCGCCTGGACGGCGGCAAGGTCACCAACGCGACGTGGAAGCCCGCGCACCTCTCCGGCGGCCTCCCGACCCTGATGACCGGGGCGGCGGGCGCCGCCGAGCTCAAGCGCTGGAACGCCCTGCGCGGCTGCACGGGCCTCACCGCCCGCCCCTGAGGTGGACTCTCCCACCATGGGAGAGGCCACAGTGGGGGACGTGAGCGAAGATCTCCTTCCGATCGGGCGGTTCGCGCGGCTGTGCCGGTTGAGCGTGAAGCGGCTCCGGCACTACGACGACCTCGGGCTGCTGGCGCCCGCGCACGTCGACCCCGTGTCCGGCTACCGGTACTACCGGGCGGACCAGGCGCGCGACGCCCTCGCGATCGGGCTGCTGCGGACCCTGGACGTCCCGCTGCCGATGATCGCGCGGACCCTGGCGGAGGACGACCCGACCGGTCCGCTGACCGAGGTCCGGGACCGGCAGGCCGCCGAGCTGGCGCGCCGCCGCCGTGCCCTGGACGTGCTGGAACGCCTCCTCACCGAGGGGCTTCCGGCGCCGCGGGTCACGGTCGTGGACGAGCCCGCCCGCACCGTCGCGATCGCCCGGGACGTCGCGTCCCTGGACGAGATCGCCCCGGCGATGGGGCGTTGCGCGGCGCGGCTGACGACGGGCGTCGCGTTCGCCGAGCCCCTGATCGGCGTGTTCCCGCTGGACCCCGCCGAGGAGTTCCCCGTGGCGCTCGCCGCCGTCCTGCCGGACGGAGCCGAGCCGCCCCGGGGACGCGGCGGGACGTCCTGCCGGGCGGGCCGTTCGCGACGGCCGTCCACGTGGGGCCGTACGACCAGGTGGGGCTGGTGGTGCACGGGCTGCTCGCCTGGTGCGCCGACCACGGCCACACCCCCGGCGGGACGACCCGGGAGACCTACCTCGCCGACCCCGAACGCACCCCGCCGGAGGCGCTGGTGACGCGGGTGCAGATCCGACTGGAGGACGAACGATGAACCTGGAGGACGAACGATGAACGACGCCTGGTACGCCGCGGCCGACGAGCCCGCGCTCGTCGAGCTGGACGCCGTCCGCGGCCTGTCCGTGAGCGGCCTCGGCGACCCCGAGGGGCCCGAGTACGGCGCCGCGGTCGAGGCCCTGTACGCGGTCGCCGGGGCGATGGGGACGCCCGGCATGCCGCCCGAGGCCCGCTGGTGGGTGGAGGACGAGCGTCCGCCGCTGGAGGTCCCGCGCGCCGAGTGGCGGTGGCACCTGTTCCTCAAGGCGGGCGGGGAGATCACGGCCGGGCAGGTGGAACGCGCCCGGGACGCCGTCCGGGCGAAGGTCCCGGCGGCGGCGCGCGTGCAGCTCGCCGAGTTCGACGAGGGGACGTCCGTGCAGATCCTGCACCACGGCGACTACGCGGGCGAGCCCGCCACGCTCGCCCGCATGCACGCCTTCATGGCCGACCGGAACCTCGTCCCGCGCGGGCTGCACCACGAGATCTACCTCAGCCTCGGCGAGCTGACCGTTCTTCGCCAGCCGGTCATGAGGGTCGATCCCGGCGGGCTCGAGGCGTAGGTTCGCGGAGAGGCCGAGGTCCGCGGGAACGCGCCGGTCCGCGGAACGCGGGGACGCGCGGGTCCGGGCGGAGCGGCACCCTCCGACGGAGAGGCGGTTCGCGGTGCGGGATCACAAGGTGAGGTCGGGCGACGTCGAGCTGGCCGTGCGCGAGCGGGGCGAGGGGCGCCGGCCCACCGTCCTGCTCGTCCACGGCTACCCCGACACCGGCGCGGTGTGGGACGAGGTCGCCGGGCTCCTCGCGGAGCGGTACCGGGTCCTCACCTACGACGTGCGCGGGGCCGGGGCGTCCACCGCGCCCGCGGACCCGGGGGACTACGCGATCCCCGCGCTGGTGGGCGACCTCGCCGCCGTCCTCGACGCGGTCGGCGGCGACGCGCCCGTCCACCTCGTCGGGCACGACTGGGGATCCGTCCAGTGCTGGGCCGCCGTGACGGACGGCCCGGACGGGCGTCCCCTCCGCGGCCGGATCGCGTCCTTCACGTCCATCTCCGGGCCCGACTGGCGCCACGTCGCCGCATGGGCCCGCCGCGAGACCCTCGGCCTCCACGACGACTCCGCGGACGCCGAGGCGGATCGGGTGCGGGTGCGCGCCCGGCGGGCGGGGCGGGTGCTCGGCCAGGCGCGCCGGAGCGTGTACATGCCGGTGTTCGCGGCGCCCAAGGCGGGCGAGATGCTCGCCCGGGTCGTCGCGGCGACGTTCGCGCGCGGGCTGAAGCACGCCGAGGGCGGTGAGCCGAGGCCCGGGCACCCCGCGCCCACGCTCGCCGGGGACGCGCGCAACGGGCTCGGGCTGTACCGCGCCAACCTGCGGAGACTTCCTGATGGGGACGCGACGGCACTGGTCCCGGTGCAGGTGATCGTCCCCACCCGGGACCGGTACGCCCTGCCCGACGCGCTGCTCTCGGCGCGCGGCCACGCCGACCCGCTGTACGTCCGGCGCATTCCGGCGGGGCACTGGGTCGCCCGCACCCATCCGGACCGTGTCGCGCACTGGATCACCGAGTTCGTCGACCATCTCGAGGGCGGCCCGGACACGCCCGACCTCGTGCGCGCGCGGGCCGCCGGACGTCCCGGCGGCGAGTACGCCGGACGGCTCGTCGTGGTGACCGGCGCGGGCAGCGGCATCGGCCGCGCGACGGCCCGCGCCTTCGCCGCCGAGGGCGCGTCGGTCGTGGTCGCCGACATCGACGAGGGCGCCGCCAAACGCGTCGCCGACGAGATCACCGGCTCCGTGGACGGGGGCCCGTCGTGGGGCGCCGCCCACCCGTACGGCGTGGACGTCGCGGACGCCGAGGCCATGGAGCGTTTCGCCGACCACGTCACCGAGACCTTCGGCGTCCCGGACGTGGTCGTCAACAACGCGGGCATCGGGGTCGCCGGGCCGCTGCTGGAGACCGGCGAGGCCGACTGGGCGCGGATCCGGGCCGTCAACCTGGACGGCGTGTACCGGGGCTGCCGCCTGTTCGGCACGCGGATGGTCGCGCGCGGCGAGGGCGGGCACCTGGTGAACGTCGCGTCCATGGCGGCGTACGCGCCCGGCGCGCAGGTCGCCGCGTACTCGGCGACCAAGGCGGCCGTGCTCCGGTTCAGCGAGTGCCTGCGCCTGGAGCTGGCGGACGAGGGCGTCGGCGTCTCCGCGATCTGCCCGGGAGTGATCGACACCGGGATCATGCACCGCACCCGCTACGTCGGGCTCTCCGGGGCCGCGGCGGACGAGATGCGCGACGGTCTGGCGAAGGTGTTCGCGCGGCGCGGCTACCCGCCCGAGCGCGTGGCGCAGGCCATTCTCCGGGCCGTCCGGGCGAACCGTCCGCTCGTGCCGGTGGCCCCCGAGGCGCACCTCGCGCTCGCCCTCGACCGGTACGCGCCGCCGGTGAACCGGGCCGTGGGCCGCATGATCCGCCGTGCGGGCGAGCGGTACCGGGGCGCCCTGCCGGAGTAGTCCGGGCCGAGCGGCCAGGCGTCCGGGGCCGAGTGGTCAGGCGTCCGGGAAGCGGCGCTTCTTGGCCGTGTCGAGCACCACCAGGAGGACGGCGGCGGTCACGAGGGCCGCCGCCGCCACGATCCACCATGCCGGGGCGGGCATCCGGGACGGCAGCGACAGCAGCGGCGTCCAGCCGAAGTACTTGGCGGGGAACGGCAGCAGCCCCTCGTAGAAACCGGCGAAGAACACGATCGCCTGCAACCCGTCGTAGGTCTTCGGATCGTCCATGTCCCCAGTGTCCGGGCCGGGGCGGACGGCCACCAGCGACCAAGGTCGATGCCCGCGCCTCCAAGGGTGCTTTCCGGACGTTTCCGGCCCTTCCGATCCCGTGCGCATCGGGAGGAACAGTAGAGATGTCCGGTTCGTTAGCAGGCTGAGCGGTGCCGGGCACCGCTGTCCGGAGCGGCGCCTCGCGGGGGCGGGCGCCGGCCGGGCCGTCACCGCGGCAGCGCCGCGGACCCCGCCCGAGAAGGGGACGAGACGACGCCAAACGCCCTCTGACCAGTGCGTTTCGGCAACCTGAAGACGAGAAGGACAGCGATGAGCAGCCACGGGGACGGGCGGGAGCGCCCAGAGCAGAACGTCCCGTCCTCCCGGGGCGACCGCTCCCCGCTCCGCTCCGAGACCGGCGCCTGGGCCGTCCCGCCCCGCCCGGAGGAACCCACCGCCCGCCCGGACGTCGCACGCTCCGACGTTCCGCCCGCGACCGCTCCGTACCCGGACGCCGTCCGCCCCGACGCCCCGCGCTCCGACGGCCCGCGTCCGGACGGCCCGCCTTCCGACGGCCCGCGTCCGGATGGCGCGAGCTCTGAGGGTTCGGGGGCGTTCGCCGAGTCGCGGAGTCCCTCGTCCGGGGGTGGGAGCCGGAACTCGGGCGGGTATCGGACGCGGAGGTTGCGGCGGCGCCGGCGGATCCGGCGGCTGGTGCCGGTCGCGGTGGTCGCCGTGATGGCGGTCCCGATCGCCGGGTACGGGCTGTACTCGCAGGTCGAGGGCAACATCCGGCATGTCAGCGCCGAGGATCTCGGGCCACGTCCGGCCAAGCGGACGCAGGCGGAGAACGTCCTGGTCGTCGGGTCGGACAGCAGGCAGGGCGCGAACGCCGCGTACGGCAAGGACGAGGGCGCCCGCACCGACACGATGATCCTGTTCCACATCCCGGCGGACGGGAGGAACGTGCGGGGGATCAGCCTGCCGCGCGACTCCATGGTCCGGATCCCCGCGTGCCGGACGTCCGGCGGCGCGACCGTCGCGGCCCGCACCGGGATGATCAACTCGGCGTTCAACGAGGCCGGGCTGGCCTGCGCGTGGAAGACCGTCGAGGGGGCGACCGGCGTCCGCCTCGACCACGTGGTGCAGATCGACTTCACCGGCTTCAAGTCCATGGTGGACGCGCTGGGCGGGGTCGAGCTGAACGTCCCGGAGAAGATCGACGACGCGAAGGCCGGGCTGCACCTGGCCGCCGGGCGGCAGAAGCTGAACGGCGAGCAGGCCCTCGGGTACGCGCGCGTCCGGTACAGCCTCGGCGACGGCTCCGACCTGGGGCGGATCAAGCGGCAGCAGCAGCTCATGACGGCGATGGCCGGGAAGGCGCGCGGCCAGCTCACCAACCCGGCGCGGCTCTACTCGTTCCTGCGCGCCGCGTCCAAGTCGGTCGTGACGGACAAGGGGCTCGGGCTGAAGGAGATGTTCGACCTGTCGTCGAGCGTCGGCGACACCGGGAGCATCCGGTTCGGGACCGTTCCGGTCGGGCCGTATCCGGCCGACAAGAACCGGCTCCAATGGACGCAGCCCGCGGCCGGGCAGCTCTTCGACTCGCTTCGCTGACGGCATCAGCCGCGCCGGAAGCGCAGGCAGGCGAGAGCGGAGGCGATGCCCGCGCCGGCCATCAGGTACCAGCCGAAACGGTAGTCCGCGATCATCGGCGCACCGCCCAGCACGAGGGTCAGCACGGCGACGCCCAGCGCGGACGCGATCTGCCGCGTGGTCATGAGCACCGCCGATCCGAGGGAGATCCGGTCGCCGGGCAGGGCGGTGGACGCGCCGAACAGCGGCGGCTGGAGCAGGGCCGTGCTCGCGCCGAACAGCACCGCGCCGGGGAGGTAGCCGACCGTGTAGCCGTGCTCGATGCCGATCGCCCACCAGGCGGCTCCGGCGGCGAGGGTGAGCCCGCCGGCGACGGCGGAGGCGCGTTCGCCGATGCGCCCGACGACGCGTCCGGACAGCGGGGAGAGGATCATGCACGCCAGCGGGACGGGTGCCAGCGCGAGCGCCGCCGTGACCGGTGACCAGTGGGCGACCTGCGTGTAGTACAGCGTGGTCGCGAGGAGTCCCGCCGCGAGCGCCAGGTAGTAGAGGCCGACTCCGGTGACCGCGACGGCGAACGTCCGGTTCCGGAACAGCGCCGGGTCGATGATCGGGTCGCGCGCCCGCATCAGCCGCGCGGCCAGCAGCGGGATCAGCACGGTCGCCAGCACCCCGCAGAGGATCGTCGGGACGCTCGGGTACCCCCATCCCGGGCCCTGTGTGAGCAGCGCGGTCAGCGTCCCGGCGGTCGCGAGCAGCAGGCCCGCGCCCTGGAGGTCGAGCCCCTTGCGTGCCCGCTCCGCGGATCCGCGCGGCCCGTCGGGGGCGAGGAGGCGGCGGCCGGCGAGGACGGCGGCGATCGTGATGGGCACGTTGATGAGGAAGATCCAGCGCCATCCGGCGAGGAGCAGCAGCCCGCCGAGGACGGGCCCGCACCCGGCCCCGGACGCCGCGACGGCCGTCCAGATGCCCATGACCGTGGGGTGCTCGCGGCGCGGGAACACGGGCAGCGCCAGCCCCAGGGACGTCGGGATCAGCAGCGCCCCGCCCGTCGCCTGGACGACCCGGGCCGCCACGAGGAGCCCGAGCGTCGGGGCCGCCGCGCAGGCGACCGACGCGACGCCGAACAGCGCCATCCCCATCAGGAAGACGCGCCGCCGCCCGGCGTCGTCGGCGACGCGTCCGGCGGGCACGAGCAGCGCGGCCAGCACGATCGTGTACGCGTTCAGCACCCAGGACACGTCGGCGAGCGAGGCCCCGCCGAAGCTCTCCCGCAGCGAGGGGAAGGCGATGTTGACGGCGAACAGGTCGAGGATCGCGAGGAACTGCGCGGCCGAGGCCACCCCGAGGACCCACCACCTGCGCGAATCCGCGACGTCCCTGGCGGAGGCGCCGACGGCGAGGGCGGCGGGGGCGGGCGCGGCGGGCGGGGCGGGCGGGGGCGCCGCGGAACGGATCGTGGTGTTCATGCGCCCAGCCTCCGCGAACCAGGCCATCCCGGACGAGTGGCAGAAATGACGCGATGCGCTAGATTCCTGCCATGCACACGCTCGCGGTCGTCGTCATGGACGAGATGCCGGTCTTCGAGGTCACCCTCCCGTGCCAGCTGTTCGGCTCGCCCCCGCCCGGGCACACCGGACCCTGGTACGACCTGCGGATATGCGCCGAGGACGGCCCCCGGCACGTGCCGCTGCGCGGCTCGTCCGGGCACGGCGACCTGCCCGGCCTGTTCGGCGTCAACGCCGGTCACGGGCTGGACGGGCTCCGCGACGCCGACACGATCGTCGTCCCGGCGTCCGCCGACGTGAGCCGCGATCCGTCCGCTCCGCTCCTCGACGCGCTGCGCGAGGCGCACGAGCGCGGCGCCCGGATCGTGTCCCTGTGCTCCGGCGCGTTCGTCCTCGCCGCCGCGGACCTGCTCGACGGCCGCGCCTCCGCCGTCCACTGGAAGCACGCCGAGACCCTCGCCCGCCGGTTCCCGCGCGTCCCGGTCGACCCGGCCGTCCTGTACCACGACCACGGCGACCTGCTCACGGGCGCGGGCTGCACCGCCGGGATCGACCTGTGCCTGCACCTGATCAGGCACGATCTCGGCGCGGAGGCGGCGACCGCCGTCGCGCGGCACATGATCGTCCCGCCGCACCGGTCGGGCGGCCAGGCGCAGTACGTCGCCTCGCCGATGCCGCGCCCGGGGCGCGGCGACGGGCTCGGGCCCGTCCTGGACTGGGGCGTCGAGCGCCTGCACGAGCCGCTGACGGTCGCGGACCTCGCGTCCCGCGCCGGGCTGACCGTCCGCACCCTGCACCGGCGCTTCCACACCGAGCTGGGCGTGACGCCGCTCCGCTGGCTGCTGACCCAGCGCGTCCTGCGCGCCCGTGAGCTGCTCGAACGCACCGACCTCCCGGTCGACGCCGTCGCCGTCCGGTGCGGGCTCGGCAGCGCGCCGAACCTCCGCGCCCACTTCTCCCGCGAGATGGGCGTGTCCCCGAGCGAGTACCGGCGCGCCCACCGCACCCGCGAGCCCGCCCCCGCATGAGGCGGGCGCTCCGGGCCTGTTCTCGGTCATTCTGTGCGGGAGTCCGGAAAGTCACGCCGAGGGCGGGGTGTGATCTCCGCGTCGTCATGTCCCAGGACGGCGCGGAGGAGTGACAATAGGGGGTGTGACCGACATCCGAACCCCGCTCCGCCGCCGTCCCGCGCAGCGCCGCAGCGCCGAACGCGTGCAGCGGATGCTGGACGCCTGCGCGGACATCCTGGAGGAGGACGGCTACGACGGCCTCACCACGACCCGGATCGCGCAGCGTGCCGAGGTCGCGATCGGCTCGGTCTACCAGTTCTTCCCGGACAAGCGCGCCGTGGCTCAGGCGCTGGCGCTGCGGAACCTGGAGCAGTTCGAGCAGACGGTGTCCGAGCGCATCGGCGGCGGCCGCTTCGACGACTGGTCGGACACCGTCGGCGCGATCATCGAGATCTTCGTGGAGATGCACCGGTCCGTCCCCGGGTTCCGGGTGCTGCGGTTCGGCGACGTCGCCGACGTCCGGCTGCTGGACGAGGGCGCCGAGAACAACTCGGTCGTCGCCGACCGGCTGCGCGAGCTGATCGTGGACACCTTCGACATCACCGAGACGCCCGCCCTGGAGCGCGCCCTCGCGATCGCCGTCGAGGCCGCCGACGCCGTCCTCCAGTTGGCCTTCCGCCGTGACCCGCAGGGCGATCCGGACATCCTCGCCGAGGCCGAGCGGCTCATCCACGGCTATCTCGCCGACCACATCTCGACCGCCTGACGGACAGGGTTCCAGCGCCCGGCGGTCAGGGGGTGGCGGCCGTCCAGGGCGGCTCCCCGGCACCGCCGGGACCGGAACCGGGGCCGGGGCCGGGCCCCGCGCCGTGCGGCCCGTCGCCGTCGCCGTCGCCGTCCCAGTCGCGCCCGCCGGCGCCGTGCAGGTCGTCCGCGCCGGTGAACCCGCTGCTCGGGCGGCCGCGCTGCGCCCGCCAGCGCGGGGCGTCGCCCGCGAACACGTCCAGTGTCACCGAGGTCGCGTCGATCTTCTTCGTGGACGCGCCCGCCCCCACGGCCGGTGAGCCCGGCCAGGCGTGGCCCACGCCGCCGACGGTGTAGAGGTCCACGCGGGCGTCGCGGCGGCAGCCCGTCCAGGTGCGGCGCCGGACGCCGTCGGCGGGCTCCGCCGAGGTGGTCTTCCCGCAGCTGAACGCGTGTCCCCAGGCCGCAGCCGCGGCCGACACCGACGGCAGGTCGAACGACCCGTCCGCCGGGATCATCCAGGACGGCACGCGCGACCGGTTCCCGCCGAACGGCTCGCCGCCCTCATACGGGACGACCGGGTCGGACGTGCCGTGGAAGGCGACGATCGTGGTGGGCTCGGGCCGCGGGCAGGGCCGGGCCAGGTTGAGCCCGGAGACGGCGGCGACCCCGGCGAGCCGTCCGCCGAGGCCGCAGACCAGGGCGGTCGCGAGGCCGGCGCCGTTGGAGAAGCCCGCGGCGAACTCGCGCCGCCGGTCCAGGCAGAGGCCCTTCTCCAGATGGTCGAGCAGGGCGCCGACGTAGCCGATGTCGGCGTCGCCGTCCGGCATGCCGGGCAGCTTCCAGCCGCCGCGCTCGGCCGCGCTGTCGGGTTCGACGACGACGAATCCGCGCGCGGCGCCCGCGTCGGCGAGCCGTCCGTAGATGGCCTGTTCGAGCCCGGACGAGTTCAGTCCGTGCAGGTCGAGGATGAGCGGCAGGGGGCCGGTGTCGCGCGGGTCCTGCCCCCGGTCGGGGACCTTGACGATGAAGCCGCGCCCGCGGAACAGGTGCTGCCCGGTCGTGATCGTCCCGCCGGTGCAGCCGATGCTGGCCCAGCGGGGGAGGACGGGGGCTGGCCCGGCCGGCCTGGCCTTGACCGTTCCCGGGTCGCCGCTGTGGCAGGCCGCGGCGAGCGTCCCGGCGAGGAGCAGCGCCCCGATCCGCACCGCGCCGATCCGTAGCGCCCCGATCCGCAGCGCGCCGATCCGTAGCGCCCCGAGCTGCAGCCGACGGCGCTGCCGCGGGGGACGGCGACCGGGTGCGGCCGCCGCTCGGCCGGGCCCCCGCCGCGGGGGCCGGGGATCACCGGGGCTCAGAGCCATCCCTGCGCCCGTGCGGTGTGGACGGCCTCGATGCGGTTGCGCGCCCCCACCTTGTTGATCGCGGAGGAGAGGTAGTTGCGGACGGTGCCCTCCGACAGGTGCAGCCGCCCGGCGATGTCGGCGATGGTCGAGCCGTCCGCGCCCGCGGTCAGGACGTCCCGCTCGCGCGGGGAGAGCGGGTTCGGTCCCGCGCTGAGCGCGGCGGCGGCGAGGTTCGGGTCGATCACGCGCTCGCCCGCGGCCACGCGGCGGATCGCGGCGGCGAGCTCCCGCGCCGGGCTGTCCTTCACCAGGAACGCCGAGGCGCCGGCCTCCATGGCGCGGCGCAGGTACCCGGGACGGCCGAATGTGGTCAAGATCATGACCCGGCAGGACGGGACGGCGTCCCGGATCTCCGCCGCGGCGGCCAGGCCGTCCTTGCCGGGCATCTCGATGTCCAGGAGGGCGACGTCGGGCCGTTCACGCCGGGCGAGCAGCACCGCCTCGGCCCCGCCCGCGGCCTCGGCGACCACGTCCAGGTCGTCCTCGAGACCGAGCAGCGTGGCGAGGGCGCCGCGCACCATGCCCTGGTCTTCGGCCAGCATCACCCGGATCACGACGCAGACCCTACTGCCGGCCGCGCGTCCCCGCCTTCCCCCGGGCGGCCGGTCCCGGCCCCGGGCGGGCCGCAGCCGGACGGCGATGACCCACCGGACGACCCACCGGACGACCCACCGGACGAGGTGAGCGGAAGCCGCGCGGTCACCGCGAAGCCGCCCGACGGACGAGGCCGGGCCGTCACCGTTCCGCCCGCCGCGTCGAAGCGCTCGGCGAGTCCGGTGAGGCCGTTGCCGGGCGTGAAGTCCGCCCCGGACGCCGTCCCGTCGTCGGTGATCGTCAGGACGGCGCATCCGGGTTCGCGCCGCGTGCCCGGCTCGCGGCGGACGTCGATCTCGCAGCGGTTCGCGCGGGAGTGCCGGACGACGTTGGTGACGGCCTCGCGGACGGCCCAGCCGAACAGGACGTCGGCCTCGTCCGGGAGCGGGGTGCCGGAGGTCCGGACGACCGGCTCGATCCCGGCGGCGGTGAGGACGGCGCGGGCCCCGTCCAGCTCGCCGGTCAGGTCGCGGCGCCGGTAGCCGGAGATCGTCTCGCGGACGTCGCGCAGCGCCTCCCGCGCCACCGACTCGATGTCGCCGACCTCGGCGAGCGCCCGGTCGACGTCGCGGGCGGCCATCCGCCGGGCGACCTCGCTCTTCAGGACGATCAGGGACAGGCTGTGCCCGAGCAGGTCGTGCAGGTCGCGGGCGATGCGCAGCCGCTCGTTGGCGGCGGCGAGCCGGGTCGCCTCGGCGCGGGCCTCGCGGAGCTGGTGGACGAGCGTCCGGGCGTGCCGGAACGCGAACATGAACAGGCCGAGCGACAGCGCCGACATCGTGATCGTCAGCAGCCCGCCCCGGCCGACGCCGAGCAGCCAGCACTGGAGGGCGCCGAGCGCGGCGGCGGCGATCACGGTGGAGGGGACGGCCCGCAGCGGCAGCGTCATCGCGGCGATGATGGACAGGTAGATCGGCATCCCCGCCCAGTCGGAGCCGAACGCGAACGGGAGCCCCACGCAGAGCGCCGCGAACACGGCGAACAGGACGTAGGAGTGGCCGCGCAGGGGTTCCAGCCAGCTCGCCCGGGTGAGTGGCGTCGCCATGTACACCGTGACGAACAGGACCAGGGCGAGCACCGCCAGGACGAGCCGCGGGCCGTGGTACCCGCTCACGACCTTGATCACCGGGATGAGGTAGATCAGCCCGAAGGCGGCCCAGAACGCCCGGCGCCGCCGGGACGTCTCCGGGTCGTCGTCGGTGATCGTCTCCTTGAACAGCCCGCCCATGGCCCGCTTCCGTCGTTCCGCCGCTCCGTGGTCCGCGCCCAGTATTTCCTGTCGTGTCCTCTTCCGCTCAGCGCGCCCGCAGGGTCCGGCGGTAGGCCGGGATCGCGAGGGCGCCCAGGCCGGCCGTCCAGGCCACCAGGACCAGGGCCGTGGTGGCCGTCGGGGCGTGCCCGGACACCAGCGTCCAGCCGAGGTTCCCGAACCGGTTGGACGGCGTCCAGACCGCGATCGTCCGCAGCGCGGACGGCAGCTGGCTGACCGGCATCCAGAGTCCGCCGAGGATGGACAGCGCGAAGTAGGCGCCGAGCGTGATCGGCTGGGCCGAGTCCGGTCCGGCCAGGCAGCCGATCAGGATGCCGAGCGCGGCGAACGGCAGCGAGGCGATCCACATGAGCACGACCATCAGGACCCAGTGCAGCGGGTCGACGCGCACCCCCTCGACGGCGACGGCGACCAGGCTGACCAGCAGGATCGCGGGCAGTGCCAGGACCATCGAGGCCACCGTCCGGCCGGTCACGACGGCCCACGGACGCAGCGGCGTGGTCTGGAGCTGGCGCAGCCACCCGGACGCGCGCTCGGCCGCGAACCGCTGCCCGGTCGTCGACAGCGAGGCCCCGATCGCGCCGAACGACGCCATCGACACCATCAGGTAGGTCTGGATGTCCAGGCCGGTCTTGGGCTCGGTGCCGTTGCCCTTGAAGACGCTCGCCCACAGCAGGTAGAAGGCGACCGGGACGGCGAGGGTGAAGAACGTGAAGCGCCGGTCGCGGAACATCCGCACGACCTCGAGGCGCAGATAGGTGGGCATGGGAAGCCTCCGGGGGACGAGATGCCGGGTCAGGTCAGGTCAGGACTGGTCGGTGGTGAGGTTGAGGAACGCCTCCTCGAGGTCGGCGCCGCGGACCTCCAGGTCCCGGACGGTCAGCCCGGTCCGGTACAGCCCGGCGGTCGTGGCGTCCGCGTCGGTGCTGGTCAGGATGGCCGTGGTGCCGCGGATCTCGATGCCGGTGACGCCCTCCAGGAGGTCCAGCCCGGCGGCGGACTGATCGCCGAGGGTGAACCGGACGGTCCGGGTCCCGGACCTCGACTTGATCTCGGCGGCGGAGCCGTCGGCGACGATCCGGCCGCCCGCCATGACGACGATCCGGTCGGCGTTCTCGTCCGCCTCCTCCATGTAGTGGGTGGCGAACAGGATCGTCCGGCCGCCCGCCGCGTAGGCGCGCATGCTGGCCCAGAAGGTGCGGCGCGACTCGACGTCCATCGCGGCGGTCGGCTCGTCGAGGACGAGCAGCTTCGGCGCGCCCGCGATGGCCAGCGCGAACCGGACCCGCTGCCGCTGCCCGCCGGACAGCTTGTCGGCGCGGCGGCCCGCGAGGTCGGTGAGGTCGGCGGTCGCGAGGATCTCGGCGAGCGGCAGCGGCTCCGGGTACAGCCCCCGGACGAACCCGACGACCTCCTTGACGGTCAGGCCCTCGACGAGCGCGCCGTCCTGGAGCATCGCCCCGACGCGTCCGCGGGCGACGGCGGTGGCCGGGTCGTCGCCGAAGACCTCGACCGCGCCGGCGTCCGGGCGGGCGAGCCCGACCAGCATGGAGATCGTCGTGCTCTTGCCCGCGCCGTTCGGGCCGAGCAGCGCGAGGGTCTGCCCGGCCGGGATCGTCAGGTCGAGTGAGGCGACCGCGCGGACCGTTCCGTAGCTCTTCGCGACGTTGGTGACGGTGATGGCGTCCATGGGTTCAACGGTAGGAACGCACAGGTCAGCGAGTTAGTGAAGGTTGTCGCGGCCCCACGATGACTTTTGTCATGGGTGCGGGGGCACGCTCGCCCCGCGGTCGCCCCGCGGTCGCCCCGCGGTCGCCCCGCGCTCGCCCCGCGGTCGCCTCGCGGCCGGGCGGGTTCCGGGCGGGGTTCCGGGCGGCCGTGAATGGGTCTGTTCGCGGGCAGCTTTACATGTTACGAAGGGATGTAAAGCGGTGGGCGGCACCACCCCGCGCCGACCCGCGGTCGCCGAGGCTCGCGGGAGGCCGCGTCCCAGGAGGCTGGCATGACCTCGTACGACTTCTACGTCTCGCCCGTCCCCAAGGAGACCTGGGACGTCCCGATGTCCGGTGACGCCCGTTTCACCTGGGAGTACGACGACGGCCGCGACCGGCTGCTGAACCTGTACCAGAAGGGCAAGGACAAGCAGTGGGACGCGCAGAAGCGCATCGACTGGGACATCGAGGTCGACCCGAACAACGTGGCCGGGCTGCCCGAGCAGTTCAACCCGCTGGTCGGCTCCGCCATCTGGGACAAGATGTCGCAGGCCGACCGGGACGAGTTCGGACGGCACCAGGGCGCGTGGCTGTTCAGCCAGTTTCTGCACGGTGAGCAGGGCGCGCTGAACGTGTCGGCGCGGATCGTCCAGTCCGTCCCCGACCTGGACTCCAAGTTCTACGCGGCCACCCAGACGATGGACGAGGCGCGGCACGTGGAGCTGTACTCCAAGTTCCTGCGCGAGAAGATCGGCATGTACTACCCGATCAACCAGGACCTGGCGAAGCTGCTGGCCGAGTCCCTCGAGGACTCCCGCTGGGACCTGCCCTACCTCGGCATGCAGGTGCTGATCGAGGGCCTCGCGCTCGCCGCGTTCGGGCTGTACCGGGACATGTCGACCAATCCGCTGGTCAAGCAGCTCCTCGCGTACGTCATGCAGGACGAGGCGCGGCATGTCGCGTTCGGCCGGCTCGCGCTGCGCGACTACTACGCCGAGCTGACCGAGAAGGAGCGCGCCGAGCGCGAGGAGTTCGTGGTCGAGGGCTGTTATCTGATGCGCGACCGGTTCAAGGGCCGGGAGGTCTTCGAAACGCTCGGCATGCCGATGGCCGAGTGCATGGAGTACGTCGACAACTCCGATATGTACACGCTCTACCAGTCGCTGCTGTTCTCCCGGATCGTGCCGTGCGTGAAGGATGTCGGCCTGTGGGGCGAGAAGGTGCAGGCGGCCTATCTCGACATGGGCGTCCTCGACAACGCCAAGGCCGACCTCGAGGCGCTCATGAAGCAGGACGAGGACATCGCCGAGGCGGTGGACCGCGAGCGCTACGAGGCCGAGCTCGCCGCCCGGCACGCCGAGGTGGACGAGGCGATCGCCCTCGGCGAGGGCGCCTGACCCCCGGGAAGGGCAGCGCCGGGGTAAGGACGGTAAAAAGCGGGGACGCCGGATCGGCGTCCCCGCTCCTGTTTGTTCACAACGGATCCGTAAAATCTCCTTGGCATATCGGGTGGATATGCCGGTGAATGTCATTTCATGGCGGACGCGGCTGAAGCGGTCCAGTCCCTTCCAATGATCATTCCCATGCCGATGCATTTCCTTCGGGAAAGGGCTGTGCGCGGCCATCGGCTGTACTAACGTCCCCGACCGGAAAGCCGGTGCACACCACCGGACGGCTCACAGGGGCGGACGCGCCCCGGCCGTGCAGGATCAATCCGACAACCGGGGGGAAAGCATGAACCGTTCCGCGCGGAACCTGATCAGGGCCGCCGCCATCGCGCCGCTCTGCGTCGCCATGGCGGGCCTGTCCGGACCGGCCTTCGCCGCAGGCGGCCCGCTCGCGGGGCAGGGCGCCGCGGCCGGCCTCCAGGGCACCGTCTCGAACGTGACCCGCACGGTCGGCCAGGGCGGCGACGCCTTCGGCCTCCAGAGCCGGGAGCGGGTCGTCACTCCCGTGCCCGTCCCGGGCGAGCACGGCGTCAACCGGCCCCACCCCGGCGGGCACGCGCCCGGCCGTCCGGCCGCCCACGGCGGTTCGATCGGGGTGCGGGTCCACCCGACCCACGCGGGCCCCTCTGGCCCGACGGGCCCGCGTGGCCCGGTCCCGTCGCCCGGCCACAAGCGGCCCGGCAAGCGCACCGGCAAGGCCCGTCCGACCGCCCCGCACGCCCCGGCGAAGCACGCCCCGGCGAAGCGCGCCGGGC